>NZ_JAAKDT010000001.1 GCF_011038785.1 Parabacteroides sp. ZJ-118
TACTTGAAGACGGAGTCATAAATAGGATTCGCGATTAATGTCATATCGATTCGGTTTTTGATTCGCACCAAAGATAATGAAACTTGCCCACATACAGATAAGGTTTGATATAAAAAGGGCGATATTCCACTTCTCATAAGCGGGAAGTAGAATATCGCCCCTCTATTTTACAAGACTATTTGTCTATGAACGATAAATCGTAATATAAGCAGATGCCATTTCCTCAACGGTCAGCTTCTTCTCGAATTGCTCCTTGGCATTTCTTGAGAACCGTTCGCAAACGGCCCTATTCTCCAAAATATACTTTATTTTATCAGCGAATGATCGCACATTATTCTCTACGGTATATCCGTTCCAATCATTAACCACGATCTCGCTGATACCCCCTACATCAGAGGCTACCACAGGACATCCAAAACTCATCGCCTCAATAATCACCATCGGAAGTCCCTCATAATTACTTGGCAGTATAAACAAATCCGCAAATTGATTGTAAGCACCCGCGTTCGGCAAATTTCCCATAAAAAAGACATTCCCAGGCAAACCACCATCCACCTCATGCTGATTCCCGATCCAGATAAAAGCATATTCCGGAAGACTCCGAGCGATCTCCACAAACAAGTCACTTTTTTTTTGGGGGGACAACCGGGCGACACACAACACCTTAGCCTTATAGCCAACGATATGGGCAAACGGATCCTCCTGCAATGGCTGTAATTTCTTAATGCCGTTGTAAACGGTACTCACATTATGCGTTATCCCTTCTTCCCTCAAAAGTCGCTCATCATAGCGGCTTACCCCAACGATCGCCTTACACGCCCGCTGCATAAACCGCTCAATCGGCAAGAACTTACGATAAGCAAGGCGAATAGAGTCAAAGCCATGAACCGTATAAATCACTTTCCCGGAAGGGAAAGCCACACGTCCCAACATCCCCGCCTTCGAGGAATGCAGATGGATGACATCGGGTTTACATTTCCAATAAATCCCCAGGAAATCAACGATCGCAAGGAAATCATTCAACGGAGATAATGCCCGTCTCAGATACTTGCACCGCACCTGCTCTATTTCCGGTCTTAACATAGACCACATCTTGCCATCACCTTCGCCGGCGGCGACTATCACTTCATGGCCGATCTCACTCAATTGATTCGCCAAATTAACTACAACAGACTGAGCCCCTCCGAGCTCGGAGAGGGTTATTAGTTGGAGGATGCGCATAATTCAACAAGATTATCTCTTTTTACTAAGAAAAAAATGCTCTGTAGAAACGTCGAATAATCATTAACATAGATGGGGGCAAGAAGGTAACCAGTCGTTTAAAATACGATCGTAAACGGTTTTTGAATGGCAAGTATCGGAAATAAAAATGTTGAACGTTACCTAAATCCTCACCATCTCTCAATTTCATTATAACCTTATCTCTTAGATACAAATTCAAATAATCACAAGTACTTTGAGCTTTCAGGCAATCAGTAGACAGCCATTCCCTATCAATAATAATACGTTTCTCCTTGGCCAACTCTTTCAATAACCAATCCCCCTTATCTGTAGCTACCAGCGCCGCGGATACACCGTCTTCCCGCTGTTCATAGGCTCCCCCCAAAAAATCACCTAAACGAAGATCGGACGCTACATATTCCTTACGTAAGGCACAAGTAAAACATGAGGTGTTCAACGCTACATTATCAAAAAAATAACGATAAAACATATCTTTATAGGCAAACTCACTATATATACCCTTCTCTCCTAATAACCGAATCGTATATTGATGCCATCCATTCCCTTTGTGGCGAAACTGCACTTGGTTTAGTTTACCAAGTTCTCTTCGCTTTTGAGAGATGTAGGGTTTCCATACATTATAGGAAGGAACACCATGACAAAACAAATCGACCAATATTAATTCATTAGCCAGGTGATGCCGTCGTATCAACTGCCTTAATCCAAATATTTGACAAGGAGTACCTATACAAATATACTTTTGCGATTGATCTTTTTTTGCCTCCTCCAATAATAGGGCAAAGGCTTCCGAGGTATCACTTTGAATATATTTTGACCCTTTCAACAATTCCAAATCTTTCTGCTGGCTTATTAAAACAGTTTTTGCTTGATCCTTCTCATAATCATAGATTACCCCCATTATTTTATATCCATGATCTATGCCCCATAAAGATAACTCATATGCACAGCCTCCCGAGGTTGTTGTATGTTGTATCACTTGATTGGAGGAATAGACTCCATATACAGTTTTATCCCGCATTTCGCAAGTATGGTTAGTAAAGGCGATAAAACGGTAACAAACCTTTTGACAAGCTCCACAATCCACACAGAGATTACCATCCACCACAGGAGCATAGAAACCCTCCTCATTGATCGATAAAGTAATCGCTTTTTTGTGACAACTAGCCACACAAGCCCCGCATCCGGTACATGATATTTGCGAGTCCGCTAAGATATTCTTTCTCATTTCACAATGCTTAGCGCGTTTTTTAAATAAGTGATCGATTTTTGTCGATAATCATCGATACGCTCATTCAGAGCCACCATATCAACATCAACAGACAAGACCCGTTCCAACTCCTTGAAAGTGACTTCCCCAAGCAGACGCTCTCGCAACCCCAACCGGCTTACCAAATCCAACATCTTCGAAGAATTAACGGTCTTACTGTAATAAATAGCCATGGGTCTATTCGTGATAGCTGAGGC
This sequence comes from Parabacteroides sp. ZJ-118, assembly GCF_011038785.1. GTDB lineage: Bacteria > Bacteroidota > Bacteroidia > Bacteroidales > Tannerellaceae > Parabacteroides. The sequence goes on from NZ_JAAKDT010000001.1 coordinate 2,707, forward strand.
TATAACCCCATGGAAAGTATCCGTGACAATGACCTTCGCCCCCTGAATACATTTCAACCATTCCAACGCGTTACAAACGATATTAACATCACACCATCCATGATACGTTCCCGGCGAAACGATCAACAAACGATTTTTCTTCGCATACTCCTTCACAGCCGCTATCTCTGAAGGGCTCACAAAACGAGCATCGTAAGAATACACTACCATATAATCCTTCCGGGGTGTTCCTTTAGGTAATTTATAGGTATCTAATGGGAACTTATACAATAACACCGGATCACATACCAACTCCGCAAATTTCCCGGTCAGTTCATGAATAATTTTTCTAGTCCTCTCATCCCTAGCAGACAATGCCTTAAAACGGTTCAAGCCGCTTCCAATAAGCTCCTCACAATGAAATTGACGGATCCGATTCAGATCGGTCTGTCCGCTCGATGGTGCATAGGCGATCATATTATCCGTATTCACACCATGACCGAACATCATCATATTCACCCCCAGTTCCAAACTAAAGACCTCATCAGCTCCGACCAAAGCGGCATCTATCGAAGCCGAGCAATAACAGTCGCTACGAAAATTTTGTTCACGAAACCTCTTATTGACCAAATATTTTCGGACATTATGCCATGTAAGTCTCACGCCTTTCTCTAACAGAAAATGTTTGATAATATAAGGGACTGATGCCACTGTTATCTGATTGCGCTTCTCCAGTTGCGGCTCAAAATCATAATTCTTCTTGTAAGTTAATACCACAGGTTCATGCCCCAGCTGTTTCAACTGCATATATGTAGCATACATTTGCAATTGGGCACCCTGATTGTTTACATCGTAATGTGTAAGGATACCTATTCGCATATTCCACATTCTTTCCTAAACAAGTCCATAAACTCACACCTTCTCCTATTGAGCAGATCTCGGTCGTATTGCTTGGCCACCTCGAAATTACGCAAGGCTTGTTCCTTGAGTGTATTCTTATCGACTTTAGAAAGGATACGGACAATATCGCTTACATTTCCCCTACGGAAAACATATTTCTTATCCAATAATTCTGGTATACCGGCCGTCCGAGAACCTAGAGAGAGACATCCCCGGCTCATCGCCTCGATCAAGGCACGAGGCAGTCCCTCTTGCTTGCTAGGCTGGATGTATAGATCCATCTCATCCAAGAAAGGAATGACTTGGTCGTGAGGAATCAAACCATGAAAAAACGTCCTGTCACCAACCCCATATTTATCTGCCAACGAACGAAGGAACGTATTATCCCCGCCACCTACCAGATGATACTCGATATCAATGCCGCAGTCTCTCAATCTCCGCAACGCCTTGATCGCATATTCTTGCCCTTTGTAACGTACATTCACGGCAGCCACCGTCCCCAATTTCAAAATATCTCTCCTAACGGCAATCTTCTCCAACCTCTTCTGTAAGGCAGTCTCATCACCAGTCGTGATATTCACATCGCTGCATCCTATAGAGTACCCTCTAGTAGGATACCTACACTGCAAAAAATCATTCGTCACATAGATCGAATAGGCGGCATCGGCTTGTACCCGACGTAACGAGAGATAACGAAAGGGAGCCATAAGTTTCCCGACCCAGCTATAATTCCAATAAGCGTCCCATGCGCAACCCACCACCACGTTCAAGCAAGGCTTTCCATGCTTCTTGGCGATACGAGCTACCGTGTCACCCAAGAACGAGGGTACATGCGCTACGCAGATGTCGCAAGCTAACACCTCCCATTCGATAATCCGCTCATTCTCCAGTCTGTCTACCAGCAAAGATCTCATCGTGTTCACCTTCTTCAAGAAGACAAAATCCACACCCGGATCCTCTATAAGCTCCTGCTTCACACGGTCTACTTCCCGCTCAAAGGCCAGGCAGGTAATCTGTTCACCCAAATAATGATAACGCGGCAATGCTGCCTTGATGGCGTTATTGTAAAACTTCCCCCCGTAACGATCAACCGTAGCGGTGGAGGAGAAAAGTATATGCATAATGAATACTATTTAATTTCTAGAAAATTGTGATCAAAAAGCCATCTCGGCAGAGATCAAATACCGACTTTCTTGTCATTATGCTTAATAATACGGGCAGGGACTCCGCTAACGACAGAATTATCGGGCACATCTTTAACAACTACAGAATTAGGAGCCACTATCACATTATTTCCAATTGTGATCCCTCCAATCACTTTACAACCTAAAGTCAGCTCGACATAGTCCCCCACGACTGGTCGGTTCTCCGGCAAGTTTTTATTCCCCAACACAACTCCTTGTGTCACCGTACAGTTAGCTCCCATACTGGTACAATTCAAATGGATCCCCCCGATATGTACGATACGTAAACCCGGACCGCAACTGTTTGGACGGACAAAAACTCCATATTTCATGCAATTACGCCTATGCTTATAGGTTAGAAAGGCACGAATCACCCCCCCATTATACAAGTTTTAACATTCGTATAATATTCTAAACGTCTCAGTGTACGCATAAACGAACGCATATGAGAGTTCTCATCCCCACCCATCAGCCATAACAAAAAAGGGTGCTTGCTTTTCACGTATCGTGCATCGTCCATACGCCGATACTCTTTATAGTCTTCTTTAGTCTGTATCATATGATCCAAGCATTATCAATCAAGATTATTTCTATATATTTCTGCCAAGTATTGAGCCGATGTTCGAATATCAAATCCCGAAGAAATAATTTTAAAAACCATATCCTCTCGAATAAATCCAATCAGTGTTTTCGCAATAAACTTAGCCCATTCTTTTGCAGAACAGGATAACGAAAGTGAATAATAATTTTCCGTAACTTTACTCATTGAAGATATAGTATCAGAACAAAAGACAGGCAATCCGGCAGCTTGTGCCTCCACCAAAGAAAGAGGTAGACCTTCCCATAAAGAAGGCATAACAAACGCATCCATAGCCTGCAACAGTTCAGGAATGTCACTCCTCTTCCCCAAACACAATACTTTAATGGATAACCCGAGTTCCTTTATTTTCTCCTCTATTTGAACTCGCAACTTCCCGTCACCAATTATTATCAATTTACTATTTGGAACTATTAACTGAAATTCCTCAAATATATCTATTAAGAACTTATGATTCTTAACAGCAATTAAATTTGCGACAAGTCCAAGCACACATTCGTCAACTTTAATATTTAACAAATGTCTTATTCTTGTTCGAACAGATTCATTATATCTAAAATCATTAGCTATAATTCCATTATTTATAATTTTAACAGAATCCATTCTTCCGGTATATTTATACATCCATTCTTTAGAACTATCACTACACGCAAAGAAATCCGTTGCCAATATTCGAATATAAAGTTTATTCACATTATGCAATACATAATGTAAAGCACCTGATTGATTCGAGCTATGAGAATGTATAATTCGATTATTTATACCATATTTTTTAGCGTAATACAAAGGAGATATCAAACTTAAGGAACTAGCATGCAAATGAATCGCATTATATCTATGCGCATTTTCTTCAAAAAAGGAATCTAGGTTTCGATAATATTTATAAAAGCCTTTACTCCTAGGAGGTATGATGTAAATATGACCACCTAATCGTTCTATCTCATCTTTATAATCATCATCCAACTGATTCAAAAGAAAATCAAATTGAATTTCAGAGCGATCTATCGTACGATAAAGGTTCATGACAAACGTTTCGATCCCTCCGCGATGCATACTTCTATTAACATGTAAAACTCTTACCATGACCAAATACACTAATTATAAAAGGAAATATCTATATTTTTAACAATTAAACTCACCATATTAGAATAAAAGAAATCTGGAGACAACACTTTCATATACAATCCAGCATCCGTATAAATATCTAAAGCGGATCCTAGCAAAAAAACAAATAGAAATTTCTTATGCTTTGGAAAAACTAACTTGAACCATAAAAATATGCAGAGTGTTCTACTCAACAAAAAAAAACGTTCGCCTAAAACAGGTATCACATTTATAAAACCAAACACAGATAGACAAATCATAGAGAAATAAAATAGAGAATAAAGATATGAATGTGTTTTTTGTTTCTCTACCCGATTCAACATATATAAAGTTGTAAAGACCAAGATAATCACATTTATAGCCTTAAACAACGATCGCAAACCATTGGCATAAATTCCTAGTTTATCGTTCATATCATCTGAAAGATATAGTCCAATTTTATCATTAAAAAGAAGTGGGTAAATATCAAGACTAACAAAACTCTGAAGCAAAAAATCGAAAGGAATCAATGCAAATGGAATAGATACATAGAATAAACACTTACTAAACCTAGGATATTTCTTTAAAAAGAAAAAAAGAAAAAGGCAGAAGAGTAAAAGTAAAAAAGAATAATGAATAAATGGTAGCACCCCAAAGCCAAACAAATATTTCTTTGATCTCGTACGAAAATAACAGAGTGAGCAATACACGCAAATCCAAAACGCAGTAAAATATCTAAAATTCTGCACATGAAAAATAGATCTAGGCAACACAAAAAGCAGCATAAGAATATATCCATATACTGTTGCCTTAAAATTCTTATCTTCTATAATGTATTTCAAAGAATTGAGCATACAATAAAGAGTAGGAATACCTGCGATAACATACATTAAATGAAAATTAGTAGAGATATTTCCTGTCAACCAATAAATAATAAGTCTATAAAAGTCTGGATGGGCTCCAACACTCATTGTCAAAGTTTTCTTTATTTCTTCCAGTAATTGTTCAAAAGTTAAATGGGTTTCATAAAAATGTTCTACAGTCAATATTAAATCAATATAAAAAGTATTAGACGGACTATAATACATAGACCAACAAAAAAGAAGTCCCACACCCCAATATATGCAATAAGAAGATCTCGACGCAGGATTCTTAAATAACGAATGTAAGAACGCACCGAAAGGCCAAACCACAAAAAGGGCAAGTTTCAGTGGCAGGTCATTAACTCCATGACTCAGACTCCTTGCAGTATGTGAATTTTCAATCATTATTCCTTACAGTAATTTGATTCAATAAACATTGCTCAATATCTGATATCATATTTGCATAATTTCATTGGCCTATATATCAGCAAACAATTTTTCCCATTCATCTGCAATAGATGACACATCAAACTTTCTTTGACTATCCACTGCCGAAACTGCCATTCTTGATCGCACATGCGGATTGTCTATCAAATATTGAATGCCTCGAGCCATAGAATTTATGTCATAAGGTTCAATCAATATCCCATTCGTATCCGTGATGATATCATGAATAGCACTAAATGTTTTATAAACAACTGGAACACATCCTCTACTCATCGCTTCAATGAGAACCATTGGCCATCCCTCGTAATGGCTAGTCATACAAATGACTGATGCTTTCTCATAATACGAAGATACATCTTGAACATAACCGACAAACTCGCAACGTTTTATCCGATTTTTCTCTACATAATCATGTTCTTTTTGACATCCAGTATCGTTTCCCACAATCTCCGCACGCCAAGAAGGATTATTTTTACTGACAATTTCCCAAACCTTTATAAATTCCAAGGTGTTTTTTTGGAAAAAAGCCAAACGACCTACGAAAAGCAACACATTTTCCTTAGCTGAATAACAAAGAGAATTCTTTCCATGATCGAATATATTGGGATTATTGATCGCCCGTAACTTTTTACAGTCCTCTAAATCTAAAAATCTACCAAGTTCCTTTATATAGGAGCCAGACAATAAACACAAACAATCCGATTTATCGATAATTTTTCTAAATATATGCTTCGTTTGTTGAATCTTATATCTATAAAATAAAGAGACAAATTTCCCCATAATACCTTTTCTTTTCCAGATTATCAACTTTGCCAAATAATCGCCAAATGGTTTAGAATGATATACAGAAACAACTTTCACAGAGGATGGAGTATTTTCCAATATAAACAAGCCGTCCTCACACAAAGGCTTTTGATTTATAACAATCTTAATTTTATTATCTTCCAATATCTTTTGATATTCACATACGGAACGATCGCTAAATACAGATTCTTGCGCTCGTGACAAACAAAAAACATCCACCGCAGAATTTGAGTGATCTAATCCACTATATGTACAGAGGAAATAAACTTTATGATTCCTTTGTAGAAATTCTCTTGCGAGAAGATCAGTCACACGCTCTACTCCTCCTAGAGAAGGGCTAAAACTTCCAGGAATAACAAAAAGGATATTCATATTAATTTATTAATTTCTATTTATATATCACATTTCTCATTTTATTAACCACAAACTCACTTTCTGGAGTATGAGTCAACAAGGAGATGCCTATATACACTATAATCCCAACTGGAATACTTAATAGCAACAGAGGTAGATCGTCTAACCCTAACCACTTAAGAGAATACATGCTAATTCCCATAATACTAGCTTTAAGAAAGACAGGAAACAAGACTATCATTTCTTGTTTAAAAGAGACTTTAGGAAGTAATTTACGTACAAAATAAGTCACAACTAACAAATCCGAAAAAGAATAAAAAATCAATCCTAAACAAACAACTATCAAACCTCCTCTAAGAGACAAAAAAAGGATTAAGAATGCGATTATTTTTTTAATCACTTCTGCTCTTAAAGTCAAGTCGCTTCTATGCTTGACATTTAACAAATCTACTGTCATTCTCATTATAGGATCCCACATATAGGCCACACACATTATTTGTATAAAAGGAACTGTATCCATCCACCTATCCGTAAGTGTCAACCTAACTATTGGTTCTGCCATCGCGCAGAGACCAAGCATAATAGGGAAAACCACAAACGAAGTCATACGGAGGAAAGCATAAAATTTACCTTGCAAGGCTTCCGCATCATCCTGCAACTCACATTCAATCGGATAAAAGACTCGAACTAATATATTAGTAAAATTGTATGCGGGAAACTTAGAGATAGTCTCAGCCCTATTATATAGCCCTAAATCAGAAGCTGGAAAAAATTTACCGATCAACAATGTATAAGAGTTAGTATATATATTAGCGATAAATCCACCCAATAATATTTTCGAGCTAAAACCAAATAATCCTCTAAATGATTGAATAGAAAAAACCAACGAAGGCCTCCATGAAGAAGAGAACCATAACAATAAGACATTTATCAAATTCTTAATGATCCCTTGGAGTACCAAAGTGTATACTCCATATCCTTTGTAGGCCATAAACATCGCGACAGCTCCACTTATAAAGACAGAGGATAAAGAAATCCAAGCCTGTCGTTTAAAATCTAAGTCGATAGTCAAAATCGCCTTTTGGACTGTAGCAAAAGAACTTATCACAAAATTGATAGATACCCATATTATTAAATCGGTCAACAACGGCTGGTTATAAAATGAAGCAATTTTATCAGACAAAGAGATTAATAACAAATAAATCAGTATGGCTACAACAATATTAAAATAAAACACAGTCGAGTAATCCACTTCTGTTCTATCTTGCTTCTGAACTAACGCATTAAGGAATCCTGAATCAACAAATGTTTGCGCTAATGCCACAAAAATCCCCAACATGGCAATTAAACCATAATCAGAAGGGAGTAATTGGCGAGCAATAATAAATGTAAAAACAAAATTAACTCCCTGTGCGGAAAATCGTTCTATACCACTCCAAGCCAAGCCTTTAAAAACTCGTTTCTTATTATCTACTGCCATAAAATTAGCATCTAATTGCAAATCCCCCCTCTATTCCCATAAAACTCCTTGTACCAATCCACCGTCCTTCTTACCCCCTTCTCTATATACCAAGCCTACATAGCCCGTGCCTACTACAGCGATATTCATGTCTGTATATTTTAATTATATCATTCAATTATACGACTCTTTCTAATTGAAATGAATCGTAAGTAGTCACTCTGGACCCGTTAAGGAGCTAAAGAGGCTGCTTACTGTACTCTATGAGCCAGGCATAGTCAACCCCTTCATCCTTGCAGTACTTTCTCAGGCTGCGACCTTTGCGATGCTGATTGTAGTCTTGCATCACTTTCTCAAAGTATTTTCTTCCAGCTTCAACATGTGCTCTTTATATATTGATGTCCACATAACCACACTGACTTGATAGAGCCAGGTTGGGAAAGATGATTTCCCTTACCAGGGAAACCACCTTTCCCTGATAAGGGAAGACACTATTCCCCGATAAGGGAAGAGTGACTTCCCAAATCTATCAAATCTCGCCCGGGACCTCGCTATCGTCACCTCCTTCGGTGGGTTTGCCGCCGACCCAAATCTGCGTGCTCACGCTACGGGGCGTTTTCAGCAAATGACCGGAGTTGGCGTATTGCGTCGTCACCGTCAGCGTGTACTCGCCCTCCGCCAGATCAGCCGGCAAGAGTAACGTAAGCGAGGAGGGGTTGTTGATCGTGATCAGGTCGTCCGTCAGTTTCGTGACGGCCTTCGCCGCGTTGGTCAGCGTAACGCCTACCGACTCGTCGTCGCCCACCACCTTCAGCATCGCGCCGCGCACGAAGAGGTTGCGGCCCGCCGTCGCGCTGCCGTCCTTCAAGCCCGTCTTCTTATCCTCGGTCTCGAGGATGTACATGATATTCGACTTCTCGCCGAGAATCTCCACGGAGGTCTTGGCGATCTCCTCGCGCAACACCTTGTCCTGCGTCAGGGAGACGTAGATGGAGTTCTTCTCCTTGTTCCATACGCCGCCCTCGACCACGCCGGTCAGTTGCGGAACCGCACGGAACAGGCCCGTGTTCACGCTGTAACCGTTCAAGACCAAATCCATCACGATTCGGTGGTAGAGCGTCACGGAGTGACGCAGCGTCTCCGGACGCAAGCCGGTGTCTTGCTTGTACATCTCCTCCAGCACGTCGTCAAGGGTTAAACTTCCGGCCGAAGCCAGCAACAAGATCTTGTCCGTCTTGTTGTCGGTGGTCACCGAATTGTCGATGAGCCAGCCTTTCAATACTTTCTTCATAGTTCTTTGTTTTAACGGAGGGGCGGAATTGCCTCTCCTTTATATTTTCAGAATTTCTTCCCGAACGCTATGTTCAAGAACGTCTTCACCAATATCTTGAAATCGAACCACCACGAGCGGTGCTCCAGATAGAACAGGTCGTAGCGCAGACGGCGAAGCATCTTCTCCAACGTGTCCGTATAGCCGTTGTGAAGCGTGGCGTAGGAGGTCACGCCCGGACGGATCTGGTACAGATAACGATAGCGGGGATCACGCTCCATGATCCGGTCGATGTAGAACTTTCGCTCGGGACGAGGGCCGATAAAGGACATGTCACCGACGAAGACATTCCATAATTGGGGCAGCTCGTCCAGATGATGCTCACGCAGGAACTTGCCCACGCGGGTCATGCGAGGATCCGCTCCTCCCTTGTAAAGAGCGGGGCCGAACTTCTCAGCGTCCAAACGCATGCTGCGGAACTTGTAGATGTTGAACGGGCGGCCGAAACGGCCGATTCGCTCCTGCTTGAAAATGGCCGGACCGCCATCCTCGCGCCTTACGGCGATGTAGCAGATCAAGGACAAAGGAGAGAATACGACCAAGGCGATCAAGGCCAAAAAGCAATCCCCGATACGCTTCACGTTACGCTCGAAGGCGTTCATCCCATCCGGGATGAATCGTTCCGGACTCTCTCCCTCTCTTTTCTCGAAAGGAACACTGCTCTCTTCACTCATACGATCTCACTTAATGAAGGCAACCCTTCCACCTCGCCGGCGTGCCATGCTTGGTAGTCCTCACGGGAGAGTTGGGATGCGGTTAATAATTTGTAATCCATGTCGTCTCTTCGCAAGATGTGCTTGCGGGCATACGCACGGAACGAGCGATCCGTCACGGAGACCATCACCACCGGGAACGGGTAGCCGAGCAGGCGCATCGGCGTGATCTCGCTGTCCGGGAACGCACGGCGCAACTGGTAGGCCGAGCGCTCGAAAGCCACCCAATAGGGTCCCGTGCAATAGAGGTGTATCGCGTTTCGGTTCGCACGCTCGCGATCCATGATCTCTGCCAAACGCTCGTTCAGCAACCTCACCAAACGGACGCCGGAAGGAAGGGAAGACATGTTTTGACTATGATTGTTGATTTATGATTTAAGCGATCAACGCTATCCGTGCCTCAGCCACCGGTCGTAATCGGCCAACCGACGGATTAAAGTCTGCTTGCTCTTCTTGGGTGAGGACTCAACCCTCCACGGATCCACCAAATCGTGCGCCATCTGCCGGTAGACGCTGCTGTCCGTGCAACCGTAGAGCGTCACCAGCAACAGGGCGCGGGATTGCGGCGCTTTCACCGCCGGGAGCATGCCGCGCATCGTGGCGAGCAAGCGCACGAACTCATCCTCCTCGCCCAACAGCTTGTAGGCGGAAAGGAGCGACGAGTAGATCTTGCAACGCATCACGTCCGTCTCCGCGCGGAGCGAGCCGTAGGATCTCAACACCTCACGCGCCAAGCGCGTATCCCCCTCCGCTACGCTGCCGGAGGCGTGGTAACGCCCCAAGGCATCGTGCAAGCCCTCCCGCAGGCGGTCGTTGTCCAGGTGGGTATAGGCGTGCTTGCCCTTGGTGTTCAGCTCGATCAACTCATACTCGCCCGGCTTCACCTCGAACAGGGGAACCCACATGCAATCGAGGATACGTGCCATGACATCCTTATGACCGCCGCCCGGCTGGATCACCACCTCCGCCTCCATCCCGGCGAAATAGCCGGACGTGATGCGTACGCGGTCCCCCTTCAGCAGGCGGCCGCTGTCCGGGACATATACGGGAAGCTCATTGGAATACGATCTCGCCACCCAACGCAGATTCTCCATCTCGCTATCCGACAGGTAAGGGAAACGGGCCGCGTCTCCGGAAGAGATCCGGGGCAGGAAATTGTACAGGGGAAGCGTGCGCTTCATCCGGAAGATCTCCTCCACGGAGGAGCGGATAAACACGTAGTTGAACAGCAGGGGACGCCTCGTGTTGACCAGCTTGCCGCCCACCTTCCTCACCTCCACGTACGAGGGGGCGAAATACTCGAACAACGTCTCCCCGCGACGCTCGCGCCGGGAAAGCTCCACGTCCAGCCCCCTCGAGGGGCTGATCCTGTCGCGCCTGCCACCCGCGGCGGTAGGGAGCGTCAGCACATACCAGCGAACGGTTCTCAGGTCTTGACGCTTACGAACCTGCGCCATGCCCCTATCCGGGCAATCGTTCCTCAAAGCATTTATCGACATGATTCTCTTTTCCCCCCTGATTATGCCAGGACCTCCCAAGGCGAACGGCAATTCAAAGCCCTGCCAAGACGATCCCGTTTATCCTTGACACACAACACTTTACGTATTCAATTATGGCATCTCTGAAAATTACCATCGCCCGAGAATATTAAGCTACTCGGGAAGTAGCGTATTCTTTCACGGCGCAAATGTAGCAAAAAAAGATAATAGGCAAGCCTTCCAAGGAGAAAACTTTCTTTTTCTTAGGGGCGATCTGCCTAATTTCATAAAACACATGTGTGATTCTGCCTTTTTTGTTGTCTCATGGACATGACAATCCGGGCAGAAGGGATTCCCCTTTTGCCTTTATTCATCCAAGACCTTGAAGTGGCACGCAGATGATGCGGATGGACGTGGATTTTATAGATAAAAAAATAAATATCCGGTCCATCTGCCCGGTCTGCGCCATCTGTTTCCCCTAATACGAGCTTTTACGCTACTTCCCGAGTAGCTAAATCCCTTACCCAGCCCCGGATACCGGCTTGTACACGCTCCCGAAACAGGCCCGGTTCACCGCCGACAGACGCTCCAAGGAAAAGCTCTTCAAATAGATCTGGGTGGTCTTGATGGACGTGTGCCCCAGCAACTCGCTGATCACATCGATCGGTACCTCCTGTTCCCGCAAGGTCGTGGCGAACGAGTGGCGGATCGTGTAAGAGGTGACCGGCTCGTCCACGCCGCAAGTCTCCGCCAACAACCTCAAGTCGCGGTTGAAACGGTACAGGGCCTTGTTGTATTCCACGTAGGCCTCCTCGCCCGTTTTCTTCCCGCTCAGGAATGGGAACAGGTAAGGTGACCCCTTGTCCGTGCAAGCCGCCAGCTCGTCCAACAGGTGACGTACCTCGGCGGGGATCTCCAACCGGATGAGGGACCCGCTCTTCTGTCGGTGGTACGACAAGACCCCGCCCTTGATGTTCTCTTTCCTCAAATGGGCGAAATCCACGAACGCCATACCGCTGAACGCGAACATCAGGCTAAAGGCCAGCCGGGTTCTCCGCATCTCCGGCTCGACTTCCGCGGTCCCCATCAACGAGCACAAACTTCCCGAAGGCAACGCCCTCTTCCGCTTGCTCTCCACGCCCGTGAAGACATCTTTGAACAGGTTAGGTACAAAGGGTGCCTCGCCCGCCTCCACGGCTATGTTGTAGATGTGACGGATCCGGCGCATATAGGTCGACACCGTATTCATGGAACATCCCCTGTCCAACAACCAGGACTGATAACGCGAGAGCGTGTCCCTGTTAATATGAGAGTAAGGTATCCTCTCCTTGCCGCAAAACCTCCGGAACGAGTTCAACGCATCTTGATAACTCTTCGCCGTGGAATACCGCTTTTTCTCACGCAGACAAGCTATGTAGACTAGCATGCCCATAACAAAATCTTCTTCTTCTTTTTTCATATTTTCTCCTTAATAAAAAAGCCAAAAATACTACCTTTGTGTACCGTGTAAATAAAATCGATACAGATGAAGCGACACTTACGACCGATTATGTTTGTCGGAACCTGCTCGGATGCGGGTAAAAGCGTTATCAATGCGGCGTTTTGCCGTATTTTCAAGCAAGATGGCTATCAACCGGCACCGTTCAAGGCACAAAATATGTCCCTCAATTCCTACTCTACCCCAGAAGGCGGCGAGATGGGCCGGGCGCAAGTCGTACAAGCGGAGGCATGCGGCATTTCCCCGCATACGGATATGAACCCGGTATTACTAAAGCCGACAAATGACAAAAGCTCGCAAGTCGTATTAAACGGAAAACCTGTCGGCAATATGTCCGCCAAAGATTATTTCGGGATACAAAACCAGAAGGAGGAGCTATTCAAGGAAGCTGTCAGAGCCTTCAACCGTCTGGAAGCTCGCTATAATCCGATCGTATTGGAAGGTGCCGGAAGCATCTCCGAACTAAACCTGCGAGACCGGGATATCACCAATATGCGGATGGCGATTGCGGCCGGAGCCTCTACCTACTTAGTAGCGGATATAGACCGGGGCGGCGTATTCGGCTCCGTATATGGAACGATCGCCCTGTTACGGCCGGAGGAACGGGCCTTGATGAAAGGGGTTATCATCAATAAGTTCCGCGGAGACGCCTCCTTATTCGAGGAAGGACGGAGCCTGTTAAAGGAATTGACCGGGATTCCCGTGGTTGGCGTAATCCCATGGTTTCGGGATATCAAGATAGAGGAAGAGGATTCCGTAGCGTTGGATATGAAAAACAATACCTATAAGGACGGGAAAATCAATGTAGCTATCATCCTGCTGAGACGAATGTCTAATTTCACGGATTTTGATGTATTGGAGACAGACCCTCGCTTCAATCCGTATTACACCAATCATATCGATGAGATAGAGAAAGCCGACATCATCCTGCTCCCCGGCTCAAAGAATACGTTATCGGACCTACAAAGCCTACGGGCCAATGGGATAGCGATGGCGATTATCCGGGCACATAAAGCGGGTAAAAAGGTGATCGGTATTTGCGGTGGCTATCAAATGATGGGAGTCCGATTGGAAGATCCGGAAAGTATCGAGGGAAATATCCCGGCGATTCCCGGTCTCGGTCTGCTGCCTCAATGCACAGTCATCGAGCAGGAGAAGATCACGAGACAAAGCGACTTCGCGTTCCTCCCCTCTTCGGAGAATAGGGATTGTAAAGGATACGAGATACATATGGGACGAACCAGCCTATTGGGCGACGCCCCCGAACAGCCCGTAGCCCGGCTGGAAGACGGACGAACGGACGGATATTACCTCAACAACCGATGCTGGGGAAGTTATATGCATGGTATCCTTGACAATCCGGCCGTATTGGACAACTTGGCCGAGGGCTTTGACACGGAAACGACTGCGGGTCCTTTCGATTATGCCGCTTTTAAGGAAGAGCAGTATGATAAACTCGCCGCCCTCGTAAGGGAGCATGTGGATATGGAATATATTTATGACAGTATTAAACACTAATATCATGAACAGACGTACTTTTATGCAAAAAACCGGGCTTATCATGTCCGGACTTACTTTATCGCCGCTTACCGGTAAATCGTATTCCTCCGTATACGGACAAACCGCCCCCAGCAACAAAGTAAAAGTAGCCCTCATCGGATGCCGCAGTATGGGATACGGGGATTTGAATACTTTTCTTGATTATCCGGAGACGGAATGCGTGGCTCTTTGCGATGTCGATGACGAATGGTTAAACAAACGGGCTGCCGACGTTGAGAAGAAAACAGGGAAAAAAGTACCTCATTTATACAAGGACTGGCGGCGAGTCATCGATAACAAGGACGTAGACGTAGTCATTATCGGTACGCCGGACCATTGGCATTGCCTTCCGACGGTCTGGGCTTGCCAAGCGGGAAAAGACGTATATGTAGAGAAGCCGCTCTCCAATACGATCGAGGAATGTAATTTGATGGAAAAAGCCGCTCGTAAATACAACCGGATCGTACAGGTAGGCCAATGGCAACGTAGCGACCCGCATTGGGACGAGGCGGCTAATTTCTTGAAAGCCGGAAATATCGGACGAATCCGTACGGTCAAGGTATGGGCTTACCAAGATGGCAAACCGACACTTCCGGTCAAACCGGATTGCGACGCTCCCGCCGGAGTGGATTATGACATGTGGCTAGGCCCGGCTCCCAAACGTCCGTTCAATCCGTATCGCTTTCATTATAATTTCCGTTTCTTCTGGGACTATGCGGGAGGCTTGATGTCGGACTGGGGCGTACATTTATTGGATTATGCCTTGGAGGGCATGAACGCGGGTCTTCCCAACCGTGTATTCTCAAGCGGCGGCAAGTTCGCCTATCCGGACGACGCTATGGAGACACCCGATACGTTAATGGCAACTTACGCTTACAAAGATTTTACGATCATTTGGGATCACGCCTGCGGGATCAATCACGGACTCTATAACCGGAAGGAAGGATTAGCGTTCTATGGGGAGAACGGTACGATGGTACTCGACAGAGCCGGTTGGGAAGTCATACCGGTCGTATCCAATAACGTAGCCCGCATGGAAGCCGTTCCTTTCAAGAAAGGGGAAGGCAAAGGGCTTTATAATCATGTGGGAAACATGTTGAGTTGCATTAAAAGCCGCGAACTTCCGAACGCCGATGTCGCTATCGGTGCCCGCGTAGCGAAGATGGCTCATTTGGCGAATATCTCCTGCCGGGTTCAACGGGAAGTCCATTGGGATGACAAAAACAATTTGTTCGTCGGCGATAACGAAGCTACCGCCCTGTCGAAAGCCTATTACCGGGCACCTTGGGAATTGCCTAAATTGTAACAATCGCGGCATAACGTCAAGGGAACCTCTTTACAACAAAAACCCCTCGGGAGAATGCCTCTAAGACATTCATTCTCCCGAGGGGTTTTAATATCAAGCTTAGTGCTTTGCCCCATGTAACAAAGCGTCGTACAATAAGGCATCCGCCACTTCCAGAGCGATTTCCTCGTCTTTCAGATTCCTCAAGATCGCCAAGCCGAACTCGAACATAAAGCCCGGTCCCCTGCTTGTAATGATATTTCCATCTTGCTCTACCCCATTTTCCGTAGGAATAGCGCCTACCATTGTTGGCTCGAAGAAAGGAAAACAGGTAGCCCTTTTTCCTTGTAGCAATCCAAGACTGCCTAAAACCATCGGCCCGGCACAGATAGCGCCGATTAATACGCCTTCTTCCGTTTTTTCCTTGACTAATTCTCTCAAATGGACATGCTCATTTAAATGGTTGCTTCCGGGTATTCCACCCGGGAGGATCAAGGCTTCGACGCAACTGAAATCCGCCTCCTCGAACAGATAATCAGCCATTACCGGAATATCATGAGCACCCATCACCAAACGGTCACCCGTAATGGATACCATCACAACCCGTACACCACCGCGCCTCAAAACATCAATCGTACCCAAGGCTTCTATTTCCTCAAAGCCTGTCGCTAAAAAGATAACCGCATTTTTCATTTCTCTTTTATTTAGTATAGTTGATATTCACTCAAAACAGAAGGATCATCCTTCTCCACAACAGCCTTATCCGTAACAACCAACGGTAAGGTAAACCAGAAAGTGGAACCTTTGCCAAGCTCTGATCGCACACCGATCTCGCCACCCAACTGCTCTACAATCATCTTGCAGATCGATAATCCCAAACCAGCCCCTTGATAAAAATCATCCAGTTTCACGAAACGCTCGAAAACAGACTCCAGCTTATCCTCTGATATCCCGATTCCGGTATCCATGACAGAGACACGTACGAACATATCTTCCACCTCATAAAAAAGCGAGATAAAACCTTTGGAGGTAAACTTAATGGCATTAGACAGGAGATTTAACAAGACCTGTTCCACCCGGTGCGGATCGGTCCACAGACGAACGGAAGGCATGGCGACCGAGTTATATACCAATGCCACAACGGAAGACATCTTCAAGGATTGTACCACATAGGCCTCCTGACAAATATCCCTCAACTCTACTTCCGACACGTTATAGTTTAACCGACCGGACTCGATCTTCGACAAATCCAGGATATCATTGATCACTTTCAACAATAAATCGCAATTCTTATCTATAATCGAGAAGTATTCCTTTTGCTCGTTGGCATCAGTCGTTTCCGTCACGAGATGGGCAAAACCGACGATAGCATTCAGCGGGGTCCGGATCTCATGGCTCATATTGGCGATAAAAGCGTTTTTCATCTTATCCGCCTCTTGTACTTTCATCAGCTTCAACTGATCCTGACGTCGCTCCGTGATGTCATTCAGCATGACCAATAACAGAGGCGAGGCTCCCGGATCCGGATTCGTGATCAATAAACGCACGATATTCACGATCCTCACCTCTCCATTCGGTTTCTCATACTCTACCACTTCCTTTACCATACGTCCCGTTTTGATCGTATGGTAATCTTCCGTTCGGATCTCGTGCGCCCGCCTGGAATCGGGGAAAAGCTCGAAATCCGTCTTCCCTAAGACATCCTCCGCCTTGACTCCCATGAACTCTTCCGCCGCCTTATTAAAATAGATATACCGGAAACCGTTGAAAATATCTTTCACCGAGATCTCCACAAATACGTTCGACAAGATCGTATCCATCAAGATATTTAAGAAGTTGATCGTATGTTGACTTTGATGCATTCCAAGCTTGTCATCGCTTGGAGATGGTGTCAAAGTGGCTTTTTCCAGATCGGCTTCTAATCTCTCAATCCTTTGAATCAACTCCTCTTTGGAAAGGAGGTCATATTTCCCCATAGCCCGTACATTAAGTTTAATTGCGTATCGGGCAAAAGTAACTATTATTTTTTTATTTACAATGGTTCACGGGCTAATAATTCTCACTTTCAAAAGACCCTAACTAATATTTTGACACAAGTGTATGGCATTATCCAAAATAAAAGATACATTTGCAATCTAATTTCATGGATTAAACACACTCTAATTGAAAAAACAATGATGTATTGGCAAAAGGAAATAGAGACCATGGATCGTAAAGATCTGGTAAAACTTCAACTTGAACGACTGAGACAAACCATAGAATTAGCGGGCAACTCCCCTTTTTACAATAGAATATTCAAAGAGAAAAGAATCACCCCGGACAGCTTTCAGTCTTTGGAAGACCTGCGAAAGCTTCCGTTTACAACGAAAGACGATCTTAGAAATAACTATCCGTTCGGATTGGCAGCCATCCCATTGCAAAAATGCGTACGTATCCACTCATCCAGCGGAACGACAGGTAATCCTACCGTCGTCTTACATTCCGCCAAAGACCTGGACCGGTGGGCCAACCAAGTAGCCCGTTGCATGTATATGGTGGGGCTAAGGGATACGGACGTATTCCAGAATACATCCGGTTACGGTATGTTTACCGGTGGCCTCGGTTTCCAGTATGGAGCAGAAAAACTGGGTGCGCTGACAGTGCCAGCGGCAGCCGGTAATACCAAACGACAGATTAAGTTCATCACCGACTTCGGCACGACCTGCTTACATATCATACCGAGCTACGCCACCCGTTTGGCCGAGGTTATGTATGAGGAGGGAGTAGACCCAAGAAGGGATACCAAACTACACACCGTATGCATCGGTGCCGAACCTCACTCGGAAGAACAACGTAAACGCATCGAACAGCTTCTGGGCGTCAAGGCTTACAACTGTTTCGGTATGTCGGAGATGAACGGACCGGGTGTGGCGTTCGAATGTACGGAGCAAAACGGCCTGCATATCTGGGAAGACTACGTGATCGTAGAGATCGTTGACCCGATTACCTTGCGACCGGTGCCCGATGGAGAGGTCGGAGAATTGGTATTAACCACCATCAACCGGGAGGCGATGCCCTTACTCCGCTATCGTACCCGTGACCTTACTTGCATCTTACCGGGTGATTGCCCTTGCGGACGTACCCATAAACGCCTTGCCCGTTTCAAAGGACGTAGCGACGATATGATAATCCTGAAGGGCGTGAACCTATTCCCCGTCCAGATCGAAAAGATCTTGATGCAATTCAAGGAATTAGGCAGCAATTACCTGATCACCCTCGAAACGATCGGCAATAACGACGAGATGTTGATCGAGGTCGAGTTGAGCGATCTATTCACCGACGACTATTCAGCCTTGCAGCGTTTGACGAAAGGTATCACCCGCCAGTTGAAGGACGAATTATTACTTACGCCGCATATCAAGCTGGTAGCCAAGGGATCTTTGCCTGCCACGGATGGCAAGGCGGTACGAGTGAGAGATCATCGCAAACTCTGTTAAAGAAACAATTAAAACAACAACCTTATGACAATCCATCAAATTTCTATTTTCCTTGAAAACAAGTACGGGAAATTAAGCGAGATATTAGCCTTATTGGCGGAAGAGCGCATCCACATCATCGCGGCTACCGTGGCCGACACCTCCGAGTATGGGATCCTTCGTATCATCGTAAGCGATCCCCAGAAGGCTTACAGCGTATTAAAAGAAAACAATGTCAGCGCAAACCTGACCGACGTATTGGCGATCGTAACCAGCTCATGCGCCGGGAGTTTTGCCAACACATTGTCTTATTTCACGAAAGCGGGTATCAGCATAGAATATATGTATTGTTTCTCCATCCATGAAAAAGCGATCTTGATCTTGCGTACGAATAACCGGGAAAGCGCCCGTGAAGTAATCCGCCGCCAGAATCTCGGGTATATCTGTGAAAGTGATCTAATAAAACTTTAATAGGCACGGGTATATGTTCGGAATCCGAGCGCTACATTATGATGTACGTATCGGCGATAACGATTGTGCTGGTTGGCCTAGCGACTCAAAAGAAAGGTGTTTAGCTTTTCTTATAAGTCTCAAAACACTAATTAACGCTTATTCTATTGACAGACATACAGAAAGCCGTATATTTGCACTGTGGTTTTTTCATAATAGTATTAGATTTAAGGTTAACAAAGTTGGTTAGGGGTTGCCGGGAGGCAATCCTTAATTGTTTTATAGAGGTCTGGATATGATTAAATACATTTTTCTACTATTCATATTGTGTTGCGCCGGTTGTCGGCATGCACGAACGGAAGATGCCGTAATCAAGGTCTCGGTACTTCGGGGTCCGTCCGTTATCGCATTCGCCGACTGGCTTGAGAATCCCCCGGTTATAGACAACCAGAAAGTACTAGTAGAAGTGGCAGACTCGCCCGATCTGGCGCAGGCCTCACTGATCAAGCAGGAGACCGATATGGCCGTACTCCCCTTGATCAACGCGGCGAACTTATACAATAAAGGGATCCAGATTAAACTAGCGGGGTGCTCGATCTGGGGAACCCTTTACCTCGTTGAGAAAACGCCCTTGAAAGAACCGGCATTGTATGTATTCGGCAACGGTACGACTCCTGATATCCTTACCCGGTACTACCTCAGTCGCCAGCAATTGGATTATCCATTGAATTACGCCTTCAATACCGCCGGGGAAATCACCCAAGGCATCTTTGCCGGAAAAGTAAATCGTGCCGTACTCGGGGAACCGTTCCTAAGCATCGCTTTACGACGAGACAGCAGCCTACGAATAACCGCGGACTTGAATCATTTTACAGACAACGATACCCTCGGATTCGCCCAAACAGCAGTCGTATACGCCCCAACGATGGAGAAATATCGTACGGCTTTTGAGGATGCCTTACGAGCCTCTTGCGAAAAAGCCGTACGATATCCGAAAGAGACCATCCATTCCTTGGAAGAGCATGGGATCTTCGCCCAAGGGGCCTTAACCCCTGAGAGTATCGAGCGGTGTAAAATCCATTATTTATCGGCTATCGAGGCGAAAAGCGCTGTCATGGATTTCCTTCGTCTTATCGAGCAGTATGAGCCCAAGGCCATCGGCGGGAAGCTTCCCGATGCCGGATTTATACCCCAAGAACCATGAGATTTCGAAAAACGATCACTACGATAGTCGCTACCGTTATCCTGTTGGCGGGATGGCAATTATTCGCCGTGACAGCCAATCAACCGGAGCTGATACCTTCGCTTCCACGACTCGTACGGACACTTTGCGAATGGCTCGTCTCCGGTAGTTTTTACCGGTCAGTCGGAGCGACCCTGTTTAGGGGAATCTTGGGTATGTCGGTCTCACTCGTCTGTGCGATAGGAATGGCCGGGTTATTCGCCCGCTTTGAGTGGGTGTATGAATTATTTAGGCCGCTGCTTGCCCTCATGCGTTCGGTCCCGGTCATATCCTTCATACTTTTAGCGCTTATATTTCTAAATCCGGAAAGTATCCCCTTGATGATCGCCTTTCTCACCATGTTTCCGTTACTGACAGAGAATCTGACACGGGGAATCCTCGACCTGCGTCCGGGTTTATCCATTATGGCACGTCAGTTCCATATCAAACGTTCCAATGTCTTATTCCAGATCATCTATCCGCAGCTGAAGCCATTCTTACATAGCGGGCTTGCCTCTGCCGCCGGATTCGGCTGGCGTGCGATCATTATGGGAGAAGTCCTGTCGCAATGCGCATTCGGAATCGGGAGCGAGATGAAAAGGGCACAAAACTTTATCGCCGTCCCCGAGCTGCTCGCCTGGACCATCGTGGCGGTATTCATCAGTTTCTTTTTTGACAAAGGGATTAGCAAGGTTGCCGGTATCACCCCTAAAATATCCTTCACCGGTGAAGACAAGATCACTCCGGATCGTACGTTATCGTTTTTAGACGCAAGAGCTATAAGTTACCAATACGGTGTAAAGCGCTTCTCCCACTCCTTCCAAAAAGGAATTATCTATGGAATTAGCGCACCCTCAGGCAAAGGGAAAACAACGTTATTAAACTTGATCGGAGGTATCTTATTGCCTACGGAAGGTGAGATATATCCCACAAGGCACTTTGGAATCGCCACCGTATTCCAACAGCCACAGCTCCTGCCCCACCTGACCGCGGAAGAAAATATCATGCTCCCCCTCTCCTCTTTTCTCGCGGAGGAGAAAGCCCGGCGAATCGCTCAAAGATATTTACAAACAATGGAAATGGGATCCTTCGGGAACCGACTCCCGAAAGAGCTTAGTTACGGACAGCAACAACGTATCGCCATCGCGAGGGCACTGGCATACCCTTCCCCGCTCCTTTTGATGGACGAGCCATTCAAGGGCTTGGATGAAGCCTTAAGCCATCGTATCATAGGACGCATACGAGAAAAGCGACTGAAAGAAGAGCGGATCATTCTTTTCACGTCGCATAACCCGGATGAGATCCGGTTGTTGGCGGATGAGGTGATTTACCTATAAGTTCCTACCCGACTTGAATGCCCTATTTCACTTTCATCGGCTGGCAAGGTACCGTAAACCAGAATGTAGAGCCCTTTCCTTCCTCCGACTCAACCCCGATTTCACCTTTCAACCTCTCAATGATCGTCTTGCAGATAGAAAGCCCTAATCCTGTTCCTTGCTTAAAATTGTTCAATTTCACGAAACGATTGAATATGCTCGCTTGAGACTCCTTCTTGATCCCTATCCCCGTATCCGTTACGTAGACATAGATTCCATCATCGGTCAAACGATAGCCAAACCGTATAGAACCCGAGCTGGTGAACTTCACAGCGTTGGAAAGGAAATTGGTCAAAACCTGAGTCAAACGAGTCTTTTCCGACACAATACAATAATCATTACCGTCCGACTCAAAGATTACCTTTACATCCGGGGTCACTCTCGAGGAAAAAGCTTGCTGCTGGGGAGCAAATATCTCATTCAAACGCAGAGTCGTATAAATAAACTCCATCTTTCCGGACTCGATCTTCGAAATATCCAGGATATCACCGATCAACTGCAACAAAAACTCATTACTGCTCTTTATGACCCTCAGATATTCTTTTTTCTCCTCCTCATCTTCACTCTCAGCCAATAAGGAGGAAAAGCCAACGATGGCATTTAAAGGAGTACGTATCTCATGGCTCATGTTGGCGATAAAAGCAGACTTCATCCGGTCGCTCTCTTCCGCTAAACGCTTGGCTTGCACATCCGCCTCATGCTGTTTATCGACAGTCATATCCCGAAGGATCCCGATCGAGCGAATCGGCTTGCCTTCCGGATCGGTCTCATAGACCTCACCGACCTTCTCGAGCCAGACATACTCATCCGAGAAATAGCGACAAGGGAAACTAAATCGCACGGAATCGACCTCGCCCCGCATGAAAGCGGTTGTAATATCCTCGTATACCTTCCGATAATCCGGATGGATCTTCTCCACAAAACTAGCGTGGGCGATCTGCACATGCTTGATCTGGCCGTTTTCTTCCAAGGAAAGCTCCTCCGTACCGTTTACCAGATCCCAAAGCCACGGGTAAATCTTACCGGCTTGACATGCGAGCGCCAAGCGTTTATTATAGCTATGCAACTCCTCCTCTACCTGCCTTTGCTTTGTAATATCCCATGAAATTCCCACTAAATAAGGAGGCTTGCCCTCACGTGGCGCTAGCAGTTTCATCGTATCCATAGTACGCAAGACACCTTTCGAATCGATCATTTGTTCCTCGAAACGCTGCTTCCTTCCCGTTTTCACTACCTCCTCGTCCTTATTTCTGAAAGATTGGGCAACAACCGGATCTGGGAATAGGTCAAAATCTGTTTTTCCGACCACATCTTTATGATATTGTCCGTAAAGTTGGTCCATCAAAGGACTGGAGTACACATACCTGAAGTCATCACCCGTATCCTTCACGAAAAAGTAGATGGGCAACGAGTCCACGATGTTAGATAACGATCTTACTAAATCTCTATAATCCTGTTCCAAAGTTTTGTTTCTCGTGATATTAACTTCCATGGTGATTATTTTGATCAAAGGACTGAATATTTCGACCGTAAAATTCTTGAAAATTAATGAAAGATACAAATAATAAGCCCAAGAAGTGAACACCCCGGCCGAAAATACAAGCAAAATCGTATATTTGCACTCCGATTCTAAGATCACTAGATATGACAAATGTATTTCACTCGCTTATAGCCCGTCTTCTACAAATTCCGGAAGGACAAGTGGAACGGACAATCGGGCTCTTGAACGAAGGCGCTACCATACCTTTTATAAGTCGTTACCGGAAAGAGGTGACCGGAGGATTAGACGAGGTGCGAATCGGTGCCATCAAAGATCAACTGGATAAACTGACGGAACTGCGCAAACGAAAGGAAACGATCCTTACCACGATAGAAGAGCAAGGGAAACTTACTCCCGAGCTCCGGAAACGTATCGAGGAATCTTGGGATAGCACCGAGATCGAGGACTTATATCTCCCGTACAAACCGAAACGGGTCACCAAAGCGGAGATCGCACGCCGGAAAGGACTGGAGCCCTTGGCTAAGATCGTGATGATGCAAAACGAGAATGACCTATCCGCACGCATCAAGGGCTTTATCAAGGGGGAAGTGAAAAGCGCCGAAGAAGCCCTGCAAGGGGCACGGGATATTATCGCCGAATGGATCAACGAGAACGAATCGGCACGTAACACCGTACGTAACTCTTTCGCTCACACCGCTATGATCACCTCCAAGGTGATCAAGGGGAAAGAAGAGGAAGGCGCTAAATACCTGGATTACTTTGATTTCAGCGAACCTTTGAACCGGGTCAGTTCCCATCGCTTATTGGCTCTCCGACGGGGAGAGGCGGAAGGAATCCTGCGCGTAAGTATCTCTCCCGACGCAGAATCTTGTCTGGATCGTTTGAACCGGCGTTTCGTAAAAGGTCGTGGAGAGGTCTCCGAGCAAGTGGCTACAGCCATCGATGATTCTTTCAAACGTCTGCTGAAACCCTCTATCGAGACGGAGTTCTCCAACCAGAGCAAGGCGAAAGCCGATGAGGAGGCGATCCGGGTATTTGCCGAGAACCTCCGGCAATTGCTGCTCGCTCCCCCTTTGGGACAAAAACGGGTATTAGGCGTGGACCCCGGATACCGTACCGGATGTAAGTTGGTCTGTCTGGACGCACAGGGGAATTTATTGCATAACGAGGCGATTTACCCGCATCCCCCTCAGAACGAGAAAGGCAAAGCTGCCGCCAAGGTCGCCCAATTAGTAGCCACATACGCCATAGACGCCATAGCCATTGGCAATGGCACGGCCAGCCGTGAGACCGAACAGTTCATCACGGATATCCGATACAACCGCGAGATACAGGTGTTCGTGGTCAGTGAGAACGGAGCCTCTATCTACTCTGCGTCCAAGATCGCCCGTGAAGAGTTTCCTGAATACGACGTCACGGTACGCGGAGCCGTCAGCATCGGTCGCCGGCTGATGGATCCTTTGGCAGAGTTGGTCAAGATCGATCCGAAAAGTATCGGTGTTGGCCAGTACCAGCACGACGTAGAGCAAAACGCCTTGAAAAAGAGTTTGGATCAAACCGTGGAGAGTTGCGTGAATTTGGTGGGTGTAAACGTGAATACGGCGAGCAAGCATTTGCTGACTTACATCTCGGGATTAGGCCCCGCGTTAGCGCAAAACATCGTGAATTACCGGGCGGAGCACGGGCCGTTCACTTCCCGGAAAGAACTGATGAAAGTCCCCCGTATGGGAGAGAAGGCTTTCGAGCAAAGCGCCGGGTTCCTACGGATACCTGACGGAAAGAACCCGTTGGACAACTCGGCCGTACACCCCGAGAGCTACCCGATCGTAGAACGGATGGCCAAAGATCTAAAATGCTCCGTAGCCGATCTGATCACTGACAAAGCACTTAAAAAGAGACTAAAACTAACAGATTACCTAACGGATAAAGTCGGGATGCCTACCCTGCTTGATATCATGGAAGAACTGGATAAACCGGGCCGCGATCCCCGCCAAACAATCCAAGTATTCGCGTTCGATCCCACGGTGAAAACGATCAAGGATTTGAAAGAAGGACAAGTATTGCCCGGTATCGTGAACAATATCACCAACTTTGGTTGTTTCGTCGATGTAGGGATCAAGGAAAACGGGCTTGTCCACATCTCCGAACTGGCGGATCGTTTCGTAAGCGATCCTACCCAGGTGGTCTCCATCCATCAGCATGTCAAGGTGAAGGTCCTAAGCGTGGACCTATCCAGAAAACGTATTCAATTATCCATGAAAGGGATCTAAACGATGAAAGAGAAGATTAATAAGACAAACGCGGCACGCTTGCTGGACAAGGCGAAGATCGCCTACCAGCTCGTGCCTTATGAAGTGGACGAGAATGATCTGAGCGCTACACATGTAGCGGAGCAGCTAGGGGAAGATATCGACCAAGTATTCAAGACCTTGATCTTGCATGGTGATAAAAGCGGTTATTTCGTATGCGTGATCCCCGGAGCGGACGAGGTGGACTTGAAAAAGGCGGCCAAGGTATCTGGGAACAAGAAATGTGAGATGATCCCCGTGAAAGAATTGTTACCGCTCACCGGTTATATCCGGGGAGGGTGCTCACCTATCGGCATGAAAAAGCATTTCCCTACGTATATTCACCCTACGGCATCCGGCTTCGACAAGATCTATGTAAGTGCCGGACAACGAGGCTTACAGATACAGATAGCCCCCGCCGATTTAATCAAGGCGGCGAAAGCTATAGAAGCGGATTTGATCGCATGATCTAACCGTACATGTTGTCTTAGAATTTCTTAAACGTATACGTTCTTCCTTCGCAGCTCATTACCAGTTTCGTTACAGATGACTGCTCAATCGCGAACGTTTGTTTAGGTGAGGTCCAATCCGTATAACGCATGAATTGTTCCAAAGGCGTACCTCCGTAGTTGATCAACTCCAGATCCAGTTTCGTATCTCCCTCCAACGTCTTATAACCGAAATTCGTACGATAGACCTCCTTTGCCGTGTCATACAATTGGTACTCGAACAAAGAGGTCTGGAAGTTATACCAAACCGTGTCCACCGTCCGGACTACCCCATTCGCCTCTACGGTTTTCAGTTGCCATTTCCCTTCCAGCTTATGTTCCACCTTGTTACAAGACACCAACGCTACGACAAAACAAGTTATCGCTATCAAATTTTTCATCATAATCCTCGTACTTATATACCTATATCGATTTGAGACGTCAAAGAAAAGAATTAATTTCCAAAGGACAAAGTTTTTAAGGATATCCCAGCCGCAAATACCCGGAACTTTTCCTTCCTTCCCTTTGTTAATTGGGTAATTACAATACAAATATTACCCAATATGAAAACATTGATTGATAAAATGGATTACGCGGTCAAGAACTGGTGGCTGTCACTATGGGTCGGGCTGCTTTACGTCATTGTCGCTATTTATTTGATGTTCGCGCCATTGGCGAGCTACGTAGCGCTTAGTATCTTATTCAGCGTCTCCATGTTCGTAAGCGGCTTGTTCGAGATCGCTTTCGCCTTGGCGAACAAAAAGTGTATCAACAGCTGGGGATGGTATTTGGCCGGAGGTATTATCGACTTGATCTTAGGTATATTCTTGATGGCAAGCCCGGGACTTAGCATGGAGGTGCTTCCGTTTATCTTGGCATTCTGGCTTATGTTCAGAGGCTTCTCGGCTACCGGTTATTCGATGGACCTGAAACGATACGGTACACGGAACTGGGGATGGTACATGGTATTCGGTGTCTTGGCAATCCTTTGCTCCATCGGCATTATCTGGCAACCTGCTTTAGGAGCCTTCACGTTGGTTTACATGATCGCTTATGCCTTATTGGTAATAGGTATATTCCGTGTCATGATATCCTTCGAACTGAAAAGCTTGCATAAACGGAATAAAGAGGCACAAGCGGAGTAAGTCTGATTCAAGGATTAATTGGTCTATTTTTAAATCGCCAAGCGAATCAAAGGCATTTTTACTACTTTTGTGTTCAGTCATTAATAAAATAACGGATGAACGCAAACTTACCGCAATTAGATTTGCCCCGGGATTATGTCGTGGGAAATGACATTACCGAGGCAATTTTAAATTTTTACAAGCAGACTTGCCGGTTAAAGGCAGGTATTTTCGTTTTATGCGTCGAAGGTAATTTAAGGGTATCCATCAACTTGACAGAGTACACGTTGAAACCGAATGATTTCATCTCCTTGATGCCGGGAAGCATTATTCAGTTCTGCGAGCAGGAGGAGAGTTTCCACCTTTCCTTTATCGGATTCTCATCCGTGTTCATAGACTGCGTGAACATGATAAAGTCTACGATGAGCGTCTTACCCGCTATCTACGAGAATCCGATCATATCACTGAGCGAGGACCGGGCCAACTTCATTAACGATTATTTCCATTTGCTAGAGCGGGTACAAGCGAAGGAGAAATCCATAAACAGGGAGATGGTGAAACATATCCTGCTTACCATGATCCATGGGATCAGCGACTTGTATCAAGGGAAATCATGGCCTAACAAGATAACGACCCGTAGCGACGAGATCCACAAGAAATTCATCCAACTGGTGATAAAAAATTATACCTCAAAGCGACAAACGGCTTTTTATGCCAGCCAACTAAGTATTTCTCCCCAGCACCTCTGCATGATCATCAAGCAAAAGACCGGACGCTCCGTATCCGATATCATAGCCGATATGATAATCATGGACGCAAAATCACAATTAATGGCTACGGACCTGACTATCCAAGAGATATCTTACTCCCTGAACTTCCCGAATGTGTCCTTTTTCGGCAAATACTTTAAACGGTACGTAGGCGTATCTCCACAGAAGTTCAGAAACAGTTAAGATAAAATTAAATGTAACGAACGGCTCTTTCATTTAGAATCCAATGACCCGTGCCACCTCCAAAGCAAAAGTATTTCAAATGAAACATACATGAATGTAACAGAAAAAATATCACTTTTTGCTTGTAGTTCCCAAAAAAGCGTTACCTTTGCCGCATATTTAAAGACAAAGAGACGATGAATCGATTTAGCTTTACATATTACTTTTATTACTTTTACTTTTGCGGAGTAAGGGCAGGAGTTTGTATGTAGAGCGTTGATGATTGAATATAGATATCAATAAAATATAAAGTCCTGCCGATTTCGGTGGGACTTTTTTTGTTTGTGACAGTTTAGAGTAAAAATAGAGAAACAAGATGAAAAAGAAAGTAGCGATACAAGGAATAGCCGGTTCGTATCACGACATCGCCGCCCGTAATTATCATGAAGGTGAAGAAATAGAGATCATCCCTTGCAGTACGTTTCGGGATGTTATCACGACGATCAGGAAAGACCCGTCCGTACTAGGCATGATGGCCATCGAGAATACGATAGCGGGAAGCCTCCTTCAAAACCATGAGCTGATCCGTGAGAGCGGACTGAGCGTCACAGGCGAGTATAAGCTACGCATCTCCCATTCCTTGGTAGCTCTTCCGGGAACCTCTATACATGATATAACGGAGATCAACTCCCACCCGATCGCGTTGATGCAATGTACCGATTACTTGGATACCTTGCCCAACGCCAAGGTGGTAGAGAAAGAGGATACCGCCATGAGCGCCCGGTGGATCTCGGAGAACCAGCTGAAAGGACACGCGGCGATATGCGGAAAACTAGCCGCCCAGATCTACAAGATGGAAGTCCTCGCTGAGGGGATCGAGACAAACAAACGGAATTTCACCCGCTTCCTCGCTATAGCGGACCGCTGGACGGCGGATGAGATACTTCGAGGGACCGATAAAAACAAATCCTCTCTCGTATTCGCTCTTCCTCACACTTCCGGCAGCCTTTCCAAAGTTCTCTCCGTCCTCTCTTTTTACGACATGAATCTCTCTAAAATACAGTCCTTGCCTATTATCGGGCGTGAATGGGAATACTTGTTCTACATCGATCTTACTTTCACGGATTTCACCCGTTACAAACAAGCGTTGGACGCTATCAGACCGTTAACAAAAGACTTAAAAATATTAGGCGAATATGCAGAAGGAAGACAAAGTGTGTAATATTACACCCGCTAACCGTGTAGGTAGTGTACAGGAATACTACTTCTCCAAGAAATTGAAGGAAGTAGCCGAGATGAACGCCGCAGGCAAGAACGTCATCAACCTTGGCGTGGGCAGCCCCGACCTTCCTCCTTCGGAACAAACCATCGAGACGTTGTGTGAACATGCCCGCAAAGCGAACGAGCACGGTTATCAGCCGTACGTCGGCATACCGGAACTGCGTAAAGGATTCGCCGACTGGTACAAGACATGGTATAACGTAGACTTGGATCCGAGAACAGAGATCCAGCCGCTCATCGGCTCCAAGGAAGGTATCTTGCATATCTCGCTGGCATTCTTGAATCCGGGGGATGGCGTACTGGTCCCGAACCCGGGATATCCGACCTATAGTTCTGTCAGCAAGCTGGTAGAGGCTCGCTTGATCCCTTACGAGCTGAAAGAGGAATGGGGATGGCAACCGGATTTCGAGGAACTGGAGAAAATGGATCTCTCCAACGTAAAGCTGATGTGGACCAATTATCCGAATATGCCCACCGGGGCGAACGCTAGCGTAGAACTATACGAGAAGCTGGTGGCCTTCGGCCGGAAGCATGGCATTATCATATGTAATGATAACCCGTATAGCTTCATCTTGAATGAGCATCCGCTAAGTATCTTAAGCATACCGGGAGCCAAAGAGATCTGTATCGAGATGAACTCCATGAGTAAGGCGCATAATATGCCGGGTTGGCGTATGGCGATGCTGGCTTCCAACGCCCAATTCGTCCAATGGATACTGAAGGTAAAAAGCAATATCGACTCGGGACAGTTCAAACCGATGCAACACGCGGCGGTAGAGGCCCTGAGCGCGAAGAAAGAGTGGTACGATAACATGAATCGCGTCTACCGTAGCCGCCGGGACCTTGCCGGACAAATCATGCGCACGTTAGGATGCGAGTACGACGAGAGCCAAGTAGGAATGTTCCTTTGGGGACGTATCCCCGACTCCGCTGAGAGCGGTGAGGCTATCGCCAACAAGGTGCTATACGAGGCAAACGTATTCCTTACACCGGGATTTATCTTCGGTAGCCGTGGCGAGCGTTATATCCGTATATCTCTTTGCTGCAAGAACGAGACTTTGGAAGAAGCCTTGAAGCGAATTGAAAATTTATAACTGAAAATTGAAAATTAAACTATAGATCACAAAGATGGAAATGAAGATTGAACCGTTAGCGTTACCGGGAGTTGACACACAACGTCCTATCGTAATCGCAGGCCCTTGTAGCGCCGAGACAGAAGAGCAAGTGTTAGAGACCGCCCAAGGATTAGCCTCCAGAGGCGTTAAGATATTCCGTGCGGGTATTTGGAAGCCTCGTACGAAACCAGGTGGATTCGAGGGCATCGGAGCCGAGGGATTGGCTTGGTTGAAGAAAGTGAAAAAAGAGACCGGCATGCTGGTTTCTACCGAGGTAGCCACCAAAGATCATGTATTCGAGGCATTGAAAGCCGGTATCGATATCCTTTGGATCGGAGCACGTACGACCGTAAACCCATTCGCTGTCCAGGAGATCGCCGATGCGTTGAAAGGGGTTGATGTACCTGTATTGATCAAGAACCCGGTTAATCCGGACTTGGAGTTATGGATCGGAGCATTCGAGCGTTTGTATCGTGCAGGTATCCGCCGTTTAGGCGCTATCCATAGAGGTTTCAGCTCGTACGACAAGAAGATTTACCGTAACCTTCCGTTGTGGCATATTCCGATCGAGCTTCGCCGCCGTATGCCGGATCTGCCTATTTTCTGTGATCCCAGTCACATCGGCGGTAAGCGTGAGCTGGTAGCCCCACTTTGCCAGCAAGCGATGGACTTGAGTTTCGACGGCTTGATCGTAGAGTCTCACTGTAACCCGGATTGCGCGTGGAGCGATGCTTCCCAGCAAATCACCCCGGATGTATTGGATTATGTATTGAACTTATTGGTGATCCGCGACGTAAACCAGACAACCGAGAACCTGACTGCTCTTCGCCGCCAAATCGATAGTATCGACGAGCAATTATTGGAGCTTTTGGCTAAACGCATGCGTATCTCCAAGGAGATCGGCATTTATAAGAAAGAGCACAATATGCCGATCTTGCAGTCTCCCCGTTACAGCGAGATCTTGGAGAAGCGCTCCAGCATGGGCGAGCAAATGGACTTGAGCCCGGACTTTGTAAAAGAGATCTTAAAGGAGATCCACGAGGAATCCGTGCGCCAGCAAATGATTATCATGAACGAACAATAATTTATAAGATGAAAATATTGATTTTAGGCGCAGGAAAGATGGGTTCTTTCTTTACCGACCTGCTTAGTTTTGACCATGAGGTAGCCGTATTGGAGAAAGATCCGAAACGTATGCGTTTTATCTATAACGCCCTTCGCCTGCAAAGCCCGGAAGAGGTTAAGGATTTCAATCCCGAGTTGGTCATCAACTGTGTGACGTTAAGTTACACGATAGAGGCCTTCAAGGCCGTGATGCCTTACTTGCAACCGTATTGCATCATTTCCGATATCGCTTCCGTGAAGACTTATTTGAAGGAGTTTTATGAGACATGCGGTTTGCCGTATGTCTCCACTCACCCGATGTTCGGGCCGACATTCGCGAATCTGGGACAACTGGAGAATGAGAATACCATTATTATCTCCGAAGGCGATCATCTAGGCAAGATATTCTTCAAGGATATTTATTCCAGCCTCCGCCTGCATATCTGCGAATATACGTTTGAGGAGCACGATAAAGTGGTGGCCTACTCACTGGGTATCCCGTTCGCTTCTACCATGGTATTTGCCGCTACGATGAAGCATCAGGACGCTCCGGGTACGACGTTCAAACGCCATATGAAAATCGCCCGCGGCCTGCTGTCCGAGGACGATTATCTATTGACCGAGATCCTTTTCAATCCCCGTACTCCCCACCAAATCGAGCGGATACAGGAGGAACTGCATATCCTGCAAGAAATCATCAAGGATAAGGATTCCGGGAAGATGAAAGAATATCTGACGAAGATACGGAAGAATATCGAATAGGAAAACAAATGAACATGGCATGGCAAAACAAGGCACTATACTAGTTGTGGATGATAACAAAGGTATCCTGACCGCCGTACAAATGCTGTTAGGAACTTGCTTCGAGAAGGTTATCACCCTTTCTACCCCGAACAAGATAAAAAACACGCTGCACGATGAGAACGTGGATGTCGTATTGCTCGACATGAATTTCAGCGCCGGTATAAACAGCGGCAACGAGGGACTGTTCTGGCTCTCCGAGATCAAGAAGGCTTATCCCTCGATACAAGTCGTTCTCTTTACCGCCTACGCCGACATCGACCTGGCGGTACGAGGTATCAAGGAAGGAGCCACCGACTTCGTAGTAAAGCCTTGGGACAATGCTAAATTGTTGGAGACCTTGCAAGCCGCATACCAAATCCGATCGGCCAATCATAAAAGCGGTGCCGGCGACAATCAGTTGGTATCCAAGGAAAGCGGTATGTTTTGGGGAGACAGCAACGCCATGCGACAGCTACGGATGCTGATAGAGAAAGTAGCCAAGACAGACGCCAATATATTAATCACGGGAGAGAACGGAACCGGCAAGGAAATGCTGGCCCGGGAGATACACCTGCTATCCCCCCGCAAGGACGAGGCCATGGTATCGGTAGATATGGGCGCGATCACGGAGACGCTGTTCGAGAGCGAGCTGTTCGGCCACGTAAAAGGAGCCTTCACCGACGCCCGGGCAGATCGCCCCGGTAAGTTCGAGGTAGCGAATAACGGAAGCTTGTTCCTCGATGAGATCGGGAACCTGTCTTATCATTTGCAAGCCAAATTATTGACCGCCTTGCAACGCCGGAGCGTCGTACGGGTAGGCAGCAATACCCCAGTTCCCATCAATATCCGCCTGATCTGCGCCACGAACCGCGACTTGCAGGAGATGGTGCGGAAAGAGCAATTCCGAGAGGACTTGCTGTATCGTATCAATACGATACACGTAGAGATCCCGCCCTTGAGGGAGCGGCCGGAGGATATCGTACCGCTTACCGAGATATTCGTCGCGAAATATACCCATATCTACGGTAAAAAGCCCATGATCCTTACTGACGACGCCAAGGAAAAGCTGATAGCCCAACCTTGGCTAGGCAATATCCGCGAATTGGAACATACCGTGGAGAAAGCGATTATCATCGCCGACACCGATACTTTAGATGGCAACAATTTCGATTTTCCCCGTAAACGGGAAGCGCCCGTCAAGCATGACATCACTACGCTCGAGGAGATGGAGTATACCATGATTAAGGCCGCCATGGATAAATTCGGCGGGAATCTATCGCTCGTGGCGAACCAGTTGGGAATCTCTCGACAAACGCTTTACAATAAGATTAAGCGGTATGAACTTTAAAAGCATTTATGACAGCCTCACCTTCCGCCTCGCCCTCGTTATCGGGCTGACGGCGGCACTCACCTATCTGGCCTTGGCGAAAGAATGGGGAGGGCTCCTGCCCTTTGGCATCGGATGGTTGGCGGCCTTGCGGGGCATCAGTCTTTTGTTCAAGCGGAATGCGCAAAAGGTAGCCTTCATGTTCGACGCAATCGACAACAACGATTACGCCTTCAAATACGCTACCCGGGGGCGTTCATCCAACGACAAGATGGTTAGCGAGTCCTTAAACCGTATCACCCGGATACTTTTTCAAGCGAAAGCCGAAGCGATCCAGAAAGAGAAATATTATGAGTTGATCATGAACCAAGTGAATACGGGTATTATCGTAGAAGATGATAAAGGCTATATTTTTCAGACCAACAACGAGGCCCTGCGACTGCTGGGACTGACGGTCTTCACCCATGCCCGCCAACTCGGACGTATCGACGAGAACCTAGAGCGCCTCATCAGCGACATTCGTCCCGGCGAGAAGCATCAGATCTCCTTTATCAACGAGCGGGGTACGGTGCATCTCTCGATCCGCGTCTCCGAGATGACGCTCCAAGAGAAACACGTCCGCATCATCGCCATCAATGATATCAACAGTGAGCTGGACGATATGGAGATCGAGTCATGGATGCGGCTGACACGCGTCTTGACCCATGAGATCATGAACTCCGTCACCCCTATCACCTCCTTGAGCGACACCTTGCTTTCCCTCCATCAGAATGTCGACGAGGAGATACGGGGTGGCTTGGAGGTAATCAGCTCTACCGGGAAGAGCCTGATCGCGTTCGTCGAATCTTACCGCAAGTTTACGCATATACCGACTCCTCAGCCCTCTTTATTCTACGTCAACAAATTCGCCGAACGACTCACGCAGTTGGCCCGCCACCACAATAACTACCCGAACATAACCATTCGCATCGACGTGGAACCGGAGGATTTGATCGTCTACGCCGACGAGAACCTGATCACGCAAGTAGTCTTGAACCTCCTGAAGAACGCCATGCAAGCGATCGGGCACGAGCAAGAAGATGGACTGATCCTGCTCAAGGCGTATTGCGACCCCAACGAGGCGGTGATCCTGGAAGTAACGAACAACGGCCCCATCATCCCCCCCGAGGAAGCCGAGCATATATTCGTGCCGTTCTTTACCACGAAAGAAGGCGGAAGCGGTATCGGGCTGTCCATCTCGCGGCAGATCATGCGCCTGTCCGGCGGCAGCATCGCATTGAGAAGCAACCCCGCCCAGCGGCAGACTACCTTTGTGCTGACATTCCCATAGCTTCGCTTACCGTATCCGCATAACCGCGGATACGCGACCGTCGAACGTATTTTCGGCCACCGTTAGGTAACAACGAAACCATTCGTATCTTTACGCTGTTTTTAATTAAAAAAAGATCCCTACAGACATGAATTTACTAGACAAACTGAAGATCAACCACCGCCCCCGCTCCGGGGCATTGGATTTGCTAAAATATATCGGTCCCGGATTACTCGTCACCGTAGGCTTTATCGACCCCGGAAACTGGGCGACGAATCTCGCGGCAGGCTCCGAGTTCGGCTACGCCCTTCTGTGGGTCGTCACCTTCTCGTCCGTCATGCTGATCATTATCCAGCACAACGTGGCCCACCTCGGTATCGTGACAGGCCTCTGCCTCTCGGAGGCGACCAACAAATACATGCCCCACATGCTAAGCCGCCCGATCCTGGGATCGGCCATGCTCGCCAGCATATCCACCTCCCTCGCCGAGATACTCGGCGGAGCTATCGCCCTCCGTATGTTGTTCGGTGTGCCGATCAAGGCGGGAGCGGTGATCGTCACCATCACATGCCTTGCCATGCTATTCAGTAATACATACAACAAAACCGAACGCTGGATCATCACGTTCGTGTCCATTATCGGGCTCTCGTTCCTATACGAGCTGGCGTTGGTAGACGTAGACTGGGGGAAAGCCGCGGCAGGCTGGGTGAAACCCACCTTCCCCGAGAACTCCATGCTGATCATCATGAGCGTACTGGGAGCCGTCGTGATGCCTCACAACCTGTTTCTGCACTCGGAGGTGATACAGAGCCGGGAATGGAACTTGGAGAACGAGTCGGTTATCAAGAGACAACTGAAGTACGAGTTCTACGACACGCTTCTGTCCATGGTGATCGGCTGGGCGATCAACTCGGCGATGATCATCTTGGCCGCCTCTACCTTCTTCAAGCAAAACATCGCCGTAGACGAGCTCGAACAAGCCGGGCAACTATTGGTACCCCTCGTAGGAAACAACGCCGGGGTGATTTTCGCCGCCGCCCTATTACTGGCAGGAATCTCCTCGACCATCACATCCGGTATCGCCGGGGCTTCCATCTTCGCCGGATTCTATGGCGAGGCGTACCATCCTACCGACCCGCACTCAAAGCTGGGAGTCCTGCTGTCGTTCGTCCCCGCCTTGGCCGTCATCTTCCTGATCGGCGATCCGTTCAGGGGACTGATTCTGTCGCAGATGCTGTTGAGCGTGCAATTGCCGATCACGGTCTTCACGCAAGTGTATCTCACCTCCAGCAAGAAGGTGATGGGTGTCTATGCGAACAGCCGCTCTACAACGATCCTCCTCTTACTACTGGGAACGATGGTAACCGCCCTAAATATAGCCCTGCTTACCAGCCTATTTTAAAAAGAAATCGCTACCTTTGCCCCATTCGAAGAAAAACTATCAATTTTTAAGTATGAGCGATATCAATACAAACGAAGGAGAAGAAGGCAAGAAGAACCTGAATTTCATTGAGGCAGCCGTGGAGAAAGATTTAGCGGAAGGCAAGAACGGAGGACGTGTACAAACTCGTTTCCCGCCCGAGCCCAACGGATACCTTCACATCGGCCACGCGAAGGCCATTTGCCTGGATTTCGGCATCGCTGAGCGCCATGGTGGTATCTGCAACCTCCGTTTCGACGACACGAACCCGGTGAAGGAGGATGAGGAATATGTGGAGGCGATCAAGGAGGATATCCGATGGCTGGGATACCAATGGGGAACTATTTATTACGCGTCCGACTACTTCCAACAATTATGGGATTTCGCGATCCGCCTCATCGAGGAAGGTAAAGCATATATTGACGAGCAGACATCCGAACAAATAGCCCGGCAAAAGGGCACACCTACACAACCGGGCATCGAGAGCCCCTATCGAAACCGTCCGATCGAGGAAAGCTTAGCTCTCTTCAAGAAGATGAACACGGGTGAGATAGCGGAAGGAGCCATGGTACTCCGCGCGAAGATTGACATGGCAAACCCGAACATGCACTTCCGCGACCCGATCATCTATCGGGTGGTTAACCATCCGCACCATCGTACGGGTACGACATGGAAAGCGTATCCGATGTATGATTTCGCCCACGGGCAGAGTGATTTCTTCGAGGGTGTGACGCATTCCTTGTGTACCTTGGAGTTTGTCGTACACCGTCCTCTGTATGATTTGTTTATCGACTGGCTGAAGGGAGGCGAGGACTTGAACGACAACCGTCCGAGACAGACCGAGTTCAACAAACTGAACCTGAGCTATACGCTGATGAGCAAGCGTAACCTGCTTACATTGGTAAAAGAGAACTTGGTAAACGGCTGGGATGATCCTCGCATGCCGACCATCCGCGGTTTCCGCCGCCGGGGCTACTCTCCGGAGTCTATTCGTAAGTTCATCGACAAGATCGGTTATACGACCTACGACGCCCTGAACGAGTTCGCCTTGCTGGAAAGCGCCGTACGCGAGGATCTGAATGCCCGCGCCACCCGTGTATCCGCCGTGATCAATCCGGTGAAACTGATTATCACCAACTATCCGGAAGGACAGGTCGAGGAGCTGGAAGCGATCAACAACCCGGAAGATCCGGCAGCCGGCAGCCATACGATCGAGTTCAGCCGCGAGCTGTGGATGGAACGCGAGGATTTCATGGAAAACGCTCCCAAGAAATATTTCCGGATGACACCGGGACAAGAGGTTCGTCTGAAAAACGCTTATATCGTAAAATGTACGGGCTGCAAGAAAGACGAGGACGGCGAGATTACCGAGGTATATTGCGAATATGATCCGAACACCCGCAGCGGTATGCCGGATGCTAACCGTAAAGTAAAAGGCACCTTGCACTGGGTAAGCCGCGCCCATTGCCAAAAAGCGGAAGTACGCCTA
Source organism: Parabacteroides sp. ZJ-118 (assembly GCF_011038785.1). GTDB lineage: Bacteria > Bacteroidota > Bacteroidia > Bacteroidales > Tannerellaceae > Parabacteroides. The sequence continues at coordinate 40,885 of NZ_JAAKDT010000001.1, forward strand.
TACGACCGCCTTTGGAAGGTGGAGAACCCTAGAGACGAATTGGCCGCTATCCATGAGGAGAAGCATTGCTCTCCGCTAGAGGCCATGAAGGAAATCATCAACCCGGACTCCTTGGAGATCCGGAAAAACTGTTACGTAGAGAAGTTCGCGGCTACCTTGCCCGCACTTTCTTACCTTCAATTCCAACGCATCGGCTATTTCAACATAGATAGCGACTCCACCCCCGACAACTTGGTATTCAACCGCACCGTAGGGCTAAAGGATACATGGAGCAAGATTAACAAATAAAAAACAGCAAATGAAAAAAGACGATATCTCACGCTTGTTACAACGTTACCTCTCAGCGAAAGAAGAGGGTAAGGAACCCTATTTCGATGCCGATCAAATCGATGAAATGCTAAGTAGTTTTGAGGATTCGAATGATTATACTTACTTCGATGAAGTCTTAGACCTCGGGCTGAAGCTTCATCCCGGTAATTCCGCCCTGCGAATCAAGAAAAGCAGGCAATTTGTGTATAACGAGGATTATGAGAGCGCTCTCGCTATGCTCAAGAATATAGCGGAAACCGATAACCAAGATCTGGATATGTTAAAACTGGAATGTTATTGCTCGCTCGACCAATATTCCAAGGTTCTGGAAATCACGGAAGAACTGATCGCCAGAGATTGTGACTATTTGGAGGAAGTATTCGAGGAGATCTCTCCCATCCTGACTGATTTAGACATGAATGAAGAGGCCCGGGATTTCGTAGACCGCGGCTTGGCTTTATTCCCGGATAACTTGATTCTTAAGAATGAGCTTTGCTACATCTTTGAGGCGGAAGGAGACGTCCCCCGGGCGATCGAGTTGTGTAATGAGTTGATCGATAAGAATCCTTACTCATACGAGTATTGGTTCACGTTGGGAAGGCTACATTCCACGGTTGGCGATTACGAGAAGGCGATCGAGGCTTTTGACTTCGCCTTGACGTGCGACGATTCCGATACGGAACTGAAAATATTGAAAGCGTACTGCCTGTACATGAACGGGAGTTACGAGAAGGCGATCGAGGAATATCAAGAGATCGAGGGTGATGAGGAAGTGACGCGGCGTATCTCTCCTCTCATGGCGAAATGTTATGTGAGGCTGGAGCAATATGAGAAGGCTTACCAACTGCTTTCCACGGTCATAAACGATCCGGATATGGAGGATGGGGCAACCAATTATATCAATTATATCAATTGCTGTACCGAGACCGGACGTAACGACGAAGCTTCCAGCAAGTTAACCAAGGCAGTGCAATTGTATCCGGACAATGTCCGTATCCTTTCTCTTTTATCGCTTAGCCTGCTTGACAGCGGGAAAAAGGAGGAGTCTGTCGAAATTACGAATAAGATATTCAAGATCATCGATAGCAATAACATCGATCCGGAAATTCAAGAGGAATGCAACAGATTGATTCATGCCGGGGAATATTTGCTTTCTATAGGAGAGGTGGACAAAGCGATCTCTTATTACAAGAAAGTCCTTCAAATCAACCCGAAGACCCCGCTGATTCATATTCATTTGGCCATGGCTTATCTGCATAACCAAGATCTGAAAAATTTCGCGAATCATATCAATCAGATACCCGAAGAAGATCTTTTCCGCTTGATTCGTAAAATAAAATCGGGCGCGTTTGGGGACCTTGACATCGATTCTGATAACGAGGAGGGACCTATCCAACCCAAGGATCTGGCAAAAGAGTTTTTAAAGAATAAAGATAACAGTAATTAGACAAATCGGTAATGCAATATGCCTGACAAACGAAATCTCAAGGACTACGTTTTTTTAGTATTAAAAGGTATGGGTATGGGAGCGGCGGATGTCGTTCCCGGCGTGTCGGGAGGAACGATCGCCTTTATCGTAGGCATCTACGAGGAACTGATCAACGCTATCAAAAGCATTAACGGGACGGCGTTGAAACAATTATTCACAGGGGAGATAGCCGCCTTCTGGAAAGGAATCAACGCTAAATTCTTGCTTTCTATCGTGGCCGGTATCAGTATCAGCATATTCTCGCTGGCGAAGATCATTACGTATCTCTTGGTGCATCACCCGATCTTGGTATGGTCTTTTTTCTTTGGCTTGGTACTGGCCTCTACCTGGTTCGTCTCTAAGGATATCAAGCGATGGAACTGGAAGACGATCTTGAGCTTCGTGGTCGGGGCGGTGGTCGCTTTTTATATCACCGTGGCGACTCCCGCCGAGACTCCGAGTAATTTGCTCTTTATCTTCCTCTGTGGAGCGATCGCTATTTGCGCCATGATCTTGCCGGGTATCTCGGGTAGCTTTATCTTAGTGCTGCTCGGGAAGTATTTCTATATCATGGAGGCGGTCAAGACGTTTAACGCTCCCGTTATGTTGGTGTTTATAGCGGGCGCGGCTATCGGTATCACGACGTTCTCCCGGGTATTGTCTTTCGCTCTTCGTAAATTCCATGATATAACGATCGCCGTATTGTCCGGATTCATGCTGGGTTCGCTTAACAAGGTATGGCCTTGGAAACAAACGATCGAGACCTATGTGGATAGCCATGGCATCACGAAGCCGTTGGTGGAGGCGAATATCGCCCCGAATCAGTTTGTCTGGGAAGCCGTCGGATTGATGATCTTAGGTTTCGGGATCGTATATTTTCTGGAAAAACTCTCACAAAAAAGCGCTAAGGCGTAACCGGATATTACAATGGGCATTATAAGGTGATTAGAATGCCCGTTATAACCTTCTTTGAATGGGCATTGTAAAGAGCTTACGATGCCCATTGTTATTTACCTACATTTTATCATCGCACATCGTACTTTTCCAATAAGCGAAATCCTCTCCATACCAGTAAGGTGATAAAGAAGTAGCAACACATAGAAGACCGGACAAAACGATTGTCTTGGATTTGACAAGAATAACTTTGCCTCTTTCAAATAGCATTCACTCAATAGTAAGTGGAACAGTTCGGCCGTTACCTGATAGGAGACGAGGTTTTCATGTTCCACGTATTCTTGCGGACGGGAAAAGTTGTCAGTTTATTTGCGTAATCCGCTGATTTTTTGTACCTTTATGCCCTAATAAAAAGGGATTCGGTCATGGACAATCATAAAGATACAGCTCCCCAAAGCTATGTTTCGGAAGCCAAATATGCCGAACTGATGGCCTTGTACCGGGCGGCGCTCTCCAGCGCCGCCGAGAAGGATGAGCGGCTCATGGCCGAACAGGTGCTTCGTAATGAACTGGTGGAACGTGGGTGCGCCGGATATAAGGCAAGCCTGGAGGCCAAGTTTGACGAGGAGCGCCGCAAGGAATGGGTTGTCGTGCGCAACTTGTCTGTCGTGGTGAGGGTACTCCCGAAGATATGTTGAAGGATCTTTTGCCCCAAAATTGGGTAAACAGGAGAACATGATCTGAATCCTGTCAAGGTCACCCTTGTGATATTTAATCTTTATCAATTATTAAAATAAGTGGTACAGGCTGTTTGTGATACAAACAAGTCGGCTTTCACCGAACGCTTACACTCAATAAATGAAGAATTATGGTAAGTATTAAAGTTAAATCCAGACCATCGCGTACAAACGGTACATCTTTTTTCGCATTCATGCAGGAGGTGATCTCCAAACTCAAACAACAAGGGAAAACTCGGACAAGTGAAACCTACCTCACCACCCTAAACAGCTTCATGCGGTTCAGGAGAGGTAAAGATCTGTCACTCGATGAAGTCGACGCAAATCTGATGGTCACTTATGAGACTTGGTTGCGATCGAAGAATATTTCCATGAACACGATCTCTTTCTACATGCGTATCCTAAGAGCTACCTACAACCGGGCGGTTGAAAAAGGACAGATCCTTCAACAATATCCATTCAAACCGGTATATACCGGGATCGAGAAAACGGCCAAAAGAGCCATTCCCCTTCGCGCTATCCAACAAATCAAGGCACTAGATCTGACAAGCGATCCTCCCAGACGTTATGCCCGGGATATGTTTCTCCTCTGTTTTTATACAAGGGGAATGTCTTTGATCGACATGGCTTTCTTGAAAAAGAGGGACATCACCAACGGCATCCTTTCTTATCGACGGGAAAAAACGGGGCAACAACTCTTTATCAAATGGGAAACATGCATGCAAGAGATTATCGACCAATACGACATTCCGGACTCCCCCTATCTACTCCCCATTATCAGTAAACCGGGAACCAACGAGAGAAAACAATACATCAATGAGTCGCATCGAATCAATCGGCATCTCAAAAACATCGGAAAAGAGTTGGGTCTCCCCCTCCCTTTAACTTTATATGTGGCCCGCCACACATGGGCCAGTATCGCAAAAAGCGAGAATATACCTATTTCTGTCATCAGTGAAGCCTTAGGACATAACTCGGAGGCCACAACCAGAATCTACTTAGCTTCATTGGATACAACAACGATAGACAATGCCAATAAATTAATATTAAACTTGTTACAATAGTTTGAGATGATAGGAAGAATGTTCATCTCTCCGTAAGAGATGAACAACGGGTGCGAAGTTAATGAAAACTTTGAAAAATAGCACTACTCATCGCAAAAAAATTCTACGATATATGCCAACTCTACAAACGTAAGGATAAACACTAAACAAGTAGCATTCATAAAAAAAACACATAAATCATTGCTCATTAACATATTATAAAACAGACACAACCCATTATTCATCTCTTACGGAGAGATCTATACATAATACCTGTTTTCAGATGAAAGAAAAAAAAGGTAACACTTTAGGGGAATCTTCCTCTACTTATGGCTCAAATAACAATAACTGCTTGACTTCTAGTAGAAAGAACTGTCTTGCAGGATTTAAAGAATTACCCTTTATCTAACCATGGCTTCTATAATCGGCTCTACAAAGACATCCAAATACTGGTATGTGATGCGCGATCTCAAACGCTCTAACGCAAAGCTTCCGGGCTACAAATTGCTTGAGAAAAAACAGATTCGTGTATTCACTCCGATGAAATGGGAATTAACCGGAAAATCGGGAATACAAACACGTGAACAAGTACCGGTGATAAAAGATTTACTTTTCGCCTATTCCTCCCTAGAAGAACTTGCGCCTATCCTCCAAGAGGAGCCGAAACTTCAGCACCGCTACGTACGCGGAGGCAAACAGCATGAGCCTATGATCGTAAGAAGTGATTACATGGAACGTTTCATTCATGCCGTGCAGAGTAGCGACACCCCATGTTTCTACCTACCGGAAGAAATCACTCCAAATATGTATAGGCGCAGAATCCGGATAATCGGAGGAGCGTTGAATAATTACGAGGGCCATTTGGTCACAGTACGAGGTTCACGAATAAAACGCTTGCTCGTGGAATTACCCAATCTATTGGCAGTCGCGATCGAGGTAAATCCGGAATATATCATGCTGATCGATTAACAACAGAGAAAAATCATCATTCAAAACAACATAAACAAACATGAGTTTAAGATACACATTCATCAACGTACTCGTTTCCATCGCATTACTAAGTTCCTGTTCCACGCCTAAAGGCATCACTTACATGCAAGGCGTGTTTGAGGAAATGCCACAGGAAATCATACAGCAAAGCAGGATTACCGTTCAGCCGGACGACAAGCTGTCCATCGTAGTCAGTTCCAAAGATCCGGAACTTGCCGAAGTTTTTAACTTAGCGGTCGCACGTCATCAAGTCGGACAGTCTATCACCAATAACAATATGCAGCAAACCGCCTTGTTTACGGTCTCTCCCAGTGGCTTTATAAACTATCCGGTCATCGGAGAGATATACATCGCAGGACTGAACCGGCAAGAGGTAGCCCAGCTCATTCAAAAAGAGTTGATCTCCCAAAACCTGCTAAAGGATCCTGTCGTCACGGTAGAGTTCATGAATACCACGGTCTCTGTCTTAGGAGATGTCAGCCGTCCGGGAGAATATCCCATAGACCGAGATGATTTGAACGTCATACAGGCTATCAGCAAAGCGGGAGATCTCAACATAACCGGTTTACGAGAGAATGTATTGGTCGTACGCAAAAAAGACGGGAAAAACATCGCCTACCGTCTGGACTTGACAAACGCGCAATCCCTGTTCCAATCACCCGCCTTCTATCTCCGTCAGAACGACATTGTGTATGTCGAGCCCAACGACATGAAGAAACGGCAGTCCACGGTCAACGGCAACACGGTACAAACCCCCAGCCTTTGGATATCCATCATATCCTTACTCACGACCATATCAGTACTTGTCTTTAAATAAGATCGATTATGACAGCGAGAAAAAACACCTTGAAGAACCCGGCGATCAGTCAAGTCCAGATCAGCGACATCCTGTTTATCACCCTCAAGAAATGGTACTGGATCCTAGCCTCGCTTACGATCTGCGTAGGAGGAGCCTACCTATACCTACTGCGCAGCCAACCTACCTATACCCGTACCGCAGCCATCGTTATCAAAGACGATTCGAAAGGGAAATCCGCCTCAGCGGAGTTGGATGCCTTCTCCGACATGGGGCTTATCCAGACAAACACGAACATCAACGATGAGATAAACAAGCTCCAGTCACCCGACATCATGGAGGAAGTGGTGAAACGCCTGCACTTGGACATGGGGTATTGGACAGACGGACGTTTCCACCGAGAGATCGTTTACGGCCCGTCGCTTCCCCTATCCGTCTCGTTCCCCTCCTTGCTGGAAAGCGAGAGCGCGTCCGTAACGATCGACATCTCGAAGAGCGGCACGCTAACCCTATCCGATCTCACCCATAACGGGGAGGAGGTCACGTTTTCACCGAAAGCGATTTCCGGCGACACCCTCTCCTCTCCTCTTGGGCCGGTCGCAATCCATAAGACCGCCTATTTCCAGCCCGGCACGGACTACCGGATCTACGCCGCGAAAATCCCCTTGAAATCAGCGATCGCAATGTTCTCCGGGAAACTGGTTGTAGCGCTTAAAAGCGACAAAGGAAGCACCATCAACCTAACAGCCACAGATCAATCCACCTTACGCGCCGAAGACCTGCTCAATACGGTCATCAGCGTATATAACGAGAAATGGATCGAGAACCGCAACCAAATATCAATCAGCACCTCCGAGTTCATCACCGAGCGTCTCGGCCGGATCGAGCAAGAGCTGGGATCGGTAGATCAAGACATATCCTCCTACCAAAGCGAGCACCTCATCCCCAACGTGCAGCAGGCGGCCAGTATGTACATGTCCGAAAATCAAACCGCCTCCGCACAAATACTCGACCTAAGCAACCAGCTGCAAATGACACGTTATATGCGCAGCTACTTGGTCAACGAGTCCAACAAGAAACAATTGCTGCCGGCTAACTCCGGTATCGGCAACATGTCGATCGAGAGCCAGATCGCCGAATACAACACGAAGATGGCGCAACGCAACCAATACGCGGCCAACAGTTCCGACACGCATCCGCTGGTCATAGACCTAGATGCCGTATTAGCCGGTATGCGCAACGCCATTATCTCTACGATCGACAACCGGATCACCGCATTGAACACCCAGATCAAGAACTTGCAACAGAGCAAAAACAAGATCACCGTCCAACTCTCCGCTAATCCATCACAAGCCAAATACCTGCTTTCCGTGGAGCGCCAACAGAAAGTAAAAGAATCCTTATACCTGTTCTTGCTGCAAAAACGGGAAGAAAACGAGCTATCACAAGCGTTCACCGCCTACAATACGCAAGTGATCACCAAGCCCAACGGCTCGAATGTCCCGACAGCCCCGGCGAAAAGCAAGATCTTGCTGGGCGCATTCGTGATCGGTCTGTTCTTGCCATTTGGCATAACCTACCTCATCGAAAGCAACAACACGAAAGTACGCGGGCGCAAGGATCTCGATGTCCTCTCCGCCCCATTCTTGGGAGAGATCCCTTTTGCCAAGAACCGCAAAGGCGAGACCTCCGACACGAAGATCGTGGTAAAGCATGGAAAACGCGATGTGATAAACGAGGCATTCCGCGTGCTGCGCACCAACCTAAGTTTCTTATCCGCCCAAGACAACGGATGCGGCGTGATCATGCTCTCGTCATTCAACCCCGGATCGGGAAAAACCTTCCTTGCCTTGAACATAGGTACGAGTCTCGCCATAAAAGGAAAAAAGGTATTGGTGATCGATGGCGACATGCGTCGCTGCTCCGCTTCCGCATACGTAGGCTCGCCACGAAAAGGGGTCAGCGATTACCTGATCGGAACGATAGAAGAGATTGGCTCACTGATCGTAGCGGATACCCTCACCCCGGGATTAAGCATACTGCCGGTCGGCCCTATCCCCCCCAACCCTACCGAGCTGTTGGAGTCTGACCGTTTCTCCAGCCTGATAGCGGAACTCCGGAAACACTATGACACCATTCTCATCGACTGCCCGCCCTTGGAGATGATAGCCGATGCACAGATCATCGAGACCGTGGCAGACCGGATGATCTTCGTGATCCGCACAGGCGTATTCGATCGTTCGATGCTGGCCGATCTGGAGAAGATCTACGAATCGAAAAAATACAAGAACATGGCAGTCGTATTGAACGCCACGCCGATGAAAGGTTTCCATTACGGGTACAAATACGGTTACGGTTATGGCTACGGCAATTATAACCATTATACATCCGACAAGAGCTAAATGCATCTCCTAGACCTATTCCGATACACCCGGACAGGGAAATCCCGTGCGCAAAGCCTGTTCGCGGGTCTCACCGATTACCACACCCACCTCCTGCCGGGTGTGGACGATGGCGTAGAGACCATCGAAGAATCCTTGCGCTGCCTGGAGGCTCACGAGCGACTAGGTTTCGAGGAGGTGTGGCTTACCCCACATATCATGGAAGATATCCCGAACACGACCGATCGGTTGAGAACGATATTCGAGCGATTGCGGCAAGCCTACACCGGACCGATCCGTCTGCGCCTAGCCGCCGAGTACATGATCGATCCGCTACTGTCCGAACGCTTGGAGGCCGACGACCTGTTAACGATAGACGACCACCTGCTGGTGGAAACCTCCTACTTCGACGCTCCCAAGCATTTGCGCGAGTTATTGGCGCGTATCGCTGAGAAAGGATACACCCCGCTGCTGGCACATCCCGAACGCTATAACTACATGAGCGAACCGGATTATCACCGACTAAAAGGCCTAGGCGTACGGTTCCAATTGAACCTGCTCTCGCTCACCGGCCTCTACGGGCCGCACGCCAAGGTAAAAGCGGAGAAACTTTGCGCGGGGAGATTGTACGACCGGATCGGATCGGATCAGCATACCCCTCGACAAAGCGAAGCGCTGGAACGGATGGCGCATACCGCCGCGTTCATACGCCCTCTATCCTCTTTAAATATCCATTCGCATCAACAATCGAATAAAATATGTCAATCAAAGTATTAGTAACCGGAGGAGCCGGTTTTATCGGCTCCAATTTAAGCGAACATCTGTTACGACAGGGTTATCATGTCCGTTGCTTAGACAATTTCGCTACCGGGAAATGGGAAAACGTAATTGGCTTTACGGAACAATACGCAGATCGTTATGAACTGTTAGTCGGCGACATCCGCCACCCGGAAGATTGCCGTAAGGCGGTGGAAGGGGTGGAATATGTTTTCCATGAGGCCGCCCTAGGCTCGGTGCCCCGATCCATCAAAGACCCGGCTACCACCAACGCCGTGAACATCGGAGGTTTCCTCAATATGCTACTCGCCGCCCGCGACGCACGAGTGAAACGTTTCATCTTCGCGGCCAGCTCTTCAACCTATGGTGACAGCACCTCGCTGCCCAAGGTAGAGGAAGTGATAGGCAAGCCTTTGTCTCCTTACGCGATCACCAAATACGTGGACGAGCTGTACGCGGATGTATTCGCCCGCACGTATGGCACGGAATACATCGGCCTGCGTTACTTCAACGTTTTCGGTCGCCGTCAGGATCCCAACGGGGCATACGCCGCGGTGATCCCGCTATTCGTCAAGCAATTCATGCGCCACGAAAGCCCCAACATCAACGGCGACGGCAACTACAGCCGCGACTTCACCTATATAGACAACGTGATCCAAATGAACATGCTCGCCATGCGCACGGAAAACCCGGAAGCGGTCAACCAGATCTACAACACGGCTTTCGGCGAGCGCACGACACTCAACCAATTGGTCGGCTACCTGAAAGAGTTTCTTTCGGCTTTCGATCCGGAAATCGCGCACGTAGAGCCTACCCATGGCCCCAACCGCGCCGGCGACATCCCCCACTCCTTGGCTAGTGTGGACAAAGCAAAGCAATTGCTGGGTTACGATCCAAAATTCAGCATGAAACAAGGATTGAAAGAGGCAGTTAAATGGTATTGGGAAAATATTTAAATCAAAAAGACAAATCATGCATACAGAAGTGAAAATAGCCGTAATCGGCTTAGGTTACGTAGGCTTACCTTTAGCTCGTTTATTCTCCACGAAGTATAAAACAGTGGGCTTCGACATGAGCCAAAAACGTGTGGATGCGTTGACGCAAGGACACGACGCGACCCTTGAAGTATCGGACGAATTGTTACAATCCGCGCTGGCGAACGGATTTACATGTACCACGAACCCGGAAGACATCCGCGATTGCAACTTTTACGTAGTAGCGGTACCCACCCCGGTGGACGAGAACAACAACCCGGATCTGACCCCGCTATACGGAGCCAGTACGACCGTGGGCACGGTAATATCCAAGGGAGACATCGTGGTCTACGAATCCACGGTTTATCCCGGCGTGACCGAAGACGAATGTATCCCGGTGGTAGAAAAGGTGAGCGGCTTGAAACTCAACGAAGACTTCTTCGCGGGATATTCGCCCGAGCGCATCAACCCGGGCGACAAGCTGCATACGGTAGAGAAGATCAAGAAAGTCACTTCCGGCTCCACGCCCGGGATCGGAAAGATCGTGAACGAGGTATATGCCTCGGTCATCACCGCCGGCACCCATCTGGCACCGAGCATCAAGGTAGCCGAGGCCGCCAAGGTGATCGAGAACTCCCAGCGCGACATCAACATCGCTTTCGTCAACGAGCTATCCAAGATATTCAACAAACTAGGCATCGACACGCAAGACGTATTAGAGGCAGCCTCCACGAAATGGAATTTCCTCCCGTTCAAGCCGGGTCTGGTAGGAGGCCACTGCATCGGCGTAGACCCCTACTACTTGGCACAATGCGCCCAACGCCACGGCTACAACCCGGAAATCATCCTCGCCGGCCGCCGCATGAACGATGGCATGGGCGAGTACGTAGCCACCGAGACGATCAAGCAAATGCTGAAAAAAGGCATCCAAGTGCTCGGAGCCAAGATCCTGATCCTAGGTTTCACCTTCAAGGAGAACTGTCCGGACGTGCGTAACACCAAGGTGATCGACATCTATCGCACGTTGGCCGAATACAATGTCAACCTGACGGTTTACGACCCTTGGGCCAATCCCGCGACAGCCCGCCATGAATATGGCATCGAGATTACCAACGAGCTTCCGGCCGATCACTTCGACGCGGCGATATTGGCGGTAGCCCACAAGGAGTTCGCGGAGTTAGACATCCAAGCCCTCCTCGCCTCCAATCATGTGATTTTCGATGTGAAGGCGGTATTACCGCAGGAGGAGGTAGACGCACGACTGTGATTTTACGCTGAATGTTCGTATATATTACCATAATAACTGTAAGTATCATCCTCGTCATGTATATCATCAAGCATGGCGAGGAAATGACCAATATATTATTATTGGCATTCGTACTACGTTTCTTCCTTATGATCGCGGATTTAGAACATTGGTTTCCGATATTGAACTCGGGAGCAGATACGGAAATGTTCGATATGATCGCAAGAAGGAACCTTTCGCTGGCAGAGCCGACTCATAAATCAGGTTATCCGGGATTCCTTACTTTCATATATTCTATTTCCGGAAGCTCTCGTTTATTCGCCCAATATATCAATATCCTCTTTGGAATTGGCATCCTTCTGATATTAATTAAAGTTTTCAGGTTACTTGATATACCCCTAAAAAGGCAAAAACAAGTCCTCTATCTGGTTGCCTTTATGCCCAACATTGTGATTTTTTCAAGTATCCTTTTGCGAGAAGCATGGGTAGAATTTTTCGTAGCGGCATCCGCTCTACAATTTATCATTTGGTATCAGACCGGCAAACAATCCAATATGGCCACATGCATTCTTTTTGTCCTTGCGGCATCCTACATGCATGCCGGAACTATTGGATTGTTAGGAGGATACATAACTGGATTTTTAGCTTACGACCCTAGGAAAAAAACAGTACAGTTCACACCCAAAACCATATCATCTATCGTCCTACTGGGAATATTCTTTCTTTTGTTCTCAGAAAATTCCGCAATGTTTCTAGGCAAATTCCAGTCGTTCGATCCGGATTCCCCTGAAGCATTCCTGCGATACGCCAACAAGGCTGGAGTTGGAAATTCCGGATACTTGACATGGCTTCCACCTATCAGCAATCCCATAGTAGGGTTATTAGTGGCTCCTCTGCGTATGTTCTATTTCCTTTTCGCTCCACTACCGACCGAATGGCATCGTGTAAGTGATATCATCGGATTTGCGATAGACGGAAGTATTTATATGTGGATGTGTTGGTTCATTATGAAAAGCCATGCGACAGAAGAGAACTTCTATTTAAAGAGATTCCTGATTGCGACATTCTTATCCGCCGCTTTCATCTTCAGCTATGGCACATCAAATGCAGGAACAGCATTTCGCCATCGTACTAAATTAATGCCTACAATCGCAATGGCTTATGCTATTTCTCATATCCGAACCAACGAAAAAGAAGATTAAACGTTAAATCCAACATAGTATTAACCAGGAAGTGAAAACTTTCCACTTAAATTTTAATTACACATGAAGAAAGTATTGAAAGGTTGGCTCATCGACAATGCGGTGACCGTAAACAACAAGACAGATAAGATCCTGCTGCTACAATCGGCGGGGAATTTGGTTCTCGATGATGTTTTGGAAGAGATGCAGAAACAAGACACGGGTTTGCGTCCGGAGACGATGCGTCATGCGGTGACACTCTACCACCGGGTAGTAATGGACTTGATCTTAAACGGGTACAGCGTAAACACGGGCCTTTTCCGAGCTGTCGCGCAGCTCACCGGCGTGATCGAGGGAGGCGTGTGGAACAAGGAGACCAACTCCATCTACGTCTCTATCACGCAAGATAAAGCCTTGCGCGAGGCGATCGCCCAGACCGTAGTAGAGATTCTTGGAGAGAAATCGAACATCATGTATATCCTTGAGACCGAGGATAAGAAAACGGGCTTGAAGGATGGTAGCGCGACGGCTGGCCGCAACTTCTTCGTACGCGGCGCGATGCTGAAAGTTGCCGGAGACGATGAGACGGTAGGCGTAACATTGACCAACGCGGCTAAGACTGTCACGAAATTGACAGACGACCTAATCACCATCAACAACCCCTCCTCCCTCACGCTTCTCCTACCGGCGGAATTGACCGAAGGGGAATACACACTGACGATCACGACCCAATATTCCAGCTCCGGCACATTGCTAAAAACGCCGCGTAGCGTCAGCACGCAGATCTGGATCGGTGGGAAACCGGCTGATGGAGGTGACAATGATTCTCCCGACGAGATTTGATCAACTCGTCCCCTCTCTAGTGGAGACCTTCCACCAGTCCTAGTGGAGGGCCTCCACCAGAGTTAGTGGAACACCTCCACTAGGACTGATGGAAAGGTTTCACAAAAAATTGTCTACTAACCCTATTCAGATTAATTATCACAGTATGTCAAACAAGAATAAACAGATTGCTCAAAACACACTGTTCCTTTATCTACGAAAAATAATAGTCATCGCTATAAATGTGTATACATCAAGACTACTTCTTCAGATGTTAGGAGTAGAAGAATTTGGACTTTATGGTTTGATTGGTTCAATTGTAATATTATTCAACTCGCTGCGTAGCTTATTCGCATCATCTATTCAACGATTCATAAATGTAGAGATAGGCAAACAAAATCAAGCAAAGATTAATAAAATATTCAGCCTTGGCATTAAGATACATACAGTAATAGCAATCCTATTTTTCATAATCGTTGAGATCGCTGGATTAATAATGATTCCCGATCTTAACATACCATCAGGAAAGGAAAATGCCGCATACTGGGTTTTACAATTTTCAATATTCACGGCGATAGTTTCTATAATGACCGTGCCCTATGATGCCCTAATCATAGCAAATGAAAAATTCAATGCGTACGCAGTTATCTCTATAGTCGAATATACGCTCAAATTAGGGGTAATATTTTTACTTATATTCAGTCCTGTACAAAGAGTAATATTTTATAGCGCTCTAATTTTTCTCGTCACTCTTCTTGTAAGGTTTACAAACGCTATTTATTGCAAAAAAACATTCAAAGAAATAGCTAAATACAGCAAAGTAAAAGATGATTCTCTCATGAAAGAAATGACAAAATTTGCTGGATGGCAATTCCTAGGAAACGCCTGTTATTCAATTGCTAATACAGGAGTAAACTTTGTAATAAACATTTTTGGAGGAGTAACAATAAATGCCGCACGCTCTATCGCATATCAAGTACAAGGAATGATAGAGCAATTCACTTCTGATTTAAATGTCAGTTTCCGCCCTCAAATTGTCAATAATTACGCCGTAAAAGATATGGACAAATGTTTACAATTAGTTTTTTTTAGCAGCAAAGCCACATTTATGATAACAATTATCCTAACCTTTGTAATCGAATGTATGACTTATCCTATTCTCCAATTGTGGCTAGATATAGTTCCAGAAAACGCTGTAATTTTCATTCAAACATATCTTCTATTCACTCTCATTCATAGTTTTTATTACTCTATCGATATATTATTTAAAGCTTCGGGTAATATTAAACTTTACCAATTATATGATGCCGCCATCACGTTTTTAAATTTACCATTATCTTGGATTTCATTAAAATTAGGATTTCCATACTATAGTGTATTCATCATCATGAGTATGCTTGAATTTATTAACCTTATCATAAAACTATTTCTCTGCAAGAAGCTTTTAGGATTCAACATTCTAACATTTTTAAAAGTAGTATTAACTAGAGTAATAATATGTATTATTATTTTTATTATACTATTTACTATTCATCACCATTTTATTCATATTCAATATACCCCACTATCAACTATCATATTCGCAACAGGGTACGGTTTAATTGGCTCTGTACTTTCTTTTATTATTATGTTTACAAATCAAGAACGAAAAAAACTGATATCTATACTAAAAAAACAAACATAATAAAAATCCGATACAATTACCTATAAATAAAAATCCAATAATACAGATTTACTTTTAATATAACATACATTCTTAATCACTAATTTATGATTCGAGTATTACATGTTTTCGGTTTAACAGATCGTGGAGGTGCGGAAACTATGATAATGAATTATTATAGAAATATTGACCGCAACGAGATCCAATTCGATTTTGTCAACCATACAACTAAAGAATGCGCCTATGACCAAGAAATCCGCTCTATGGGAGGACGCATTTTCCACATTCCTAAATATAAAGGATACAATCATTTTCAATACCAAAAAGCATGGAGAAATCTATTCACGGCTCATCCAGAATATAAGATAATTCATATACACTATTTTAGTCTGGCAGGAGCTATTGTTGGAGTAGCTAAGAAATGTGGTGTCAAAGTTAGGATTACTCATGTTCATTCTGTAGGAACCTATGTTTCTAAAATTAATCCCAAATATTTGATGGTTCAATTATTAAAGCCATATATGCTTAAATACTCGACACATTTATTTGCATGTGGAAAAATGGCAGGTATTGATTATTTTGGGAATTCAAAAAAGTATGAAATCATTCCTATATCTATTAATTCGACTAATTTCACACTCAATCCCAAGGTCGGCTGTGAGCTTCGTCAACAGTTGGACATACCTTTAGACGCATTGGTCATAGGGCATGTCGGCAGATTCGTACATGTAAAGAATCATCTTTTTCTAATTGATATTTTTAAAGCTTTAAAAAGGAGACATGCTAATAGCTATCTCATCCTGATAGGCTCTGGAGCATTATTGGAGGAAGTTAAGAAAAAAACAGTTTTACTTGGTTTGTCTGATAGTGTTCGGTTTATTGGAATTCAGTCAAATATAAATGAATGGCTACAGACTTTTGATGTATTTGTCATGCCATCTATATTAGAAGGATTTCCTGTTTCAGTCATTGAAGCACAAGCGGCAGGACTTCCATGTGTTATATCTGACACGATTGATCATACGGTAAACATAACCAAGAATATTTCTTTCGTTAATCTGAATGCGACATCAGAGTATTGGGCAAATGTCATTATAACAAGTCTCAAAGAATGTAACAAAGAGGCTTTCATTGAAATATCTAAATCTAAATATGATGTAAAGCAATCAACATCTCTATTAACAGAATTTTACTATACGAGTATTCATAAATAATCCCACCAATCTTATAAACATTTAATTAATATGATACGCACGTTAAAAAAATTAACAAATAACATCAACAGATTCTATACATTGATAATAATAGAAGCGTGTAGAATAGCTGTACGTAGAAGATATAAGAATATTCCATCTCCAATGGAGGGGGAAAAGGAGTGGCGGAAGAAATGGTCACCATTAATAAAGCACCCTACCGTAAAATATTATCGTAAATATGCCGGATTCCTTGGCCCAAATGTAGATATTCCTCCAACTGAAGCTATGCAGTTGCAAATACAGCCAATTCTCAATCCTTCACTTATGCGAGTACATTATCTTGATAAAAACATGTTTGATCAAATATATGGCAAAGAGGTAATGGCAAAAACAATTTTGCGGCGCATAAATGGAGAGTATTTTAATACGGATTATGAGTCGTTAGGAATGAAATCTCCATCTATTCCTTCAGTAACAATGAAAGGGTTGATCGCTAAACCATCCCGGGATAGTTATGGAGGACGCAATATCCTTTTGTTTGTCCGTAATCAATCGGATAAGTTCATGCAAGTGGATGATCCTAATACAGAATTATCAGTTGAACTTCTTGACAAATTATTAGGTGACGATTGGATTCTCCAAGAACAACTCAAGCAATCATCTTTCATGGCTCAATTTAACGAGTCTTCAGTGAACACCTTCCGTGTGCATGTTTATAAATCTCCTGTTACTGGTATTATTGATACACCGTCTATTTGTATCCGAATTGGAGCCAAGGGACATTGGTTCGATAATATTCACAGTGGAGGCGTATGCGTCAGTGTTAATCCTGATACAGGGGTATTAGGCAAGATTCCGGTAGATGTTAAATCAGTTCCTCAATCACAATATAATGGGATTGATTTTGCCAATACTGAAATAACCGTACCTGATATTGTTGGCTTACGTAATTTCGCTAAACGTATTGGAAAATGTGTGGTACATCATCATTCCTTGGCTTTGGATGTGATGTTGGATGAAAAGGGTGAATACAAGTTGATTGAGGTCAATATCGGAACTATTGATGCGGAGATGTATATGGCTACCGGATTTACTCCTTTTGGCAAGTATACTAACGAAGTGATAGATTATTGTTCTCACAGACATGATAAAGTCAGAATGGTCCATGTCATTCCTTGGTGATTAATTACTTTGAATTACATTCATATGGGAATTAAACGTTTAGTAAAAAAGATAATAACGATTCAAACCCACATCATGACATGGGAGTTGAATCTGTGTCAAAA
This sequence comes from Parabacteroides sp. ZJ-118, assembly GCF_011038785.1. GTDB lineage: Bacteria > Bacteroidota > Bacteroidia > Bacteroidales > Tannerellaceae > Parabacteroides. The sequence goes on from NZ_JAAKDT010000001.1 coordinate 58,648, forward strand.
ATTTATATGCACTAAAAAACATACGGACTTAATAAGACGGCAGCATATAAAAAAAGTGAAATCCACAAAACTGAATGAATATCAAAAATATTACAGGCAGTTTAAAATGAAAGCACCTTGTATTGATTATTATTTCTTTGCCCCCTTTTTATCCGAATATGGAAAAGATCCTGCACGGATAATCCCAGAATCACTTGTCCAAAATAGAGTTAATCCTATATTGAATCCAATAGAATATAGGGCTTACTATCAAGATAAGAACAACTTCGAACGAATATTACCTCCTGAAACATTACCTGAAACGGTATTACGAAAAATAAGAGGTAAATATTACACAAAAGATTATCAATTGATTGAAAATTTGAATAACGAGCAACTACTTAAATATGTTTCGACTTTTAAAAACATTATTGTAAAACCATCTGTTGATTCATCATCAGGACATGGGGTCAATTTATTTATCAGTCAAAACGGTCATTTTAAACACATCTACGGAAGTAAAGAATTGTCTGTTGCATATTTAGAAAAAAATTACGGAGATGACATTATCATTCAAAAATGTATGAATCAATCACCTTATTTGTCATTATTCAATCCTACTTCAATAAACACTATCAGAGTATGTATTTATAGATCTGTCAAAGATGATGATATAAAGGTGTTGTGGCATATATTACGCATTGGAAAAAACGGATCATTCGTTGATAATGCTCATGCAGGAGGCGTATTTATTGGAATCAATCAAGACGGAAAACTGGATAATCATTTATTGAACCAATATGGAGATAAATTCTCTATATACAATGATATTGATTTCAGTAAGAACACATACAGTATTCCCAATTGGAATAAAGTGATAGAGTTTTCTAAGTCTATAGGCCGAAGTATATTACATCATCGTCTAATACAATTGGATGTAATGTTGGACACAAATAACGATCCTTACTTGATAGAATACAATATTAATGCCCCAGGAGTATGGGTAGCTCTATTCACCGGTCAATATGTTCTTGCTGATTATAGCGATGAAATACTGGAATATTGTATGCGTCATAAAGAAAAAGGAAAAAAAACGATATTCATACCTGCATAAACTAATAACAATACATAAATGAAATATTACACTTTAAACAATGGCATTGAAATGCCAGCAATCGGTTTGGGTACTTTTCTATTACCTAATGAAAGAATGTCTGAAATAATAGGAGAAGCCTATCGTTTAGGTTATCGAAAATTTGATACCGCATATAAATATAGCAATGAACGAACTATAGCTAAGGCTCTTAAAGAAAATGGTATAAAAAGAGAAAATATCTTTATTACCACAAAAATCAGTGGCGATGACTTATACTTATGGAGATATTTCTGTAGAAAATCTTTTCTTAATATCCGCAATTTTACTTCTGTAAAAAAAAGTATTTTAAAGTCATTCCGTGAATTACAAACCGATTATATTGATTTATTTTTAATTCATATGGCTTTTCCTAACTTTTTAAAGCAATGGGAGGAGTTAGATAAGCTTTATAAGGAAGGACGTATTCGAGCAATAGGTGTATCTTCATTTTTACCTCCTCATATTGAGGCATTAAAAGAGGTAAGTGATACAGTTCCTGTATTAAATCAGTTTGAAATATCTCCATTGAATACACAAAAGAAATTGATCACATACTGTCAAAATAAGGAAATTGTACCTGAAGCCATGTCTACTTTTGCTCATTGGCGTTCATGGGAACCAAGAAAAGAGATTGTTGAAAATGAAAACATAATATCTATGGCAGAAAAAAGAGGTAAAAGTCCAGTTCAAATTGTATGCAAATGGATGTTAGATCAAGGAATTTCAATAATACCAAAAACGGATAATCCCAAACATCTTGCCGAAAATATCAATATTCTTGACATAGAATTAACACAGGAAGAAAAATTACAGATTGATTCAATGGATCTCGGTAAATTTCTTAATTATAATCCATATATAACATTAAAGAATTTGCCTAAAAAATATAGAGATTGGAAAGGGTTTGAATAATTTATAAATATTTCATAGCATGATACTCTCACAATATATTTATGATCATTCACCAATATTCATCCAAAATATATTGGTTTCTTTTAAAGGATATTTAAACAAAAAGAGCCGATATGGAGATGAATATTATCGCTATCTTGAATTTCTAAGAAATTTCGACAAGATAGAACTTGTAAATAAACAGAAGTTTCAAATAGAAGAACTTCGTAAGTTCTTACATTTTGCAGTTAAGAACAGTGTCTTTTATGCCAAGTTATACGAGGGGGTTGAAATCGATAAAATAGATTCCTTAGAAGCGTTGAAGAAATTACCAATTGTCGATAAAGAGATGCTTCGGGACAATATCAATCAAGTTGTTACGCATACAGGTGAACCGATTGTGATTAGCCATACAGGAGGTACAACAGGGAAAAGTCTGGAAGTCGTTATGACTCATTGTGATTACATGCGACGTATGGCTATGCTTGATCATTTTAAAGAACGAGTTGGATTTATTCATTTGAAAATGAAGCGTGCTACATTTAATGGAAAACATATCGTCCCTCCTGTGCAACGTAAAAATATATATTGGAGATATAACCGGGCTTGCAAGCAAATGATTTATTCATCCTTTCATATTACAGAAGATAATTTATCTTATTATGTAGAGAGTTTAAATCGCTTCCGTCCACAAGCTATCGATGGCTTTTTTACCTCCATGTGCGATGTGGCCAATTATATTGAACGGCATCATATACCTTTGACATTTACTCCTGTAGCAATCTTCCCAACATCAGAGACTCTGACAGCTGAAGGACGGGCATTGCTTGAGCGGGTTTTCCATTGTAAAGTGTATGATCAGTATGCTTCCAGCGAAGGGGCACCATTTGTAACTGAATGGCCTGATAGGAAATTACGCATGGAACTTGCTTCCGGAGTGTTTGAGCATGTTGAGGGAACAAATGAAATCCTTGTTACTAGTTTTACCACACATGGGACTCCTTTGATTCGTTATCGTATCGGTGATACAATGGAATGGGATACCAAGTGTTTTTCTGACCCGATCTCACCGATAGTCCATTCTATCCAAGGGCGCAGACTGGATTTTCTTTATACGGCTGAGGGAGCAAAAATTAATGCCGGAAATGTATCCAATATGCTAAAATATATCCCTAATGCCGTGATCCGTGCGCAATTTGTTCAGGAGCGAATCGGGGAAGTAGTTTTATTACTCGAAATTGATAAACAAGTCTATAAACCGGAATATGATGAATTGATTCGGAAAGAATTCATTCATAAATTTGGTGTATCAACTAATCTGTTTATAAAGCATGTAGATAGTATTCCTCGGGAAAAAAGTGGAAAATTTCGGATGATCAAGAATACTGTACAATATTCACCTATTACAACGTGAAAGAGTCTTTGAACAAGCCCCCTTTTACGAGAGGCAGGTCCCTTAAATTCCATACAGCGACATTTGACGAAATATCTCTCACTGAAATTAGAGCAACGCTTGAATGAACTGTGGGACTCGGGTACCTTAAATCAAGAGGAACTAGACCGGTTAAGGGCTATGCACCTTCGTACGGATTTGAAAAATAAGTAAAATCTTTATGGACTCATTGAACGTGAAGAATTTCGGGCCGATCAAAGACGTAAATGTCTTTTTGGGAGACTGGCCCTGCTAATTGGCCCACAAGCTAGTGGCAAAAGCTTATTCTTAGAGTTGTTTAAGCTTGTAAATGACCATGCACATATCTTATCTACATTACAAAATTTCCTTTTTAACTTTTTTCATCCATGTCATACTCAAACTTCAAACGCGGTTGCGACTGGGTCGCATCCGCGGCGGCGATTGTCGTACTTTCGCCGATCCTCTTAGCGACGGCGTTGGCCATCAAACTGGAGAGCCGGGGGCCTGTTATCTTTAAACAGGAACGACTGGGACTCAAGGGTAAGCCTTTCAAGATCTACAAGTTTCGCTCCATGGTGGTAGGTGCCGAGAAACAAGGTACAGGCGTGTATTCCTATAAGGGAGACGCACGGATCACTAAGGTAGGGCGATTTATCCGTGCCACGAGTTTGGACGAGCTGCCACAACTTTTTAATATACTGAAAGGCGAAATGTCGCTGATCGGCCCACGCCCGGCCCTGACCTATCACCCTTGGACTTTCGACAAGTACACGGAGCATCAGAAGAGAATGTTCGACGTACTGCCCGGTATCACCGGCTGGGCGCAGATCAACGGACGCAAGGAGGTGCCGTGGCCGGAACGTATCGAGCTGAATATCTATTATGTGGAGCATCTTTCGCTCGCGCTGGATATGCGGATCTTGTTTTCTACCCTCTTCAAGGTACTCACGAATGCCAATAATAACAATACCTCAAATACAAACGGAAATGCTTAAATTAATGTACATCACAAATCGCCCGGAAATCGCCCGGATAGCGGAAGAGGCCGGGATCGATCGCATCTTCGTCGATTTGGAGACGATCGGTAAACAAAAGCGCCAAGCCGGTATGAATACCGTCCAATCACATCATACCCTTGAGGATATCCTAAGCATCAGAGACGCTTTCCATAAGGAAGTGCTCGTACGCTCAAACCCGATCTACTCCGGTTCAAGGGACGAGATCGAAACAATCATCGCCCATGGCGCAGACGTGGTCATGTTACCCTATTTCAAGACCGTGAACGAGGCGGCCAAGTTTATTGACCTAGTGGAAGGGCGAGCGAAGGTGAACTTGCTGGTAGAGACCGCCGAGGCCGTGAAACTGATCGACGCGATACTGGCCCTGGAAGGAATCGATGAGATCCATATCGGACTGAATGACCTTCATTTGGCTTATGGCATGAGATTTATGTTTGAGTTGCTAGCCGATGGAACCGTGGAATACTTAGGGCGCAAAATACGAAATAAGGGAATTGGGTTTGGGTTTGGTGGTATCGCCAAGTTGGGAGGCGGGATTCTTCCCGCTGAGCGGGTGATCAAGGAACACTATCGGCTCGGCTCTACCTGCGCGATCCTGTCACGCAGTTTCTACGATGCCAATAAGATGGATGACCTCGCGGAAATAAGAGAGTTATTCCTATCGGAGATGAAAAAAATCAGGAAACTGGAGCGAGAGGCACAAGCACACGTCGGTTATTTTACGGAAAATATCTCCGAGGTAAAAGCGGCGGTGGAATCGGTCGTGAACATGAAATCGATCAAGGTATGAGACTACTTGTTACCGGGGCATTCTATTATCGCCCCAAGCAGATCGAAGCGCTCAAATCGCTGGGAATCGAACTGTTCTTCCTTCAACATGAGCAAGAGCCTATGACGGTGATCGCGCCGGAAGAGGTGGATGCGGTAGTGTGCAACGGATTGTTTCTTTACCATGGCATCGATCAGTTTACCCGATTGAGATACATACAGCTGACCAGCGCAGGGCTCGACCGGGTACCAGCTAAAGCTATAAACAATCCGGATATCGTCTTACACAATGCCAAGGAGGTCTACGCTATCCCGATGGCCGAATGGGCCGTGTGTAAGGTACTCGATATCTATAAAGCTACAGCCGGATTCCTGACCGCCCAAAAGGCTTGTGAGTGGAAAAAGGAACGCAGGCTGCGCGAGGTGAACGGAACGAAAATCGCTATCATCGGCGCAGGAAACGTGGGTAGCGAGGTTGCCAAGCGTTTTCATGTATTCGGGGCGGTAATCGTTGGTTTCGATATCCACACCCATCCGGTAGAAGGTTTTGACCATATACGCAAGATCGACGAACTGCCCGGACTCGTCGCCGAGTTTGACACCTTGATACTGACCGCCCCACTTACGGAACAAACTTATCATTTGATCGGATATGACATTTTATCCGATATGAAGCAAGGGGCGATACTCATCAATATCGCCCGAGGAGCGTTGATAGATGAGAAAGCGATGTATAAGATACTTAAAGAACGGAGCGACATCCACGCAGTCCTTGATGTCTTTGAGACAGAGCCTCTCCCTAATGATAACCTGTTGTGGAAACTGCCGAATGTAACGATTTCGCCACATAACTCGTTTGTCTCCGAGGGGAACAACAAGAGGATGTTCGCCGTCATATACGAAAACCTGAAAAAATTCATAGAAGAACAATGAAAAGTTTTTTACTCATCTCCCCCAAGAACCGTACGGCTTATAACTTCAGGGGTGAATTGATCACCCAAATCCGGCTAAGAGGCTACAAGGTTATCGTTACCGGCCCCAACCGGGAGCATATAGATAGGATAGAGGCATTAGGAGCACATTTTATCGAAATTCCAATGAACAAGAACGGTATCAATCCCTTGGCAGATTTGAAATATGCCTTCCGACTTTACAAGCTAATGCGTAAAGAAAGACCTGTTTGCACATTGGGATACACTATCAAGCCGGTGATTTACGGAGCTATAGCGGCTAGGCTAGCCGGAGTAGGCAACATAAATTCCATGATCACCGGTGCCGGATATCTTTTTATATCCGAAAGCCGTAAAGCCCGGATACTCAAACAGATCTCATTCCTTTTGTATCGTATAGGGCTTGCTTGTGCCCATAAAGTAATCTTCCAAAATCCGGATGACCGAAAGGAATTTACCACTCACAAGTTGACAAGCCTCGAAAAATGCCATGTCGTGAACGGATCCGGCGTGAATATGCGGAAATTCCGCCCTTCCCCATTACCAGACACGATCACATTCTTCATGCTGGGGCGATTACTCTATAGCAAAGGTGCCATGGAATACCTAAAAGCCGCAAAAATAATCAAAGAGCATTACTCGCAGGTTCGTTTCATGCTACTCGGCAATATCGTAACCGATATGCAAGACGGAATAAAAAACCAAGAGATCGAACCATATCTCGATAACGGCACCGTAGAACTATTGGGAGAGACGGATCATGTCGTCCAATATTACGACCAATGCTCGGTTTTTGTACTCCCTTCCTACCGAGAGGGAACTCCTCGCTCCGTATTGGAGGCGATGGCGATGGGACGTCCTATCATAACCACAGATACACAAGGATGCCGCGAGACAGTAGTAGACGGGGAAAATGGTTATTTGGTACCGATCAAAGATCCTCTGGCGGTAGCCTCCGCCATGAAACGTTTCATCTTGAACCCACGGTCTATCGACTCGATGGGGAAAAAGAGCCTTGCGTTGTGTGAGGAAAAATTCGAGGTATCCAAGGTCAACGCAGACATGATCGAAATCATGGAATTGTAATATACGAATCTAATTATTCTCATTACCTAAAAAACTATCGCTATGTCTAATCCTTTTCACAAGGCTATTTCTTGGTACTTCACCAAACGGGCTTTACCCTATTGGAGCATTCTCGCAATCGACTGCCTGATCGTGTCATCCTCCATGCTTTCGACCTATGTGATCGAAAACGGGGGGGCGAACACATTGAGTATCATATATCCATTGTTAGAGACCTTTTTAATATACCTTTTGTGTTTTATGATTGGTTTCCGGATGTTCCATACCTACTCCGGGGTGATTCGCTTCTCCTCGTTCAAGGATTTGCTCCAAGTGGCTTTCGCTTGCCTTACCGGGCTCATACTCTCGGTCACCTTTCAAAGCATACTCCCCCACTATGATTGGTTCATTTATATCCCGGTCAGCCTACTGGCACTAAGTACTCTCTTAACGATGTGCTTGATGTGGGGCGTACGAATCTGGGTTAAATTTCTATATGACAACTCGTTGCGACAATCTAGAACTACTCGTATATTCATCTATGGCGTCAAGCAAGGTGGAATCGCGCTTGCCAAGAGTATAAACAACAACCAAAAATCACCCTACATAATCGCCGGCTTCGTTTCTGATTTCTCTGATATCCAAAACAAACGGCTGATGGGGGTTCGGATCTATCCTAATGATAAGCGACTTACCGCGACTATGCGCAAGCATTACGCAAACGCATTACTCGTTTCCCCGTTAAAAAGCGACGCGCTACGTCATAACGAGGAGATGGTCAATCGCCTTATATCCGCGGGAATCAAGATCTTGATGATACCATCAGTCCAAGAGTGGGATGGCAAAAGTGACCTAAGTTATAACCAGCTGAAAGAGGTGAATGTAGAAGACCTGCTACCTCGCGACAAGATCGACATTGACATGGAGGCAGTGGGAAAACTTTTATCGGGTTGCCGCATCCTAATCACCGGAGCCGCAGGAAGCATCGGTAGCGAGATTGTCCGGCAGATCGCGCCATACGCACCCGCCAGCCTCATCCTCGTAGACCAAGCGGAGACTCCTCTTCATGACATACGCTTGATGATGGCCGATAGATGGCCTCGCATCGCGGCGCATACGGTCATCGCCGATATAGCGAACCAAGCTCGTATGGAGGAGATCTTTCAGCGGCATCGCCCCGAATATGTTTTTCATGCCGCTGCCTACAAGCATGTCCCGATGATGGAGGACAATCCGGCGGAGAGTATAGCAAACAATGTCAACGGCACACGCATCGTAGCAGACCTAGCCGTAAAATACCACACGAGGAAATTCGTAATGGTATCTACAGATAAAGCGGTGAATCCCACGAATGTGATGGGCTGCTCCAAACGTATCTGCGAGATTTACGTACAAGCACTGGACAAAGCCATAAAAGAAGGTAAAGTAAACGGAAAAACCAAGTTCGTAACCACACGTTTCGGTAATGTGCTTGGCTCTAACGGTTCCGTGATCCCTCTTTTCAAAGAACAGATTAAACGAGGGGGGCCTGTCACCGTGACACATCCGGATATTATCCGTTATTTCATGCTTATTCCCGAAGCTTGCAAATTAGTCCTCGAGGCCGGGACTATGGGTAAAGGGGGTGAGATATTCGTATTTGACATGGGTAACCCGGTACGTATCGCTGATCTGGCGAAACGTATGATTCAAATGAGCGGAGTCCGCAATGTCGAAATAAAATACACCGGATTGCGTGAAGGAGAGAAGTTGTATGAGGAGGTTCTTAACGACGAGGAAGTCACCCTGCCTACATTTCATCCGAAAATCAAGATAGCCAAAGTTCGCGAATATGATTTCGAGCAAGTGAACGAGTCAATTTCCCGACTTATAAACATGAATACGGTTGGTGAAGATATGGTTATTGTCAAAATGATGAAAGAGATTGTCCCCGAATTTAAAAGTCAGCACTCCAAATATGAAGCACTCGATCTTGAAACCTCACGAAATGCGTAATAACCGGATCACTCCTTTCAAGAAAGTTTTGCTTGTTGGGTTTCTCCTTTTATCCGGTTTGCCGGCATGGGCACAAATGCGCCCCGGGCAAATTGACATTTTCGCAGGGGTGGATTTCAATTACCGGGATATTTTCCATAACGATCGCCTATACGATGTGTTAATCAACCTGACTCCCGGAATCAAATGGAATATGAGGAACCGTTGGGAAGCATCCGCACAGGTAGTCATTCCTGTTGTAAACCAGTTTGGCGAAGGTTTCTCCAACAAGGTCCGGCTCAACATGGCGGTTCTCTCCAAACAGTTCCCAATAAAGAATCGCATGAAAGTTAAATTATCCGGAGGATTATTCGGGGCGTCTCGCTACGGACTCGATGTGAAAAGTATGTGGATAGCCAATAAATGGTTGGCATTTACCGGACAGGCCGGGCTTACCGGATATTGCTCTTTAGCCTCGGGCTGGGAAGCTAGCACGATGAAACGCTTGACATTCCTCATCGGCCCTGAATTTTGGCTGGAATCATGGACAACCCAGATGCGGATAAAAGCCGGACGTTTCATATATGGCGATTATGGCGTGCAGGCTGAGGCCTTCCGCCATTTCAAACATACAAGCGTGGGAATTTTCGCATCCTATAGCGATATCGGAAAAGAAAACGCCGGTTTCAAAATAATACTGGCTCTCCCCCCTTATAAACGAACAAGGCGTAAAATCAACTTCCGACCGGCCTCCAATTTCAGGCTAACATACAATGTAAGCAGTGACTATTACAGCAATCGTCAATATTTCACGGATCCGGAACAGAACGAGCGAAATGGCTGGTTTGATAGGGATATGCTTCCGTGGGGGCCGGATACAATGTCCCCGGATTTCATCTATAAAGACAGGAAGGAGGAGCGATGAAGAAGATAACGTTTTTAATCATACTGCTTATAGTAAGTCTATTACACATATCCGCACAACAATATACAGGCATGAGCGGATTGATTCATGTACCTTCAGCCGAAATGGACAGCGCAGGAGATGCCCGGCTTGGAGGTCATTTTCTGAATAAAAGATTTACTCCGGCGGGAAGTTTCATACACGAGGGGGTTCCTTACCATACTTTTGATTGCTACATCTCCATCACCCCGTTCCGCTGGATAGAGCTTGGCTATACGACCACGATGTATAAGAGACCTAATAAAGATGGAGAATTAAGGTATAACCAAAAAGACAGATATTTTTCCGTCAAACTAAATCCTTTACGGGAAGGAAGATGGTTTCCCGCCATCGCCTTGGGCGCAAATGACTTTATCAACTCGCATTTTGGCATAGACGATAAAGGGGCCAGTGGTTATTTCCGAAATTATTACATTGCGGCGACAAAACATTTGACCTCAAAAATCGGGATAGTAGGGATGAATATCGCATATCGCCATTTTTTCTTTGATGGAAGCAAAAAATGGAATGGGACCGTAGGGGGTATCACTTTTCAACCCATTTTCGCACGTAACATGAGGATTATCACTGAATGGAGCGGAAATGAAGTGAACGCCGGCATAGATTGTACGCTCTGGAAACATTTACTGATACAAGTCTCGCTACAATCCGGGAAATATCCATCTGCCGGATTATGCTACAAGACAAATCTATTTTGACAAACTTAATTTTATTCACATCAATAAACATTTTCAAAGATGAAAACAAACAGATTTTTAATGGGAGCCGTAATGCTTCTGTGTGTCACTCTTACCGCATGTGACAAAGACGATCCGGATTACAACAAGGTAACTCCTCCGGTTGTTAATATCGCTCCAAACACCCTGTCCGGTACCATTACCACAAGACAAGGGCAAGCCATTAATGGGGCGACAGTCTCCATTGGTTCTCAGTCTACGACTACTGACAACGAGGGCATGTATGAAATATCCAACGTGGAAGCTGGCACTTATACGGTCAAGGCCTCAGCGACCGGTATGGTAACAGCTGAAGCCTCGATTACGGTAGCACAAAGTTCGCATACGATGAATTTGGTATGGAGCGTATCCTTAAACAAGGAAATCGTAGAGAATGTAAATGTAACTGTTGACGAAGGAGGTTCCGGATCCGTTGAGAGCGAGGCGATCGAAAAGAATGACAAGGCACGAATTGAGATAAAAGTTGAGGTTCCGAAAAATACAGTTCCGGAAAATACCACGGTATCAATATCTCCTGTTTACACCGAAGAGTCTTCTTTAATCATTCGCGCTTTACGTGCCGCAGAAGATAAAATGCTTATCGGAGCAAACGTGTCTTGCGACAATCCCGAACACACACTGTCTCAACCTTTCGACATATCTTTCAAGGTCGATGAGACGATAACCGAGAGCGTTGAGGCTAAACAATATATAAATGGACAATGGGTAACCGTGGAACACCTAATAGACAATGGCAATGTCGTAATCTCAACGACCACATTCGGAACATTCGGCCTCTTTTTCCCTGTGGATATCACTTATACGAACAGCTCAGAATCTCTTACGTTTACCCCGTCTTCATGGGACAATCTTTTCGGGTCAAATGCAATTAACGCCACAGAAGCCTCTTATACGTATAAAGTAGGTAGCGAATACAACGCACAAGGAGCCAATTCATTGGAAGCGCTTCTTATAGAACGGCTCTCCTCAATAATCGGCCCTACTTATACGTCTATATCCGGGGTATACCCACTTAATGTCGAATTACCTATTGGAACAGCCCTATCCATTAAAGGTAGCCAAGAAACGAACAACGTAACAGTTTCCTCACGTAACCGCTCGGTAAGTGGTACCAAGTATGGAACCGTAACCGTTCAAGTTTCGTCTTACAATCGAGAGCATAGTGGAGGAACAGGAGGAAGTACCACGAATTAAAAAAATCATTCAATTGGCATTATATAATGGCGGTGTGCTCAATCTGATAGCACACCGCCGTTTTTGTAAAAAAACACATCTTTACTAACGACAGTCTTTCTAAGCACCAGACCGTACCCTGACCGCCGAGGCTTTAAATATCAGTAGAAAGACGCTATTCAACAAAATGAAACGTTATAATCTTGGCAACGAGTAATTTTTTACTAACTTTGATGCCTCAATAGGAATGTGTTACATTTAGATTTTAAATAAAAGTATTATGGCGAAAATAAAAGGAGCGGTTGTTGTAAACACAGAGCGCTGCAAGGGATGCAACCTTTGCGTAGTGGCCTGCCCGTCGGATGTACTGGAGTTGCACCCACGAGAAGTGAACAACAAAGGGTATCACTATGTGTACATGAAGAACCCGGACGCATGCATCGGTTGCGCTAGTTGCGGGTTGGTTTGTCCGGACGGTTGTCTAACGATCTACAAAGTAAAAATATAAAGTTATATCAAGATATGGCAGAAGATATAAAATTAATGAAAGGTAACGAGGCCATCGCCCACGCGGCTATCCGTTATGGAGTGGACGGTTACTTCGGCTATCCGATCACTCCGCAGTCGGAGATATTGGAAACCCTTATGGCGGAAATGCCATGGGAAAAGACCGGCATGGTAGTCTTACAAGCGGAGAGCGAGGTAGCCGCTATCAATATGGTATACGGAGGAGCCTGTTCCGGTAAGAAAGTGATGACCTCTTCTTCCAGTCCGGGCGTGAGCTTGAAACAAGAAGGTATTTCTTATATCGCGGGAGCGGAGCTTCCTTGTCTGATCGTGAACGTCATGCGTGGCGGTCCCGGATTAGGAACGATCCAGCCGAGTCAGGCTGATTATTTCCAGACCGTGAAAGGCGGTGGTCACGGCGATTACCGTTTGATAACCTTGGCTCCCTCTTCCGTGCAGGAGATGGCCGATTTCGTAGGTCTTGGTTTTGACCTGGCTTTTAAATACAATAACCCCGCTATTATCTTGGCAGACGGTATCATCGGGCAGATGATGGAGAAGGTGGTATTACCTCCCTATCAACCCCGCCGTACCGAGGAAGAGATTATCGCACAATGCCCTTGGGCCGTACAAGGGAAGAGAGGCAGGCGCAAAGGCAACGTCATCACTTCCTTGGAGCTAGACCCGGCGAAGATGGAAGAGAACAATATCCGTTTCCAAGCGAAATATCGAAAGATCGAGGAAAATGAGGTCCGTTACGAGGAGTTCCAATGCGAAGAGGCTGATTACCTGTTGATCGCATTCGGTTCTTCCGCCCGTATTTGCCAGAAGGTAGTCGAGCTCGCCCGTGCCGAAGGTATCAAGCTTGGCTTGTTACGTCCGATCACGTTATGGCCGTTCCCTACAAAAGTAATCGAAGCGTACGCGGATAAGGTAAAAGGTATGTTATCGGTTGAGTTGAACGCCGGACAGATGGTAGAGGACATTCGCCTAGCCGTAAATGGCAAGGTGAAGGTAGAGCACTTTGGTCGATTGGGTGGAATCGTATTCACCCCGGATGAGGTATTGAACGCGCTGAAGGAAAAATTATTCTGATCCGTATGACACGAGGAAGTAAAGCTGACGAGATATTGACGCTAGTTTTCATGCTGCTGGCCGTAGCTGCCGTGGTATGTTACTTCGCTGTTAGCGATAAGACCGCGTTCTTGTATTGCGGTGGGGCGGCGATCGTATTACGGCTGGTGCAATATGTCTTAAGATATATACATTAATAATTAAAGATTATGGAACTCAACGATATAATTAAACCGGAAAATCTGGTGTATGAAAAGCCCAGGTTGATGAATGAAAATCCCATGCACTACTGCCCCGGTTGCAGCCACGGAGTGATACATAAGCTAATCGCCGAGGTTATAGCCGATATGGGTCTGGAAGATAAGGCGATCGGTATCTCCCCCGTGGGATGTGCCGTATTCGCGTATAACTACTTGGATATCGATTGGATCGAGGCAGCCCACGGACGTGCGCCCGCCATCGCTTCCGCCGTTAAACGCTTGAATCCGGAGAAGATGGTATTCACGTACCAAGGAGATGGCGACTTGGCGGCTATCGGTACGGCCGAGACGATTCATGCCGCCAACCGTGGCGAAAATATCGTGATCGTATTCGTAAATAACGCGATCTATGGTATGACCGGCGGACAGATGGCTCCGACGACACTGGAAGGTATGCCCACGGCTACCTGTCCTTACGGACGCGACATCGCCTTGAACGGTTACCCGCTGAAGATCGGTGATTTATTGGCCCAATTGGAAGGGACTTGCTTGGTGACACGCCAAAGCGTACACACGGCCCCGGCCATACGGAAAGCGAAGAAGATGCTTCGTAAGGCTTTCGAAAACGCTATGGCCGGTAAGGGTACTTCTGTGGTAGAGTTCGTCTCCACTTGCTCATCCGGCTGGAAGATGACTCCGGAAAAAGCCAATAAATGGATGGAGGCAAACATGTTCCCCTTCTACCCGCTGGGCGACTTAAAGAATGTTGAATAAGTAATACGGTAAACGACCATGAAACAAGAACTAATTATAGCAGGCTTCGGCGGACAAGGTGTATTGTCTATGGGTAAGATCTTGGCCTATTCCGGTTTGATGGAAGGCAAGGAGGTTAGCTGGATGCCTTCATACGGACCTGAGCAACGTGGCGGTACGGCCAACGTAACCGTTATCTTGAGCGACGAGCGTATCAGCTCACCCGTATTGAATGAATATGATATCGCTATTATCTTGAACCAACCTTCCATGGATAAGTTCGAGAACAAGGTGAAACCGGGCGGTATTTTGATTTACGATGGGTATGGCATTCATACGCCCGCGAGACGTACGGATATTAACGTATACCGGGTAGATGCCATGGACGCCGCTACCGAAATGAAGAACGAGAAGGCATTCAATATGTTGATCTTAGGCGGATTGCTCAAAATCGTCCCGATGGTTCAATTGGAGAACGTCATGCTAGGATTGAAGAAATCCCTGCCCGAGCGTCACCATCATTTGTTGCCGATGAACGAGGCTGCCATTAAGAAAGGAATGGAGATTATACAGAAAATATAAGAAGCTCATTCATTGATGTGCCGATATGCCAATTAAGTTCTCAGATTGGCATATTGGCATATTTTATAATCGGCACGTTATTTTTTGTTATATCTTTGCAGCCCATGAAGTATTATCTATACATATTACTTTTTCTGACAGGAGCGGCGGCTTCCGCGTATGCGCAAGGACGTTCCGGGAGTCGGGGCGGAGGACGCGGTGGATTCTCGTTATCCAATTTATCATCCTCAAACAAGGAAATACCGGATAGTTTGCTACAAACAGATAGCGCGGCGCTGAAATCAAAACGAATTATCGGTTATCGGCTCACGCCTCTCTTGGGAGAACGTTATATCGCTCCCATGGATACCAATCGATTAAATTTCGGGAATAGCACGTTGGCGGAGGCGAACTCATTGGCTATCGGGTATCTGGCAAATGTGGGATCGCCGGCGCAAACCCGTATTTTTAACGAACGTAAGGAGGAACGTGATTTCATCTTCGCCGACGCCTACGACTATTATATCACGACCCCGACAAACGCTTATTTCTACGATACCAAAGTACCCTATACCCAAGTGACTTATACGACAGGAGGAGCCAGTCAGAATAAGATGGACCGCCTGAAAGGAGTGCTGACCCTGAACTTTGGAAAGAAGATCAATGTGGGTGGCGAGATGGACTATATCTATAGCCGCGGATATTATAACTCCAACGGTAATAAATTATTAAGTTATCGCTTTTTCGGTAGTTATATCACCGACCGTTACGAACTAAACGCTTATTTAAGCAATTTCAACTTCGTGAACTACGAGAACGGAGGACTTACGAATGACCAATATATCACGAATCCGGATGATTTGGTCGAGAATCGAAGAAATATCGATAGCAAATCATACCCTGTTCGCTACACGGACACATGGAATCGTGTCCGTGGAAAACAATATTTCCTGACACAGAGATATAACCTCGGTTTTACCAAGAAATTGGAAGAAACGGATGAGGAAGGGAACGTAAAAGAGGTATTCATTCCGGTTTCCAGTATCATCCATACCATCGATTACGAGGATAACCGCAGGCGCTTCATCTCTAACGATGCCGGGATCGATACGTGTTACGCCCGTATTTACGGTATGGAGGCATCTTTGAATGACCAGACTTCCTCCTGGAATTTAAAGAACACCTTTGCGTTGGCCTTGCGGGAAGGTTTCCAAGATTGGGCGAAGTTCGGACTGACCGCCTTCGTTACGTTCGAGAAACGCCGGTTTAGATTGGCGGCTCAAATCCCCGGGTTGGATTACGGCCCCGACGGTCGCGGAAGTTCCGAGCCAAGCACATTAGATTTCCCCACATCCGAGGTATATGATGAGTTTACGACTTACATCGGAGGCGAATTATCCAAACGCCGCGGCAGCCTGCTTACCTACAATGTCCGTGGGGAATTAGGGCTCGCGGGAAGCGACGCCGGAGAGGTTCGAGTGAGCGGAGATCTACAAACAAAATTCAAGCTTTTCAAGAAAGACGCTACCATCAACGCGGAAGGATATATCAAGAACATTACCCCGGCGTTTTACCAACGTCACCATCATGGGCGTTACTATTGGTGGGATCTATCATTGAAAAATGTACAGAGGATTTACGCCGGAGCGAAAATCAACTTGGAATCCACCCGCACCCAATTATCCGGAGGGGTGGAAAGCATCCAAAATTACGTGTTTTTCAACGGCAACGGTTTACCGGAGCAGAGCGGCAAGAACATCCAGGTTGTCTCAGCCCGTATCAAGCAAGATATCATGTACCGTGCGTTCGGATGGGAGAACGAGGTGGCTTATCAGCTTTCTAGCGAGAAGTCTCAACTCCCGTTACCGGATATCAGCGCATACTCGAATATATACCTGGCGTTTAAGTTGGCGAAAGTACTAACCGTACAGATTGGAGCGAATGTATACTACAACACCGCTTATTACGCTCCTTATTATGAGCCGGCTACCCAGCAGTTCCAAGTACAGGAAGAAGACAAGAGAGTGAAGGTCGGTAATTACCCATTGATCAACGCGTACGCGAATTTCCACTTGAAGCAAGCTCGCTTCTTCATCATGGCATACAATCTAGGCTCTAAATTCGTTGAACCGAATTACTTCTCTCTAGCGCATTATCCGTTGGACCCGATGGTTTTGAGGATGGGCATCTCCGTGACTTTCAATAATTAATCACAGGTTGCCATGAGATCCAAGAAGTTGCTTATCCTATATACTTGCCTACTGATTGTCGCTGTGGTGACAATGGTACAGCTCTGGAGATTCAGCCAACATCCCCGAGAAATCAGGCTTCGTGATTATCCGGAAATCAAGGAAGAAGGGATTCTCCGGATGATAACCGAATACAATCAATCCGGGTATTTCGTATCCGGCGATACGGTGCAAGGTTTTCAGTACGAGCTCAGCCAGGCGATCGCCACATTATCCGGATTGGAGGTTCGGACGCATCTGGAAATGAGTCTAGCGAAAAGCCTCGAGGAATTGTCGGACAACAAAGGCGATGTAATCGCGAGAAACATACCCATCACCTCCGAGATGCGGGAAAACTACCTGTTTACCGAACCGATCGTTCTGAACAAACAAGTCTTGGTGCAACGTACGGCAGAGGCGAACAACGGACGACCCCCGATCCGCAACCAATTGGATCTGGCCCAAAAGACTTTATACATACCGAAAGATTCCCCGGCCTTATTGCGCCTGCAAAATCTGGGACACGAGATAGGTGATACGATCTACGTGGTGGAAGATGAGTTATACTCTGCCGAGCAGCTTATGATCATGGTAGCCAAAGGCGACATCGATTATGCCGTATGCGACCAGCAAATCGCCCGCATGACCCGGAAAAACCTGCCGGGAGTCGATATCCTGACGGATATCAGTTTTACCCAATTGCAATCGTGGGCAGTCCGTAAAGACTCCCCGATCCTACTGGATAGCCTAAATAGTTGGCTCCGGCAAATCAAAGACAGTGGATTATACGACCGGATTTACAAGCGCTATTACAAATAGCGTCGTTCTCCCAATTATTATTTTTCTATTTATCACCAAAGAGAAACCCGGCTATTGCATAATATTTCTAAATAATCTTTATCTTTACCGGGAATTTGAATGTAAGAAGATGAGATTTGATGAACTAGATTTGGAAGATGCCGTATTAGACGGGCTTTATGACATGCACTTTGACGAGACGACTCCGATCCAGGAGTTAACGATTCCTGTCATTTTAGAGGGTAAAGACATCATCGCCTGCGCGCAGACCGGGACTGGTAAAACGGCGGCGTATGTTTTGCCAGTCATTAATGAACTAAGCAAAGGTTGTCATCCGGGAGATGCGGTAAACGCGGTCATTATGGCACCCACCCGGGAGTTGGCTCAACAAATAGACCAACAAATTCAAGGATTCACTTATTTTATACCTTCCATATCCGCGGTCGCCGTGTATGGAGGTACCGACGGAATCGCTTGGGAACAACAAAAGAGAGGATTGGAGATGGGCGCGGATATCGTGATCGCTACCCCGGGACGTTTGTTGTCCCATATTAAGTTAGGCACGGTCGACTTGTCCAAAGTGTCGTTCTTCGTCCTAGACGAGGCAGACCGCATGCTGGATATGGGTTTTTATGATGACATCATGCAAGTTTACAAACAACTGCCCCCCCATTGCCAGACGATCATGTTCTCGGCTACCATGCCACCTAAAATACGGACATTGGCTAAAACCATCCTAAAAGATCCGGAAGAAGTCAAGGTCGCTATCTCGCGCCCACCCGAATCTATCATGCAAACCGCATATATCTGCTACGATCCGCAAAAGCTCAAGATCCTGCAAGATCTCTTCACACAAAGCCACCCTCAACGGGTAATTATCTTCTCCTCTTCTAAAGTGAAGGTGAAAGGGTTAGCGTCCACCTTAAAAAGATTAAAGTTCAATGTAGCTGCCATGCACTCGGATTTGGAGCAATCCCTAAGGGAGGAGGTCATGAAAGAATTCAAGAACGGACATATCGATATCCTTGTGGCCACGGATGTCGTGGCGCGCGGGATCGATATCAGTGACATCAAGTTGGTCGTGAACTTCGATATTCCACATGACCCGGAGGATTACGTGCACCGGATCGGACGTACGGCACGGGGTACGAACGGCGAAGGACTGGCGATTACTTTCGTGTCCGTCGATGAGCAAGCGCAATTCAAGCGTATCGAGGATTTCTTGGGAAAAGAGGTTTATAAGATACCGGTCGGTCCGGAATTCGGCGAGGTACCCTTGTATGAGCCGGAAAAATACGGTATGAATAAACGAGGCAGGGGGAGGCCTCGCAAAAGCGGGGATAAAGGGTCATCCCCGAGCCCACAGAAACGGAACGCGGGACACCGCGGAAGATCTGGAAAGGCGCGATAAAACACGGTACTTTTTAATCAAAAATACTATACTTCCGGGGTCAAAACATATTGTTTTGAACTCAAAAGTATAGTGTTTTTCTTATGGGAGATTATCAACCGTTCATGGATGCCAGGAATTCCATATTATCAACGGTTTGTTCCATCCGCTGCTTAACGAATTCCATAGCCTCCATAGAGTTCATGTCTGATAAGAACTTGCGTAAAATCCACATACGGTTCAACGTGCTCTCGTCCTGCAATAAATCATCGCGGCGAGTACTGGAAGCCATGATATCCACAGCCGGATAGATACGTTTGTTGGCCAATTTACGATCCAATTGCAACTCCATGTTACCCGTACCCTTAAATTCCTCGAAGATCACGTCGTCCATCTTGGAGCCGGTCTCCGTAAGAGCGGTGGCGAGAATCGTAAGGCTACCGCCGTTCTCGATATTACGGGCGGCACCAAAGAAACGTTTCGGCTTCTGCAACGCGTTGGCGTCGACACCACCGGAAAGCACCTTTCCGGAAGCCGGTTGCACTGTATTATAAGCACGAGCCAAACGAGTGATCGAGTCCAGAAGAATCACGACATCATGACCACATTCTACCATTCGTTTCGCCTTGTTCAATACGATCTCGGTGATTTTCACGTGACGTTCGGCCGGTTCGTCAAATGTAGAGGCGATCACTTCCGCGTCCACGCTACGAGCCATATCCGTAACCTCCTCCGGACGTTCGTCGATCAATAATATGATCATATAAACCTCGGGATGGTTGTAAGCGATAGCGTTCGCGATATCTTTCAACAACATCGTCTTACCGGTTTTCGGCTGAGCGACGATCAAGCCGCGTTGCCCTTTCCCGATCGGGGAGAATAAATCGACCACACGTACGGCGATATTATCGTATACTTTCGGCGATTTACGTGCCGTAAGCATGAATTTCTCATCCGGGAATAAAGGGGTCAAATGATCGAAGGGAATACGGTCGCGAACCTCTTCCGGCGTACGGCCATTGATCTTGTCCACTTTCACCAACGGGAAATACTTCTCACCCTCCTTCGGCGGACGGATCGAGCCTTCTACCACGTCACCCGTTTTCAGCCCAAATAACTTGATCTGGGATTGAGAGACATAAATATCGTCCGGTGAAGTCAAATAGTTATAATCGGAAGAACGAAGGAATCCGTAACCATCTTGCATCATCTCCAATACGCCGGTTCCTGTAAGGATGCCGTCAAACTCATACATTTTCTCTTGGGCTTGCTGGTTGTTATTGGCGTTATTGTTATTACGGTTGTTATTATGATTGTTCTGTCGATTGTTCTGTCGAGGATTATTCGGCTGGGAGGCGGCCTCAGGTTGAGGTTTGTTTGCCTCAGGTTTCGGAGCGGAGAACGGGAAAACCTGGTCCAATACGGATTTAACGTCCGGATGGCGGAATACGATGCGCTTAGGTTCTTCTTCCGTCGCTTGTGGTGAAGTTATTTCTCCCGCTGCCTCTACCGGGGTCGTATTTTCCAGCGAAGCGGTTTCTTCTTCCATCTCAAGCTCCGCCATGACCGGGGGCAACAACGGTTTCTCCACCGGTTTTTCCATTACCGCCGGAGTTTCCACGGCCGGGATTTCCGTTACCGTAGAGATCGTTTGCGGCTCTTTCGAGACCACCACTTCCCGGTTATCCTCGGAAGGAGCGACAGCGCCGGCTACCTTTTCCTTTTTCTCGATACGGACTCTTTTCTTACGTTCGGGTTGCTCCTTCTTGTCAGCCGGAGCAGCCACCGGCTTTTCCGGAGCCTGTTGGGTACTCTCTGTAGCCTCGGCAGCCTCAGCCTTCGCTACTTTCGAAGAAGCTGCTTTAGCCGGACGGCCTCTCTTACGGCCCTCCGCAGGCTTCTTGGCCTCTTTCTCTTTCATCTTTTCAGCCTGAATGCCGGCATAGGAGATCGCTTGCTCATCAAGGATCCGATAAACCAACTCTTCTTTCTTTAAGCTGCTAACTTTTTTTATCCCCAACTCTTCCGCGATACCTTGAAGCTCGGGAAGAAGTTTTTCATTTAGTTCTAGAATGTTATATTTCTGCATATCGCGAAGTAATAATATAAATGGCACATACATACGGATCACATACGCAAACACGATGTACGCCCAATGGTATCATTGTATCTTTATTTAATTATAATTTTCATGTAATAACCGGATTGTTCAGCTAATTTGAACCATTAGTAACATATCTGCGGAGTAAATCTCCGCAAATATAGGAACATTTTTACAATAAACGAGGATTTAGCCCAAAAAATTCACGATTAGCACACGCTTTGTCGATTCGTCTATACGAAAACGATTATCAGTCCTTTCCCCTACCACCCAAGCGATCGCGTCGCCACTACAAAGAAGCCATGTGCGCTCCTTCTCAATCCGGCTAAATTTATGATCGGAGAAATAGTCACTCAACTTCTTACGTCCTTTCATCCCGAAGGGAATAAACCAATCGCCTTCTTTCCAAGTCCGCAAGGTTAAAGGGAAATCGAGTTTATCATAATCCAAATAGGCGATCCGCTTATCCTTCTCGATGGGGAAATCCGTGGTTATAACAAGTTTACGGAAAGAGAGTTCAATCGGTTCGTGATTAATGCCCTTTTCCGGATCTAAAACGAAGGTTCGCTCTTCCTTCTTCTCTAAAGGAGTAATCCATAAATTATCCCGATCCTTCAGCAAACGATGCGTGGAAGAGTAAAACAGCTTACCGGGCTCCTTGGTCAAGGCGGCGAAAACATCATCCGAGACCAGACGGGTAAAACCATATTCTTTTAACAGCTCATATAAAATCGTCTCGGGGGCCGGAAACTGCATCAACGCCTTGATAGAAAGACGATCCTCCGATACGGCAACCGCTTTCCGGGCTTGTTCCAATACATACCTATAGATAGTCTCCACGGCAGAAAGATGCTCAGCGGAACGTGCGATGGTATTTCGGACCGATGGATTTATCGCCTCCAAAAGCGGCAACACATTTAAACGGATGAAATTACGAGTATAAGCATCCGATAAATTCGAGCTGTCTGTCACGTAGGCGTAACCTTGATCCACCAGCCAAGCCAAGATATCCTCACGGCTTACGCATAGTAAAGGACGAACGACACAGCCATTCCTCGGACGGATCCCGCTCATCCCCCGAACTCCCGTACCTCGTATCAAATTCATCAAGACCGTCTCCACGCTATCGTCCCGGTGATGGGCAACGGCGACCGCCTGCCCCCCCAGTCGCTCCCGCATCTCCTCAAACCAAGCATAGCGCAATTCACGGGCAGCCATCTCTATCGAGAGATGCTTCTCTCCCGCATAAGCGATCGTATCGAAATCCACCTTATGAAAGGGTACTTCCAAAGACTCCGCGAACTCGCGGGCGAATGCCTCGTCCCGATCCGACTCCTCCCCGCGCAAATGAAAGTTACAGTGAAGCGCTATACACGGATATCCCAAACGCACCAATACGCCCAACAACGCCACCGAATCGGCCCCACCGCTCAATCCGACCAAAACCGGACCCTCTTCGGACAACAGCCGGTACTTCTCTATATATAAACGTATCGTATGTATCATAATGCCTTTGTATTAAAGACAACAATGGCCCTAGCCGGGTCAGCTAGAGCCATCCTTTATGGATCTCTTGAATTAATCTTCTACACCTGCCAATTCCGGGTCGATCATAATACGCCCACAGTATTCGCAAACAATAATTTTCTTGCGCAACTTGATATCCAATTGCTTCTGAGGCGGGATCTTATTAAAGCAACCACCACAAGCGCCACGTTGCACATAAACGACAGCCAAACCATTACGGGCGCCTTTACGGATACGCTTGAAAGCGGTCAACAAACGAGGATCGATAACGGCCTCCAACTTCTTCGCTTTCTCACGAAGTTTCTCCTCATCCTGCTTTGTCTCGGAAATGATCTGCTCCAACTCACCCTTTTTCTGGATCAAGTCAGCTTTACGGCCTTCCAGCTTCTCGGTCAATTCCGCAATATCTTTCTTCTTAGCGTCTACCGCCTCTCCGAACTCACGGATTTTTTTCTCGGAGAACACGATTTCCAAACCTTGGAACTCGATCTCCTTGGACAGGTTATCAAACTCCCGATTATTACGCACATTATCCAATTGTGCCTTATAACGATCTATCAATGTGGTAGATTCCGTGATCTTATGCTTTTGCTCAACGACAGAAGCCTCAAACTCCTTGATCTCCGTTTGATAGTTCTGGAGACGTGTTTCCAGTCCGGCGATCTCGTCCTCCAAGTCTTGAACTTCCAAGGGAAGCTCGCCGCGAAGAGTCTTGATCTTATCAATCTCAGTCATCATCGTCTGAAGTTGATACAGCGTAGAAAGCTTTTCTTCAACCGTGTATTCCTTTTCAGCTGATCGTTTATCTGTAGCCATTCTATAAATATTTTACTGGGTTTGAATTAACATTCGAAAAATGTATCGCGAAGGTAGGGAATTTTTTCGATATTATGTTATAAAATATGTCTTTTGTACAGATTTCCGATTCATAATGACCGATAACCGCCAACAAGATCCGGTCCTCCACATCGTAGAAATCGTTGTACTTCGCCTCCCCCGTTATAAAGACATCGGCCCCATACGCGACAGCGTCTTTGATCAAGAAGGCGCCGCTGCCCCCGCAGATAGCGACCTCTCGGATAGGCTTGCCCGTAAACGGGGAATGCTTCACGCAACCGACGTTAAACAGAGCCTTGATCCGCGACAAGAAACTCAACTCATCCTCCTCGGCAGGCAACTCGCCCACCACACCGGAACCGGCCTGTTCCCAGGTGTTCGATAGCGGATAGAAATCAAAAGCCGGCTCCTCATACGGATGAACGGATAAGAGAGCACGGGTCGCCGCCGCCTTCTTGAATGCCGGAAGGATCATCTCTATGCGCACCTCTTTCTCTACGTGCAACTCGCCGATCTCACCGCAAAACGGATCGCATCCCGCATGGGCGCGAAATGTTCCCTCGCCGTGTACATTATAGCTGCAAGCGTCGTAGCTCCCGATACTTCCTGCACCGGCATTGAACAAGGTATTCCGCATGATCTCGGCATAAGCCTCCGGGACAAATGTCACCAACTTCAGCAAAGCACCCTTCTGGGGACTCAAGATCCGTACGTTTCGCAAGCCGATCAACTCCGCCAAACGGTAGTTCACGCCTCCTACGGCATTATCCAGATTGGTATGGGCAGCATAAATCACCAAATCATACTTGCAGGCCTTCATCAGGCAACGCTCGATATAATTGGAACCCGTCAACGACTTAAACGGCTTAAAGGCCAAAGGATGATGAGAGATGATCAAGTTGCACGCCATCTCGATCGCTTCATCGAGCACCTCCTCGGTAACGTCCAGGCACAACAACACGCCCGTCGCCTGCCGGTTCACGTCGCCAACTTGCACGCCCGCGTTGTCGAAACCCTCTTGCAGCGGAAGGGGGGCGTAATGCTCGATCTCTCTCAATATATCTTTAACCTTTACCATGCCAAATATCCTTCGATTTATGTCCGGGAGAAAAAGTAATTCCTTTCGGAAGAAAAGAAAATTCCATTCGGATGGAACAAGATTCCCATTCGAATGGAATTTCATATTGGATTATTTCTTGCTGCCAACGATCAAATTCAGTTCATCCAGCTGGGCCGGATCCAAGACACCCGGAGCATCGAGCATAACATCTCGTCCGGAATTGTTCTTCGGAAAGGCGATACAGTCGCGGATAGAGTCCAAACCGGCGAACAAAGAGACGAAGCGATCCAAGCCATAAGCCAACCCTCCGTGAGGGGGCGCCCCGTACTTGAACGCATTCATCAAGAAACCGAACTGCTCTTGCGCTCTTTCCTCGGTGAATCCCAACAACTTGAACATCTTATCTTGCAATTGGCTGTCGTGGATACGGATGGAACCGCCCCCCACTTCAACACCATTGATAACCATGTCGTACGCGTTCGCACGAACAGCGCCCGGATCCGTATCCAACAAGGGTATATCGTCCGGATTCGGAGAGGTAAACGGATGGTGCATGGCGTAGAAGCGTTGATCCTCCTCGTTCCATTCGAACAGCGGGAAGTCGATCACCCACAAACAAGCGAACGTATCCTTATCGCGAAGCCCCAATTGATTACCCATCTCCAGACGCAACTCGCAGAGTTGCTTACGCGTCTTCATCGCATCGTCGCCGGAAAGGATCAAGATCAGATCGCCCGGCTTGGCACCGAACGCGTTCCTCATCTCTTGAAGCACCTCTTGGCTATAGAATTTATCCACGCTTGATTTTACGTTACCATCCGCTTCCACACGAGCGTAAACCAAACCTTTAGCACCTATCTGCGGACGTTTCACGAACTCGGTCAACACGTCCAGCTGCTTACGGGTATAGCTCGCCGCACCTTCCGCACAGATTCCCCCGATGTAAGCGGCGTTATCGAATACGGAGAAGCCATGGCCTTTCAGGATATCCATCAACTCGACGAACTTCATGCCGAAACGCAAGTCCGGCTTGTCGCTACCATACTGTCTCATCGCATCTTGCCAAGTCATACGCGTAAACGGCTCCTTGAACTCGATCCCGCGGATTACCTTAAACAGATGTTTCGCCATGCCCTCGAACATATTCAAGACATCCTCTTGCTCCACGAAGCTCATCTCGCAGTCGATCTGCGTGAACTCCGGCTGGCGGTCCGCACGTAAATCCTCATCGCGGAAACATTTTACGATCTGGAAGTAACGGTCGAAACCGGAAACCATCAACAACTGCTTCAAAGTCTGCGGAGACTGGGGCAAGGCGTAAAACTGCCCCGGGTTCATACGGGACGGGACCACGAAGTCGCGGGCTCCCTCCGGGGTGGAATTCACAAGAACCGGAGTCTCGACCTCCAAGAAACCCTGCTCATCCAAATAGCGGCGAACCTCGAACGCCATCCGGTGACGGAGCTCCAGGTTCTTACGAACCGCGGCGCGGCGCAGGTCCAGGTAACGATATTTCATACGCAGGTCATCGCCGCCATCGGTCTCCTCCTCGATCGTGAACGGAGGGGTAAGCGCAGCGTTCAGGACGTTCAACTCAGAAACGATCAACTCAATATCGCCTGTCGGGATACGCGCATTCTTGCTGGAACGCTCTCGAACCGTACCCATAGCCTGGATCACGAATTCGCGACCTAGCTTGTTCGCCTGCTCGCAAAGAGCCGCATCAACCTCTTGGTTAAATACCAATTGAGTAATACCATAACGATCGCGGATATCGACAAACGTCATTCCTCCCATTTTGCGGGTTCTCTGCACCCAACCGGCCAGCGTAACCACGAGACCTTCATCCGCGAGGCGCAAATCACCACAAGTTCTTGTTCTATACATACACTATATATATTTTGCTAGATTCGATCGTTTATCTCTTTTTCTCTCCGACCTCGTAACCGTAACCGTAACCATAACCGTAACCATAGCCGTATTTCCTGCCGTAGTGATTCTTGCGCTTGCTCATGTCCAGGCCATTGATAACCGTCGCGAGCTTCGGGAACCTACGCTCCCGCTGCAGCACGTTGATGTAGCCAAAACCGGCCTTCGGCGTCACGTCCGCACGGCAGACGTACACGCAGATGTCCGCCACACGGCCGATGATAGCCGTATCCGTCACCATGGCGATCGGAGCCGTATCCAAGAGAATGTAATCGTAGTGTTCCCTCAACAGGGCGATTGCCTTCTCCAGCACGTCGCGGGCCACCAACTCCGTCGGGTTCGGGGGGATAGCGCCGCCCGGAAGGATATCGAGGTTCGGGCTGATATCGGACCGCTGGATCATGTCGAACAGGTTCACGTGCTCCGGGTCGCTCAGGTAGTTCGTAACACCCTCCGTCTTATGAGAGATCTTGAACACCTTGTTCAGGCCAGGCTTGCGGATGTCCATGCCGACCACCACCACCTTCTTGCCCAGGTAGGCCAAGCTCACCGCCAAGTTTCCGGCGACGAACGACTTACCCTCGCCCGGTTGCGTGGAGCTGAAAAGGATCACACGCTCGTCCTTCTCCAGCATGAACAAGAGGTTCGTACGCAGCCCCCGGAACATCTCCTCCATCAGGTCGTTCTTGTTCTCTCGGACTACGATCGAACCTTCCTCCTTCTTCTTGACCAACGGGAGCTCGGCAAGGACGGCCACATTCGTGATCGCCTCCACGTCGTCGCGGTTCTCGATCTTATATTTCAGCAGGTCGTGCAGGTAGACGCTGCCCACCGGGACCGCCAGACCCAAGATCAACGCTGCCAGCATAAAGATCATCTTCTTCGGGGCGACAGGCGCCGTATCGGCGAGCGGCTCCTCGATGATACGGCCGTTGTTCGCCGTGGCGGCCAGCGTGATGGCGTTCTCCTCGCGCTTCTGCAGGAGCATGATGTATAACGTGGCCTTAATCTCCTGCTGGCGGGAGATCGTCATGAACTCCTTCTCCTGCTTCGGGGCGTTGCTGATGCGGCTCTCGAACTTGCTCGCCTGGCGGTCGATGTCCGCCTTGGCGATCTGGAGGCCCCTCAAAACACTGTTCACCGTCGTCTTCACGTTGCGGCGCATCGCCTCGATGCCGGCGTTCATGTTGATGATAGCCGGGTTGCTATCCGACGAGGTACGAAGCAGGCGCTTGCGCTCGATGATCATCGTGTTGTACTGGTCGATCACCGAGGTAAGGTTTGGGTCCTCCAAACCCACGTTGGCCGGGATCACCTCGTCCGCGTTCACCGGGTCGTTGATATAATTGCGAAGGTATTGTACCAAGTTGATCTGCGTGGCGTTCTCCGTACGCTGTTGCTCATACCTCGAGCTTTCCTGCAACGCCATCTGGGCGTCACTCGTGAGGTTCGTCAAGCCCGAGCGTTGCTTGAAGGCCGCCAGCTCGCTCTCCGTCGTACCCAGCTCGCCGTTGATGATGCCGATGCGCTCCTCGATGAACTCGGCCGTCTTCTGGGCCACCTCGTTCTTCTCGTCGTTGGCGTCTTGGTTGTAGAACGACACCAGACGATTGATAAAGTCCACGCCGCGTTGCCTTACCGTGTTCTTGAGGGATAGCTTGGCGATCGTCGTCGTCTTGGACGAGGGCGTCACGCTCAAGTCCTTGCCATAGGCCTCGGCCGTGGACGTGGGCGTATGGACACGGGCGATCAGGTCAATCTCCCCGCCCTCCAGCTCAGGTATGGAATCCATCCCTGTGAAACTGAAAACGCCCACGGGGGTGGGCAATATGGCAGGGAGCTTGTCGAAGCTCTGCTCCATCGTCACCTCATCGCCGTCCTTATCGATCTTATACTCGGCTCTCACGACTAGCCTCCCGTTCGCGGTATAGCGCATGCGCAACTCCACGGGGGCGACCAGACGATCCGCCTCCTCGGGGGTGATAAACAGGTTAACGGGGGAATTCTTATATAACGGGGGGTTGAAGCCCAGGGCGTTCGACTCCTCCATGTCGATATACAGGCCCATGTCGTTCACGACCTTCTTGATCAATGTACGGGACTTCAGTATCTCGACCTCGTTGTCGAAGTTGCTCGTCATCGAGAGCATGCCCAGGTCCTGTATGGCTGCCAAGCCGCTAGCGGCGTTAGCGCCCTTCTTCTCGTCCTCCTTGATCAACACCGATGACGTGACGTTATACACCGGCGTCTGGTAACGCAGGAACACGTACATGCCGATACAGCAAACCAGCACGCTCGCCACGAACCAAGGCCAATACACCATATACTTGAAAAACAGGGCGTAAAGATCGATCTCACGCTCCTCGTCTTCCAGATTATCATTGCTTGTATTTATACGATCGTCCACCATCTCTCTCAATTTTCAATGTTCAATAGTCAATAGTTAATTATTTAAGTATGTTTACCAACAGGCCGGCGATCGAGACCAAGATCGAGATCGAGCTGACCCACAGCGTCGTGCTGTTGCCGATATCGGAGTTCTTCGCCTTCGTCTCGTTCGGAGTGACATAAAGAATGTCGTTCTGTTTCAAATAATAATACGGGGAGGTCACTATAGCGGCGTTGTTCAGGTTCAGGTTGATGATCTCACGCTTCCCGCTCTCGTCCTCGCGAATCAGCTTCACGTTGTCGCGTACGCCGTAGATCGTCATATCGCCCGCCATCGCCAGCGCCTCCAGGACATTCACCTTCTCGTTGCCGATCGTGAAGCTGCCCGGACGAGCCACCTCGCCCAAGACCGAGATTTTGTAGTTCGCCATGCGGACGGTCACGATAGGAGTCTCCTTCAAGTAAGGCTTCAATTTCTCACGGATCAGGTCCTCGGCCTCGTTCTTGCTCAGGCCACCGACTTTCAACGTGCCGATCACCGGGAAGTCGATCTCGCCGGAGTTGTTCACCAGATATTGCTGCAACGTGGGTTGCGTCGTCGTGTTGATGTTCGTCAGGGCGGCGTTCAACGGGGTCTGCACCGTCAGGTTGAAGGGGGCCGCGGCCTGCGGATCCGACGTATTGACGGTGATGCTCAACAGGTCCTTGGGCATGATCTTGGCATCATACAAGGGAAGCGCCTCCTCGAAACCGTTCACCACCTCCGGATTCTGAAGGTAGGGCACGTTCTTGTAAGACGTACATGCCGCCAGCAACAAGGGCAGCGAGAATAGGAACAGTAGTCTTTTGATCTTCATATTATTATCGTTTTTATCTCTTTGAACACGGATGACACAGAATACACGGACTTAACGGAAAAGGCGGGAGAGGAGGCCTCTCGGTTTCTCCGGCTCGTACCCCGATTCGTACTCGCGCGTCATCAGATCCTCATAGGAAAGTCCCTTGGTCACCATCTCGTAGATCGTACCCCAGTCCGGAAGGCCGCCGAGGTTACGGTCATCGATGAAAACATCCGCCTTCAGTTTCCGCGAGAAGTGGTTGTTCAGACCTTTCTCCTCCTCCGGGTAGTCACGGTTCACGGCATAAAACTCCAAGCCACGCTCGCGACAGAAGTCCAACGCCTCCTCCAAGAGGTTACCCTCACGGACCGTCCAAAGGATCAACCTGTGGCGCTCCGCTTGCAATTTCCTCAATGTCTCGATGGCGAAAGGAAGCTCACGCCCGATCGCCGGATACTTATGCTCGACGATCGTTCCGTCGAAATCTACCGCTATTATCATCTCTTTAATCCTCAATTCTAAAAAAAACGAACCACCGGACGGCCGGACTCGGGAAGTAGCGTATTCTCCCACGCCGCGAATATAGCCAAAAAGTATCAAGAAACAAGTTTTTTTTAAAGGGAAACATTTTTGTTGTGGATTGTAGACTGACAGACCCGTAACGAAATCTTCTCTTTTCTCCTATCTTCTTCTTTATAAAAGGGGTAAAAACACTATCTTTGTCCACCGTTAATTGAGTAAACCCTAATTTAGAGTAAAAAACATTATCATGAAGAGATTTTGGAGTATTCCACTTATGCTCATGCTGTTCGCATGCCAAACTCCTAAAGAGAGTAGAGAGGAATTATCGCTTGCCGGTTGCTGGGAATTACGATTGGATTCGACAGATGTCACCGAGCAAGTTCAATTACCGGGTACCACGGACACCAACCAAAAAGGGTACCCAAACAAGGATAAAGACGAGACGACCCATTTATCCAGGCCCTTCCGCTATCAAGGTAAGGCTTGGTATCAGAAGGAGATCACGATTCCGGAGCGTTGGGAAGGCAAAAGTATCTGGTTGACCTTGGAGCGGACAAAGCCGACCCAGGTATGGGTAGATAGCGTATACGTCGGTTCGTCCGACCTCATTTCCACCCCTCAAGCGTACGATCTGTCCGCCTATCTCCGAGCCGGGGGGAAGCATCGTTTGACCATCCAGGTCGATAACGGCTTGAGCGTACCGCCCCAATTATTGGACAATTCGCACGCTTATACGGAATCCACGCAGACAAACTGGAACGGTATTATCGGAGACCTGAAATTGGAAGCCCGCCCACAATTCCATATCCGCCAAATACAGGTATATCCACATGCGGACCAAAAAACGGTAGACGTGAAACTAAAGCTCGCGAATCCATTCGATCAAACGATCGTAGCCGCCGTTCAAATAGAGATGGAGGCTTTCAACACAGGCATGGAGCATCGTATCAAGTTCAACAAGGATCTAGAAGTCCGACAAGACGAGATCGTATGCCAAATACCGATGGGTGATGATGCCTTGGAATGGAGCGAGTTCTCCCCTACCCTGTATCGCTTGACAGCGAACATCCAAGGAGAGAATATCCAAGATAGCCAAAGTACGACTTTCGGGTTAAGAGATTTCAAAGCAGAAGGGACACAATTCACCATCAACGGATTGACCACCTTCCTTCGCGGGAAACATGACGCTTGCGTATTCCCGCTTACAGGCCATGTACCGATGGATACCGCGGCATGGAGACGCTATTTCCGCATCGCCAAGGAATACGGTATCAATCACTGCCGTTTCCATTCATGGTGTCCTCCCGAGGCCTGTTTCGAGGCGGCCGATATCGAAGGTTTTTACCTCCAGCCGGAACTGCCTTTCTGGGGAAAGATGGAAAAGAGCGATACCACTTTGATCCATTTCCTCACCAAAGAAGGATTACAAATACAGGAAGCTTACGGAAATCACGCCTCTTTCGTCATGATGGCGATCGGCAACGAGCTTTCCGGGGATCAAGACGCGATGGTGGACATGATCGCCCGTTTCCGCGGCGAGGACGGACGGCATTTATACGCATCTGGATCGAATGACTATCTAGGCTTCAACGGCCCCGCGGCGGGTGACGATTACTTCACGACCTGCCGAGTCCCCGGCGCTAACGTATTCGGCAACCATACCCGGGGTTCTTTCTCTTTCGCCGACGCGGAGGATGGCGGTTATATCAACCACACCTATCCAAACTCGGTCATGAATTTCAAATCCGCTGTCGAACAATGTTCATTGCCTATCATCGGACACGAGACCGGGCAATTCCAATGTTATCCGAATTATGAGGAAATCAAGAAATATACCGGGGTACTGAAACCTTGGAACCTGGAGATATTCCGCGAACGGCTGGACGAGGCCGGTATGGCCGAACAAGCGGATGATTTCTTCAATGCCTCCGGCAAATGGATGGCGCGACTTTACCGGGCCGAGATGGAAATGGCGTTCCGTACTCCGGGGATGGCAGGCTTCCAATTATTGGATTTACAGGATTATCCGGGACAGGGCACGGCGTTGGTCGGTATCTTGGACGCGTTTATGGATAACAAGGGCTTGATAACCGCTGAGGAATGGAAAGAGTCTTGCGATGATGTCGTATTATTGGCTCTCCTGCCTAAATTCTGTTACTCGGGGAGTGAGGAGATCAAAGGCTCCATCGAGGTAGCGAACTATACACCGACCGCTTTAGAAGGGAAACGTCTAAATTGGACCTTGACGAATAGCCGGGGTCAAGCGATCGCCCAAAACAGCCTATCACTGCAAATCAATCAAGGCACGTTGGCCAAGGCAGGTCTATTAAATATCGCTTTACCTGTCGTTCAAGAGGCTGAGACCTATACTTTACGGCTGGCGATCGAGGGCACGGATTATCACAATCATTACCCATTATGGATTTTTCCGGAACATAATAACGTGCAAGTCCCTACGGGTATCAAAGTCATCAAGGAATGGGATAAACAGGCCGAGGAGGCATTGGCGAACGGGGCGAAAGTATTGTGGTTCCCGGATGCCGGGACTTACAAGGACGTGACGGTAGACGGGTTATTCCAGACAGATTACTGGAATTACCGGATGTTTAAGTCCATCTGCGAATGGGTGAAGAAACCGGTCTCTCCGGGTACGCTCGGATTATGGATGAACCCCTCTCATCCGGCTTTCACTCATTTCCCGACGGATTTCCATACAGACTGGCAATGGTTCACGATGATAAAGAATAGCCATCCGCTGATACTGGATCAGCTTCCGGATCATTACAGGCCGATCGTACAAGTGATCGATAACGTGGAGCGTAATCATAAATTAGGGATGATCCTGGAGTTCAATGTCGGCCCTGGCAAGTTGTTAATCTGTATGACAGACTTGGAAACCCAGCAAGCATATCCGGAAGCCCGCCAATTATACCGCAGCTTGTTAAGTTACATGGATTCCCCCGAGTTCTCGCCTCAGATGACATTAGCGCCCGCCCAATTGATTGAGTTATTCACGCGTCAAGTCGGAGACTCGAAGATCAAGGAATTAGGGAATATCTCGTATGACGACTAAGCGGACACAAATGAGGAAGGAACAATGATAGTTGAAAACACACGAGTTAAAAAAGAATCATGGTAAGACCTACAAACAGACAACAATTGATATCCGCCGCAACGGACAATTATGCTGGGCTCCTATTTTATCAGTACTACAAGTGCCCACTACGATTGGGCGTTGAAAAAGCTGAAAGCACACCGAAAGAACATGAAACAATGATTGTAGGTGCTATTTGTAACGCCGCTTCTTTTATGGCAAAGCACGGATTCCTCAATACCTCAAAGCATACCGGCAACGGTTTGGAGCAACTGAAACTTTGGGGAGGTGACAATTATACAAACCCTAACGGGTATATCCACGCCCAAGCGGTCAGCGACAACCACCTCGTGATGGCAAACGGTTCCGCCACACTAGAGTTTACCAAAGAGCTACTGTCGTTACTTGAGAACGATACCCCGGAACGTATCGAGATGTATTATCAGTTCAATAAAAAAGGAATGACGTCGTATCTCCGTTCGGAGATATACAGGCAGAGCATCTCCTCCTAATGACAAAAGAAGATTACGGTGTCTTAAATAGCTGTTCGGTTCTGTGTCTAAAAACGACTCGTGTTTTTGAGTGTTTTAGTACGGATTGACACCCGATTTGGAAACAGATCTTCCTTTGCCCAGAATCGTGATATGCATATATATGATTTTCCCATTGTCACCATTGAAAACACGGGCTATGTAATATGGAATGTCACATTCAAGTTCTTGCAGGAAAAGCCATTGTGATTTACGCATGAAAAAAGGTATGGAGTCTGAATTGGCTACGCCTCGCATGGTCGTTTTGGCATCGCAAAAACAAATGGTTTGCTCTCCTTTCTTGACTTCAAAGTCATAGCGAGGCTCATCATAGTCTTTGCTCGCCCATATAACATGATAACCCTGATTTCGGGGATATTTTACCAGCAAATCCTTATACACAAGTTCTTCCCCCCAATTTCCGGTCTGGCTATTGGCATGAACTTTGTCATCCACTCTTTCAAGAAGCATGTTTAGCATCATCGGCAATTTGTCTTTGTTTGCAATCAGTCGGGTCAGTTCTTCATTGGATAAATCAGATGATGCCAGTTCCGCCAAGGCTTCCATCTTTCCACTTTGGGCAATGATAAGTGTTTGTTCCCGTTGCGTTTCCGTAAGCATGTCCACAATGAGCGTTGCACGTTTAGGATAATACCAACGGAACCAAACAGGCAGATTCTCTTTGGGTGTATAGTTTGAGACCCAAGTGTATAGTGCATTCAAGGGACGATTGATGGCAGCTGTATTACCTTTGTTCCGGGTATATTGCTCTGAAAGCTCTGTGTCAATGCAGTTCGCAATTTTTTCTATGCTGTATGTTTGGTTTACGATGCCCAATGAATCAAACTGTTTGTCCAGCAAGTGGGACTCTATCTTTTCTCCTTTTGATTCATGTAGTTCATTGTATATGTTTTTAAGTTCAGAAGGCAAGTTATCATCCACGGAAAGCTCCATACAGGTCTTGAACTCTCCCTGTTGATTGGGTAGCAATTTCATGGACGCAAACAGATGTTGGTCGCACTCCTTAAGATAGGAACAACACTGAGTCAACCATTTAAGGACTTCATGGGGTTCTTGGTTAAAAGAATATATGTTCTTTACACTCTCAATGGAGGTCGCCAAGTTTCTATATGTATATTTTTGTTCGGTGAAGAGAGTAAAATCCGTTGAGTCAAACCATTTCTGATAATCCGATTCCACAGGTAGCTCTTTGGCTGCAATGAATCGGGCATTATGATAGAGTTCAACGTCTGCCTTACTGTCTCTAAACGGAAGCTTTACTTGTGAGAAATTGATAAAATCGCCTGTGCAGTTGGGAACGACGGCGTGAGTCAGTATCAGCTGCTTGTACTTAATGATATAACGGGTATAGAATTGTGTTTTCGATGCCTGCGTACCATTGTATTTCCGTCGAATGTCTGCCAGCACATGCGCATTATACAGCTTATGTTTCTCTACATAATCCAACACCTTTCCGTACAGTTCTACGGAATCGTCCATGATGGTTCGATTCTGTTCATTGCTGCCGGGTTCCAACTCGATGCCTTCACGTTCCGTAGTCGGTTCAAAACGAAGGCTGTTTACAAGGATGGGAAGCCCGATGTCTTCTGTTCCTATCAGTGGAAGTCCGCAAAACATTTTGGAGATGCGGGGAGGAAGTGGCACTATCCTGTTATCCTCATAACGGAATACGGAAGAGGCTTGATTATGGCAGAAGTAAGCAAAATGCAGTTCCTTTGCGATATCATGATGGGTAACCTCAAAGACAAGAGAGCTTTCATATTCCGCTTTGCGCGAAATGGTATAAACAACGGCATCCGCTTCCCTACGGTCTTCAATGCTAACACTCTTTACCTTGGGCATAAAGCACAAGGTATAAGGTAGCAGATCATACAGATAGTCTAAATCGATGTCATCTCCCGACAACGGTTCCAAGGTAGGTAACGGTTCATGAAGTTTGTAAGTGAAAGAGGTTTGGAAACCCGTTTGCGGAGTTGTCGGGTGAAGGGATTGCTTAAACAACGACTTGGCTTCCTGACTGGCTTCAATCAGTCTCCCTTTATCTTCAAAGGAACTTCGATCCAGTTCCAACTCAAATCGGTATAATTCATCGTCTCTGCACAATCCTTTTACATGGATGATTGAGGACAGGATGTGGGTAGAAACGAACCCCGTGCCGAATCTGCCGATATTGTCCGTGTGTATCTCATCGTACCGTTTGTTTGAATCCGGTAATATGAGATTGAGGGCGTCATTGATGCTAAAAGCGGCACCGTCATGTTGGAACTCCACTTGGTCTTTGGTCACAATCAGGCGGACGGACACCACGTCGTTGTAATCGCTGGCATTTTGCAGGAGTTCCCAGAACCACCGTTTCTTTGCATTCTCTTTTCTGTTTTTCAGTAAAGACAGTTTTTCTATCAAGCGTTGAGCCGGTATCGAACGGAACTGCTCCTGCTCAACCTGATCTACACGCGAACCGATGTCAGACATTGAAGTAAGTATTTATGAAATATTCGTAAGTATCTACATAAACATGATTGTCCAGTCCGGCATTCATATTGACGCTCAAAGCAAAAAGGAGCGCTATTAAGGTTTTCAATAGTGTTCTCAACTTTGTTAGTTGTTTCTCTTTGTTTTCGTCTTCATGCAAAGCCAATTCTTGTTCCAACTTGTCTGCTTGACCATTCAACTCTACTTTAAGTTCTTGAAGGGCTTTCTTATAATTGTCCAAGAAAGTATCGACACCTAAGTTTTCTATTTGGTTTAAGTAGGCGATTACGCTCTCCAAAGGTAAGGAACCTTCCATCTCACCATATGAAAATTGTTTTATGGATATACCATCTATTGTGATACAACCCTCCTCGTCGAATCTAGTCGATAACACAACTCGCCTGCCATACAGCTGTTTTTCTGCATAATTCTGGTCTATCTTCTTAATAACCACATAAGGCTTCAATCCTTCTTCATCACTACAATCACCGTCTACATAAACATAAACATTGTCTTTCTTTACTATTGCTTCCATGATACAATTAAAAAATATAAGTTTGACATAAAATCTTATTATTAAGCACATCGTAATAAACGCACCCAACCTATAAAAAGTCAAATCGTATTTATCACAATGTTCCTGAACTCCAAAATTATAAAGATTTACTATAAAGCAACTGATTTTCACAAAGAATTTGT
This sequence comes from Parabacteroides sp. ZJ-118, assembly GCF_011038785.1. Lineage (GTDB taxonomy): Bacteria > Bacteroidota > Bacteroidia > Bacteroidales > Tannerellaceae > Parabacteroides. The sequence goes on from NZ_JAAKDT010000001.1 coordinate 96,247, forward strand.
GCCTCGACAAGCGGTTGGAATAGTTTTTTAGCGTGCACAAACGGGATACTCCCCCCAAAAAAGCATCTGGAATAGGGAGGCTAAGTCACTGGAATCCGTCTCGCGTTCCATTGACTTGGCGCCGTATCTCAATGGCTTTCCGGTAAGTACACAGAGACACATCGGCGTGATACGTAAAAGTATACTTGTTTTCGCCTTAATTTCGATCTGTTTGATTGTACGGAGTGACAACGATTGGGGGCGCCACTGAGGTGTGTAATGACGTACCAGCGATGCGGAGGTAGGCGGATTTTTTGAATTGGCAACAGTTTAGGATGAAAAAATCAGGACAAATCGATAAATTTCATACTTTTGTCTTCCTATATAACTGACACTAGCATGAAAAATACTCCTGTAGACTATCAGACAGCCAGACGAATTATCGATGGCTTTGGACTTCCCGATTTTGGGAAAGCGACTATCCGGGAGGTAGTTGCCATATCCACGCGATTGGAACAAGAAACGGGAACCGAGTTCATCCATATGGAAATGGGCGTACCGGGCTTGAAGGCCGCCCAAGTAGGCGTAGACGCCGAGATCGAAGCCCTTCGTAGCGGTATAGCCTCCATCTACCCGAACATCAACGGAATTCCCGAAGTGAAAAGGCAAGCTTCCCGCTTTATCAAGGCGTTTATAGATATAGAGATAGATCCGGAGTGTTGCGTACCCGTAACCGGTTCCATGCAGGGCACATACGCCTCTTTCCTTACGGCCGGACAATGTATGCCGGGAAGGGAGACCATCTTGTTCATCGACCCCGGATTCCCCGTGCAGAAGCAGCAAATAGCCGTTATGGGCTATAAATACGAGTCGTTCGACGTATACGAATATCGCGGCGAGCGATTGCGTGAAGTCTTGGAGGCGCATCTTTCCAAGGGCAATATTGCCGCGATGATCTATTCCAACCCGAATAACCCGGCTTGGTTTTGCCTCACCGACGAGGAGTTGAGGATCATCGGCGAGATGGCCGACAAATACGATGTGATCGTCATAGAGGACCTCGCCTATTTTGCCATGGATTTTCGCAAGGACCTCGGATGTCCCTTCGAGCCTCCTTATCAAGCGAGCGTAGCCCGTTATACCGACAATTATATCATGCAGATATCCGGCTCCAAGGCGTTCAGCTATGCCGGACAGCGTATCGGGGTGACAGCGATCTCCAATACACTTTACCATCGCTCCTACCCGGAATTGACCCGGCGCTATGGAGGCGGCACGTTCGGTACGGTATATATCCACCGTGTCTTATACGCCCTCTCATCCGGAACCAGCCACTCGGCCCAATTCGCCCTAGCCGCCATGTTCAAGGCCGCCGCAGACGGTACTTTTGACTTTGTCTCGCAAGTGAAAGAATACGGACGCCGCGCGGAGAGACTAAAGAAGATTTTTACGGATCATGGTTTCACGATCGTTTATGATCACGATCTGGACCAACCGATAGCCGACGGTTTCTATTTCACGATCGGTTACCCGGGAATGACCGGCGGACAACTGATGGAAGAACTGATTTATTACGGAGTAAGCGCCATATCATTAAGTACCACAGGCAGTAACCAACAAGGACTACGAGCTTGTACCTCTTTCATAAAAGAGCACCAATATGACTTACTGGACGAAAGGCTGAGATTGTTCGAGGAAAATCATCAAGCATAAATCAATGGCAGGCCCGGCCTATTCACGTTTATTAACTCGGATCCCGGGCTTTTCATTTGCTTCTTATTAAAAAACACCTTATATTGTCGGTGAATTAGTAATAACCTAACATCCACGATCATGGCATCTTATAAAAATATATTTAAAATAACACATAACGACATCCTTCCTATCCAAGGAAGTATTCTAATCGCCGAGCCTTTTTTACAAGATGCCTACTTCCAACGTTCCGTCGTATTGTTGATAGAGCATACGGAACACGGATCGATGGGATTTGTCCTGAATAAAAAGACGGATCTTATCGTAAACTCTTTTTTCAAGGAGTTTGCCGAGTTCCCGGAGATACCGATTTATCTGGGGGGACCGGTCGGCTCCAACCGTTTGTTCTTTATTCATTCCTTGGGAGATAACATTATCCCGGGCGCGTTAAAGATCAATGATTGTCTATATTTCGACGGGGATTTCAACGCATTGAAACAATATATCCTCAACGGGCATCCAATCGATGGGAAAGTGAAGTTTTTCCTGGGATACTCCGGATGGACCGAAGGACAGTTAAACCATGAGATCAAACGGAACTCATGGGCCGTAAGCCCTATTACCACCGATAATATCCTGTCTGCCGACGGCGAGGGTTATTGGGTAGATTCCGTAGAATTATTGGGCAATGATTATAAAACCTGGACAAAATATCCGAAGGATCCCTGTTTAAATTAACTGCATCACGCAGACATCCGAATAACCATCCGGTGTCCGGATCCAGTCCTTAAGCGTCCCTGCCTCGACAAATCCCAGGCGGGTGAATAATCTCTTGCTAGGCTCGTTCGCCACGGGAATATGCGCGTAAAGCTGATGAAGTTTCAAGAACGTATAAGCGTATTCCATCAATAGCCTTAACGCTTCCGTGGCGAAGCCGCGTCCTTGATACTTCCGGTCCAGCATAATACCGCAAGCCGCCCGGTTCGGATGCGGCTCGAAGTCGAATAAGTCCGCGATCCCCACGGAAGTCTCCGTATCGCGTTCCTCGATCATGAAGCGAAGTTGGCGGGACTCATAGATACTCCGGTCGCTACCCGCTATATATTCCTTCAACAGATAACGGGAATAGGGAGCCAAGGTATTCCCTACCTCCCATAACTTCGGATCATTCTCCCAACGATATAACAACTCCAGATCCTCCGGTTCCAACGCCCTCAAACGGACTCTATCACTCGACAACAACATATCTACCCCAGGATTACTTAAACAAGCCGACCACTCTTCTTCGTATATATATGGTAAACCGCTTTCTTGTTCGCGAGCCTGTCCATAAACAAGAGCATCTGCTCATAGCGCGCGTCGGGGAAGCAGAAAACGTAGTCCGTAAAGCCTTTCATCTGGTTCTTGCGGCAGATCGCATCCATCACACGCTCCACGTCCAAATCCCAGAGATTCACAAACTCCAGGCCCGGCATAGCTTTCAGGCAAACAGCCTTTATCTCCTCAAAATGCTCCTCCCTACACAAGATCAAAAGGCGGCGATGCTTAACCGCTCTAGCCTTCTTGCGCAGAGGTATGGAAAGCGTCGCCCAGCAAGCTTTCAGCAGGATCGCCAACCGGATCAGTATTCGCATCAGCCAACCGGATCCCGGATAATATTTCTTGTAGAAAATCAACATGGCGCCGTAAAAAGCCTTTATGTACCTCAAGTCGCCCTGCTTCGTGCTTTCCCCCTTATAATGCAGGATCCGTTCCGGCACGTACAAATTCTTGTAGCCCCCCAACACGATCCGATAAGACAAATCGATATCCTCCCCATACATGAAGAACGACTCGTCCAACAGACCAACCTTATCCAACGCCTCATGGCGAAGCAACATGAACGCGCCCGCCAGCACCTCCACTTCATGCGTCTGCTCTTTATCCAGATACGGCAGGCTATAACGTGCGAATGCCGGAGAGTTGGGAAACAGCTTTGAAAGACCAAATATCTTGCAGAACGATACCCAAGGCGAAGGGAAAGCCCGTTTGCTCTCCGGCAAGAACACCCCGTGCCTGTTCAGCATCTTCACGCCGATGGCCCCGATCTCCGGATCCTCATCCATCTGGAAGCACAGGCTGCGGAGACTCTCCTCTCCCACCACGGTATCGGGATTCAGCAATAACACGTATTCCCCGGCGCACTGGCGGATCGCCTGGTTATTGGCCTTGGCGAAACCGGGATTCTCCTTATTCTCGATGAAAACCACCTCCGGGAACTTAGGCCGGAGATATTCGACAGATCCATCCGTCGAGTCATTATCCACCACGAACACCTCGGCATCCATCCCCGTCACGGCGGCACGGACAGCATAGAGGCATTGCTCCAGAAAATACTTCACGTTATAGTTAACGATGATAACGGACAACTTGGTCTCTTCGTAGGTCATTCCGGATATGTATGAATTATAAATTACGCATTAAACAACTGTCAGCTATCACGTCATCTTGAACTCGGTACGATTGACAATGGATCGCCCCAGGGTGATCTCGTCGGCATACTCGATCTCATCGCCGATAGATACGCCGCGCGCGATGACGCTGATCCTCACATCGTAACCGGATAGCTTGCGGTAAATGAAAAAGTTAGTCGTATCGCCTTCCATGGTGGTGCTCAACGCCAAGATGATCTCTTTCACCTCACCTTCAGCCACGCGTCGCACCAGACTGTCGATACGCAAGTCGCCCGGTCCGATACCATCCATGGGCGAGATGATCCCGCCCAACACATGGTATACGCCACCGAATTGCCCGGTATTCTCTATCGCCATCACCTCCTTGATATTCTCTACCACGCAAACCAAGGAATGGTCGCGGCCGGGGTTGGCGCAAATAGAGCAAACCTCATCATCGCATATATTATGGCAGACCTTGCAGTACTTCACGTCTCGACGAAGGGCGACCAAGGCCGCGGCGAAGTTTTCCGTATAGCCCATATCCCGGCGCAACATGTAAAGCGCCAGCCGGAGCGCGGTCTTCCGTCCCACTCCCGGCAGGGAAGCCAATTCATTCACGGCTTTTTCCAACAAGGCTGAAGGATATCTTTGATTCATCTACTTTCTCCATTTACCGGCAAAAGTAGGAAGAATTTACGAATTAGTCATAGGACAACCCCTCCAAAAGCGAAATCATGCCCCAAAACGACTTAGTAAATAGTTTCCAGCCTTCTTAAGCTTTTGTTAATACCCAGATGCCCCATTTTCATATCGCTTCTTTGATTCTTCCGAAGAATCTTTGCAGGTCTCGACCAAAAAACATAAATTTGTCATCCGGCACCCGTTTGGCGGGGCTATTACGAACACACTATCTAACATTTTATATCGTGAAACCAGAAAATGAAGAAAAGGTAACCGGGCTGCCAGAAAACGCCTACCAAGAATTAAAAGAAGGGGAAAGCTACGTATCCTTTCCCGGAGGCTACGGCAACCACGCAAGTACTCGTCTCTGGCGAGAAAGGCGGAAGCCAGGCGAGACCTTTGATTCCCTAAACGCGAGAAAAGAATAGAATAATAAGGAATAAGGATATGGAAACACCTGTAATCAACGTGGGAATCATGACCTGCGAAGCGGTCTCGTTCGTTTTTAACGAAGCGTATATACATACGGAAACCGGCACGCCCGCCCTGGGCGAGCAACGCGCCCTCTGGGTAGACGGCAAGATCGTGTACAAGGGGAAGCTTTATCCGGAGCTGTTCTTCGAGCCGAGCGGCCCGGACTCCTCGTTCGACCTGAGGGCGGTTACGATCGGCGTGGATTTTCACTGGCAACGCCAGGAGGATCAACGCTTCAAGGGGGCGTTGAACCTCGTGGCGACCGAAAAGGGGATCGTCACGATCAACCAAGTGGACGTGGAGGAATACCTTACCAGCGTAATCTCCTCGGAGATGAGCGCCAACGCCTCCAGAGAGTTGCTGAAAGCCCATGCCGTGATCTCGCGAAGCTGGCTCCTGGCCCAGGTCGAGAAGAATTTCAACCTGGGCGGATCGGCTACGCCCTATGAGAGTTGTTACCGCGACGACGAGACCTTGATCCGCTGGTACGACCGGGAGGACCATGAGCTGTTCGATGTCTGTGCCGACGATCATTGCCAGCGTTACCAAGGTATTACCCGGGCATCGAACCCGATAGTCAGGGAGGTGATCGAGGAGACCCGCGGGGAGGTATTGATGGATAACGACGGTACGATCTGCGACGCCCGCTTCTCGAAATGCTGCGGAGGCGTGACCGAGAAATTCGAGAATTGCTGGGAACCGGTTCCCCACGCCTATCTTACCGCCTTGAGAGACAGCGAGGCTCCCGCCTATCCCGACTTGACGGACGAGCGGGAAGCGGAACAATGGATACGTACCTCGCCCGAGGCCTTCTGCAATACGACGGACCAAGAGATCCTGAGCCAAGTGTTGAACCGCTACGACCAGGAGACCGCGGATTTCTACCGTTGGAAAGTGGCATACACGCAAGCGGAACTGTCGGGGCTGGTCCGCCGGAAAACGGGTATCGACTTCGGGCCGATCATCGATCTCGTGCCGTTGGAGAGGGGTTCGTCGGGCCGCATCGCGAGACTCCGGATCGTAGGGGTACGCCGCTCGTTCACCATCGGCAAGGAGCTTGAGATACGCAGGACCCTGTCTGAGACGCATCTATACAGCTCGGCCTTTGTTGTCGACAAAGAGGACGTCCGCCTCGGTATTCCCTCCCGCTTCGTCTTGACAGGAGCCGGATGGGGACATGGCGTGGGGCTTTGCCAGATCGGGGCCGCCGTGATGGGGGCCAACGGCTATTCGTACCGGGAAATCCTCGCGCATTACTTCCCCGGAGCCTCTGTGGAGGAAAGGTATTGAACAAGAAAAAAAGGTCGCATCCTATCCGGATGACGACCCTTTTCCGTTTAATGTTTACCTATTTCCCGGTTATGACAGACAACCGGTTCGCTTTCACTCTCACGAGCTATCACTCGGGCGCGAAGGTAGGTCGAAGATTTAAAACGACCAAAAAGGATTCGATGAATCGTTTTTTTTTCTCGGCGATTCCCATTATTTTCTCTACTTTTGCCCCCGCTAACAGAAAGAAGTCAACCGTATATGAACAGCTCGATTATCCTTTTTATCATCGCCGCCTATTTCGCCGTCTTGCTGCTGATCGCGTGGATCACGGGGCGTAATAACAGCAACGAGGCCTTCTTCCTCGGGGAGCGGAAATCGCCTTGGTACATCGTCTCGATCGGCATGGTGGGCACCTCCTTGTCGGGGGTGACGTTCGTATCGGTACCCGGCATGGCGCGTACGATCGACATGACGTATATGCAGACGGTATGGGGCTTCTTCGTCGGATATATCGTCATCGCCCAGGTGTTGCTGCCGCTGTACTACAAGTTGCGGCTTACCTCCATCTACTCGTATCTGGAGGAGCGGATCGGGAGAAGGGGGTACAAGACCGGGGCCTCGTTCTTCTTGCTCTCGAAGAGCGTGGGGGCGGCCGCGCGCCTGTACCTGGTGGTCTTGATCTTGCAGACCTACGTGTTCGACGCCTGGGAGATCCCGTTCGCCGCGACCGCGCTCCTGAGCATCCTGCTGGTATGGCTGTACACGTTCCGGAGCGGCATCAAGACGATCATCTGGACCGATACGCTGCAGGCTTTCTGCCTCGTGGCGACGCTGGTGGTGATCATCTGGCAGGTGAAGGAGAAGCTGGGACTGGATTTCGGGGGGATGGCGCGGACGCTGGTGGAGAGCCCCCATTTCCGGATCTTCGAGTTCGGCGATTGGCACAGCACGCAGAACTTCTTCAAGCAGTTCCTCAGCGGTATCTTCATCACGATCGTCATGACCGGGCTGGATCAGGACATGATGCAGAAGAACCTCTCCTGCAAGAGCTTGAAGGACGCGCAGAAGAACATGTACGTGTATGGCTTCGCCTTCACGCCGGTCAACTTCCTGTTTCTCTCGCTGGGGGTACTGCTGCTGACGTTGGCGGCGCGGGAGGAGATCCCGTTGCCGGCCTTGGGCGACGACATCCTCCCGATGTTTTGCACCTCGGGGATCTTGGGCGAGAGCATCCTGGTCTTCTTCACGATCGGTATCATAGCGGCGGCTTTCAGCAGCGCCGACTCGGCGTTGACGGCGCTCACCACCTCTTTTTGCGTGGACATCCTCGGCGTGCAGAGGGCGGAGGCGGGAAGGGCGAGGCGTATCCGCCTGACGGTACACGTGGCGATCTCTGTCTTGTTCGTCTGGATCATCCTGGCGTTCAAGGCCGTGAACAACCGGAGCGTTATCGACGCGATTTACCTGATCGCCTCGTACACGTACGGCCCGCTGCTGGGGCTGTTTGCCTTCGGGCTTTTCACGAGGCGGAAACCCCGCGACAAATACGTGCCCTATATCTGCGTAGCCTCCCCGTTGATCTGCCTCGCCGCGGATTTCCTGGCGAGACAATACGCAGGCTATACCTTCGGCTACGAGATGCTCATGGTAAACGGCGGCATCACGTTCGCCGGGTTGTGGGCCGCGTCCGCGGGTCTCACTTCACGACCGAAGTAGTCATTTATATAATTTATCACAGATGGAAATTAAAAGCGCGACATTTGTTATCAGCAACACAGACGTGAGGAAATGCCCCGAGGGGAACCGGCCGGAGTATGCCTTCATCGGACGAAGCAACGTGGGCAAATCCTCCCTGATCAATATGCTCACCAACAAGAAGGGCCTGGCGATGACTTCGCAGACGCCGGGCAAGACTCTACTTATCAACCACTTCCTAATCAACGACGAATGGTACTTGGTAGACCTCCCGGGGTATGGTTTCGCCCAGCGAGGCAAGGAGGGCCGGGAGCAGCTGAGACGTATCATCGAGAGCTACATCCTCGGCCGGGAGCAGCTGACCAGCCTGTTCGTCCTCTTGGACTGCCGCCACGAGGCGCAGCGCATCGACCTGGAATTCATGGAATGGCTGGGTGAGAACGGGATCCCTTTCGCGATCGTCTTCACGAAGATCGACAAGATCAGCAGGGGACGCTTGACGGAGAACCTGAAAGCCTATACGGATAAACTGCTGGAGACGTGGGAGGAGCTTCCCCCGATCCTCGTCTCTTCCGCGGAGAAGCGACAGGGAAGGGAGGAGATCCTGGGCTACATCGAGTCGGTCAACAACAGCTTGCGTCCTTGAGAAACGGAGGTGAGGCGATATGGAACAGGCTTCGGTTCTTCTGGTTTTATCTCCGTTCACGCAGATCAATACGCCCTATCCCTCCACGGCCTACCTGAAGGGGTACCTGGAGAGCAAGGGGGTACACGCCGCGCAGGCCGACCTGGGTATCGAGACGATCTTGGCGCTGTTCTCCGAGCGGGGCCTCGGGGAGTTGTTCGACGAGATCGAGCGGCGGAAGGGGCGCTATCCGGCCAAGGTCCGGAGGATGCTGGCCGACCGCCGGCGGTATATCGACACGATCGGCGCCGTCGTCGCTTTCCTGCAGGGAAAGAACGACACGCTCGCCTATCGCATCTGCGACCGGGCGTACCTCCCCGGGAGCGACCGCGGGAGCCGGGACGAGGAGGAGCTGGAATGGGCGTTCGGCGCCGCGGGGCTGCGCGACAGGGCCCGTTATCTGGCGACCTCGTACCTGGAGGGGCTCTGCGACTTGATCCGGGAGACGATCGACCCGGATTTCGGCTTCAGCCGGTATGCCGAGCGGCTGGGGCGTTGCGCCTCCTCCTTCGACGAGATCGAGGAGGCCCTCCAAAGGCCCTCCGGCTTCATCGAGCGCCTGACCCGGCCGCTGCTGGAGAGGCACCTGGCCGAGAGCAGGCCGAAGGCGGTGGCTTTCAGCGTCCCCTTCCCGGGGAATCTATTCAGCGCCCTCAGGCTCGCCCGGTGGCTGCGGCAGACGCGCCCCGGCCTCCCGATCCTCATGGGCGGCGGTTTCGCGAACACGGAGCTGCGCTCCATCGCGGATACGCGCTTCTTCAAATACATCGATTACCTCATGCTGGATGACGGCGAGGATCCGCTCTACCAACTGTTACGCTACCTGGAGGGGGCGATCCCCCGGGCGGAGCTGGTGCGCACCTTCTCGCTCGACGAGAGCGGCCGGCGGGTCGTTTATCAAGACAACCCCGCCCACCCCGCTTGCCGGCAGAGCGAGACGGGATTCCCGGACTACGGGGGATTGCCGCTGGACCGATACATCTCCGTCCTGGAAATGGCCAACCCGACGCACCGGCTCTGGAGCGATGGCCGCTGGAACAAACTGACCCTGGCGCACGGTTGCTACTGGGGGAAATGCGCCTTCTGCGACGGCTCGCTGGATTACATCAAGCGCTACGAGCCGAACAAGGCCCGGACGGTGGTGGACCGCATGGAGCGCCTGATCGGGCAGACCGGCGAGATCGGCTTCCATTTCGTGGACGAGGCCGCCCCGCCCGCCTTGCTGCGGGAGATGGCGCTGGAGATCCTCCGCCGGGGGCTGACCGTCGTGTGGTGGGGGAATATCCGTTTCGAGAAAAGCTATACCCGCGAGCTGTGCGAGCTGCTCCAGCGAAGCGGTTGCGTCGCCGTATCGGGCGGCCTGGAGGTAGCCTCTCCCCGGCTTCTCAAGCTGATCAACAAAGGGGTGACGGTGGCGCAGGTGGCGCGGGTCGCCCACCATTTCACCGCGGCGGGGATCCGGGTTCACGCCTATTTGATGTATGGCCTCCCGACCCAGACCGCGCAAGAGACCATCGATTCCTTGGAGACGGTCCGGCAGATGTTCGAGCTGGGGCTGATCCAATCCGGGTTCTGGCATCGCTTCGCCCTGACGGCGCATAGCCCCGCGGGGGCGCGCCCCGCCGCGTACGGTTGCCGCGTCACGGAGCCTCCCTTTGGGGGATTCGCCCGCAATGACCTGCGGTTCGAGGCGCTTTCCGGCTGCGATCCGGAGCTTTTCAGCGAGGGGCTCCGCGTCTCCCTCTACAATTACATGAACGGGACGGGGTTCGACTTGCCTTTGCAGAGATGGTTCGGCGGCCTGAAAGTGCCGCGCACCACCCTGCCGCCGAATTATATCGAGAAAATCTTGCTTGAATAGCCTCAGCGGACGCCGCTGAAGCTGTTCAAGCACTCGGACGATCCCAGCGGACGCCGCTGAAGCTGTTCAAGCACTCGGACGATCCCAGCGGACGCCGCTGAAGCTGTTCAAGCACTCGGACGATCCCAGCGGACGCCGCCGGGCCGGTTCAAGCGCTCGGCGGATCCGGCCATTTTTTTAATTGCTTTGTTTTCCCTATTTTCGCGCTTCCTAAACAAAAAAAACGCGTATGAATTGGTTACTTGAGACGCTTACCGAACCCTCGCTGGTACAGGCCGTGGCCATCCTCTCGATCGTGGCGGCGACGGGCGTGTATCTGGGGCGGCTAAAGCTATTCGGCATCTCATTGGGCATCACGTTCGTATTCTTCGCCGGTATCATGGCCGGACATCTGGGGGTTACCGTGAATAAGGAGATGCTGAGCTTCGCCCAGAATTTCGGGCTTATCGTTTTCGTATATACCTTGGGATTGCAGGTAGGTCCCGGCTTCTTCTCCTCCTTGAAAAAAGGCGGGGTGGAGCTGAATACGATGGGATTGGGGGTGATCGCCCTGGGGCTGCTGCTGACGCTGCTGCTGCACGGGATGACGGGGATCCCCGTCCCCGTCATGGTCGGGCTGCTATCCGGCGCCGTGACGAATACCCCGGCGCTGGGCGCGGCCCAGCAAGCGCTCCTGCAGACAGACCCCGAGAACACGAGAAGCGTGACGGAGATGGCGCTGGCCTGCGCCGTGACCTATCCGCTCGGTGTCGTAGGCGTGATCCTGGCGATTGTCATCCTGAGGGCCCTGTTCGCCCAAAAGAGGCCGGAGAGGCACAAGGAGCCGGACACGGCGACAAACGTCGCGGAGTTCCAGGTCTTGAACCCCTCCATTTACGACAAGAGCATCCAGCAGGTCATGAGATTGACGGAGAAGCAGTTCGTGATCTCCCGCCTCTGGCGGGACGGGAAGGTGACGATCCCCACCTCCGAGACCATCTTGCGGGGGAGAGACCACCTGCTGATCATCTCCGTGAAGGCGGATGTCGAGTCCATCAAGGTGCTTTTCGGGGAGCAAGAGACGACGGACTGGAACAAAGAGGATATTGACTGGAACGCGATCGACAGCCAATTGATCTCCCGCCGCATCGTCGTGACCCGCGACCGGGTAAACGGGGTGAAGCTAGGCTCGCTCCGGCTCCGCAACCTATACGGGATCAACATCACCCGGGTGAACCGCGCGGGTATCGACCTGGTGGCCTCCCGCGACCTCCGCCTGCAGATCGGGGACAAGCTGACGATCGTAGGCGAGGCCAACTCCGTGAACAACGCGGGCAAGATATTGGGCGACGAGCTGAAACGGCTGGACAACCCCAACCTGCTCGCCCTGTTCGTAGGGCTCACGCTGGGCGTGCTGATCGGGGCGGTCCCCATCGCCATACCGGGGATGAGCACGCCCGTCAAGCTGGGCATAGCCGGGGGGCCGATCATCGTCGGGATCTTGATGGGCGCGTTCGGCCCCCGCTTCCACCTGACGACTTATACCACCCAGAGCGCGAACCTGATGATGCGGCAGTTCGGCATCGTGATCTACCTGGCGGGGCTGGGGATCGACTCCGGGGCTCATTTCTTCGAGACCGTCTTCCGGGCCGAGGGATTGCTGTGGATCGGCCTCGGTTTCCTGCTGACGATCGTGCCGGTCCTGGTCGTCGGGTTCATCGCCTCGCGGTTCCTCAAGCTGGATTACGCCCACAACATCGGCATGCTCTGCGGGAGCATGGCCAACCCGATGGCCTTGAGTTACGCCAACACGACCGTCGAGGGCGACGAGCCCTCCGTGTCATACGCCACGGTTTACCCGCTATCCATGTTCGTCCGGGTGATCTCCGCCCAATTATTGATCCTGTTATTCACCTGACCGCTTAAAAAGTCCGGCATCCGACCTGTTTTTTGTCTCACTTGCCTTATCTTCGCGGAAGATTTGAAACAATACTTCGGCTCATGAACGAAACTATACTCAATGGGTTGCTGAACCTGTTCGCCATATTCGCCTCCTTGGCGAAAATAGGAGGCGGCCAGGCGCGCCAGGCTGTCAACGCCTATCTGACCAGTCACTTCGGTATCCGCTCCCACAAGGAATACATGGAGCTGTTCGAGGAGATACAAACGGTTTACGAAGACCCGGATCTCGTCATCAACCGGGAGCGCGTCATCATCAACGTATGCAACCAGCTCAAGCCCAAACTGGTCGCGGAAGACCAGCTGCTGCTGCTGCTCCGCTTCATGGAGTTCGCCCATGGCAACCATGAGGGGCTGAACGAGAACCTGGCCATCTTCCACCAGATCGCCGCGATATTCAACATCGACACAGGCACCTTCGACGACCTGTACGCCTTCGTCGCCGGCAAGAAATCCCCCTCCATACTCACGGTCAACGCCGATGCCGGCGATAAAGCGCCCAACCACATCCACCGGAGCGGGCTGGAGGGCGAGATACGGGTGCTGAGGCTGACCCGGTTCGACCGGATGGTCTTTCTGTACCAAGGCAGCGGACGGGTATTCATGAACGACATCCCGCTTACTCCCGGCATCTTCTACGGCTGGCAACGCAGCGGCGTAATCAAAAGCCCGCTATTCCTGCCGGTTTATTACAGCGACGCGCTCGATGTATTCAACCGGAACGAGCGGAAGGAACGCATCGTATTGACCGGGAGGGAGATCGAGTTCCGCTTCAAGAACAGCGAGAACGGCCTGCACGATTTCTCCTTCAACCTCGAATCCGGCCAGCTGGTGGCCATCATGGGAGGAAGCGGCGTCGGCAAGTCCACCCTGCTCAGCATCCTGAACGGGAACATCACCCCCGAGTCGGGAAGCGTATGCCTGAACGGGCATCCGCTGAGCGATCCGGCATGCAAGCGATTGATCGGCTTCGTGCCGCAGGACGACCTGCTGATCGAGGAGCTGACCGTGTTCCAGAACCTGTGGTACACCGCCCGCCTTTGCTTCGCGAACCGAACCGAGAAGGAGATCGAGGATCGCGTCAACACGATCCTCGAGGATCTGGACCTGAGCAAGATCCGGGATCTGGCCGTCGGGTCCCCGATCCGCAAGACGATCAGCGGAGGCCAGCGTAAACGGCTGAACATAGCGCTGGAGCTTATCCGCGAGCCGGCGATCCTCTACCTGGACGAGCCTACCTCCGGCCTCTCGTCCACCGATTCCGAGAAGGTCATCATGCTGCTGAAGGAGCAGACGCACCGGGGACGGCTCGTGGTGGTCAATATCCATCAACCCTCGTCCGAGATCTACAAGCTGTTCGACCGCCTATGGCTGTTGGATACCGGCGGCTACCCGATTTACGACGGCAACCCGATCGAGGCGATCACCTACTTCAAGCGGATCGCCAATTACACCGATCAGGACATCAGCGTGTGCGGCACCTGCGGGAACATCAACCCGGAGCTCATCCTGACCATCATCGACGCGAAGAAGATAGACGATAGCGGGAACCAGACAAACATCCGGAAGATCACGCCCCAAGAGTGGCACGAGCTCTACGTGGCTTCCCGCCCGCGATTCCAGGCGGCAAGGCCGACCCCCCTGCCCCCGAATCATCAGCGGAAGCCCTCGCTCTGGAAGCAGTTCTGTATCTTCCTGGAAAGAAACATAAAGACCAAGCTGACCAATAAGCCGTATTTGTGCATCGCCTTGCTGGAGACTCCCCTGCTGGCGGTGATCGTGGCCCTGCTCACCCGCTTCGCGCCCGATGAGGGGTATTCCCTGCTGGCGAACAAGAATCTGGTATCCTACATTTTCATGGCGGTGATCGTCGCCACCTTCACGGGACTCAGCATCAGCGCCGAAGAGATCATCAAGGACCGGACGCTCCTGAAGCGAGAACGATTCTTGCGATTGAGCCGGGGCAGCTACCTCTCGTCAAAGATGTTCTACCTGCTTTGTATCTCGGCGATCCAGAGTTTGCAATTCATAGCGGTGGGAAACGCGTTGATCGGCATCGGCAGCGAGATGTTCCTCACGTGGTGGATCACGCTATGGGTAACCTCATTCCTCGCCAACCTGACCGGTTTGGTGCTATCGCAATCCTTCAGCTCGATCGTAGCGATCTACATCACGATACCGCTGCTTCTAATCCCGCAGATCTTACTGTGCGGCTTGGTCGTCCGGTTCGACGATTTGAGCAGGAGCGCGTCCAGCCGGAACCGGGTGCCCCTCATCGGCGAGGTGATCCCCTCGCGTTGGGCGTTCGAGGCGCTGGTCACGGAGCAATTCCGGAACAACAGCTACAACCGCCTGTTTTTCGCGGTCGAGAAAGAGAAGTTCCTGGCGCAATATTACCGGAATATCCATGCCGACGAGGTACGCGACCTCGTAAACAGCCTCGACCTGATCCCGGAGAAACGGGAAGAGAACATCCGGACGATCCGCAACGAGCTGGCCGTACTGTCCCGTGCCGCCCGCATCGCCCCCTATACGTCCGGAGAGAGCTACGAGAGCTATCTGGATAAAGTGGAAAAGGCCCTGCATACCCGCAGCGATAATTTCACGGCGTTGTTGGAGAAAAAACGGAAAGAGGCCATTCAGGAACACGGCTCCGAATGGTTGAACACCCTGAAAAAAGAGCATCATAACTCGGCCATCGAGGAGCTGGTGCTCAACTCAACCAGCACCCAATTCTACAAGAAGGCCCACAACCGGATCTATCCTAAAATCGGGCAGATTTACCTGGAGCCGGACAACAACTGGGGACGCGCGCCCTTCTATAGCCACACGAAAAAGTTCGCCGGCTACACATTTTCTACTTTTACATTTAATTTATTAATGTTAGGAATCTTTGCTTTATTGGTAATTATATCTATCTTCGCAGAGTTTCCCGGCAGGTACTTAAACAAGGGGAACGATTGATGACAAAATATATAATCTAAAAATAAGGAGTTAACATGAAAAAGAGTTTTGTTAGCCTGCTAACCATAGCAGCGGTTACATTCGGAATGGTATCTTGCAACAACAGTAAAAAACAAGATGCCGCGGAGCAAAAAGTAGAGGAAGAGGCCGTCATCGCGGGAGAAGTATCGAAAGATCTGCTTACAGCCGAGTTGAAAGACGAGGTCACCCGTTTCCTGAAAGACATGCCGGATTCGGAGTTGCCTTACAAGGTGTCTACCGGCGAAGTCACGATCTCCGTGGCTAACACTGATTTCATGTTGCCGGTCAGCAAGGTTTCCGAGTTGAACACACAAGCCCAGAAAGCACGTGCTTGCGGTATCTACTTCGCGGACTTGAACCTATTGAAGGCGATGAAGAAGCCGACTACAGACATCGAGAACGTATTGGTTAAATTGACTACGGATCTGGACATCCCATTCGCCATCGACATCATGAAAGAGTCCGCTCCCGCTAACGCCAGCAAAGAGGAGTTAAGCAAATTCATGAAAGACCAAGAAAACAAATTGATCGACGCGATGATGGAAAATGACAAGGCCGACATTGAGCTTGAGTTGTTGGGAGGCATGGCCGTGGAATACGCGATCGTATACGCGAACCCGGGCTTGGTCGTTAAAGGCGACGCCACTTCCGCCGGTTTGAGCGAGAATATGGAGAAACGCTTGGAGATCCTTCAACAGATCACGGCAGACTTAGCGAAGTATTATCCTGACCTGGAGCAATTAGGGACTACGATCGCTCCGTTAAGCGATATGGTAGCGACCCTAAATACGGCCCGCGAGTCAAAAGCTAAGATCGAGGAGATGCGTGCGAATCTATTGAAATAATATAAGCCTCATATCGTAAAAAGTGTATGGTGACAAACATCATACACTTTTTTTATAGCCCTTCGGATGTCACCGCGACGCCCGTGCGGTATCCTATATCTTGTGCGTTTTGACAAGTATCTTGTCCCCATTCTCCAAGGTCGTGGCGAAAAGATAGGTGATTCCTCCATCCGCGATTTTGGTTTGCTTACGTAGCTCATCCACCGAGAGGGGGAAATTGCGGACGGTTATATTCGCTTGGGAGATCTGCCTCGACAAGGTCTTACATCGTTTATTCGTAAAGGGGATCACCTCCTCTACACGGAATGAACGACCCGGGAAATCAGGGACTAGCTTGTCTGACGTGTACAGATGGCTGCTCACATGCAATTTGCTCAAGCCGAAACAGGAAGCGACGGCCTTGAATGCTCCGGCCTTCAATATTGAGGCGTTTGGTTCATATAAATAGGCTCGTATATCTCCACTCACACGGGAGGGGAAACGCTCTTCCTCGGCGAGCGTGAACTTAAACGCAGCTTGGTCACTGCCCAGATTTACGCAAGTGATCGGGAGATTCACCCGATCCTCCATCCGCTCATTATCCATCAAGAAAAGAAGTTCCTTGCACTCGTTCCGAACGGACACCACGTGCACCTCTGTCGTCCACGGTAGCAAGGCGGATGTCTGGCGAATATCCGCCATCGGAGAGATCTTGGCGATGACGCGGGGCGCATGCTCAAGCAAGTCCGGCATCAAGGCAGTCAAGTCCGGCTCGCAATCCCGCAGGGCGAAGATCCGCTTATTTCCCTCCCCTCTCCGGGCAGGATCAATACAAAACAGATCGAACGGACCTTTCCCTTCCAAGGCCGATAAGGAATCGCCGTTCACCACCTCGATATTATCCGCTCCCAGCGCCTTGAAGTTGTGACGGGCAGCGTCGCAATACGAGGCAAAACGTTCCAAATAGACCAAGCTGTCCACCTTGCGGGAGAAGAAATAGCTGTCCACCCCCAACCCACCGGTAAGATCGCACATCCGTATTCCCTCACTCACCAAGGTCTGCTTATAAGTCGCTGCCAGCTCACCGGAACATTGCTCGGCTGAGATACGCGAGGGGAAAAAGACATCCTTATTCGCCCACCAGGTAGGCAGCTTATCCTTCACCTTCCGCCGGGCCAAGATCTGATCGACCGCCAAGGGCATATCCACCTCCGGATAACGTTTGGCAGACAACAACAGGCGATCCGGATCATCCCCCTTGTGCTCATCTACAAATCGCAGCAAACATTCCAATCCTTTCATATCTTTCATTTATACCACCATACGACAACAAATGTACGACTATTCATCCAGAGTTCCGACATCTTAACTGGAGGTATTCTTACGATGCCCGTTCTAACGACCTTACGATGCCCATTGTAAGGTCGTTAGAATGCCCATTCAAGGGAGCTTACGATGGGCATCGTAAGAAAACGCAGAAAATGGTGGGACGAATCCGGAAAAAAACGTATATTTGTCCATTGGTTGAGAACCTTGTAAACTGTATATTAACAAGATTAATTCGATTAGTAAATGGGAAGAGTATTAGTTATTGGCGCAGGGGGCGTAAGTACCGTCGCTGTTAAGAAAATAGCGATGAACGCGGATGTTTTCACGGATATCATGGTAGCCAGCCGTACGAAAAGCAAATGCGACAAGATCGCCGCCGATATCAAGAACGTGAACGTGCGAACCGCGCAGGTAGACGCGGACAACGTGCAGGAGCTCGTTGCCTTGTTTAACGCATTCAAACCGGATTTGGTGGTAAATCTGGCCCTACCTTATCAAGACTTGCATATCATGGACGCTTGTCTGGAATATGGTGTCAGCTATTTAGATACGGCCAACTACGAACCGCTCGATGAAGCCAAATATCAATACAGCTGGCAATGGGCCTATAAAGATCGTTTCGAGAAAGCCGGTCTTACCGCGATCTTGGGATGTGGTTTCGATCCGGGGGTTACCGGTGTGTACACAGCTTACGCGGCAAAGCATCATTTCGACGAGATACAATATCTGGACATCGTAGACTGTAACGCGGGAGATCACCATAAGGCTTTCGCTACCAATTTCAACCCGGAAATCAATATCCGCGAGATTACTCAACGCGGCAAATATTTTGAGGATGGGGAATGGAAGGAGACCGATCCGCTGAGCGTACATAAGGCATTGAATTATCCGAACGTAGGACCGAGAGAATCATATTTGATGTATCACGAGGAATTGGAAAGTCTGACCAAAAATTTCCCGACCCTCAAACGAGCTCGTTTCTGGATGACTTTCGGACAGGAATACTTGACTCATTTGCGTGTCATCCAAAATATCGGTATGGCTCGTATCGACCCGATCCTTTACAACGGGCAGGAAATCGTTCCGATCCAATTCTTAAAGGCCGTACTGCCGAACCCGGGTGATCTGGGAGAAAATTATACAGGCGAGACTTCCATCGGTTGCCGCATCCGCGGTATCAAGGAGGGTAAGGAATTAACTTATTACGTATACAACAACTGCAGCCACCATGCCGCTTATCTGGAGACAGGCGCGCAAGGCGTAAGCTATACCACCGGTGTTCCTGCCATGATCGGCGCCAAATTATTTATGCAAGGTATCTGGAAGAAACCGGGCGTATGGAATGTGGAGGAATTCGATCCGGATCCATTCATGAAAGAGCTGAATGAGCAAGGTTTGCCTTGGCATGAATTGTTTAACATTGACTTAGAATTGTAATATGGCAATACAAATAGGCGATAAGGTTCCCGAGTTTTTGGGGACCGATCAAGACGGCAAAGCGGTAAAGATGAGTGACTATAAAGGGAAAAAAATAGCGCTCTATTTTTACCCGAAAGATAATACGAGCGGTTGCACGGCGGAAGCATGCAGCTTACGAGACGGCTATCAAGCCTTACAGGCGAAAGGCTTCGAGATCATCGGAGTAAGCAAAGATAGCGCCAGATCGCATCAAGGCTTTATACAAGAGCAAAACTTACCTTTCCGCTTAATAGCGGACACGGACACGACCTTACAGGAACAGTTCGGTGTGTGGGCTGAGAAAAAAATGTACGGACGTTCATACATGGGGACTCTCCGGACTACCTTTATCATCAACGAGGAAGGTATTGTTACCAATATCATCGGACCGAAAGAGGTGAAGACAAAAGACCATGCAAATCAAATCCTTAATTTGTAAGTGACACATATGGCAAAAGAAGAAAATTTGTTCGAAGGAAAAGCGAAAGAAGAAGGTGGTAGACCAGCCGCTAACACGGATAAGCTAAAGGCTTTACGCGCGGCTATGGATAAAATCGAGAAGAACTACGGAAAAGGTTCGATCATGAAACTAGGCGATGAAAGCATCGAGGATATCGAGGTGATACCGACAGGATCTATCGCTCTGAACGCGGCGCTGGGCGTAGGCGGATATCCGAAAGGACGTATCGTCGAGATCTATGGACCGGAGTCTTCCGGTAAGACAACCCTGGCGATCCATGCGATCGCCGAGGCCCAGAAAAAAGGAGGTATCGCCGCGTTTATCGATGCGGAGCATGCCTTTGACCGTTTCTATGCTGAAAAGTTAGGCGTTGATGTAGAGAACCTATGGATCTCCCAGCCGGATAACGGTGAGCAGGCCTTGGAAATAGCCGAGCAATTGATCCGTTCATCCGCCGTAGATATCATCGTTATCGACTCCGTAGCCGCTTTAACTCCTAAGGCCGAGATTGAGGGTGATATGGGAGATAGCAAAATGGGTCTGCAAGCTCGTTTAATGTCGCAAGCCCTTCGTAAGTTGACGGCCGCGATCAATAAGACGAACACGACCTGTATCTTCATCAACCAATTGCGGGATAAGATCGGCGTAATGTTCGGAAACCCGGAAACGACGACAGGTGGTAACGCATTGAAGTTCTACGCTTCAGTCCGTTTGGATATCCGTAGCATCGGGAAGCTGAAAGATGGCGATGAGATCAAGGGTAACCAAGTGCGTGTGAAAGTCATAAAGAACAAGGTGGCTCCTCCATTCCGCAAGGCAGAGTTCGATATCATGTTCGGTCAAGGCATCTCCCGTTCCGGCGAGATCATCGATCTTGGTTCCGAACTGAATATCATCAAGAAGAGCGGTTCATGGTACAGCTACAATGACACCAAATTGGGGCAGGGTCGTGACGCGGCAAAACAATGTATCGAGGACAATCCCGAATTGGCAGAGGAATTATCCGAATTAATATTTGAGGCATTAAAAGCCAACAAGTAATTTGCGGGGACGGGCAAACCCCGTCCCCATACGAAATTGTAATGAGTAATAAAGACAAATATCGTTTACTTTGTAATACTGAAAAAAACATACCGATCTTCTCACGTGACTGGTGGTTGGATACGGTTTGCGGAGAAAAAAAATGGGATGTCTTGCTTATAGAACAAAAGGGAAGGATACAGGCAGCCCTCCCCCTTTATGTCCCCCATTCCGATATTGTCTCGATGCCTTCTTACACCCAAACGATGGGCCCTTGGTTCGCCGCAAGTTCCTCCGACACGAAATATACGACCGAGTTAGGACGACGTCAAGAACTGTGCGAACAATTCACGGAAGAACTAAAACGCTATCCACACTTCCTGCAGAATTTCAATTATGACATTACGGATTGGCTTCCGTTTTATTGGGCGGGATATAACCAAACGACACGTTATACCTATTTATTAAAAAATATCCGGGATCATCAAGCGGTATGGGAGAATATGAGCCCCAACATCCGGCGAAATATCACGAAAGCGCGGAACAAATACCATATATCCGTAAAAAAAGGGATTCCCTTGGATGAGTTCCTGACCGTACAGTCCCAGACATTTGACCGCCAGCACCTGCGGATCAAGGAAGACACGAATGTACTGAAAGATTTGATCGCCACATGCCGGCAAAAAGGACAAGGTGATTTATGGGGAGGTTATGACGAGCAAGGCCATTTACACGCGGCCGCTTTCATCGTATGGCAAGATCGATCGGCTTACTATCTCGCCGGAGGAGGGAATCCGGCGTATAGAGGCTCCGGAGCGCAAAGCTACGTCCTGTGGGAATGTATTCATTTCGTCTCTCAATTCACGGCTTTGTTTGATTTCGAAGGATCCATGCTCCCCGGCGTAGAACGTTTCTTCCGGGAGTTCGGAGCTATCCAAACCCCGTTTTTCACAATATCTAGAGGAAAATTGAGTTTATTAGATAGAGCGCGCGTTAAACTAAGTAAATGGATATGAAAGATCGCACTTTACATTATATCATACGTTTTCTTGTAGGAGATGACGCCCCGAGCGAATTGGTGGAAACGATCGGGTACACGGCTGATCCCTATAAATTCGACCGGTATAACGTCGTCATTATTCCATCCGGCTTCTTCGATGGACAAACATACGGGACTCCCGCATCCTTACCGGAACTTCCCTTGCGGGAGGTTCAAGGTATCCCTTTGTTATTCGGCTCGCCGAAAGAGGAATGGGTAAGAGATACATGGGTGGTTCACGCCGATATCATCGCGAGCACCTATTTCCTCATTTCCAGATACGAGGAGATGGTACGACGTGGACTTCGGGATGAGCATGGAAGATTTCCCGGTAAAGAATCCTTACCCTACCGGGCCGGTTTCTTGCATCGTCCGATCGTGGATGAATACCGCATGCTGCTTCATCGTTGGTTGCGCCAATCCCGGTTGCGCGTACCCGAGGTAAAAAAGCAAATCCGGAAGATCTACCTCACACATGACGTAGATTCTCCGACTCTATATCGTTCGTGGAAAGGTTTGATACGGTCTATTAGAGACAGAAGAGGTCTATATAAATCCTTTCAAGGTAAATTCGGTTCCCTTGAGAAAGACCCGTTTTATACCTTCCCTTGGTTCTTCCGCCAGAATAGTATCCTTCAGGACCTGATCGGGAAGGAACAATGCCACCCTATCCTATTTATCCGGAACGGGGGTAAAGCCAAGCACGACAAACCCCATTACGATTTGAGGAATAAAGACATTCGTAAATTGATAAAAAGCGCTCTAGAGCATAATGTAACCATTGGTTTACATAGCAGCTACCAAGCGGGTACGACTCCTAGCCTTATCCGGAAAGAGAAAACCGGTCTGGAAGATCATATCGGCAAAAGTATTCGGTTCAACCGCCATCATTTCTTGGCAATCCGGGAACCGGAAGATATGGACCAGCTAGAGGCAGCCGGGGTTACGGACGATTTCACCATGGGGTACGCCGATGTCTCCGGGTTCCGGTTAGGGACTTGCTACCCGGTTCGTTGGATCAATCCGATCACCCGCCGGCTATCTCCTCTCCGATTACATCCGCTTATCATAATGGATTGTACCCTAGAGGAGGAGAAATATATGGGACTGGATTTTGACAGGGCCTTAACCTATTGCCGGAATTTAGTAGGACAAGTAAATAACGTAGGAGGTGAGTTGGTTCTACTATGGCATAATGACTCCGTACAAGAAGGATCGGGAAGTTATTTACGTAAATTATACGCCCAGCTATTGACAGAATTAGCAAAGCAATGAAAACCATATACAATCCCTGTGTTCAAATAAACAAGAAAGAATGATTACTAATTGTAAAAACATTTTAGTCCTCGCCCCGCATACGGATGATGGGGAGCTTGGGTTGGGGGGAACCATCTCACGCTTGATAGAAGAGGGTAAGAAAGTGACCTACGTGGCTTTCTCCACCGCACAGCAATCGGTTCCAGAGGGTTTCCCGAAAGATATCCTAAAGACAGAGGTCAAGCAAGCGACCCAAACCTTAGGTATAGTACCGGAGAACCTAATCATATACAATTACGAAGTAAGAAAACTGGGATACGCCAGACAAGAGATATTAGAGGAGTTAATACGCCTGAAAAAAACGTCCGATTTTGATCTGGTCTTCATCCCTAGCTTACATGACATCCACCAAGATCATACGACGATCGCCCAAGAGGGTCTACGAGCGTTCAAAAACACGAATATATTAGGTTATGAGCTAATATGGAATAATCTAACATTCAACACGCAATGTTTTGTAAAGTTGAAAGAGCGCCATATCGACACAAAAGTAGAATCATTGAAAGCCTATAAATCGCAAGGAGCGAGAGATTATCTATCCAAGGACTTTATCTACTCATTAGCCAGGGCCCGAGGCGTCCAAGCCGGATGTACCTACGCGGAGGCGTTTGAAGTCGTTCGTCTATTCCTATAACACCGATTGAATCCATGAATAAACTCCTTATCATATGTGATATGTTCCCACCCGCTTTCGCCCCCAGAATGGGATATCTATGCAAATATCTGACACGCATGGGGTGGGAAGTTACCGTAGTGACGGAATACATAGAAGACAATACCTTCGAATTTCTTACGGGGTACGCGGATGTGTATTGCGTCCGCTATTACAAAACTTCAGGAAAGATCTCAAAACATATTGAATGGATGTGGATCATGTTTCTAGACATCTTGTTCGGCTATAAAGACACGCGAATAATCAACGCATGCATCCCCTTAATAAGGGCCAACCGGTACAAGGGAATATTGTGTAGCACGTACCGCACCTTCCCTTTAACCGCCGCCAAGACGTTAGCGGCCCACACCCACCTCCCTTTCGTCGCGGATTTACGAGATATCATTGAGCAATACGCCTCCAACGAATACATCTCGCATAAATTCCACACGTTCCCATGGCTAGACGCATTCATCACAAAACGATTTCGCAAACGGTTACTTAAAGAGCGGAATAACGCTTTGGAGGTAGCGGATTGTGTAACAACCGTATCGCCTTGGCATGTGGAGGTACTCAAACAATATAATCCCAACGTAAAACTGATTTATAACGGATTCGATCCCGAGTTATTCTATCCGCGACAAATCAAGACCTCCCGGTTTATCATTACCTATACCGGACGGTTGTTAAGTTTAGCGATCCGAAATCCATCGTTATTATTTGAGGCCATCGCCCGTCTCACGAAGGACAAGATCATTGTCCCCGAAACTTTTCGAGTCGTATGGTATACCGATCAAGCGTCCCGCTCCATCATCCGCCAAGAGGCCGAACGACATGGGGTACAATCTTTCATGGATTATCAAGAGTATGTACCGGCGTCCGATATTCCCCTCATATTGAACAAAAGCTCGGTGTTGCTTTCTTTAACGAATAAGTTTGACACGTCTGGCCCAAAAGGCTTCATGACAACCAAGTTCTTTGAATCGCTCGCGGTAGAAAAGCCCATCTTATGCGTACGGAGTGACGAGGCTCACCTCGCCGATGCCATCAAGGAGACCCACTCCGGATTGGCCGCTACCCACGTAGACGAGGTATACGATTTCTTGAGACATTACTATGAGGAATGGCAGGAAAAAGGATATACGACCTCACCCATCGATCGGGAGAAGTTATTGAATTACTCCCGGAAAGAACAAGCTAACCAATTCGTGCGTATATTTGAGGAGATTTAAGTAGATGGACAAATACCTCAATATAGTATCGTTCAATATACCTTACCCCGCCAATTACGGAGGGGTTATCGATGTGTATTATAAACTGGAAGCCTTGCGTGCTTGCGGCGTGAAACTCCTATTACATTGTTTCGAATATGAACGTCCGCACGCACCGGAATTAGAAAGCATTTGCGACAAGGTTTTCTATTATAAACGCCGTACCGGGGTAATCGCTAATTTAACATGGCTTCCTTACAACGTATACAGCCGGAAAGATCATCGCTTGATCGAGCATCTTTTGCAAAATGATTATCCGATCTTATTCGAAGGACTCCACTCCTGTTATTATATGAACGACCCCCGTTTAAGAAACCGGATGAAGATATTCCGGGAGTGCAATATCGAGCATGATTATTATCGCCACTTGGCAAAGTCGGGCAAAGGATTGATTCGCAATGCCTTTTTCAGGATCGAGGCCATGCGCTTCCAAGCCTATCAGAAAATAGCACGATGCGCAAATCTGATAATCGCCGTATCCACGACAGACGCAGACTATTTACAAAAGCAATTTCCTGGTCAAAGGATCGAGTTCGTCCCTTGTTTCCACGAGAATAATCAAGTGACGGCCGAACCAGGGAAATCCGATTATATTCTATATCATGGCAAGCTATCCGTTATCGAGAATGAACGAGCCGTGTTATTTCTCATCAAGCATGTTTTCAGCCAATTAAAACACACTTGCATAATAGCGGGCATGAACCCGACCCGTTTGATACGAGAGGCAGCCGCCCCTTACCCGCATATAAAAGTAGAAGCAAATCCCAGTAAGGAACGTATGGACAAATTGATCCATAACGCACAGATCCATATGCTGATCACATTTCAAGGTACCGGCTTAAAATTGAAGCTTCTGAACAGCTTATTCGCCGGAAGGCATACGATTGTCAATCATCTCATGCTAGCGGGTAGCGGATTAGATCCTTTGTGCCATATCGCCGATACGCCGGACGAGATGATACGGACTTGTGAACGATTAATGACCCTACCTATAGATAAAGAGGCGATAGATAAGCGAAAACAATTATTGCTCCCTGCTTTTTCCAATAAAGATCAGGGGAAACGTTTATACAAGATGATATATGATGAAAGAGAATAGAAGTGATTTATTACATACATTAACCGAGCGTTTAAAAGCGATTGACTATAATAAATTACCGATCAGCGATTATAATAAACGATACATCGGCAACCTAAAGCCAGCGTTAAGCTATTTCATGCATATATACGCAGATTGCCTACAAAGGGGACTTCAAACGATACAAATCCCTATCTCCGATGTCACGCTAATCGATTATGGAGGAGGAACCGGCTTCCTTAGTATTTTAGCGAAATCCATGGGAATAGGGCAAGTCATTTATATTGATCTTAACCCATCTTCCGTGGAGACGATCCGGCTATTGAAACAAATAATAGGAATAGGCCCCGATATCATGCTCCATGGAAATTCAGACGTTCTTGCGGACTGGTGTGCGGGGAACAAAGTCTGCCCCCAGCTTTTAATCGCTACGGACCTGATCGAGCATGTCTATGACTTGTCTTTGTTCTTCAAAGATTTAATCCATATAAACGATTCCATGTATCTACTATTCACGACAGCCTCCACACCATTCAACCCGTATGTCCAACAACGGTTACATAAGATGATGATCGGATGCGAAAGCGGGTCTTTGGAATCCCCAAACTATTATACCTTACGGAAGCAATTCATAACGGAACTTTGCCCGGATTTCTCCCAAGAAGAGATAGAGACATGGGTCCGACAGACGAGAGGCTTGACCTATCCCGATATCCAAAAAGCGATCGAGGAAAGGAGTTTACCAAACCCGGAAGACCCCTACAATACTTGCGATCCGGCTACAGGTAATTGGGTCGAGCGAATCCTTCCCATACAGGCTTATGAGGATTTATTAGCCCCTTACCAGTTCAAGCTTAAAGTAGAGAAAGGATTTTATAACGCCGACCGGAGCAACCCGGTTCTTTCCTTGATATGCAAAAGTGTCAACGCATTGATCCGCGACAGCGGCTCCTTTGGTTTTCTATTGGCACCATTCATCATTCTCTCCTGCGGCAAGGAGCGAGCAGATGCCGTCTAGCACATATTCGCGGGTCAAGTCCTCTGCTTTCAAGACTTGCTCGTTCCACTGCAATAAATCAATGTCTATCGGCACACGACCACAAGATTTATCTTCCGGCTTACGTCCGATGCGGCACTCTATATCTTTCAAGACATCCTTTATTCGCTCTGGACTTTTCTCGCTATACAAAACAGCTACTCGATTCAAAAATGTAGTTGATAATGGGCAATCGATCGGTTCCGTATAAACCGGCCGGGAAAACTGTATAAAAACAAAATGAGCACGCAGCATCTCCGCCGCGCGCTCCATATTTTTCTCTTTATCCCAATTAGAGCCTAAGCACAACAGGACCCGGTTCCGTTTATTCTCCATCTCCGGCTAAAAGCATTTAGTCATTCTTATGATTATTCAAGAATGTATTGATAAAACCGATCAACTTCACGAAAGAAGCGGAGAATTGCCCGGTATCGCTATTACGGATAGAGATATATTTCTCCTTGCCTTCCGTGGTAAATGAAACCTGATACATGATGTCCCCTAAATCCCGATTCGTCTCCTCCTCAAAGCCATAGGAGTCTTTCATCTTAAAAAAATTGCATTCTTGCAGAATCGGCTTTAAGGAAGCAAACTCATCGTCAGTCAATGTCCCCTCCATAATTTTAGGATCTCGCTTCTTGGCGAAATTGTCCATATAATAATTATACTCCTCGATACGGAATGTCTTGTCACTATCAAACAGAACCATTAGTTTGTAGTTATCTACACTCTCCATACTATAACTAAAAGAGAAATCCTTCAGTTCTTTTTTACAGCCTGTCAAACAAGCAGACAGAAGAACCAATAAGGTGGCGAACAAAGTAATTCGTAGTTTCATTTGTTTAAAGTTGAAATTTGTAGCGCAAATATAATACAACTCGTCCACATACGGGTGGTTTTCGACGTAAAAAGGCATCTCTATCTTAACTGCTTGATTTGCTCAATAGGAAGAGACAATTTCTGTGCGATTTGCCGCACATCCAATCCCTCTTGCTCCAACATCCGAATCATACCTCGAATAAGCTGATCTTTCTGTTGGATCGCTTGATCTTTCTGTTGGATCGCTTGATCTTTCTGTCGGATTAACTGATCCTTTTGCATGATAGCCGTGTCACGGGCCTCTATCTCCGAGAGAATCTCATCCTCCACATCCATCGAGCGACGGACATCCGGAGCGACTCCGGCCTTGAGCAAACGGGTCAATACTGGTACATCCTCCGCATGGAACAGGCTCTCGTCTATTTCCAGCAAATGATCGTTCCCTTCCAAGCGGAAATCCTGATCAAAGATATTCAACAAACGCTCCAGACGGTTGCGAGTCCTTTTCCGCAAGAACGGGATTTGTACGATGATGCTATCATGCGTCAGGCTCTCGATGAACTTATCCTTCCCCTCTATCACGTTATCCTCGTAATCCAGATAACGGCGACGGACATAGATGATCGGCTCTTTCAACTCGCCCAACGTATGACCCAAGATATAAATGGAGATTATCGGAAGCCCATATTGTGAATCCGGATCCTTGCGCACATTATCACGGCTCAAATACTGCGTACCCAAGTACTGGCGGAAACGAAGCGTCTCGGTAGGCAGCCACGTCTTCTGCAACTCTATCAAGACGAGATGCTCCTCCCCCTTCTCATCCCTGATCTTGGCAGAGAAGTCCATACGGAACAAGGAGATACCGGTACGTTGCACATTCGTATACTCGTGAGGGCGGATCTGGAGTTCTAAGAGCTCTTTCTTCAACAACGCAGACAACAATATATTGGCCACACGCTCATCCTCCATCATATACTTGAATACGGAGTCATAAATAGGATTCGCTATCAGTGTCATTGCTTTTCGGTTTTTGATTCGTGCCAAAGGTACGAATTTCCTGCTTATACCACATTATAACAAAGGCGTAAAAACAGGGGGATTCGTAAGACACCGGCATCACATTGGCGATCGAGGCCTGTCCAGGAAACACACTTCGCCTGGAAAAAACAAAATACCTACTTATAGGTATTGATGGTACAAAGTTTTCAAGCTACCTTCGCGTCACATTTAACAGGACATGAGATTATCAGAACTTCGCACAGGCGATAAAGGTGTTATAGTAAAGGTAATGGGTCGCGGGGCTTTCCGTAAACGCATTATCGAGATGGGGTTTATCAGAGGGAAAGAAGTGATCGTTATACAAAACGCCCCGCTCAAAGACCCTATTCACTATCGTGTAATGGGATACGATGTCTCCTTGCGACGCTCGGACGCCGCATTGATCGAAGTCGTTAGCGCAGGGGATTTCGAGAAGGAACAAGCCTCCTCGATACAAGATACGAACAGGAGCGCGGACTCTTTTATCTTGCCTTTCGAAAATGAATTACAGGCCATTGCATTCCATAAAGGGAAAACGATTAACGTAGCCTTGGTCGGTAATCCGAACTGCGGAAAGACCTCTCTTTTCAATTTCGCGTCCGGAGCACACGAGCATGTGGGCAACTATAGCGGCGTGACCGTAGATGCCAAGGAGGGAACCTTCCAGCAGAATGGCTATACCTTCCGCATCGTAGATTTACCGGGTACTTACTCCCTATCCGCTTACACGCCGGAAGAACTATACGTGCGCAAGCATTTGAATGAAGAGCAACCTGACGTGGTGATCAACGTCATCGACGCATCCAATCTGGAGCGAAACCTATATTTGACCACCCAACTGATCGATATGGACGTTCGCATGGTGATCGCCTTAAACATGTATGATGAGCTGGAACGCCATGGGAATAAATTCGATCACGAGTCCTTAGCGAAAATGATCGGAGCACCTATTATCCCGACCGTAAGTAAAACGGGCTTTGGCATAGCGGATCTGTTCAACCGCGTAATCAAGGTATATGAAGAGGAGGATCCTGTCATTCGTCATATCCACATTAATTATGGGGAGTCTTTAGAGAAAGGGATCAGCAACGTCAGGAAGACCTTGAAAAACAGCGTGGATATACCCAAAAGCTTGTCAAAGCGGTATTTATCCATCAAGTTATTAGAGGGAGACCGCGAGATAGAGGCATTTATCAGGACATTGCCCGGTTCCGAAACGATCTTCCAAGAGAGAGACCGTAATACAGCCCTCATAGAAAAGTTATTGCAAGAGGATTGTGAGACCGCGTTCACGAACGCACGCTATGGCTTTATTTCCGGAGCGTTACGTGAGACATACGAGCAAAACACGATCAAAGAGGCGACGAGTACGCAAATCATCGATCTATTCGTCACACATAAAGTTTTAGGCTTCCCGATCTTTATCCTGTTCATGTGGATCATGTTCGAGGCTACTTTCCGTTTGGGAGGCTATCCGATGGAATGGATAGAGGCATTGGTCGAGGTGACCGGTAATTTCGTGCGCGGCCATATGTCGGAAGGACCTTTGAAAGATCTTCTCGTGGATGGTATCATCGGTGGTGTAGGAGGTGTTATCGTGTTCCTGCCGAATATTTTAATCCTGTATATGTTCATATCATTCATGGAAGATTCCGGATATATGGCACGTGCGGCCTTTATCATGGATAAGATCATGCATAAGATGGGACTGCACGGAAAGTCGTTCATCCCCCTGGTGATGGGATTTGGTTGTAATGTACCCGCTATCATGGCCTCCCGTACGATAGAGAGCCGTAATAGCCGGATGATAACGATGTTGGTAAATCCGTTGATGAGCTGTAGCGCCCGCTTGCCGGTTTATGTGTTATTGACCGGGGCGTTTTTCCCGAAAAACGCCAGCTTTGTATTATTAGCTTTATATGTATCCGGAATCTTGCTGGCGGTTATCATGGCTCGTCTTTTCAAACGCTTCCTGTTTAACGAGGAGGATGTCCCTTTCGTAATGGAACTTCCCCCCTATCGGATGCCTACCGGCAAATCCATCATGATCCATATGTGGGAGAAAGCGAAACAGTACTTGCACAAGATGGGAGGTATCATCTTGGTCGCTTCCATCATCATCTGGTTCCTTGGGTATTTCCCCAGACATCCGGAGAGCGGGGATCCGTTTGACCGCCAAATAGCGGAAATCGAAAATACAGCGTCGGATTCTCAAGAGAAAACGGATGCGATAAAAAAGTTAGAACGCTTGAAGGCAATCGACCATCAGCAGAATTCGTATATCGGACGTATCGGCCAAACCATTCAACCGGTCTTGGCTCCTTTAGGATTCGACTGGAAAATGAGTGTAAGCTTACTTACCGGTATGGCAGCGAAAGAAGTTGTTGTCAGCACGCTGAGCGTATTATACATGGGGAATTCCGATGATGGCAACCAAGCGTTGCCGGAGCGTCTGAAACAAGACCGTGACACGGAGGGTAATTGGGTATTCACACCGCTCATAGCGATTAGTTTTATGCTTTTCGTCTTGATTTATTTCCCGTGTATAGCAACCATATCGGCTATTGTCAACGAGTCCGGCTCATGGAAATGGGGTATATTCGTCATCGCATATACTTGTGTCCTAGCATGGATCGTCTCTTTCATCGTTTATCAAACAGGAAATTTCTTTGTGGGTTTATTCAGCTAAGAACTTTCCTATTATCTTATTCAGTGGTATATAGAAGGCAAATTTATGGGTATGTGGCAAGATATAGCCGTTTGCGTGATTGGTATCTCGGTTATCGGGTACATCGCGTATAAGGTTTATCGAATGCTTACGAAACCGAAATCCGGCGATCCTTGCCGCGGGTGTAGTGGGTGTTCGTTAAAAAAAGAGGGCAGAATGAAAGAATAGTGAAATATTATGTATATTTGCGTTATTCTAATACACTATAGGTATGAATAACACGGCCTTACAGATATACGCTCTTTTTATTCTGCTGATCTTATCAGCGGGTTGTAAGGATGCTCGGGAAAGCCTCAACTTGCGTAGCGAAGAGAATGAACGTTTTTATTGGGAAAACAATAGGCTCGCGGCGCGGAGATTGGCAAAGATCATGTACAATCAGGCAGATAGTGGAAGTTATGAGCGTTTCAAGATCGTCCATATTTCGGATTCCCATTTATCCTCTTGGTCCCCGAGTAATAATTACGAGTTGCCTATAAATCTGCGACAATCCATCCAATTCGCCAATCAAAAAGAACTGCGGATCAATGCGATAACCGCCACGGGCGATTTTATCTCTATCGATATGAAAAAGAAGGCGAAAGAATATATGCGTTCATTTGTTCATTACCTTTATGATGAAAATCATGTTCCCACCTTTGTTTGTACGGGGAATCATGATAGTAACTCTGAACAAGAAATAGGTAGCACATTCTTATATAAAAATGAGATCAACGAGATATTATTCGCCAACAGTAATTATTTGAAGAATCGAAATAGCGCCGAGAACTATTACTATTCGGATGTAGCGAACCCGCAAGGAGGTACGATTCGCTTCATAGCCCTCGATATGTTAGACCAACCGGCATCCCAATACAATACCTTATCTTACGCCTATTTCTCCCAGGAACAGATAGACTGGCTTATAAACACCGCGTTGAAAAATGGCATGACAGACCATCATAGCGTCATTATCCTAACCCATTACCCATTTCAACGCCGCAGTGTAAATAACGATACCTATTTATGCGATGGGGATTATGTCCACTCGTGGAACATGATCCCCGAAATCATCGAGGCTTTTCGTACGCACGCCTCACTCGAGAAAGTATATCCCAACCAATTCAACCTAGAGCCCATCCATGTTAAAGCTGATTTCAGCGATCGCAAAGGAGAATTTGTCTGCTATCTAGGTGGACACATCCACTGCAATGCCTATTTTGACGTGACCGGGTTAGAAAATGAAAGTACAGAACTCGTTCCACAAAAAATGATCCTTTGTACCAATCAAGCTCCAAGTGAAACAGGTGTGGTATACAATAGAGTTATACGAGAAGAGAATAGCCTATCGAGTAACAGTTTTTGCATCTATGCTGTAGACACGAAAGAAAAGAAGATTTACATCACCTACTTCGGTGCCTATAAACCTTCTAATGACCGCGACTATCCGGAGATTCATACAATCTCATATAATTAAGATTTACCGGCCTATGCAATGATAGATAAAGCCTGCCTCTTCTAGCTCTGTCTTATCATAAATATTGCGTCCGTCCAAGATTAAAGGGGTGGACATCAATCTCTTGATAACAGACCAAGAGGGCATACGAAACTCTTTCCATTCCGTAACAAGCAACAGAGCGTCCGCATCTATCACGGTTTCATAAATATCTTTGCCGTATGAAATCATCCCTGCGGGTAAACGTCTTTGAGCCTCGGGAACAGCAACCGGATCATAGGCGGTAACAACACATCCCGCTTCTTTCAACTTCCTGATCAAGATTAACGAAGGAGCCTCTCGCATATCATCCGTTTCCGGCTTAAATGCCAATCCCCACAAAGCGATTCGCTTACCCTGTATATCCCCTCTAAAATGCTTCATTAATTTACGGAACAATATCGATTTCTGCTCCTCGTTTACAGCTTCCACCGCTTCCAGGATACGCATCTGATAACCACTGTTGGCCGCGGTCTTCACAAGCGCCTTGACATCCTTAGGGAAACAAGACCCACCATATCCACAACCCGCGTATAAGAAACGGCTGCCTATACGGGCATCCGTACCGATACCTTTACGTACCATATTCACATCCGCTCCCACTATCTCGCACAAATTGGCGATATCATTCATAAAACTGATGCGAGTCGCCAACATAGCGTTCGCCGCGTATTTCGTCATCTCCGCGGAAGGGACATCCATGAAGATTACCCGGAAATTATTTAACAAGAACGGACGGTATAACTTCGACATCAACTTTTGGGCACGTTCAGACTCAACCCCGACAACAACCCGATCCGGACTCATAAAATCCTTGATGGCCGCACCTTCTTTCAAAAATTCCGGATTAGAAGCGATATCAAATTCAATATCCACATTCCGCAAGGCTTGTTCCTCCTTAATCGCTTTCTTGATTTTCCGGGCAGTGCCTACCGGAACCGTACTTTTCGTAACAACCAAGATATATTTATTCATATAACGTCCTACCGTACGGGCAACCTCAAGCACATACTTCAAATCAGCGCTCCCATCCTCATCGGGAGGTGTACCCACCGCGCAAAACAGCACCTCCACCTCATTCAAGCATTCTTTCAAATCAGTCATAAAATGCATACGGCCAGCTTGCGAATTACGTGCCACCATCTCATCCAACCCGGGCTCGTAAATAGGAACTACGCCTTTCTTTAGGTTCTCAATCTTTGCCTTATCCACGTCCACACAAAAGACCTCAGTCCCCATTTCCGCAAAACACGTGCCCGTTACCAGCCCGACATAGCCTGTACCTACAATCGCTATTCTCATATATAATCTATCACTTATGTTTCCAGTGCATTTAAAAGGGATACAAAAGTAAGACTATTTCAAGAATTATACATAACTTTGGAGGCTTTTTTGGCATAAGTGTGAACGAAAAAAGAAGTCAACATGAAAATTATCTCTGAAAATCAGATTAAGGATTTAGGAATTACGCCTGCGACTTGTGTAGATTGGACGAAAGAAAGTTTCTCTATAAAAAACAAGGCTCAATTACCCGCAAAAATAAGTGTACATCCCCAAGGTAATGACTTTTTCACTTCCATGCCCTGCCTCCTGCCCCAAGAATTCTCTCGGTTTGGCATCAAGGTGGTTCATCGTATCGTAGGTGGCATACCCGTTTTAGGAAGCGATATCCTGCTCTACGATTCCAATACGGGAGAACTTTTAGCCTTAGTAGGTGGAGGTTGGATAACCGCTATGCGTACAGGAGCTGTCGCGACGCTCGCTATCCAAACATTAAAAGCTACCGATGCCACTACTTACAGTTTCATCGGCTTGGGAAATACCGCTAGAGCGACCATGTTATGTTTACTCGACAGCCAAAAAAACAGGCATCATACGGTTCAACTATTAAAATATAAGGATCAAGCGGACTCCTTTATAGAGAGATTCAAGGGTTATCCCAATGTTACATTCTCGATCATAAACGATATAGAGGATCTCATATCCAACTCAGATGTTATTATCAGTTGTATAACAGATGCGAACGACTTGCTCTGTCCAAAAAATGAGTTGTTTAAAGAAGGAAGCCTAGTCGTGCCGATACATACGAGAGGATTTCAAAATTGCGATCTCTTTTTCGACAAGGTATACGGCGATGATACGGATCACGTGAAGGGATTCCGTTATTTTTCCCAATTCAAACAATATGCCGAGCTAGAAGACGTTTTATCAGGTAGAACGGTTGGTAGAGAAAATGACCATGAACGGATATTGAGTTACAATATAGGTCTTGGTCTGCATGATGTTCTATTCGCGAGTAAAATTTACGATCGTCTATCTGCGCAATCTCCAGAGATTAAGATAGAAAGAGAGGTATCTAAATTCTGGATATGATATCAGTTTTCATATGCAACGTTCTATACAATAGAATCATCTTATAAGGACAGCCCCTCTTGGTTCAATACTGTCAGGTCTGTATTTTGATGGTAAAGTCGACAGGGGTATTGTTTATATAATTAATAAAAAGAAAGGTATGCAAGCGATTATATTAGCGGCAGGTATGGGCAGACGCCTTAAGGAATTGACACAAAACAACACGAAGTGTATGGTTAAGGTACATAATCAGACCTTAATCGAGCGAATGCTTAAACAACTGGCAGCCCTATCACTAAAACGTATAATAATCGTAATAGGTTATAAAGGGGATAAAGTTCGGGAACTTATCGGAAATAAGATAAACGACACCCCTATCCTCTATGTAGAGAATAACGTATATGATAAAACAAATAATATATACTCGTTATACCTCGCCAAAAACTATCTGGTAGAGGATGAGACCATCTTACTTGAATCTGATTTGATTTTTGAAAACTCGATTCTCAGCAAACTGATAAATCATCCTTATCCCAATTTAGCGGTAGTAGCTAAATATCGAAGTTGGATGGATGGTACCGTCGTACGATTGGATGAAGACAATAACATATTGAACTTCATCTCAAAAAAGGCCTTTCAGTTTTGTCAAAAGGATTTTTATTACAAGACCGTTAACATATACAAGTTCAGCAAGGAGTTTTCCACAAACAAATACATTCCTTTTTTAGAGGCTTACTGCAAGGCCCTCGGTAATAATGAATACTACGAACAGGTGCTAAAAGTAATCTCCTTATTGGATAAACCTGACTTAAAAGCTTTGACGATAACAACCGAAAAATGGTATGAGATCGATGACCAACAAGATTTAAATAATGCGGAAGCCTTATTCTCGGAGGGTAAACAAGCATTGTCCTTATATGGCAAGCGCTACGGTGGATACTGGCGTTTTCCTATGTTACTGGATTTCTGCTATCTCATCAATCCTTATTTCCCAAATACCCGATTGAAGGAGGAAATGAAAGCGAATTTCGATACCCTTCTTACCGAATATCCTTCCGGCATGCAAGAGAACGCCCAACTAGCTGCCCGTTATGCGGGTGTATCCTCCGAGCAAATCATCGTAGGAAACGGAGCGGCCGAGTTAATCAGCGGTTATATGCGTATGACCTCTGGCTATACAACAGGAATGGTATTACCCACGTTCGAGGAATACCCGAACCGTTTGGATCCGAAGCGACTGGTGTATTATACACCCAGCAACCAAGACTTCTCTTATACCGCTTTAGACATCATCTCTTTCTTTGATAACAAACCGATTGAGCAGCTTTTGATAATTAACCCGGATAACCCATCCGGCAATCTATTGCCTAAAGATGAGCTATTCGCGTTAGTCGAATGGTCCGAACGAAAAGGGATTCGTTTAATCGTCGATGAATCTTTCCTTGATTTCGCAAGTCCCGAGAGGAAACTTTCCCTGTTGGATAAAGAGCTTCTAAACAAATATCCTCATTTGATTATCATTAAGAGCATATCAAAGTCATACGGAGTCCCCGGATTACGATTAGGTTTTTTAGCATCGGGAAACAAAGATCTCATACGAGCGTTGAAAAAAGATATATCGATTTGGAACATCAACTCCTTCGCTGAATTTTATATGCAGATTTTCGTGAAATACTGCGATGACTACGATAAAGCCTGCCATAAATTCTTAAACGAAAGAGAGCGTTTTTTCCAAAATCTACAGGCAGTCTCATATCTTAGGGTCATTCCTTCCGCCGCAAATTATTTCTTGTGTGAAGTAACCGATACTTACACATCGGAGGAACTTTGTAGCTTTTTATTGTCGGGAAGTAATATCTTGATAAAAAACTGTGGGACTAAAGCAGGGTTCGAAGGGAAACAATATATCCGAATCGCTATCCGGAACAAGGAAGACAATGATAAGCTAATAGAAGCGCTGATATCATTGAATAAGAAGGAAGCTCAATCCGGTCTCTAATGTATGGAAACAGGTAAGAAGCTCAAGAACCCTATGATTGCAAATTTTATCTCCTTGGCGTTGCTTCAAGGAGTTAATTATTTATTACCTTTATTATCATTCCCTTTTTTATTCAGAGTACTCGGTGTAGAACGCTGGGGGCTCGTGACGTTTGGTTACGCCTTGATGCAATATTTCATCATGTTCACGGATTTTGGCTTTAACTTATCAGCCACGAAATATATCTCTGTGCATAAAACGGATCTAGGTAAAATCAACTCGTACCTAAATAGCACAATGATTGGACGTTTCTTCTTGTGTGGAGTCAGCTTCGCCATACTACTCATTCTGATCACTTGTTTTGATAAGTTTAAATCAGAGTCTTCTTTTTACCTCCTATATTTTGGCATGATCATAGGCAATGTTATGTTTCCTATGTGGTTCTTTCAGGGCATGGAGAATATGAAATACATTACGGTATTCAATATCGTAGCGAAATCATTAAGTTTCCTTCCATTTTTCATCTTCATTCGAAAACCGGAAAATTATATATACGTGCCGATATGCTATAGTTTTGGCTTTATTCTTGCCGGGATTGTCAGTATCTTTATCGTTTACTTCAGAATGGGAATGAAGTGGTACTTCACATCGATCGAAGAAATTAGCAACTCCTTAAAAGATAGTTCCACTTATTTTCTCTCCCGGGCCTCTACCTCTTTATTCACCACAAGCAACTCGTTTCTATTGGGATTGATTTGCGGGAACACGGCGGTGGGTTACTATTCGGCAGCAGAGAAGCTATATCAAGCTTACAACCAGCTATTGACACCATTCACTGGGATATTATTCCCGCATATAGCGAAAAGCCGGGATGTTTTGTTCTTCAAAAAAGTATTCTATAGAATAACATCCGCCAACTTCTTTTGCGTAGCAATCGTACTTCTATTCTCAAGTTACGTATTAAGATTTGTCTACGGGACAGTCGATCCGAATATCTTAGAAGTATTCCGGATACTTTTAATCGCTTGTTTCGTAACCATCCCCTCTATGTTACTAGGATATCCATTTCTGGCGGCTATGGGGCATCCTCTCTATACGAACTATACGGTTATGACTACCTCCATGGTACACATCACCGGATTAGCGATCTTGTATGTTTGCGGGATGATCACCCCTATCACGGTAGCCATGATGGTAGTCGCGTCTGAGACACTTCTTATCCTTTTCCGTATTTGTGGGGTGCGCAGATTCCGGCTATTCCAAGCGTAAGAAGCTGGGGCAAATTTGACAAGCGATTTAAGGAAAACATATCTTAGCTTCATCAACCAAGTATCTTAGGTTCGTCAGCGAAGTATCTTAGGTTCGTCAGCGAAGTATGTTAAGTTAGATAGAACCACGTAAGTAGTTTGAACTTAGGGTACGAGAGATCCACCTCCAAGCGTTTTTCAATAGGGAGAAAAGCAAATAAATGCAAAAAGGATAACAATACATAGTTTATTCCAAGAATAACCTATAACTTTGTTCGCTGGTACAAATTATATACAAGTTGCGCGATGCGTTCTTATTAAAGTATGATACAGCCTTTGATTAATAAACACTTTCTCAATCTGATTCTTTTTACCTTGACTTTTGGTATATTACTATACGATGCCATCGGATTTGATTATACAGATGAGATTTGTGCCTTATTCCTATTTATTTTATTTGGCATATATCTATTTTCCACATCGGGCTGGAACTTCAACAAGGCTTTTTTAACAACCATTGGTATTTTCCTATTCTACTTTTGCTATTCTATATGCATTGGCAGTAATACAAAAACAGCGATCATATCAGACATGTTAATTCAGATAAAGCCTTATCTCGCTTTTTTCTGTGTATATTCAATGATGCCAAGCCTCAGTGATTCCCAAAAAAATATCATGAAATCTATTTGCCTTCTATTTTGGTTTCTGTTGCTTTTGATGGGATTGGGGACTCTTGTAGAACCGAGGATTTTGTTTAAGCTGATGGGGCATCCTACTTATTATGCCGCGGCCGTGGTATGTGTTTCTTTTTGCTATTTATATTGCAGTAAATTCACCCGTTTAGAAAAGATCACATTCATTGCCTTGCTATCAATAGGCTTAATCTCCGGAAGATCTAAATTCTATGGCTTTTTTGCCCTAACCGCATTTATCACACTCTACTTTTCTAACATCAAGCAGTTTAAATTAAATGCTAAGAATATCACGATCCTATTACTTATGGTCACCGTGATCTTATTCGCTGCCAGAGAGAAAATATACTTCTATTTCTATCAGGCGATAACAAATGAGGTAGATAAAGACATGATCGCCCGTTATGTCCTATATACGACCGCCCCACAAATATTAATTGACTATTTCCCGTTCGGTAGCGGGTTCGCCAGCTTCGGGACATTTTCTTCGGGAGTATATTATTCAACTATCTATTCGAAATATGGCATTGACGGGATATGGGGCATGAGTAAAGATTTTTACAATTATATAGCAGATACTTACTACCCTTCCTTAGCCCAATTTGGTGTTGTAGGGATCATCTTATACATCACGTTTTGGGTTTACATTTTAACGAAGGCGATACAATTTCATAGGAAGACTTATAACATGAAGTATTTGTCTATGGTATTGATGATCACTGGTTTCTTTATCATAGAGGGTACTACCGACTCAACATTCACAACGCATAGGGGCTTTTTTGTCCTTATGCTATTAGGTTTGATATTATCAGATTTGAAGAACGGGG
The DNA here is from genome assembly GCF_011038785.1 of Parabacteroides sp. ZJ-118. Lineage (GTDB taxonomy): Bacteria > Bacteroidota > Bacteroidia > Bacteroidales > Tannerellaceae > Parabacteroides. The sequence goes on from NZ_JAAKDT010000001.1 coordinate 136,586, forward strand.
TGACAGATATAATTCATCCGGACACAAAAGAGTTACAAGATGAGAATACTTCAGATAAATAAATATTTTTTCAAAAAGGGAGGTGCGGAAACCGTCTTTTTCAACACGATCCAGCTCCTCGAGAGACATGGGCACACAGTTATCCCATTCAGCCTTAAGAATAAGAAGAACGAACCATCTCCTTATGAGCCGTATTTTGTAGACTATCCTGAGCTATCGGAGTCTTCTCTACCCCAGAAAATAAAGAATTTACCTGCTTTTATCTATAACAAAGAGGCCGCACGTAAATTGGAGCTGTTGATCCAAAAAGAAAAACCGGACGTAGCGCATATACATCTCATGTTTAATAGTATGTCTGTATCGATCCTACCAGTCCTCAAGCGATACAATATTCCCGTTATTATGAGTGTCCACGACTATCGTTTAGTCTGTCCCGCATACACATTCACGGATGGGAAAGGGAATTTTTGTGAGCGTTGTAAGACCGGGAATTACTACAATTGCATAACACACAAATGCTCAAAAGGTAGTCTTATCAACAGTTTCATGTTGAGTATGGATAGTTATTTCCGGTCAAAATTCTATTCTCCGATCGATTACATCAATCGATTTATATTTGTCAGCAAATTCTCGATGAACAAGCATATTCAAGTAGAGAACCGATTCAAGGATAAATGTACCTATCTGTATAATTTTACCCCGAAGGTAAAAGATTACAGCTCGACAAAAGGAGATTATATCTTTTTCTTTGGAAGAATATCCGAGGAAAAGGGTATCCTCACCTTATTGAATGCGATCAAGCAAGTTCCTGATATAAAATTAAAATTAGCGGGAACCGGGCCTTTATTGGAGCGACTTAAGTCTCAGTGCCCTCCCAACGCGGAGTTTCTAGGATTCAAACAAGGAGAAGAACTGCGGGAACTTATTCACAATGCCTCTTTTGTTGTAGTCTCATCCGAATGCTATGAGAATAACCCGATGACAATCATTGAATCCTATAGGATAGGGACTCCCGTCATTGGTAGTGATTTGGGAGGAATACCGGAGCTGATCATTGAAAACGAGACTGGATATACATTCAAGCCAAAATCATCCGATGACCTAAAAGAAACGATTACAAAGGCTTGTTCTATATCTGAGGAGGCCTATGCGAGAATGTCGGAGGAGGCGAAGAAATTCGCGATGGATAACTTCTCGGAAGAAAGCCATTATCAAAGACTCATCAAAAACTATCAACTCATTATCGATCAGGATAAGCGATGAAAAATGTTTATGTGTTTGGGACAAGGGGTTTCCCGGATGTACAAGGAGGCGTAGAGAAGCATTGTGAGCGACTTTATCCGGAACTGACTTCTAAATATAACATTTCTGTATTCAGAAGGATTCCATTCGTAAAGAAAAATGCGGGAAAGGTATATAAAGGCATCCGATTCATAGATCTGCCTTCTACACGAATAAAAGGATTTGAGCCTTTTTTCCATTCATTCTTGTGCACTATATATTGTATTGTTAAGAGACCGGATATCGTACATATCCATAACATTGGTCCCGGAATGTTCATACCACTCCTTAAACTCGCCGGGTTAAAAGTTGTCCTTACGTATCATAGCGCGAACTATGAGCATAAGAAATGGAATTACCTATCCCGAAAAATATTAAAACTCAGCGAATGGATAGCTGTTAAGGGTTCTACAGCCGTAATCTTTGTCAACAAGAGGCAAATGTGTCTTTTCAATGATAAAATCCAGCGTAAATCCACTTATATTCCGAATGGAGTATATCGCAAGCGACTAGCGACAAGGACTGATTATATAGAGAAACTTGGGTTACAACCTCAAAAATATATTTTAGCTGTCGGACGCATTACACAGGAGAAAGGATTTGACTATCTCATTGATAGCTACGTACATTCGTTACCTCATGACTTCAAGCTTGTTTTGGCTGGAGGCGTAGACCATAGCTCCTCCTATTCGTCCGAGATCAGTAAAAGAGCCCAAAAGCAGCATGTAATCATGCCCGGATATGTGGATGGAGAATTTCTAAGACAATTATACTCCCATGCCAGACTCTTTATATTACCTTCTTATAATGAAGGCTTCCCATTAGTACTTTTAGAAGCGATGAGTTACCATCTACCTATATTGGCAAGTGATATACCCGCTAATAAATTACTTGAGTTAAATCCGGGAGACTATTTCAAAACAGGGGATGCTTTGGATCTATCGAAGCACATAAAACAAAAACTGGCTCAAGGATTTACCCGGGTCGACTATCCACTCAACGAGTACACGTGGCGGAATGTCAGCGACAAAGTAACCACTATCTTTGACAAGATCTAAAAAATATCCCTCAAAATAGCCACATCGTATTTTGAGGGATATTTTTATATAATTGGCTTTATCTCATGAGCGTGCCGCGCGGCCAAACGCTGCTTCTCAGGAGGTGGAGTCATATAATTGGGCCCATATAATGTCGTTAGATATACATCCGGTCTATGAGGCGCGAAAAACGTTGAATCCTCAAAGTCTATCTCTATCACAGGAAAGATATCGTCAAATCGGAAATATCTTTTCCACAAGGTATCAAAACCATGGCCAAGGCGACAGTCTGTACCCAATCCCCGGTTCTTATCAATGAGTCTCTTCGCAAATTTCATATATTGAAGAACCAGTTTATGGAATACGGGATGAAAAAAAGCCAATATCTTTTTATCGATGGACTCATCCTTGAAATATATCGCATCCAGACTCTTACATATAAACGTATTATAGACCTTCACCATTTTTTCAAACATAAAGGGTAATCTCCGCTTATGATAACGATCCATAGGAAATATATCTATAAACAATCCCTTCTCACACTCTTCATCCTCATATCCCGGAGATAATATAAAGCTTTTCTTGTCTCTAACCTTACAAGGTAGAGGCAAATAATGGTAATGAGGATCCGTCTCTCGAGTCTGCAACATCATATCTTCCGGGAGCTCATTCACGGCAATCTTTACGAAACGCTCATAATCCTCACGAATCATACAGATATCCAAATCATCATCCCAAGGTATGAAACCTTTATGGCGAACCGCGCCCAATAAGGTACCCGAACACATCCAATAAGAAATATCATGCTCCCGACATACATAATCAATAATCTTAAGCATCCTCAACATCACTAATTGCGCTTGACGCAATACGGTTTCTCCTTCTTGACGATTGTCAGGATATAGCTTCGAGAAATCAACCACGCTCATAAGATACTACTTAGAACCTTTACTTTGCTTTTTATATTCTTGGATAAGAAGAGACGATTGCTTTCTTACGAATAAATAAGATATAGGTATCACCAAGGTTAGTACCAACATTCCAATAGCCGCATACAATTTACGCGGACCTACAGGCTTACTCTTCACATAGGCAGGATCTATCACGCGAGCCTTATCTCTTGTCTGACCTAAGATCAGAGCGGTCTCCTCTCGCTTCTGAAGTAATATCAAGTAAACGCCTTGAATAATTTCCTGCCTGCGTTTCAACTCTATAAACTGTCTTTCCGCGACTGGATAATCATTCATTTTCGCGTATATTTCCTGTTCTTTCGCTTTTACGTCCTTTATTGATAACTGCATTCCTTTTTGGGCGTTACCAATGGTTTTTATGACGCTGCCCCGTAATTTATCCGCTTGCTCCGAAAGTGTCCCGACCAATGGATTATTTATACTTGAGTTCTGGATCACTCGAGCTCGCTCTAGCAATACTTCATTATACGATGTTAAAGGACTCCCCTTCTCTCCTTCTTGAGCAGACAATAAAACAGGTACCAAATTATATTTATTCGCGGGATCTTTCACGAATTCATCCATCATATTGATGATATTGGATTGAGCCTCCAATTCGATCAACTTTGTTTGTAGTTCTTTCATTTGCTCCACATAGAATTGAACATCATGCTCAATATCCATCAACCGGTTCTTGCTTTTATAGGCTTCAATCTGGTTCTCGACAGTGGCAAGTTCCGCTACGATATTCTCAATCCGCCCATCTAAGAAGACCAAAGATTTACGAGCCTCTCCTTTTTTATACGCCTCCGCCTCCTCATTGTAGATCGCGATCAATGTATCCAACATATCCGTACCCCGACTCTTTTCATAATCGGTGCAACTCAACTCTATTATGTTTGAGGTCTTGGAGCTCTCCTCTATTAAAAATTCTTTTTCCAAATCCTCCGCGACCCAACCCGCGGGTCTATATGTGATATTGAGCCTCGCAGCGGGGATATCTTTTTTTCCCGGCGCGACGTCCAAGGTAAAGTTTCCCATCGGTAACTCAATGGAGGCAGGCAAGGAGGGAAAACTGAAATGTTCCTTTTTCATATTGACAGACTCCGCGGAAACCTCCGCCTTTCCATTTCTCACGGAGACCGAGAACTCCACGGCTTCAGCCAGACGCGCGTTTGTAGCAGAATCGGCAACCATCTTTAAAGGAGATTCATCATATAAACGATAACCCCAAGAGAATGGTTCGCAATAATCCACATTCACGCCTAATTTCAGGACCATATCCCGAAGCAATTTATTGGATGTCAATGTCATTAGTTCATCCTCTATGTTAATGACACTGGAGGAACCAGCCCCCAACCCGAAAGATTTCATCAATCCGGCGGCCTCGCCCAGTCCAAAGCTGCCTCCTCCGAGGTCTTTATCTTCCTGGATCTGGATACGGGCCATCATCTCATAGGTTCGGGGATAATAAATCAGATATAGAACCGCGGGGATTATAGAAAACAGGAATACCCCTAAAAATAATTTCCAGTGCAACAGATATCTTACGATAATACTTTTAAGTCCGATTGTTTCGTTGTCTTTCACTTCCATCGCCTCATTATTATTTAGTAATAGCCAATATGACAGTCGTTATCACAGATACAGCGCTCAAGATCGAGGAGAATACGGTTATACTATATTGTTGGGCCTGACTGTAACGGGCGTTTCTCTTCTTCGCGTTATTCGGCTCCACATAAACGACATCATTCTGCCGAAGATAATAATAGGGGGAAGTAAATATATCCGGCTCGGTAATATCCAGGCGAGCGAACTCCTTCTCGCCATTATTGTCTCGTATAACCAAGATGTTCTTCCGGTTCGCGTTAATTGTCAAATCACCGACCTGGCCGATAGCATCCAAAATCGAAAGACGGTCATTTTTCACGGAAATCGCGCCCGGCCGGGAGACCTCGCCCATCATCGTGACCTTATAATTTACAATCTGTACATTAACCAAAGCGTCTTTCACATAAGGGGCGATCATTTCCTGCATTTTCTCACTTAACTGCTGCTTGGTCAATCCCGCCACGCGGATCTTTCCCAAAACGGGGAAATTTATGTCACCTTCCTGATCCACCAAATACGTTCTTAACTGACCGGAAGAGACCGTCGTGGTCTCACCTTGGGTCGCGTAGGCATATACAGGGGGATTAAAGGGAGTAACGACTGTCGGGTCCCATGCCGTAACGGTTATCGTGAGTAAGTCATCCGGACAAATCTTCGAGGTATAAGCCTGCTTCATCTGGCTCAACTGTTCGGGGGTCAAGTCATCCACTCCTTGGAAATAAGCCACATCTTTAGGAACAGAACAAGCCCCTAGCAATAAGACGAACCATGCCACTACTGATACTAATTTTACGTTCATACGCTTTGTTTTCTTCGAATAAGGTGCAAATATACGTTTTTTAGTTTGAACATGAGGCCTCAAAAAGAGCCGCAAGTCAAAGATACTTCTATAACGATGCAATTACCCGGATATTGCTGCACGCGAATCAAAATTATAGTTGTTTTTACCGCTTTCTCATGATTATTGCGTAAGTTCGCGACAAAACGAAAACAGATGGTTGAGATAGGAAAATACAACACGCTGAAAATAGTGAAAGACCTTGACTTCGGGGTGTACCTGGATGGCGGTGACGGGGTGGAGATCTTGTTGCCGAATCGTTACGTGCCTAAAAACGTGAAACCCGGGGATGAGGTCGAGGTGTTTATTTATCATGACAATGAAGGGAGGTTGATCGCCACGACCGCACGTCCTCTGGCAACGGTCGGGGAGTTCCGGTTCATGGAAGTAAAAGACGTGAACCATACCGGCGCGTTTTTGGAATGGGGGATCATGAAAGATCTGCTCGTCCCCTTCAAGGAGCAGAAAATGCCGATGAGAGAGGGGAGATGGTACCTGGTCTACGTCCGGTTGGATCATGTGACCGGGCGTATCATGGCATCCGCGCGTATCGAGAAGTTCTTGAACAATACCCCCGTCGATTACGAGCGGAATCAAGAAGTCCAGTTATTGGTAGCCGACGAGACAGACCTGGGCTATAAAGTGATCATCAACAACCAGCATTGGGGATTGATCTATTACAACGAGGTATTCCGGCGTCTTGAGAAAGGCGAGCTCCTGAAAGGCTATATAAAGGAGATCCGTGAGGACGACAAGATAGACGTAAGCCTGACGCCGCAAGGCTACCAAAAGGTAGAAGGGATCGCCGGCGTCATCCTGGAAGCGATGAAAGCACAGGGGGGATACATCCCGGTACACGACAAGAGCGATCCAGACGAGATCTATTCCCTGTTCCGCTGTAGCAAGAAAGCCTTCAAGCAAGCGGTCGGGGCGCTCTATAAGCACCATCTCATCACGCTGGAAGATGGCGGGATACGGCTCGTGAACGGGAAGTGACCCGTTTACATAAAAAAAGCCAATGGAATCCGCGGCGGGATCCATTGGCTTTTTTTATAAATCCATTGCGTTAGCGACCGGATTCCATTGACTTTCTAATCCAGCTTCAATACGGCCAGGAACGCTTTTTGCGGAACCTCTACCGTGCCGATCTGCTTCATTCGTTTCTTTCCCTCTTTCTGTTTTTCCAGCAATTTACGCTTACGGGAGATATCGCCGCCGTAACATTTCGCCGTCACGTCTTTACGGACAGCCTTGACCGTCTCGCGAGCGATGATCTTAGCGCCTATCGCCGCCTGGATAGCGATATCAAATTGCTGGCGGGGGATCAACTCTTTCAGCTTCTCACACATACGACGTCCGAACGTAACGCTGTTATCCACGTGTGTCAACGTAGACAAGGCGTCTACCGGCTCACCGTTCAACAGGATATCCAATTTAGCCAATTTACTGGGACGGAAATCATGTAAATGGTAATCGAAAGAGGCATACCCTTTCGAGATACTCTTCAACTTATCATAGAAATCGATCACGATCTCGCCCAACGGCAAGTCATAATGAATCTCGACCCGATCGCCGGAGATATATTCCTGCTTGAGCAGGACGCCGCGCTTACCCAGGCAAAGCGTCATGATCGGGCCGATATAGGCAGTGTTCGTGATCACGGAAGCACGGATAAACGGTTCGTCGATATGATCGATCAAGGTCGGGTCCGGCAAGCCTCCCGGATTATGCACCTCGATCTCCTCCCCTTTCTTCGTATGCACGATATAAGAGACGTTCGGCACGGTGGTTATCACATCCATATTGAACTCACGATCCAAACGCTCCTGAACAATCTCCATGTGCAACAAGCCCAAGAAACCGCAACGAAACCCAAACCCCAGCGCGGCGGAACTCTCCGGCTGGAAAGTCAAGGAAGCGTCGTTCAACTGCAATTTCTCCAACGAGGCGCGAAGATTCTCAAAATCCTCGCTATCGATCGGATAGACACCGGCGAAGACCATCGGCTTCACCTCCTCAAAGCCCGCGATCGCGTCGTTAGCCGGGCGAGACACATGCGTGATCGTATCACCGACACGCACCTCCCGCGATGTCTTGATGCCGGAAATGATATATCCCACGTCTCCCGTCCGCACCTCGTCGCACGGGCACATATCCAATTTCAATATACCCACCTCGTCCGCGTCATACTCTTTCTCCGTAGCGATAAACTTCACGTGGTCACCTTTATGGATCACGCCGTTTACCACCTTGAAGTAAGCGATAATGCCACGGAAGGGATTGAAGACGGAGTCAAAGATCAAGCACTGCAACGGAGCCTCCGGGTCACCTTCCGGAGCCGGGACCTTCTCCACGATCGTATCCAAGAGCCCGATCACTCCCTCACCGGTCTTTCCGCTCGCCCGTAAGATAGCCTCGCGCGGGCAGCCCAACAGCTCCACGATCTGGTCCTCGACCTCCTCCGGCATGGCGCTAGGCAGGTCGATCTTGTTTATCACCGGGATAATCTCCAGGTCATTCTCTATCGCCATATACAGGTTAGAGATGGTTTGCGCCTGGATACCTTGAGCCGCGTCTACGATCAACAAAGCGCCCTCGCAGGCGGCGATAGAGCGGGAAACCTCATACGAGAAGTCCACGTGTCCCGGAGTATCGATCAGGTTCAGTATATATTCCTCACCCTTATAATTATACTTCATCTGGATCGCGTGGCTCTTGATCGTAATACCACGCTCACGCTCCAAATCCATGTCGTCAAGGACTTGAGCTTGCATGTCTTTACCTTCTACAGTCTTGGTATACTCAAGCAAACGGTCTGCCAAGGTACTTTTCCCATGGTCAATATGAGCAATAATACAGAAATTGCGGATATTCTTCATCTGCCAAATTTATTTTTAGGTACGCGAAGATAGGAAATTTAGCCCAAATACGCTACTTTTGGCATACCATTTGTTGTGAATAGCATATGACAATACAAGAAATAAATAAGGCATACGACCGGATTATCGGTTCACTGGACGAAAAGGAGCTGAAGAACGCGTTCGATTTTCTCCAAGGCTTGATAGCGGGAATACGTGCGTACGCGTTCCAGGATCGGTTGAACGAGCTGCAAGACACCTATAAATATATGTTGCGATACCGGATCGAGGGGGCTAAAGATCCGATGCAAGACCAGATATACAACCAATTGATCGCGTCCAGCTATGAGTTCGCGGATAGGGTGAGGCACAAGGCCTTATCGGCCGATTCGCCTCTCGCCTATTACAGCCACCGGCGGATGACGCAAAAGGAGCCTGCCGGCTATGACCGGCTCCACAAGGTTTTGAGAAACGCTTCCCTGTTGAGGATGGAGGCTCCGGCCGGGACCCTTACGGAGCAGCGGCGGATCGAGTCCGCCACGATCCTGTTATTCAATACGATCTGGACCTCGAACCCGCTCAACAAGGAGGAGACGGCCTCTATCAGGGAGCTGTTGAACGACCCGGAGTTGCCTTTTATCATCGGTAGCCAAATCGTATCGGCGTTGATGCTGGGGCTGCAAGCCGCTTTCGATAAGGAGAAACTGCTCTTATTGTTCGACGCGGCCAATCTCCGGGAAGATGAGATTCGTTACCGTGCGTTGATCGGGATTCTACTGACGCTCTATACCTACAGAAAACGTACGGCGTTGTATCCGCAGATAGCGGATCGGCTGGCGGCTTTATCCGAGGGGTTTCCCAATTTCACGAAGGCGATCCGCACGATTACCCTCCGTTTTATCCTGGCCCGCGAGACAGAGAAGATCACCCGCAAGCTACAAGACGAGATCATTCCGGAGATGATCAAGCTGGGCCCGAAAATCAGTCAAAAGATAAACTTAAAGGATATCAATCCGGAACTTCTCGGGGACGAGATGAATCCGGATTGGCAGGATATGTTATCGAACCGTTCCTTGGGAAAGAAAATAGAGGAGTTCAGCGAACTGCAACAAGAAGGCGCGGACGTAATGCACTCTACCTTCGTACACCTAAAGCATTTCCCCTTCTTCCGTGAACCGGGCAACTGGTTCATGCCATTCACGACCGAGCATTCCGCCCTGGGCAATCCGTTGAGCAAGAATCAGACGGAAAAGAATGTGCTGGATTCCATGACTCTCTCGGCATTCATGTGCAATTCCGATAAATATTCCTTATATTTCAGCATGATGCAATTGCCGGATCAAACCCGTCAACGGATGATGGGACAGTTTGGCAGTCAAGCCACCGAGATCATCCAGCAAGCAAAGGAGGATTTGATCAGTAAACGGGAAAAACTGGAAACCATATCCGGACAATACATACAGGATTTGTATCGTTTCTTCAAACTTTATCCGGGCCATCTGGATTTTGACGACCTATTTACTCGCGCGCTGGACTTTCATAACCTGCCAATTTTGCAGCCTTACGTCAGTGATGAGGAAAGCTTGACAACGATAGCGGAGTATTACCTCCGAAGGAATTACTTCCTCGACGCGCTCACGATCTACAATCGCTTATCCGACGCGAACCAGGAAAGTGACGTCTTATTCCAGAAAATCGGTTATTGCAAGCAAATGGAGGGTGATATACAAGGCGCCCTGGAGGCTTATTTGCACGCGGATCTTATCCATCCGGACAGTAAATGGGTCATTCGCCGGATCGCCGGTTGTTACCGTACCTTAAAGCGACCGGAAGAGGCGTTGAGATACTATCACCGCTACGAGGCGCTCGACCCGGATGATTTATCCATCCAAATAAGTATCGGCCACTGCCATCTTGAGCTCAAGCAGTACAAGGAGGCGCTGAAGTATTATTTCAAGGTAGATTATCTGGACAATAAAAGCACGAGGGCTTGGCGTCCGATCGCTTGGTGTTCTTTCTTGACCGGTAAATACGATCAGGCCCGTAATTATTACAAAAAGATCCTGGATAATCAACCCGACACCCAAGATTTCTTGAACGCGGGGCATACAGAATGGGCTTTACAGCATATCAAGGGGGCGCTCGCGTTCTATAAGAAAGCCGTGGAGAAAGAGTCCGGCGATTTCTCGAAGTTCCAAGAGCAGTTCAACCAAGACATCCCCGATCTTCTCGCGGCGGGAATCGAGGAGGCGGAAGTGCCGTTGATGCTGGATCAGCTCCGGTATTCCTTGAGCGATACATGCTAACCGCACAGATTAAAAGACGGGGCCGCGAACAACATGACTCGCGGCCCCGTCTTTTTTGCCCATAGCCCATACGAAACGGCTGAATGGCGGAAAGACTGGGATTCGAACCCAGGGAACAGTTACCCGTTCACCGCATTTCGAGTGCGGCCCGTTCGACCACTCCGGCATCTTTCCTTGTGGCTGACGCACGCGAAAGTACATAAAATATAGTCTCGTTATTCGCTTAAAAGGCTAAAATTACTTTATCAAATACAAAAAAAAGGGTATTCTTTACGGAATACCCCTCTTTAAAACATATTACTAGTACCTCCAAATTACTTGAAATAACGATTATACAGACCTTCAAATCCTTTACCATGACGTGCCTCGTCTTTGCACATCTCATGTACGGTATCATGGATCGCGTCCAAATTCTGTTGTTTAGCCAATGTAGCGATACGTTTCTTGTCCTCGCACGCGCCAGCCTCAGCCTCCATACGCTTTTTCAAGTTCGTCTTCGTATCCCAAACCACGTCGCCAAGAAGCTCCGCGAACTTAGCGGCGTGCTCAGCCTCTTCCCAAGCGTAACGCTTGAAGGCCTCGGCCACCTCGGGATAACCCTCACGATCCGCTTGACGGCTCATGGCCAAATACATACCAACCTCGGTACATTCTCCCATAAAGTGAGCGTTCAGCCCCTCCAAAATCACGGGGTCTACTCCTTTAGCAATACCCAGTACATGCTCGTCGACGAACTGCAACGCACCTTCTGTCTCTACTAATTCCTTAAATTTGCTTTTCGGTTGTTTACATTGAGGGCAGAACTCAGGAGCCTCATCACCTTCGTGTACATAACCACATACTGTGCAAATCCATTTCTTTTTCATATTGTCGCAATTTTTTTATTGTTGTATGGCACAAAAATAGCCAAACTATCCGATACTACCATAATTCAGCGATAGATTAATTCTATCTGTCAATCGATAAAGACTATTTCTTCAACCACATATCCAACCACTCAAAGAACGTACGTTGCCAGAGGACGCCATTCTGGGGTTTCAACACCCAATGGTTCTCATCCGGATAAATCAGCAACTCGGCCGGTACCCCCCGAAGGACCGCAGCGTTGAATGCCGCCATCCCTTGATTCGCCAAGATCCGGTAATCCTTCTCGCCATGGATACAAAGGATAGGCGTATCCCATTTGTCCACGAACTTATGCGGAGAGTTCGCGAAAGTACGCTGAGCCGTGGCGTTCCGCTTTTCCCAGTACGCTCCACCCATATCCCAATTGGCGAACCACATCTCTTCCGTTTCCAGATACTGCATTTCCATATTAAAGATACCATCGTGGGCGATAAATGCCTTGAAACGTTTATCATGATGACCCGCCAACCAATATACGGAGAATCCGCCGAAGCTCGCGCCCACACAACCCAGGCGATCTTTATTCACATACGGTTCCTTGGCCATCTCGTCAATAGCGGTGAAATAATCGCTCATGCATTGTCCGCCGTAATCGCCACTGACAGCCTCATTCCATTCCAGGCCAAATCCGGGAAGCCCCCGGCGGTTCGGCGCCACGATGATATAGTCGTTAGCCGCCATGATCTGGAAATTCCAGCGGTAAGACCAGAACTGACTCACGGGGCTTTGCGGGCCACCCTCGCAGAACAACAACGTAGGATACTTCTTATTCGGATCGAACTGAGGCGGGTAGATAACCCACGTCAGCATCTGCTTGCCATCTGTCGTCTTCATCCAGCGCCCCTCTACCTTACCCATCGTAAGCTGGTCGTAAATGTGTTTGTTCTCGAACGTAAGTTGAGTTACCGCGTGATCCCCCGCCAAATCGATCGAATAGATCTCGTCTCCCATACTCATGGAATGACGTTGAGCGATCAGCTTATCGCCCAGAAGAGCGACCGAGGCGTAATCGTACATACCTTCGGTCAGCGGGGTAATCTTGTTGCCATCAGCCAGGTCGATCTGATAGACCTGAGACTCGCCATGCCAAACGCCCGTGAAATAGATACGCTTGCAATCCGCGCTCCAGCAGTAGGAGTCCACGTTGGAGTCAAAATCCTTGCTGACGAATGTTTTCTCGCCCGTCTCCAGATTCATTACCATCAAGCGGTTTTGATCCGCCTCGTAACCATCCCGTTCCATGCTCAGCCAAGCGATACACTTTCCGTCCGGGGAATACGCGGGATTCGTATCATATCCCTTGTTCTCTTCCGTTATATTGACTGTTTGCCTCGTATTCAGATCGTATACATAGATATCCGAGTTCGTGGAGATCGCGTATTCTTTACCTGTCTTTTTACGGCTCGTATAGGCGATCTTGTCCGAGGTGGTGTTCCAAGCCAATTGCTCGATACCGCCAAACGGCTTCATCGGGCTCTCAAACAACTCGCCCGCCATTACATCCACAGGATTACGGACCGACCGTCCATCGAAATCCGCGACAAAAGGATGCGGAGCGGTAGTCACCCACTCATCCCAATGCTTGTACATCAAATCCGTAAGGATGACACCTGTCGCCTTATCCAGATCCGGATATTTGTCAGCGGTACTGCTCACGGTCTTGACTTGCGAGATAAACAAGACCTTTTTTTCATCGGGAGAGAAAGCGAACCCCTCGATATCCTTATCATAATCGGAAAGTCGCCTACGGTCCGTCCCATCCGGATTCATTTCCCAAAGCTGGCTGCTACCGCTCTCGTTGCATAAGAAAGCGATCTTGGTCCCTCCCTTGATCCATACGGCCTCGTTCTCGGCGAATCCGGTTTTCGTGATTTGCTTATTATCCGATCCGTCGGCGTTCATCACGAAGACCTCGCGATTGCTCTTGTTTTCCGGTACGCTATAGTACGCCACCGTATACACCACTTTTTTCCCGTCCGGAGATACGTTCATGCCGCCGATACGTCCCAGAGCCCACAAAGCCTCCGGGGTCATACGACCGTCTTTGATCCGGATGTCCGACTTCCCGATCAGGCTCTTATCGCCGGTCTCCTTCAAGTTCGCATCCGTAGCCGGATCGCAAGCACCTAGCAGTAGGGATGTTGCCATAATCATTGTTCCGATAGATTTATCCATGCCCTTATAATATATTACAATTCGAGTACGAAAGTACTAAATATAATTTATATCTTTGCGTTACTAATTATAAGAACTGAACAGTATGAATAAAATTTGGTTATTTGGAGCCGCTGTATGTATGGTATTAGCACTCGGCTCATGTAAACCTAAACAGAGCGCGTACAAGGCTGCATACGAACAGGCCAAGGAAAAAGAGTCGACAGCTCCTGTTGAGGTTGTAGAACAAGAGGAGGAAGTTGTCGAGGTAGCTCCTGTCTCAAAGCCCAGAACCTCTACGGCTACCACTCGTACGGAAAAGATCAACGCCGCCCAAGGTGAGGACGCCAGCCGTCTGAAACGTTATAGCGTCGTTGTCGGTAGTTTCAAGAACAAGACAAATGCTTACGCGCTGAAGGAACGTATGCAGAATGATGGTTACAACGCGGTGTTGGGCGAGAACGAGCAAGGCATGTTGCGTGTGATCGTCGCCAGCTTCGACAATAAGGCGGACGCCGCCGATAGCCGCGACGCCATCAAGGCGAAATACGCTCCTAATTTCCAAGACGCCTGGTTATTGGAGAGAGCCGACTAATCAAGCTGCCGGAAAAGATAAAAACGGAAGGTCTCGTTAGCCCGCGAGAAGGATCTCGCAGGGCGACGGGGCTGCCTGTCGCTTGGAATGGACACGTTTCACGCATTCGTCCCTAAAAACAAAAAGAGAGCGATGAAGATCATCAACGAACAATTACTCGACGAGACCCAGGCCAAGGCCTTGCGGTCGCCCCGCCTGCGGATGAACTATAATTTCCATGAGAGATTGGATGATCCGGTCAATCGGTTACTGAATGCCATGGAGCCCGGTACCTATTTGCGTCCGCACCGGCATTTGAATCCGGCGAAAGACGAGATCTTCCTGCTGCTACGCGGGAGGGTCGCGGCATTCTTGTTTGACGGAGAGGGAAATATCACGGAGAAAACGATACTGAATCCAAGGGAAGGCGCTTATGGAGCGGAGATCAAGGCCGGGACATGGCACGGGCTTCTGGTACTGGAATCCGGATCGGTTATTTATGAGATAAAGCAAGGGCCGTTCGCGCCGTTGGCACCGGAGAACCTGGCGCCTTGGAGCCCCGAGGCGGAAGATGAGGCGGGAGTAAGGAGGTATCTGGAATGGCTTGAAAGCCAACTGTGATCGATCAAGCCGGTTATTCCTCCGCGTAGATCAACATCTGGCAATGCGCGCAGTCGAAGCGCAAACGCAAGAGTGTCTCCTTATAACGCAAGAAGTAGGGCTCCTTGTAGGGAGACCTTTGTTTCTGATAGGTAGGGCACCACCCCATGCTGTACCGCAGGCAATGCTTCGTGAACATCAAGGGGACATCCCGCCGGGGAGACAGCTCAAAAGCCTCTTCCACGGCGACCACGCCATGCGCCTTATAAAAAGCGCGGGCTTTGCTATTGGAGACATTCCCCAGATAGGTCAGGCGTTTCTCGGGAAAGGGGATTCCCGGAGTCTCGCCTGCACAGGGCTTAAACGGACGAGCCTCTTCCCCGCGGTAACGGATCCGCCGGGTAGCGATCAGCCTCTCCACCCCTTGCCTACGCATCTCGGCCAATAAAGAAGAGGGGACGAACCAGTTGTCGGACATCGCCACGACGACCTCCGCCGCCTCGAAAGGCGTGTCCCCCAACTTCGAGAGCCGGGTACGGATATTCTCCGCCTGCTCCCCCCGGGCCGGTTCTTTCCCGAACGGCCGGGTAAGCATGATACGGGCTCCGGTCTCGTCCGTCATACTTAACGTGAAGCCAAAGGCGTTATCTTGAAATTCCATCCGGACAGCGATCTTTCGCTCGGCGGATGGCTTGGATAGCAGTTTATCAAACGCTTGATCGAAATTCCGGTACAAAGGTATTCCCGGACGGATCGCCGGGCGATCCAGCGTAAAGATCCGGTTCGCCTCCACACGGTTTACCCGAAAGCCCTCCAACTCCCCTTTCTCGTTGAAGAAGGCAAGCCCGTCGCCATTATTCAATGGTTTCAACCCGGCGATCGTGAAAGAGTTCCCTTTCAGCGCTTTCACCGTACCCACCGGTTCTCCCAAGGACTTGGGCGTATCGAAGCTGGTGATATCCTTCGTGCGCTCCTTCCACAAGAAAGGCGTGAAACCCCGGTTGAAACTTTTCTCCGCCACAGGCTCGAACGTGTAAGTACTATGCCCGGCCGAGGCGCGACGGTACTCCGGCCGACGGGACAAGATAGCGTCTAGTCTCTTCCGGTACCAGGCCGTTACGTTTTTCACGTAAGATACATCCTTCAAACGACCCTCGATCTTCAAGGAAGAGACACCGGCATCCAACAGCTCCTCCAAGTATTCCCCCCGGTTCATGTCCTTCAAGGATAAGAGATGCTTACCCGATACGATCTCCTTCCCATCCGCGTCGATCAAGCGATAAGGCAGGCGGCAATACTGGGCGCATTCCCCCCGGTTGGCGCTTCGCCCACTCAAGGCGGCGCTCAGGTAACACTGGCCGCTATAGCTTACGCATAGCGCCCCGTGCACGAAGACCTCCAGAGGCACGGTCGTCCGCTCGGCGATCTCCCGTATCTGGTTTAGCGACAGCTCCCTCGCCAATACGACTTGCGTGAAACCGACCTCTTGCAGGAATCTCACCTTCTCCGGCGTACGGTTGTCCGTTTGCGTACTGGCGTGCAAGGGGATGGGCGGAAGGTTCAACTGGGTGATACCCATGTCTTGAACGATCAAGGCATCCGCCCCGGCCTCGTAAAGCTGCCAGATCATTCGCTCGGCCTCGGCCAGCTCCTCTTCTTTCAAGAGGGTATTCAAGGCCACGTAAACACGAGCCGAATAGAGATGGGCGTAATCGCAAAGCTGCCGTATATCGCCCGGCGTATTACCGGCGGCGGCGCGGGCCCCGAACTTCGGGGCGCCGATATAGACGGCATCGGCGCCATGGTTAATCGCCTCCCTGCCGCAAATCAGATCCTTGGCGGGAGATAGCAGTTCTATCGAACGGGGCTCTTTTCTCATTTACAGGCTTCCTAGTTTTTTAATATCTTCCCGGCGGAACGGGGTCTCCTGGTATACGTAATAGTTCAGCCAATTGGTGAACAGCAGGTTCGCGTGCCCCCGCCAACGCACCACCGGGCCTTGCGCCGGATCGTTATTCCGGTAATAATTACGAGGCTTGTTGATGGGCAACCCCTTCCCCAAATCGCGCATGTACTCATCATTCAGCGTATAGGGCGAATACTCGGAATGGCCGGTGATGAAGAATTCCCGTCCGCCGCGGGCCATCGCCATATAGACGCCGGATTCCTCGCTCTCGGACAACAGGGTGAGCTCGGGTACCTTCAGGATATCCTCCCGGCGAATCTCGGTATGACGGCTGTGAGGCACGAGGAACTCGTCATCGAATCCCCGGAAGATCGGGACAAACGGTTCCCGGAGCGAATGACGGAAGACACCGAACATCTTGGCCGGCAAATCATATTTAGGCACCCCATAGAAATGGTATAGCCCCGCTTGCGCCGCCCAGCAGATATACAGCGTGGAGGTAACGTGCGTACGGGCCCAATCGAATATCCGCACGATCTCCTCCCAGTAACTGACCTCCTCGAAAGGCATCCGCTCCACGGGAGCGCCCGTCACGATCATCCCGTCGTAGAAGTCATCCGCCATCTCATCGAAATCCTTATAAAATTCCCGCATGTGCTCGATGGGCGTATTCTTCGGCGTATGTCCCTTGATCTTCATAAAATCAAGCTCCACCTGCAGGGGTGTATTACTGAGGAGGCGAACCAGGTCCGTCTCGGTCGTTATCTTAAGAGGCATCAAATTCAATACGACCACCCGGAGGGGGCGGATATCCTGCTCCGACGCGCGCAAGGAATCCATCACGAAGATCTGTTCCTTCTTCAGCAGCTCGATAGCCGGTAAGTTCTTCTGTAAATTTAATGGCATTTTCTATCTCTGATTGTTTCTACGGGCGCGAAGATAATGAGAAAATTCTCATTATCGCTTCTTCACCATCCGGATCACCGGGTTTTCACGGCTTCCATTCACACGTATAGCTGCGTCGGGCCGTATAAACCGCCATGAATAGGGTTGTCAACCGCCATGAATAGGCATCGTAAACCCGTCAGAACCCATTCGTAATCCAATGGAATCGTTCAAAGGAATCAATGGATATGCATCCGGATGAATTATTCTCGCCGGAACGAAAGGGCTTTTTTTCGGGAAAGCGAAGGCATTTCGAATGAAAGAAGCAAGTCGTGAGCGAAGATAGCGGAGTAAGCTCTCGCCCCTTTGTCCCAAAGATGTGCCACATCCTTGAAATACTCGGGGTGATTGAGAAAAAGACCTCTGGTGTGATAATCAAAGAAAGGGATGCCATGCTCGGCCGCCACGGCTTTCAGCACATCGTATTTATCCATACCAACTTGACTATAACGGGGAGATACCATAAATACCAATCTTATCGCCCGGTCCTCGCAGAGTGAGATGAACTTGCGCAAATAAACCAGTTTCAAACTATCCGCATCTGTACGGGTCTCGTCATACTCCAGCTCATCGGGGAAACGGACGGGTTCAGGCCCGGGCAAGTAACCGTGGTCCTCATTAGCCTGTCGGTTTACGAGCAAGCCGGCCAAATTGGATACCGCCTTCGCGTTGTAGCGATAAAGATGGGATACCTCGTACGCCCAATGTGTGCCGGCCAAGCGGAAAACGGAATCTGCACGCTCGTCATACCCGTAATAGGGAGCGAAGAAACTGATCGTATTAAACGGGTTCGATTGGATCTTATAATCATTGTCCATCAACTCCAAGCATACCATCTTGGGCGTATGGTGAGAGAGAACTTGACTCAGTACCCAGTAGTGGGCGAATATATTGTCGGAAGCATCTATACCGCCATTATACACGCTCATACCCAATGAGTCGCTGATGATAGAAGGCACGTAATGGAAATTGCAACGGGAAGTCCCCATCAAAACGACGTCCTCATCCACATCATTCACCAAATACCTGATCTTAGGAGCGGTTATATCGGAGGTATGTTGATTTACCCAACCCATACAGAGGCCTCCCACGCGATCTACGACAAACACACCAGTCAATACTACGATAAAACTAACTATCAATTGTCTCATTTTCCCTATACATTTACGTTAATGACCTCAAAACTGAAAGTAGATAAACTGATCGCCATTCAACACCCCAAACAGAAGGATATAAGCGATCATCGCCACCATATACAGATGGCGTACCGACCATACGGGAGACTCGGATATACGTACCTGCCACCCAAACTCATCAATACCCTCCTTCGCGAACAACACGGACAAAGCGATAGCGATCGCCATAAAGTCAGCAAGCCTCAGATAAGGCATCGCCATATTGGTAAAGATCTCGCCAAGGATCGTCAACGCGTCCGAAAGGCTGTTCGCACGGAAAAACACCCATGCCAAGCTCACCACACAAAACGTGACAAACACATGCAGGAAACGAGCGAAACCACTCCATCTTGCCCGATGGAACCCAAACATACGTTCCACGCATTGCAACGCGCCATGAAGCGTTCCCCAAACAAGAAAAGTCCAATTCGCGCCATGCCATAAGCCGCTGATCACGAAAGTAACCAACACATTGAAGTAACAGCGAAGGTTCCCCACCCTGTTCCCTCCCAACGGAATATAGATATAATCCTTGAACCACGTGGAAAGCGAGATATGCCAACGCCTCCAGAACTCGGTCACGCTGGCGGCGAAATAAGGCCGACGGAAGTTCTCCATCAACCGGAACCCCATCACACGAGCCACACCGATAGCTACCAAGGAATAACCAGCGAAGTCGCCATAGATCTGAAACGGAAAGAAAAGGGAGGCCAGCAAGAAAGACCCTCCATCGTGATGCGCCACGTTATTAAATACCGCATCCACATACAACCCGCAACGATCCGCCAGTACCAACTTCAAGAAGAACCCCCAAAGCATGAACCGAAAACCAGCCATGGCATCCTCATAACAAAAGGCATGTTTCTCCTTGAACTGGGGTAATAGGTTCGTGGAGCGTTCGATCGGTCCTGCCACCAGCTGAGGAAAGAAAGAGACAAACAAGGCGTAGGTAAAAAAATTCCTCTCCACCGGTGTCACCTTCCGGTACACATCAATCGAATAGCCCAACGCTTGAAAGGTATAGAAGGAAATCCCGACCGGCAACAACATATCGAATCTCGGGAAATCTACCGCCCAGCCAAACGCTTCCAGAAAGACGGAAAGATTCATGGCCGCGAAATTATAGTACTTGAAGAAGAAGAGGATCGAGAGATTAAGCACCAAGCTGGCAACCAAACACAGACGCTTCTTTGCCCGCTCCTCGAAATATCCGATACCAAGGGCCGCCAAATAAGTGATCACCGTACTGGTCAACAATAGCAAGGCATAGACCGGTTGCCAGTTCATATAGAAATAGTAACTAGCGGCAAGCAGGAACAAATTACGGATCCTCAACGACGGTAAAGCAAAATAAACCGCACATACCAACGGGAAGAACAACAGGAAAGCGATCGAGTTGAACAGCATAATATCCACTACCTCCCTGTCCCCTCCGGTAGGTCTTTTAATAAATAAAAAAAGCGTGGGAACCATCGTCTATCACTGTTCTGAGGCTCTGGACTGCCCGCTAACCAATAATAGAACAATAGTCCCACGCCTTATGCAAGTATACAATCCACCCATCACGGGCAGGCATATATAACAAACATAAGCGCAGGAACCATTTGCCTATTATCCTGGTTAGCCGAAATTGTCCAGATTCCAGAACAGGATAATATCGAAACGCTTCTACGTCATATCACTAAAACGTCACAAAGATAAGGCTTCCTCGATAAACACGCAAGAAACAAACAAGGGGAAAAGTTGGATACAAATCGCGCTATCGGAACCCTCCCCCTAAAGCCTTATACAGATATACCACCGACAGCAACTCATCCAACACGGCATTGTTCAAGCCGATCTGGGCGTCCAGCAAGCCGCGCTGGGCGTCCAACACGTCCATGTAGCTGATGACACCGTTGATGTATTGCAATTGGGCGAGTTCCAGGTATTTGCTGGCGGATGCTTCCAGATTCACGCGGGAGGCACGGATCTCCTTCACCTTGCGAACGGTCACGATAGCGTTGTTCACCTCCTTGAAGGCGCCTAATACGCTCTTCTCGTAACGATAGACCTCTTGCTCGTAACGAGCCCTCTCCGCTCTCACTCTCGCCTTGTTCTTCCCCATGGCGAAGATCGGCTGCAACAGGCTTCCGGCGATGAAACCTGCCGGACTCTTCAAGATACCGCTTAACTCATCGCTCTCGAAACCGTAATTGCTTGTCAAACGGATCTTCGGGAATAAGTCCGTTTGCGCCACACCCACTTGAGCGTTCGCCGCCCGAAGCTTAAACTCCGCTTGGCGCATATCCGGCCGCCGCTCCAGCAAAGAAGACGGTAAGCCGATCGGTAAGGCATCCGGCAAGTGCTGGTCGCTCAACGAGAGGCCACGGGGAATATCATCCGTATACTCGCCCAGCAGCATGCTGAGGTCGCTTTCCTTGATCTTGATCTGGCGCTCCAGCGAGGGGATCAAGGTCTCGGTACGGGCCAACTCCACTTGGGCTTGGTTGTAAGCCGTCTCGGAGGTAAGCCCGCCCTCATACCGGAGCTTCGCCAAGCGGACACCCTCACGACGTGCGTCCAAGGTTTGTTGCACGATCGACAACTCTTGGTCCAAGGCGCAAAGTTGATAATAATTGGCGGCTACCTCGGCGATGATGGTCAATCGCAAGGCACGCCGGCCCTCCACGGTCTGCATATAGGAAGCGATGGCCGCCTCGTTCGCCCAGCGGAGGTTGCCCCATAAATCCAATTCCCAAGACAAAGCCAGTTTCGCCCCGAACTCCGGATCGGGCTTCGGATCATCCCCTCCATAGTTCAAGCGTTCCTTTTGCGCGTAGATATTCGCTCCCACCTCCGGCAGCCTATTCGCGAAAGAGATCCGCCGGGCGGCGATCATCTCCCTCACCTTAGCGGCGGCTATCTTCAGATCCTTGTTCGTCTCCAGCGCCTTCCGGATCAGATCCCTCAAGGTCTCATCGGCATAAAGGCTCTCCCAAGGGATATTCTCCACGGATGTCGTATCGGCCGTATCCGTATAAGCCTCGATCCGGTCCGGCAGGTTCAACTCCGGACGCGCGTACCGCTTTCCGATCTTGCAGGAAGGGAGCGCCAGCATAGAGACGACACACACCACGGTTACCACTGTTTTCTTTTGAGCGATACGTCCCATCCGTATCCTCCCCTTTATCTTATAGATCCAGACGAAGAAGAAGGGGACCAACACGATACCTACCGTAATCGCCACCAGCATACCGAAGAATACGCCCGTACCGATACTATGGCGGGAAGCCGAGCCCGGCCCGCTGGCCAACACCATCGGAAGCATACCCAACACGAAAGCCAACGAGGTCATCAAGATCGGGCGGAAACGCATCTGGGCGGCATGGATAGCGGCTTTCACCACATCCACCCCGTTATCCACCTGCACCTTGGCGAACTCGACGATCAAGATGGCGTTCTTCGCCGCCAACCCGATCAAGGTTACCAGACCGATCTGGAAATAGATATCGTTCTCCAGCCCCGTCACCCAGATCCCTAAGCAGGCACCCAACGTGGCGACCGGCAAGGAAAGCAATACGGCGATCGGCACGATCCAGCTCTCATACTGAGCCGCCAAGAACAAGAAGACAAACAAAAACACCAACGCCAAGACAAAAACGGTCTGCCCATCGGCCTGTTTCTCCTGATAGGAAAGGCCGCTCCACTCCAGACCGATATTCTCGGGCAGATGCTCCCTGGCGATCCGTTCCATCGCCGCCATCGCCTCCCCCGTACTGTATCCTGGGGCGGCTACAGCATGGATCGAGGCCGTGGTGAACATATTGAAACGTTTGATCGTTCCCGGGCCGGTCGTATATTGAGTCGTACCCAAGGCGGTCAATGGAACCATCGCCCCATCCTTGCCGCGCACGAAGAACAAATCCAGATTATCCCGGGTAGCCCGATAAGGCGCCTCCGCTTGGATATATACACGGTAAATACGGTTGAACATATTGAAGTCGTTCACGTATACGGAGCCCAGATAAGCCTTCATGGTCGAGAAAATATCGGACAGGGGAATGCCGAGGAACTTCGCCCGGTCGCGATCCACGTCGAAATACAACTGCGGGATCTCGCTCTGCATGGCGGAAGAGACGCCCTGAAGCTCCGGCGCTCGCGAGGCGTAATACAGGAAGGTATCCGTGGCGCTTACCAGATGATCCCAGCCAGCGTCTCCCCTCGCCTCCAACTGCATCTCCAAGCCACCGCTCTCGCCCAAGCCCGGGATTACCGGCGGACGGTTCACGTACGACTTAGCCTCGGGGTAATAATAAAATTCCCGGCGGGCATCGGCCATCACGTCCTCCACCTGCATACCGGAGGATTTACGCGCTTCCCACGGTTTCAAGATCACCGTTAGCGTCGCACGCCCTTGATTCGTACCGACACGGGGACTGCTACCCGTCACGTTCTGTACGTAGGCCACGGCCGGATGATGGTCGAGGAACTCGATCGCACGGTCTGTCACGGCACGTGTACGCTCCAAGGTAGTACCCTCGGGCATCTCTAGCTCTACGGTGAAGAATCCTTGATCCTCCTCCGGGATAAAGCTGGTAGGCAACACCCGGTTCAAGACGAAGATAGCCACCAGCACCATCCCGAACCCGACCCAGATACGGCGGGGATTCGCGATGGAGATACGCAACAACTTCGTATATCTCTTATTTCCTTTCGCCAACCACAGATTGATCTTGCGGAAAATAAACGCTTTCCGCTTAGGAGACGGGCGCAAGATGATGGCGCACATCGCCGGGCTCAACGTCAAGGCCACTACCGTGGACAACAACACGGAGACCACGATCGTAACGGAGAACTGACGGTACAACTGCCCCGTGATCCCCCCCAAGAAACTCACCGGCACGAACACGGCGGCCAATACCATGGAGGTAGCGATCAAGGCACCGGATAACTCCCGCATCGCCTTATGCGTAGCCTCACGGGCGGTCAGACGCTCCTCGGCCATGATACGCTCCACGTTCTCCACCACCACGATAGCGTCGTCCACCACGATACCGATCGCCAAGATCAATCCCAGCAAGGTAAGCATATTCAACGAGAAGCCCAAGATCAACATAAAACCGAACGTACCAATCAAGGAGATCGGGACAGCGATCGTCGGGATCAAGGCCGCCCGCCAATTCTGCAACGAGAGGAACACCACGAGAACGACCAGGAAGAGGGCCTCGAACAGGGTCTTATACACCTCGTGCACAGATTGGGAGATATACTCCGTCATATCAAACGGGAAATTATACGCCAAGCCTTCCGGGAAGTTCTCGCTGATATCCTTCATCGCCTCTTTCACCGCCGTAGCGACCTCCAGCGCGTTCGCTCCCGGCAACATATAGATACCCAAGATCGCGGCATTCTTCCCGTTGATCCCGCTCTCCGTAGAATAGGAGGAGGCCTCCAGCGATACCCGGGCCACGTCGCTCATCCGGACGATCGAGCCATCCGGGTTTGCCCGCACCACGATATCCTCAAACTCCTTCACCGTAGACAAACGTCCCGGAGCCGTGATAGGCAGGGTGACATCCACGTCCAGCACAGGTTGCTTACCCAGCTCGCCCGCCGCCGATTCCCGGTTCTGGTCTTTCAAGGCATCCTGCAAGTCCTTTACCGTCAATCCCATATTAGCCAACCGATCCGGATATACCCAGATCTGCATACCGTAATAACGGCTACCGATATTCGATACACGGCCTATGCCCGGGATACGGCGCAATACGTCTAACACGTTGATCGTGGCGAAGTTACTCAGATAGATCTCATCAAACTTCGGATCGTCGGACATCAAGCTCAAGGTCATCAGCTGGCTGGGTGCCTGCTTCTCGATCGTGATACCATTCTGGATCACCTCGGCGGGCAGACGGCTCTCGGCCAGTTTCACCCGGTTCTGGATCTCGACAGCCGCCAAGTCCGCGTCGGCGGATACGTCGAAGGTCACCGTGATATTCAGGCTACCCGAGTTCGAGCTGCTACTTTGCATATAAATCATACCCGGCGTACCGTTCAGCTCCTGCTCGATCGGGGTAGCGACCGCTTGAGACACTGTCAGGGCGCTCGCTCCCGGATACGTGGCGCTGATCTTCACCACGGGCGGCGTAATCTGCGGATATTGGTCTACAGGCAACAATGCCAGTCCGATGATTCCGACAATCACGATCAGTATCGATAAGACGGTCGAAAAGACAGGACGATCTATAAAGAATCCCGGGTTCATCGCCCTTCCTCCTCTCTAAGCGCTTGGATAGCCTTCTCGTCGCCGGCCTCTACCGCATGCACCTGCATACCCGGCGCCAATTTATGATACCCCTCTACCGCGACTCGTTCGTTCTCTCCCAAGCCCCGTTCGATCACGACCTTGTTGCCGATCTCCGGGCCGGTCTGCACGAAACGCTTCTCGGCGATATCGTCCCTACGGATGACATAGATGAACGCACCTCCTTTCTCGATCGAGAGGGCTTTCCGGGGGACGACGATCGAACGCTCGCGGACATCCAGCAGGAGCTTCACCTTCGTGAACTGTCCGGGCAATAACTTCCGGTTCGGGTTGGATAGTTCCGCACGAACGCCAAACGTACCGGTCTTCGGGTCCACCAGCGGATCGGCGAAGTCCACGATACCTTTTACCGGGTATTCCGAGTCGTCCGCCAAGGTAACCGTCACGGTAGGCTGCCAAGAACGGGTCGTATCCCGCTCGCCAAATTTCACGTTACGACGCTCGGCACGCAGGTAATCCAAGGCGGTCATCTTAAAATCGACCAACACCGTGTCGCTCTTCACGACAGCCGCTAATTTCGAATTGACACCCGGGCCCACCAGAGCGCCCACATCCACGAAACGCTCACTGATATAACCCGACAGTGGCGAGGTCACCACCGTATAGCTCAACTCCATCTCCGCCTGATCCAGATCCGCCTGGCTCATGGCGATATTCGCCTCGGCATCTTCCAGCGCGGCCGTGGCGTTATCCAAATCCAGCTGGCTGGCGGCGTGTTGCTCGTACAACGGCTTCAGGCGTTCCACATCACGGCGGGCCTTGGCCGCTTGAGCTTGGCTTTTCTTCAATTGGGCTTTCGCTTTCTCTACCCTGGCCCGATATTTATCGGGATTAATCCGGAACAGGGGTTCGTTCTGCTTCACCCGCTTACCTTCCGCAAACAACATTTTCTCTAAGAATCCCTCCACACGGGCATGAACCTCGACAAAGCTGGCGGCACGGATACTCCCCACATACTCGCCGTAAATTCGCACGTCTTCCTTTGAGGGTTTGTCTACGATCACGATGGGCAATCGCTGCTTTTCCTTATGGCGGCAGCCCGTCATCGCTACGACAAGAACTATCCAGATAACCTGTACTTTTGCCAATCTTCTCCTACTCATTCTACCTATATTATTTGTGTTACATTTGTTTAAGAAAAAACCACGACCAGCCGTGGAAGTCTCTACGTTTCAAAATAAAAATCCTTTCGAATGAAATGTTTTTTCCATCCGAAAGGATTCCATAGCTATTAGATCTTCTTCTATTATCTTATTGATCAACCGACAACGCTTTCCACAAATTATCGTCCGGGACGGGAGCGACAATTCGCACGTTCTCTTTCGAAACCGGATGGATAAACTCCGCGCTACGAGCGTGCAAGCCAATGCCTCCATCCTTGTTGGAACGATCGAAACCATACTTCAGATCCCCCTTGACCGGACATCCCATCTTCGCCAACTGACAGCGGATCTGATGGTGCCGCCCCGTCTTCAAATCGATCTCCAACAAACAATAACGATCCGAACGGGCGATCAATTTATAACGCAGGATCGCTTTCTTGGCATTCGGCCGCTCAGTATCATAAGCATAACTCTTATTTTGCTTCTCGTCCCGCTCCAGCCAATCCACCAACTCACCCTCATCCTGCGGGGGGCGGTTCTTGACGATCGCCCAATAGGTCTTTCGCACCTCTCCAACGCGAAACATCTCGTTCAAGCGAGAGAGGGCCTTGCTTGTCTTGGCGAAAATCACGACTCCGCTCACCGGGCGATCCAGACGGTGCGTGACACCGACAAAAACGTTACCGGGCTTGCGGTACTTCTCCTTCAGCCATGCCTTCAGCATCTCCGAGAGAGGCTTATCGCCCGTCTTGTCGCCTTGCACGATCTCACGGCAGGTCTTATTTACCGCTATGATATGATTATCCTCGTAAATAACCTCCATGTTACATATTCATACCGCCATCCACCTGAATAACCTGCCCGGATACATAAGAAGACATATCCGAAGCCAAGAAGGTAGCGATATTAGCCACATCCTCCACCGTACCGCCACGGCGCAAAGGAATCTTCTTGCACCACTCGGCACGTACCTCTTCCGACAGCTGAGCGGTCATATCCGTGATGATGAATCCCGGGGCGATCGCGTTCGCACGGATGCCGCGCGAACCCAGCTCCTGGGCGATCGACTTGGCCAAACCGATCATACCTGCCTTGGAAGCGGAGTAGTTCGCTTGTCCGGCGTTGCCATGAACACCTACGACAGAAGACATATTGATAATGCTACCCGCACGCTGCTTCATCATGACCGGGGTACAAGCGTGGATAAAGTTGAAAGCGGACTTCAAGTTCACGTTCAACACAGCGTCCCATTGCCCCTCGCTCATACGCATCATCAAGCCGTCTTTCGTGATACCGGCGTTGTTCACCAAGATATCGATACGTCCGAAATCCTTCACGATCTCGGTCACCACGTTATGCGTCTCCTCAAAATTAGCCGCGTTGGAAGCATATCCCTTGGCCTTTACGCCCAAGGCCTCGATCTCGGCCTGCGTAGCCCGGCCATTCTCATCGATCGCCAGATCCGTGAAAGCGATGTTAGCGCCCTCTTGGGCAAACTTCAAGGCGATCGCCTTGCCAATACCACGAGCGGCGCCTGTTACGACAGCCACTTTTCCTTCTAATAGTTTCATATTACTCAAATTTTATTATCCATATTTAATCAAGCAAGCTCCCGTTGAATAGCCACCGCCGAATACCGTGATAGCGATCAAGTCGTCTTTCTTGAAATTCGTATCGTTCTGGGCATATACCAAGGCCGAGCTTACGGAACCCGTATTTCCCAGCTCCTCGATATTGTGCAAAAATTTCTCATCCGGCAAGTCCAATTGCTTGGCGATATTCGCCATGATACGCATATTCGCCTGATGGCCGATGAAGTAAGTAAGGTCATCCAGCGTATACCCATTCTTCTCCAGCAAAAGGAGGACATTCTTAGGCATATATGTACAAGCCTGGATAAACACGTCACGTCCCTCCGGCATAGAGATCCCCCCATCGCCCGGGCGCAAGTGAACCGCCTCCATCGCCTTCGACAAATGGCCGAGGCCTTGCGTGTAGACCTCCAGGATCTCAGCGTCGCCCTCACCGATCCGCTCCTTGGAGAGAAAGAAAGCGGCGGCGGCATCGCCCCATAAATGGCCCGCCTTCGGATCCGTCTCATCATAATAGGCGGAGTTCTTATCAGCGGAAAGCACCAAGGCCTTGGTAGCCTTCCCCATGGCGAAATATCCCTCCACGACCTCCAAGGCATTCAAAAAAGAAGAGCAGGCCGAGGATAGGTATAAAGCCTTCGCGCCAGCGAGCGTATACGCATGTTGAACCGTATGCGCGGCCGTCGCGACCGTATCATAAGGAGAATACGAAGCGGAGATGATCAAGTCTACCTCCGTGATATCGTAAGGCAATTTAGGCAGCGCGTCCTTCACGGCCTCAAGGCTCATGGTATTGATATTCTCCTCCACTCTCGCTTTCGACCGGGTATGAATACCCGTCCGTTGCTCAATCCACTCACTCGTCAACCCGCTCAATTCAAGAAAATGTTGGTTATCTACCCGTCCTTCAGGTACATAAAACCCTGTCGCATTAATAAACATCCTTCGTTTCTTTGATTTACTTAATCTTTATTCCGTTGAATATCAAATTCATCACATTGTCTCTACGTTTAATCCGTTGGCTGATATTATCACCCATGATCCCCCGGATATAGGGCACCTCCAGTCCTTTCAAGGCATGATGAAGCACGAGGGCGGTAATGTCCGTGTCCGGCATGCTGAATATGCCGTCCTTCACGCCATCGTCCAATATTCCCTTGATGATCTCCACCTCCCGGAGGTCGAAGCTCTTGCGCACCTTCTCCACGCGCCATATATCGCGGAAGAACGTAGCCCGCAACGTACCGTTGCGAAACACCAACGCCTTTACCGCGTCCAGGCGGCTATAGATAAACGTCAGCAACTTCTCGTCCGCCGGCAGATCTTTGCCGGCCACGTCCACCAGCATCTTATAAAGCTGGTCCAGCTCCGACTCCACCACCGCCAAATAGATCTCGTTCTTGCTTTTGAAGTACGTATAAAGCGTACGTCTCCCCTTACGAGATGCCTGTGCAATATCGTTCATCGTCGTGTTATCAACCCCCATGCGAGCAAACAATTGTCTGGCCACATCCACCAGCATGTCACGTGTTTTAGAAACTGTTATCGGCATTTGTATTGCACATTTTGATTAAAACTGTGCGCAAAGTACTTAAAAAAGATCGTATTTACCAAGTATATTAAAAAAAACTTGCGATAAATTTGTTTTGTAAGAAAATAGTCCTACCTTTGCAGCAAATATTCGATGAGTGGTTTGCAAAATCGCGGAGTGGAGCAGTGGTAGCTCGTTGGGCTCATAACCCAAAGGTCGCAAGTTCGAGTCTTGCCTCCGCAACGCGCACGAGGAATGTGCGCCTTTTTTAACCAAAAAATTTGTCATAGTCTTGCGTCCGGGACCCTCCAGGGGTTTCCCGGACGTATTGTTTATGTCCCCTACCTCAAGGCGGGCAAGATATATTTCCAGATCAGGTTGATCTCGGCCTGCATATCGCCGATATTCGCCGTCATGGCGATCACCGCGTCGCGCTCGGGCAATATGATAATGTATTGTCCGTTGGCGCCATCGGCACGAACGCCGTTATGGCGGCAACGCCACATCTGGTAGCCGTAGCCTTGCAACCAATCGCTATCTTTCGGTTTCATCTTCACGTTCTCCGGTCTCATCCCGGCGGGCAAAGAGGCGATCTTGGACGTGGTAGCCTCCTCTATCCAGCTTTCGGGGAGCAATTGCTCACCGTTCCATTTTCCCTTTTGCAGGAAGAACTGCCCCATTTTCGCCAGGTCCTCGGTCTTGAGATACAAGCCCCAACCGCCGCAATTGATGCCCTGGGGACTCTCCGCCCAAGTAGCGCCGACGATACCCAACGGACGGAACAGGCGGGGATAGAGATAATGGATCACCTGCTCGCCGGTCACCTGCTGGAGGATGGCGGAAAGCATATACGTACCGAGGCTGTTGTATACGAAATAGGTTCCCGGTTTATGCACCAGCGGCGCCGAGAGGAAAGTCTTTACCCAATCGGCGTTCTCGTTCCCCTTCTGCCGCACCAAGGCGGTAGGATCGACATCGTGGCCGGAGGACATCGTCAACAGGTGACGTATCTCCAGCTCTTTCAGGTAAGGGCTTACCTCGGCCGGTAACTGGTCGGGGAAGAACGAGATCACCTTGTCCGTGACCTTCAATTTACCCTCGGCGACGGCAAAGCCGATAGCCGTGGCCGTAAAGGTCTTGCTAACGGAGTTCAAGACGTGCGGCACATGGCGATCGCCCTCTCCCAGCCATTGCTCTTTCACGACCTTTCCATGCTGGAGGATCATGATACTGTGCAAGTCTTGATCCGCCTTTTCCACCGCCCGCAGATAATTGCCGAACGCCTTATCCAAGGCTTTCGAGGCTTCCCCGCGCGGGAGCTCCTTGGTCAGGTCGTTATAACTGATCAGGTCTATGTGCTTATCCTTCAGGGCTTGCTTTACCTTCGGGCTGGTAAAAAGATCGGTCACGCCCTGACGGTCCATCGCCACGTTCTCGTAGCCGATATGCCCGACAGTCTCCATCTCCTCATTGTCCAAGGCCGGGTGATCCAAGAACATATAGCGTTTGCCGGGTTCCAGCTTATCCAGCATCCGGATGAAACTGGCCTCCTTCTCGGCCGGGGTCTTGGAGGCGCCATCGTATCCGGAATAGGAGAAATCGTACTCCTTCATCGCCTCCGCCCGATCCACGACCGGCAGATGATATTCCTCGGACAGGCGGCGCATCAGCTTCACCACCTCCGGATCGAAGCCGGTCGCTCCCATATGGCCGGAGATATGGCTGATGTGGGGAATGTTCTTCAAGGCCATCTCTATCTGGGCCCGGGCCTCCTGCTCGATCTCGGCCAGGCTCCATTGATTCTCCCGGATGGAGAGACCCGGGTAGGCGGGATTCGGGCCCATCATCGGCAAGAAATAGCCATTGCTGTCGGTCAAGCTGGGGCAATGCGTCAGCGGACGCCATTTCACGTTGTCCCATTCGCTGGTCAACGTCAGGTGAAGCCCGACATCTATGCCCGGGTTCTCCCGCAGCATCCGGGCGGCCTCGGGGAACCACGGGGTGACCACCATGACCTCTATACAGGTTTCCACCCCATTCTTATACCCCTCCATACACGCTTTATTGGCGGAACGGAACGACCCCATGTCATCCGCGCGGATGATCAGGCGGGGATTCGTGACAGGCTGGCTGAATGCCGGCCATGTAGCGGCGCAGAATAAACAGCCGCAAAGGATTCTTTTTACATTCAAAGTCTTCATGCTATTGATAAAATTAAGTAATACACAATCTCCGCGTCGGGCTCCCTCCGACGATCCTGCCGTCGCCACCGCGCCGAACTATAATTTCAAGTCCAGCAAGGTCTCCCCTTTCGCGTTCAACACGCGTACACGCATCTCGTTCCCTTTCTTCCGCAACACCATCACCGTAGCCGAGTCGAGCCCGGGCCCTCCGCCTATGACCACCGGGAAGTTGTTGCCCAACGAGCCTTTCGGGTGGAAAGCGTATTGATGCGTATGGGCCGATATATTCACGCTGAAAGGGGCTTTCGCCAACAGGCTACCCCAAAGCTCCGGACAAGGCTCATAGGCGTCCCCGTTCCCGTAGACCGGGATATGGTTCAATAAAACCCGCTTCGAGGCTTGCTTGAACGCCTTGCCGTTTACTTCTCCCGAGAGGAAATCCACCTGATCCTTCCGGAGACCGGTGAAATCGTTCAGGTCATAATAAACCGCCGTGCTATCCGGCTTATCCTCGCCGCAATCCAGCATGACGAAGCGGGTATCTCCCCAGTTGAACGCCCCATACGTCTTATCGCCCACATAGTCGAACAGGGCACGCAGGCCGATCGAATACGCGTCGC
The DNA here is from genome assembly GCF_011038785.1 of Parabacteroides sp. ZJ-118. GTDB lineage: Bacteria > Bacteroidota > Bacteroidia > Bacteroidales > Tannerellaceae > Parabacteroides. The sequence continues at coordinate 169,063 of NZ_JAAKDT010000001.1, forward strand.
GGATCTCGTGGTTGCCTCTCAGGAAGAAAGCGGGTACCCCGCTGGCGCCCACCTTGCCGCAGAAATAAGCCAAATGATACAAAGCCTCCTCCTCACAGGTAGGATCGTCTATGCAATCCCCGTTGAATACCACGAAATCATACGGGACATCACGCACGTGCCCGTATAAGGCGTCCAGGGTCGGGAGACGCTTGTGCAGGTCATTAAAGATCAAGGCCGTGAAATCCGTTTGAGACGCGGAGGGGATCGTGAACGTGTAGAACGGCGATACCGCCGTCTCGCCAAACGCTTTTTGATAGGCTTTGTAAAGCGTGATCTCCCGCGAGCAGACCCGGTAGTAATAGGTTTGCCCCGGCCGCAGATCCGTCAGCCGGATCTTATTGTGCAAGCCGTTGCATATCACCTGGCCATCCACGAGGGTGCGGGCCCTCTTCAGGTTCAGCGTATCCGTGCCATATTCCACCCAGCTATAGGTCGGGACACGCGTCTGCCACATCACCGTTATGCCGCCCTCCGTAGGATTTTGGAGATAGGGCGCCGCGTAAAAGATCTCTTCCGGCCGGGCCTTCAGGCGGACCTCCGCCACGACCGGGCGGTGATCCGATGCCACCGCCTCTTCGGGAACCCATGCGGACAAGCGGGTAAAGGGCTGTCCATGCTTTACATACCCCGCTATATAGTCCAAACAGCGATCCGGTGTGGAGGCCGGGAATGTAGCCTGTTCCGGATCGCTCAACAGTTGAAAATCCTCGCCGATTCCCGCGATAAAGGGAGACGGAGCCGTAGCGTTCCAATCTCCGGCGATAAACAGGGGTTTCCGCGCGGAAGCGGCTTCCCGCCGCAGGATCGGCAAGGAGCGCATCCGGTCTTCCGGCGTCAGGGAGAGGTGCGTGCAGCAGCAGATGTATCGCTCAAACTCGACCCACAGCAAGACCCGTTCCTCCTCCCGTCCGGGAAGGGCCACATAGCGGTAACTCAGCGGCCTCTCCTTGCTCAGCATCCCCACCCCATATTTACCGCCATCAAAGTCGATGGCGGGGGCGTAGGTAGGAAACATCCAGGCGCGTTCTCCCAGCGTCCGGAGCACGTCGACCCCGCCGCTTCTCCCGGTCACGCTATCCACCTCCTGTATGGCAACGACGTCGGGGGCGACCTTACGTATGACCTCCGCTATACGCGACAGGTCCGTCACCCCATCCATGCCCCTTCCGTTGCGGATGTTATAGCTCATGATGCGCAACGTATTCCGCCCGGCATCGTCGCTTTGCCGGGCCGGCGCCCCATTTACGGGCAGCCATCCGATCAGGACGATCGCCCAAACAAACCATCTCCTCATACGATCCGATCTCATGTTCATACCCATCTGCCTTTTACCCGAATATCTCTTTCAAGGAGTGCTCGAACGCCGCGATATCCTCGTCGGAGGTATCCCAGGAGGTGACGAGGCGGGCCTCGTTTATCGCCTCGTTCCACATGTAGAAGAAATAGTTGTCTCGCAACTTCCTCAACGCCTCGGCAGGGATCGTGAAGAAGAGCTGGTTCGACTCGATCTTCTGCGTAAAACGGATCTCCGGGTATCGCCGCAGCACGTCCGCCAGCTTGGCGGCGCTGCTATTCGCCTTCTTGGCGTTCTCCAGCCAGAGGTCATTCTCCAGATAGGGGACGAACTGGGCGGAGAGATAACGAAGCTTCGAGGCCAGCTGAGCGGACTGTTTCCGGTAAAACCGCAGGTTCTCCGTCACCTCCGGGCGGAACGAGACCACGGCCTCACCCATCATCATACCGTTTTTCGTGCCGCCAAAGCTCAAGATATCCACGCCCGCGTCTACGGTCACTTGGCGCATGGAGCAATTCAGGTAAGCGCAGGCATTCGCCAGGCGGGCCCCGTCCATATGCAGATACATACCGTATGCATGCAACAGGTCCGCGATCGCTCTCACCTCCTCGATCGTATAGACGGTACCCAATTCCGATACCTGCGAGATATAGACGGCCTTGGGTTGCGAATGGTGGCAGACCCCGAAGTTCGTCAGCCGGGGGCGGATCAACTCCGGCGTCAGCTTGCCGTCCGTCGTCGGGATCGTGACGATGGCGCAACCGGTCATGCGCGCGGGGGCTCCGCACTCGTCCACGTTGATATGAGCGGTCTCGGCGCAGAGGATGCTATTAAACGGACGGGTCACGGCCTGCAGGGCCACGGAGTTCGCCCCCGTCCCGTTAAACACGAAAAAAGGGGAGGCCTCCTTGCCGAACACCTCCTGCAGCTTACCCGCGGCGGCCTCTGTCCAGGGGTCATCACCATATCCAACCGCGTGATTATCATTTGCCTTGATGATCGCATCCATTACCCGGGGATGCACGCCGGAATTGTTGTCACTCGCGAAACTTCTCATCTTTCAATCTGATTTTTCGTCAAAAATACGGATTTCAGATGAGAAACAGCCCATCTCGGGCCACTTTTTATCGCTATCCGAAGCGTGCGGCGCGGCCGCCACGCCCCGTTCACGAAACACGCCACACCCCAAGGCTCCACGTGTGGCATGGGGAGCCTTGGGGTGTGATATGAGGGGTAGTATCCGGTCCGATATTCTTTCCGGAGCTCCATTAGTGTTTGTACCAGTCGGCATTTTCATTTCCATAGCTCTCCACCCACTCGCTGTAGCCGGGGTAGAGCTCGTCGATGGGTTTGCTTTCGTTTTGGGGATCCAACAGTTTCTCTACGTTCTCAGGGGTGGCGCCGCTCAGGAAGATGGCGAAGGGGTAGTTACGATCACGCACGTAGTATCTACCGATCTCAGGATCGGAGGTATCCGATCCCGTATGGAAGTAGTCAGGATCCATCTTCGAGGTGGGTGCTGTATTGGTAAGGTGTACTTCCCAGCGCTTACCAGATTTTCCTGAGTTTCGGTAGATGAAAGGGTCGACATTGGACGACGGGGCGACGGGGTGATCGTACTCAAACGTCACCTTGTATGTGGCTCCCATGTCGGTGCTGACGTCTTCGGTCAGCAGGTACACCTTTGCGTTCCCGTCTGTTTCCTCGGTGAAGTTTGCTTCGGTAAACACCCCTCCTCCGTCCAGATCTAAACAGATGGAGCCCTTCACCGCAGTGGGTGTGTCCGAAGGCTCCACGCGGAAAGCAAGCCCGTTTTGGAGGGTAGCGCAGTTCTGGTAGGTCGTAAAGATAAACGACTCGCTTTTGACGCGGTTGTTCTCGTCGCCAAGCTCCTGCTCGTAGTCGTAGCGCACAACGACATCGTTCATATCGTAGTCTCCCTCGGAGGGCCACAGGTCCTCAAAGGCGTAAAAGCCTTTCCGAAAAACGGGCTTGGGATCGTCCGGTTCCACCGTGGGAACATTGGTAATGGCATTCTCGGGATTGGAAGTCATGGTGATGACCACGTCGCTGAAGTTCTGGTCATCGGTATGATCTTCAAAGGAGATCATATTGTACTCCTTGTATTTATAGGCAGCGGTGCGTGGCTTATCATAGGGATTGCCATTATTATCCACACTCAGGCCTTCGGAGGTCGCGGCGCGGTATTTCTTGTCCCCATTAAATTCGGGGATGCGGTTCGACCACGCGTTGTTGGCGAGGACAAACCCGATGCGATAACCCGCTGGGAATGTGTCGGTTTCATTCTCCTTCTCGTAGCTATCGCCATAAAATTTCAACTGCGCAACGGTTCCACGCTCGATACCTCTCGTATCCCACGCATCCTGCCGACCCTTCCATGTTCCGTCTTGCGTGTTGGGGAAGAGCATGATGACATTTGCCTCGTTCAGACTCTTAGGCGCATTACCATCCCTGTAATAATAGTAGCCCAAGGAACAGTTCCAGCAGGTGTTCTGTCCGAGGAAGGTCACTGCCAGTTTGGCATTTTCGTCGATTTTAAAATCCGTGTAGCGGCGGTACCCGTCAGGACAGGTTTTGTTAACATCGATGACACTAGAGTGTGCCACATATAAGTCGTCAACATCCTCTTCTCCTATACGCAATATTTCATCAGAGAGCTTACCTTCGTATTTGACAAATCCCATCCCGTTATAGCCTCCTTCCAAAAACGTCTTCCAGCGGTTGCCTCTATATGCCTCCGGGACTTTGCCCTCCATCACCATGTAACTGTCATAACTGTCATACTTTTTTCCGGCTCTGGTGACAGACTTTGTTCCGGGATTCACCTCCACCGCGTCGGTAGCCTTGATGCTTCCGTTCACCACGTCCGCCTCTATCAGGGTGCGCGCGTAGAAAGCGGGGGAGTAGATATACACCTTCTTGAGGTAAGCGGGCAGAGAGACGTTGTCTCTGAACACGCCGTCGGTGTTGGTGTAGGCGGCAAAGAGGGGTGTAACATCGGGGCGTTTGCTGTAGCTGTACTTGTTTTCGATGACAGGCATCACATCGTAGAGCTCAAAATAGACACGGGCTTTCACGCCGGTGTTCAAGTAAGCCACCTCGAGGGTAGTAGCGGGGTTCACAGTGGAGAAATCGAAGGTATTGAAGTCTTTCTCTTCCCCTTCCTCCACGACTTTCTCCTCTTCTTTTTCTTCTTCGCCTTTGAAAAGGTCGTCTTCCATACATCCGCTCAGCAGTGTCAGAGCGAATGCCATTCCTGTAAGGACGATAAATTTAGCTCTCATATTACGGATATTGTTTTGATCTCTTATTTTTCACCCAGCAAAGTTACTTCATAAAAACAATTTATACAAATTTTTTGTACAAAATTTTTTTGAGGATCTATTTTTTGACATAGCTCAAAAAAAAGACCACTTCGCGTGCGATTTTCGCTTACAGCGCGGAATTATCACGCAAATGGTCTATATTTGCCGCTTTTTAAAGTTTAATGTCTATCAAATGAAAAAAAAGTACCTTTTAAAGAAGTGATCCTCAGCACGAAAAGACTGTTGGAGAGTTTTGAGAATTTCCACAAAGCAGGGATGGAGTTGAATAAGCAGATCAAGCATCTGCACAGTTCGCTAAAAGGCTATCAGCCGGAGGAGAATCTGGTCAAACTGGAGAAGATCACCTACATAGGCTCCACGAAAGACTTCGTGCGGCTGATAATGCCCATCCTCAACGACCACCGGTTCCGGGTGAACGGGAGGCCGAACCGGGAAGCCATGGTACGGGCGCTGGAGGAGGTGTTCGAGATTCGCCCCGACGGCTGCTCGGAGCCAAGGCGCTTCCGGAGCATCCTCTCCGCGGTGCAGGAGGAATTCGGGAAAATGCGGGAATAGGAGGCTTTCCCGTTTTTTATAACAAAAGTTAAAACTTGGGAGGCGTTCCAAAACGCCTCCCTACCTTAGCGCCGTCAAGCCAGAGAAACTGGCTTTTTTTTAATCACTTTAAAACCTATCGTATGATAAAAATTTCATTATTCGCCCTTTTCGGGCGATACAAGGGAGACGCCTCGCTAACGGGCGTATTGGAGAACATCCGGGGAGGAACCTACAGGCAGCTCGTCGGCGAGATACGGGAATCGCTGGCGGCGGGCGAGACGGAACGAGCCGCCAACCAAAAGAAAATGCTGCCCGCCTTCACCCCGCAGGCCACCTACTCCGGGAAGCGCCTCGACCCCCACATCACCCGCTATAACCAATTGGTGATACTCGACATCGACCATGTAGGGGAACAGGAGCTGAAGCGTATCGCCCCGCTCGCCGCGGAGGCGCCCTACACCGTGGCCTATTTCCGCAGCCCCAGCGGCGACGGGGCGAAACTCATCGCCTACGCCGCCACGGAAGAGATCGCCACGCCGGGCAATCACCGCAGGGTCTACGAGGCCGTGAGCCGCTGGTACGCGGCCCGGCTGGGCGTGAGGCTGGATACCTCGGGCAGCGACATCGGGCGGCTCTGTTTCGTGTCGGACGATCCCGACCTGTACCTCGCGCCGGCCTACCGCCCCTGGCTGGAGGGTACGGGCGAGCTGCCGGAGGGGCTCGACCCGCTCCCCCTCACCTGGAAGCAGGCGGAGGAGGACGACGCGGCTTCCGGGGCGAGGAAAAGGAGAGTGGCCTCGCCGCTGGAGAAGGCCCGCCGGACCGCCGAGCGGAAAGGAGCCTACGCGGAGGGCAACCGCAACAACTTCATCTTCGTCATGGCCACCCGGGCGAACCGGCTGGGCGTGAAGCAGGGCGAGATGGAGGCGTACGCCTCCACCGCCTTCGCCGACTTGCCGGCGGAGGAGCGCCTGGCCGCCATCAAGAACGCCTACAGCCACACGGAGCAGCACGCCATCGAGAAGGGCGGCGGCGCGTCCCGGGGCCGCGGCTCGGTGGACGTGGTCGCCGTGGAGGCGTACATATCCGAGCGTTTCCAGACCCGGAAGAACGAGGTGAAGGGGTACGTGGAGGTAGCCGTGAAAAAGAGGCGGAACGGCTCGAAAATGGTTTTCAACGCGGTGAACGACTACTGGGTGAACACGCTCTGGCGGAATCTCCAGAAGGCGGGTCACATCTGCACGCTGAACGACATACGCTCCATCCTGCAGTCGGACTTCAGCGAGACGTACGATCCTTTCCGCGACTACTTCGAGAAGCTGCCCCCATGGGACGGGGTGACCGACTGGATCGGGCAGCTGGCCGATACCGTGAAGACGACCCGGCCGGACTTCTGGCGGGAGTGCCTCAGGCGCTGGATCATCGCCGCGGTGGCTTGCGCCACGGAGCCGGGGCAGGAGAACCACTCCATCCTGCTGCTGGTCGGCGGGCAGGGACTGGGCAAGACCTCGTGGCTGCGGAACCTCGTGCCGCCCGAGCTCCGGGATTATCTTTTCACGGGCAATGTCGACCCGTACAGCAAGGATTTCAAGCAGATGATGGCGGATTGCTTCCTGATCGTCATCGACGAGATGTCCGGCCAGAGCTACGCCGACCTGAGCCGCCTCAAGGCGCTCGCCTCCAACGGAGTCATCTACCAGCGCCGTCCCTACGGGCGCTACGCCGAGACGCAGATGCGCCGCGCCTCCTTCGCCGCCACGGTGAACGACCTGCACTCGCTGCCGGACGACAGCGAGTCTCGCCGCTTCCTGTGCTTCGAGGCCACGCGGATCGATTACCAGTCGCCCATACGTCACGCCGACATTTACGCCCAGGCCTACGCCCTTTTCCGCCGGGGCGAGAAATACTGGTTCGCCGACGACGATATCCGGAGGATCAACAAGAACAACGAGACCTTCCGCCAGCGAAGCCCCGAGGAGGAATTGCTCTTCACCTACTTCCGCAAACCGGAGCGTTCCGACACGCCACAGTATCTTACAGCGAGCGATATTATGACGAAAATAAGTATGGTTTCGCGTGTTACGCCGACGCGTTCCGGTGTACTCACGTTGAGCAAGGTGCTGAAAAAACACGATTTTAGGCTCGTAAAATCGAACGGAAAACGCCTTTTCGAGATCACGGAGATCACGTCGGAACAGGTAAAAGCCAATTTTTTGCGCCCTGAGCAGGAGAAGGAGAACAGCGACCCGGATGAACCTGAAAACACTAAGGATCAGAAGGATAAGCCGGGATCAACGCCGCCTTCCTAAAAGGAGCCAGGGCGCAAAGGGCGCAAAAACAAGACCTCCGCTAAAAAATATATATATATAAAAATATTCATCTTACTGTGTAAGTACGATGTAAATTTATATATATATAAAAGTTTTTATAAAGGTCGTAAAGATGCGCCCTTTGCGCCCTACCCTCCCCCTTCGTCGCTCACGGAGAGCCGCCCGGAAACCCCATGGGACAGGGCGCCAAGTCTATGGAAAACGAGATGGATTCCAGTGACTTAGCCTCCCTATTCCAGCCGGATACCGCCGGCTCTCACGGTTCGCCGAGCGACTCGATGATGGCCCGCACCATGGCAGGCGAATAGACTCGCTCGCCCTCGTGGTAGCCCAGCGATCGGAGTCGATCGGGCAGGCCGGGATAGAGCGCGATCCAGTGTTGCAACTTGCGGTGGGCCGATCGGGGATGCAGGTCGGGCAGGTAGACCTCGGCCAGCTCCATCCGCCCGTAAGCTCGTATCTTGAATGTCGTTTCCATAGCCTAAAGGTAGTGATTTTCCGGCAAATATCCATCTTTTTTCAGAAAAAAAAGTCACCCGAAATCACCCGAAGTCACCCAAAGCGACAAAGCCCCCCGACCCTCGTCGTACCTTTGCGTCAACATCAAAAAACAACCATTATGATCCGTTACAAGAAGTATCAAAACAAGAACGAGAAGAACACGGCAGCCTACAACAAGTGGTATGCCCGTGCCGTATGCGAGGAGACAGTAGACATCGCCGCCTTGGCCGAGCACATGTCTACCCACAACACCCCCTACTCCACCGGCGCCATCCACGGCATGCTGAAGGACATGGTGAACTGTATCAAGGAGCTGCTGATGGACGGCAAGAACGTGAAGATAGACGACCTGGGCATCTTCAGCGTGGGCATCCGCTCGAAGGGGGCCGCCACTCCGGAGGAGTTCTCCACGCAGGGCAACATCACCGGCGTACGCCTCCGCGCCCGCGCCACGGGCAACCTCTCCAGCAGCTCGCTCAAGCTGGCGGCCAAGCTCCGCGAGTACACCGAGTACTCGAACGGGGAGGCGCTACCGGGCGGCGACGAAGACGCGCCCGAGACTCCGGACGATGTCTAAGGGCCCGCGAATGGAGCATTGAAAAAACAGCGAATTGAAAATTAAGCGACATGGAGATTTCTACTTTTCTACGCGAATACGCCCCGCTGGCCCGGGAGGCCGGCCGGGCGTTCCGGATCCATCCGGTGGTGATCCTGGCCCAGGCGGCCCTCGAGAGCGGTTGGGGCGAGAGTACGCTCAGCCGGGAGTATCACAACTTTTTCGGCATCACGGCCTACGGCCCGCCCAACGCGTGGTGGACCGGCCGGTGGACGGAGCTGTCGTCCCGCTCGCTGCGTTTCCGGGTCTACCCCGATGATACGTGCTCGTTCATGGACTACTGCCGCCTGCTTCGCTCGGCCTATCCCCGGGCGGCCGACATGAGCGCCAACCCTGCGGCCTTCGCCAAGGAGATCGCCTACAGCCCCTACATCAGCGAGGTGAACGGCGACAACCGGGAGGCTTATCGCAAGCTGATCGTCCAGCTTTGCCGGAAAATCAGCGAGCGACTATCAATCGTCAACCCAAAGGGCGGTCAGATGCCGCCTCTGTCATCAACTGTCAACAAAAATGAAATACCTTGAACTCATCATCCGTTGCCTCACGGCGCTCCTCCGGGTCATCTTCCCGAAGCATCCCCCTGTTCCCGAAACGACAGACGCTACCGGCGCTGCTCCTGCTCCTGTTAGCCCTCCTCTCCCTCCTCATGCGGGAGACGGAGGTGACGCTGGCGGCGATCGGCGCCTCGCTGACGCTTTTCCGCCACCGCGATTCCCTGCCGCCCCGCCGCCCCCCGGGGCGGACTGGCTGGGCATCTCCGGCTACACCCTCCTGATAGCGGGATGCGCCGGGTGCCTCCTGAAGTACTGGGGTTGAGCGGTCCTCATACAAAGCGGGGGTGTACCCAATCGCCCCGATTGGATACACCCTTCTTTTTTTTAAGTCCGCCCCGCGGGAAATTACTTCCAAGGACCGGGCTGCACCAGATACGGATTACCGTTCTCGTCGTTACCCATGGTCGAGATCTGCTGATCCGGAATCGGGAACATGGTCTTAGCCGCCGGCAAATAAGAGGCCGTGGAGAATTTAGCCAAGTAGCCCTTCTCGAAGTCCACATAGTCCTTGAGCGTCGCGGCCATATAATCGCCTCCCCAACGTTGCAAATCAAACCAACGCTGACCTTCCATCGCCAACTCCAGCTTACGTTCCATGCGAACGGCCTTGATACAGGTGCTCTTGTCTGAGAAGGCCGCGTGAGAAGCGGGGTATTCGGCGATCTTGTAATGAGCCGCCGGCTTGCCATCTTTCTTGATGATATTCACGTCCAAACCCGCGCGGGCACGGATCTTGTTCACCTGAGACATCGCCTCCGCCAACTGGCCATCGTTGGCCAGACACTCCGCGTACATCAAGATGCAATCGCGCAAGCTCAAATATTGCAGATTCATCGCGGAACCCGGAGCCCAGCCTCCGCTGATTCCTCCGCTGGCCAAGCCCGCGTCTTCTTCCGCCTTTGAGTATACATGTTTCTTCGGCAGATAGATACCACCGTTCGCGGCGTCGCGTACCCATCCATTCTTAGGCTCGCCCCAATCCTTGTAGGGGATACCGAAACGTCCGATAGCGAAATCCAGGCGAGGATCCACCGCGATCTCCTCGTTATTCAAGGCAATGGGATCCTCCGGGTTCGTACTGCTGTTGCGATAGGAAACCGGGTCGCCCGCGCGATACGAGTTATCCAACAAGGGCAGGCCGTTCGCGTCGACCTTGAAAGAGTTGGCCAACTCGCTGGAGGGCTGATAGAATCCGCAACAGCCTCCGGGATTGCCGGATCCGCCATGCGGATAGCACAGAGACATCCCTGAATTGCCGTTGTCGTTCGCGTCTACGGAGAACTGTATCGCGAAGATCGATTCTTTACCGTTGTCCCTGAACGAATCAAAGTTCGCGTTCATATCATTCTCCAGGCCGTAGGCCAATCCATTCGAAGTCTTGCCGTTCTCGATCACCTCTTTCAAAATAGGTTTCGCGGAAGCCATATCCCCTTTTTGCATCAGGATTTTCGCCTTCAAGGCTTTCGCCGCCCAGACATTGACACGGCCCACCATATCCTGGGTCTCCGGGAGTTTCGAGATCGCGTCGTCTATATCCGCGAGCACATTCTGATAAATGTCCTTGTCGTTATGCACCAACGGGTTGTTTTCCTCGATGGTCTCATCCACCCACGGGATCAGGGGGCCAAACACCTTGATACCCTCGAAATAGAACAGGGCGCGGAGAAATTTCAACTCGCCGACGCGGGTGTTCTTTACGTTCTCGGGCATATCCGTGACGTCCGGAATGATCTGCAATGTGTTATTCACACGCTTCGCTCCTTTATACACCCATTCCCATTTCTCATTCAGGTATCCGTTGGAAGGAAGCATATTGTACATTTCCAACGTGTTCAAGATGGACTGGTCGTTGCTGTCGGATCCTTTGTTGGCATCGCCGCCGTACATTCCACCGAATGTCCAGTTGAAAACGGAAGCTCCCCAGCCATTCTCCGTCAAGTTCGCGTAAGCGTTCGTCACCAGCAAGTCCACACCATTCGCATTTGTCAATGCCTCTTTATCAATCGCGCCTTGCGGAGCCTTATACAGGAAGTCTTCTCCGCAAGCCCCTAAAGTCAATAAAGACGCGCAAGCCAATAAAGCTATATATTTTTGTCTCATAATTCTATGTTTTATTCTAGTTTTCATACGTCTCACTTTTTATCAGAAAGCGAAATTCACTCCAAACAACAATCTCAGCGTAGTCGGCCAACCACCCATATCGATACCGCGTCTCAAGTCCGCTCCATTGCCCTCGCCTACATCCGCGTTCGTAAACTCCGGATCCAAACCGCTATATCCGCTAATCGTCAACAGGTTCTCCGCCTGTATATACACGCGCAGATTAGAGATAGTGGCTTTTTGCAACAAAGCTTTCGGGAAGGTATAGCCCAATACCACGTTCTTCAATCGCAAGAACGAGCCGTCCTCTACGTAGTAGGAGCTGGGAACCGCGCCACTCCAAGAGTCCTTCGAGTCAAGGATCGGCAATATCGCCTTCGAGTTATCCGCGCCCGGCCTCCACGACAAATCTCTCATACGAGTAGAACGGTTTCCGCCGAACAACGGGAAATCCGTAAAGTACTTCGTGTTATTGAATATGTCATTTCCGATCGTGGAATACCAGAACATCGTGAAGTCCCAGTTCTTCCAGGTAAGGGAGGCGTTCAAGCTCAAGATCAAGTCCGGATGAGGGCTGCCGATGAACGTACGGTCCTCGCCGTTCACTTTACCATCGTTGTTGCGATCCTCGAACTTGAACTTACCGACCATCTGCTCCGGCTTCAACTCTTCCTTGCTGCTTATACCGTAAGGCAGCGGTGAGTTCTTGACATCCTCGGCAGATTCGTAGAAACCGATTATATTGTAGCCGAAGAAGGAGGATATCGGTTGTCCTTTCGTCGTGCGGGTGACATGTTCGCCCTCAAAACGAGCGCCGGCCTTGCCGATAAAGAAATCGTCCGTATCGGACAGCTTCAAGACCTCATTCTTGTAGGCGGAAGCATTCAGGCCGATATCCCATCCCCAATCGCCTTTGGAATCTCTGTAATTGAACGTCAGGTCCCAACCGGTATTCTTCATGTCGCCATAATTCAGATAGGGCTTGCCGATCTCGCTACTTGCCAATCCTGAATAGGCCGCCTCGATCAACATATCCGAGGTCTTCTTGTAGTACCACTCAAAGCCTAATCCGAACTTTCCATTCAGGAAACTGGCATCAAGGCCGACATTCGTCATCTCCGTGGCCTCCCATTTCGTATCCTCGTTACCATATTTGCTCAGACGGAATCCGACCATCGAACCGGAGTTGGAGGCGCCCAGGTCATAGTTCGTGATTGTCGGGTTCGTAGCGTACTCAAACGCGTAGTTCGTCTTACGGCTCATCTCGGAGTTACCGGTTTGTCCATATCCCACACGCAACTTCAGGTCGTCCAACCAATCCTTGGTGTCTTTCATGAACGACTCCTGCGAGATACGCCATCCCAAAGATACGGAGGGGAACACACCGTAACGATTCGCCTCGGAGAAACGCGACACGCCATCACGGCGCACGATACCCGTAACCAAGTATTTGTCAGCGAAAGAATAATCCACACGCGCGAACATTCCGAACAGGGCGAACTCTCCATTGTATGCCGACTCAGCCCTACGACGCGCGTCGTTCTCTCCCATATTCAACACCCATGTATTCGTGTTGTCTTCCATCAGGTAGCCGAAACGCTGCCCCGTCATGCTGCGTCCTATACCGTCGCGGATGGCCTCTGTACCCAACAGGACATTCAACTTATGCACGTCGTTGAAGACCGCGTTGTACGTCAACGTATTCGTCCAGACCCAACGGAAATTGAAGCCGGATGCCTCCTCCAGGTTATTGGTTCCGGGGCTCTCGGAGAACTCCAGGTTTTTCTTGCTCATACGATACGAATAATTGTTCGTATAGTCCAGACCGAAGTTCGTGCGGAATGTCAAGCCTTTGTATAAATCGGCCTCAGCCCACAAGTTACCGAAGACACGGCTGTTGGTCCAATAATTGTCCCTGTTCCTTTCTTGACGCGCCACGGGATTCTCGAAGTTACCGGTACCTGTTATCTTTGAGCCCGCGTAGTTGCCTCGTTCATCGCGTACGGGAACCCAAGGAGAGGCTCTGTACGTCCAGGAATACGCACTCGACTCCGCGGCGGAAGCCTGCAAGCCATTGTCCTTGGAAAACGCGTAGGTCATATTCTCTCCCGCACGTAACCAGGGGCGAATGTTGAACGTTGTATTCGCGCGTACTTGATACCGCTGGTAGTACGAATCTATAACCGTACCGTCTTGCTTGAAATAGTTCGCGCTTACGTTGTAGGTTCCCTTCTCCGTACCTCCGGACAAGCCGACCTGATGGTTTTGCATCAAAGCCGTACGATCGATGGCGTCCCACCAATCCGTATCCGAGAAAGGTACGATCTGGTTGTCGGGGAAGCTGTAATCATCCATGCTGATATTCTGGCTGCCTTGCGCTCCGTTTGTTGTCAGATAATTCGGGATGGTTGGCTTCGGCCCCTTTCCGAACTGGGGATGTTCGGGGACCTCATCTACGCCGCGGATCGTATAAGAGTTCTGCTGCGACTCCCATTCCAATGCCAAACGATCCGCGGAGTTCAGCACGTCGTACTTCTTTGTCGTTTTTTGCATACCGATGTAACCGTCGTAGGTAACTTTCGGCTGTCCGGATTTAGTTCCTTTCTTCGTCGTTATCAAGATAACGCCATTGGCCGCCTGCGCGCCATAGATAGCCGCGGCAGAGGCATCCTTCAATACCTGCATGCTCTCGATGTCGTTCGGGTTCAAGCTACTCATGTTCTGATTACGAGTAGAGACACCATCGATCACGTACAAGGGGCCATTGTCATTCACTGAGTTAATGCCTCGGATACGGACCATCGTGGCCGAACCCGGTGAACCGGATTGCCCCACATACACACCGGCTGCCTTACCCTGCAATTGCTGAGCCGCGGAAGATCCCGAAGAGGCCAGCAGCTCTTTCGTATCGACTACCGCCACGGATCCGGTGATGTCCTTCTTCTGCTGCGTGCCATAACCTACCACTACGACCTCGTCAAGGTTCTGGGTATCTTCTTTCAAGGTAACATTCACCACGCTACCCGAAGCGGGAATTTGCTGAGAGACATAACCAATGTAGGAAACGACTAAAATGGAGTTGGGCTCCACTTCCAAGGAATACTTACCGTCGAGGTCGGTAATCGTACCGTTTGTAGTACCTTTCACTACAACATTCACACCCAAAAGGGGCTCACCCTTCGCGTCAGTCACCGTACCGGTAACTTTCTTTGCCTGCTGGGTAATGGACACTTGCGCATTAGATGCGTGGATGGTCGGAGTTACACCCGCGCCGATCATAAGGAAACAAAGTGCCAAGCCCAGCCTGCCTTTAACAGAAGCTAACTTTTTGTTCATCATAACACAAAAATAGGTTAACATTAAACATTCGTACCCACTCTTCGGATACCCGGGGCAAATGTAACGTATTATTTTTAAAAAACAACGGTATGCCGCTTTTTTTTACAAAACAAAAGAGGATGCCCCTGCATGGACATCCTCTTCCGGCTGATTTATTATAAGGTGTATCCGTCTGTATCAAGCTTGCTCCAACTGCAACGTCTTGGTCGGCTGGTCGCAAACCTCCGTCGGGCCGAAGTACTGGATCGGGCCGGGGTATACGTAGCTGGTCGTCAAGGCCCACTCGTCGCGGTTGGCGGCGAATGCCTTGAAAGGAGCGCCGTCAAGCTTGACCAATGCCTTCTGGATAACCGGCTTCATCTCGCCATGACGTTTTTCCATGTTCATCATCATCGTAACAGGAATACCGCCGGCGATCCATTGATCCGCGGGAGCGGTCGTGTTACGTACGGACGACATATAACCGGTCTTGCCGGCGGCGATCAGGCAGGATGCCGTGTAACCCAAGGAGTAGCAGTAGTCCGCGTCGTAGTTGGACGGGGCGGCGCAACGGCCCTCGTAACCGAAGAAGTGGTGCTGGGCGGCGAACTTGCCCGCGTACTTGCCGGCGGCTTTCCACTCGGCCAGCTTCTTGCCCACCATCTCGGACAACAGCTTCTCGGTCTCGATCAAAGAGACCTGTACGTTTCCGTGCGGGTCGCGGTCCAAAGACAACTGACGCGCTACGCCCTCCGGAAGCGAGGCGTACAGATCGGAGTTCTCCTTCGTCAGCTTGCTGATGATATAGGCGCGCTGCTCGCTCTTCTTGATCATCTTGAACTCGGCGTCGTGCTTGGCCAGGAAGTCGTTCAACTCGGCGATCAGGCGTTTCATGGCGGGGACGAACTCGATCAAGCCCTCCGGGATCAATACCGTACCGAAGTTGTGACCCTCGGCGGCGCGCTTGGCTACGATACCGGCCACGTAGGTGACGATATCGTCCAAAGACATGTTCTTCTCCTCGACCTCCTCGGAGATGATACAGACGTTCGGTTGCGTCTGCAAGGCGCACTCCAAGGCGATATGGGAGGCGGAGCGACCCATCAACTTGATGAAGTGCCAGTATTTCTGGGCGGAGTTGCAATCGCGCTGGATGTTGCCGATTACCTCGGAGTAGACCTTGCAGGCCGTGTCGAAACCGAAGGAGGTCTCGATCTGGGCGTTCTTCAAGTCGCCGTCGATCGTCTTCGGGCAACCGATCACCTGTACGCCGGCGCCGATCGCCTTGTAATACTCGGCCAATACGCAGGCGTTCGTGTTGGAATCGTCACCGCCGATGATAACCAAGGCCTTGATGTCGAGTGCTTTCAAGATCTGAAGGCCTTTGTCGAATTGCTCTTTCGTCTCTAATTTCGTACGGCCGGAACCGATCATGTCGAAGCCGCCCGTGTTACGGTACTCGTCGATAATATCGGCTGTCAGTTCCATGTATTTATGATCGATCAAACCGCCCGGGCCCAAGATGAATCCATACAGACGAGAATCGGCATGGTGGGCCTTGATACCGTCGAACAGACCGGCGATCACGTTGTGACCACCGGGGGCCTGACCACCGGAAAGGATCACACCTACGTTCATGGCGGGCATAGCCTTCGCCTCGTTACTCTTCTCGAACGTAACGATCGGCATTCCGTAGGTGTTCGGGAACAATTTCTTGATTTCTTCCTGATCGGCTACTGATTGTGTATACTCGCCGTCAACGGCTTTCACTGCACCTTTCAACGCAGCGGGTACCTTCGGTTGGTAAGCTGCTCTCGCGATTTGTAATGCACTCTTTGTCATTTCTCAGTTGATTTATTTAGAAATTATTTGATACGTACTCAAAAGCGGTGCAAATATACGGAAAAAAATCCGGAAGAGAGAACTACATGCTTCCGCGTTTCATTTTTTATTCGTAGCTTTGCGAAGTTTATATCTCATATACATTACTTAATACACACTGCGAAATGAAAAAGTATCTTACGCTTGCCGCATCAGCTCTGCTCCTGGCCGCGTGCGGCGAAAAACCGGGTTACGAGATCAACGGTACCGTGGCGGACAGCGGCCTGAACGGGAAATATGTCTACCTGTATGAATATGGCGTACAAGGCGCCGCCCCGATGGACAGCGCGTTGGTGCAGAACAATGCTTTCACGTTCAAGGGAACGCAAGACGCCCCTGCCCTGCGCAAGCTGGCCTTCGCCGAGGATGTCGTGAAGCCCAAGCGCGCCGCTTCCGGCGAGAACGCCCCCTTCACGAGCATATTCGTATTGGAGAACGGCAACTTGCAGGCTACGCTTGACGAGACCGCTTCCGCCGTTTCCGGGACACCGGAGAATGACGGCTTGAAAGCCCTGCAAGCACACATGAGGACGCTGCGCGCGGATCTGGAGAAGCTTTCCGCCGACATGAAATCGGAGGACAAGGAGGTCGCGAGCGCCGCCGAGAAGCAATATGACGAGATCGACCAAAAGGTGACCAATGCCGTCAGGACTTACATACTGGATCATACGACCCAGCTGTCTGCCGCCAAGCTGTTATACGATTTCCGTTATAGCCTGGACGAGGCTTCCCAGCACGAGATCATCGCCAAGGCGGACTCCGTCTTCAAGGCCGCCCCGAACATCGATAAGCTCATGGCTCACCTGGAGGTGCTGACAACCGTGGCCGTAGGCAAGAAGTTCACGGACTTCGAGATGGCCGACCCGGACGGCAAGACGCGCAAGCTGTCCGAGTTCGTAGGCAATGGCAAGGACATCGTGTTGATCGACTTTTGGGCGAGCTGGTGCTCTCCCTGCCGCCGGGATATGCCGAATTTGGTGGCCGCCTACAAGAAGTACAAGCACAAAGGTTTCGAGATCGTCGGCATCTCCTTGGACAACAAGGCCGACGCGTGGAAGAAGGGCATAAAGGACCTGCATATCACATGGGCGCAACTCTCCGACTTGCAAGGCTGGAAGAACGCGGGCGCTCAACGCTATGGGGTGAATAGCATCCCTCACACCGTATTGGTGGATAAGGACGGGACGATCATCGCCAAGAACCTGCGTGGCGAGGGGCTCGAGGCCAAGCTTCAAGAGCTGTTTGGAAACTAAAGACAAGACGGCAGCCCCGCCCCGATCCCGCGAGACCGGGCGGAGCCTAAAACCTTCCCCGCCTCTTGCGGGGCTGGATTAAAAAATTTATCTTCGCGTGATCTCTAAGGAGAGCGATGTTACGATACAATTGGCATAAAGTTTTATTACACTTTAATATAATAAATTAGCGATTATGATTTATTCACATGAAGTTCAACACATGTGTGTTGTAAAGAAGGGAGCTAACCACCAGTGCGCTCCGATTCCTGAAGAGGGAAAGTGGGTTAGAGCAACCCAGATCACGGACATCTCTGGTTTGACTCACGGTATCGGTTGGTGCGCGCCGAAACAAGGTGGATGTAAGCTGACATTAAACGTTAAGGAGGGAATCATCCAAGAGGCTCTTGTAGAGACAATCGGCTGTTCCGGTATGACTCACTCAGCGGCCATGGCTTCCGAGATCCTTCCGGGTAAGACCCTTTTGGAGGCATTGAACACAGACCTTGTTTGTGACGCTATCAACACCGCTATGCGCGAGTTGTTCTTGCAGATCGTTTACGGTCGTACGCAGTCCGCTTTCTCGGAGGGAGGCCTGCCTGTAGGCGCCGGCTTGGAGGACCTGGGCAAAGGTTTGCGCAGCCAAGTAGGTACGATGTTCGGTACGTTGGCCAAAGGCCCCCGCTACCTGGAGATGGCCGAGGGATATTGCACACGCATGGCATTAGACGCGGATGACGAAGTAATCGGTTATGAATTCATCCACCTGGGTAAATTCATGGATATGGTAAAGAAAGGTATGGACGCTAACGAGGCGCTGGAAAAGGCGAAAGGCTCTTACGGTCGTTTCAAAGAAGCTGTAAAATATATCGATCCTCGTAATGAATAAGAAGGCATTTACACACGTCCTCATCGGGCTGAGCGTTATCACGGGCGCGGCTACGCTTATCGCGTATTTCGCGATAAAGCCGGAGAAACCGTGGTTGGCGCTTTACGTGGCTTGTTGCGGCGGTGTATTGGTTTTCAACTTTCTGATATCTTTATTCCTAGTAAATAAGAATTTTAAAAAGTAAAAAATAGTATGGCTTTATTTGAAAGTTATGACCGTCGTATTGATCATATCAACGCGGTATTAAACGAATATGGTATCAATGGCATCGAAGACGCGAAGGCTATCTGCGACGCTAAGGGTATCGACCCTTATACGATGTGTAAGGAGACGCAACCGATTTGTTTCGAGAACGCTTGCTGGGCTTACGTGGTAGGCGCCGCTATCGCGATCAAGAAAGGTTGCGCGAACGCTGCCGAGGCTGCCGAGGCTATCGGTATCGGGTTGCAGGCATTCTGTATCGCGGGTTCTGTGGCTGACGACCGTAAGGTAGGTATCGGACACGGCAACTTGGCCGCCCGTTTGCTTCGCGAGGAGACGAAGTGTTTCGCTTTCTTGGCCGGCCACGAGTCTTTCGCCGCGGCTGAGGGCGCTATCAAGATCGCCGAGATGGCAAACAAGGTGCGTAAAGAGCCGTTGCGCGTTATCTTGAACGGCTTGGGCAAGGATGCCGCCAAGATCATCTCTCGCATCAACGGCTTCACGTATGTACAGACGCAGTTCGACTATATGACGGGCGAGGTGAACGTGATCGAGGAGAAAGCATATTCCAACGGTCTTCGCGCGAAGGTGAAGTGCTACGGCGCTGACGATGTGCGCGAGGGTGTGGCGATCATGCGCATGGAAGGGGTCGACGTTTCTATCACGGGTAACTCTACGAACCCGACTCGTTTCCAACACCCGGTAGCCGGTACGTATAAGAAAGAATGTATGGAGAACGGTCATCCGTATTTCTCCGTGGCTTCCGGTGGCGGTACGGGCCGTACGTTGCACCCGGACAACATGGCCGCGGGTCCTGCCTCTTACGGCATGACGGACACGATGGGCCGTATGCACGGCGACGCTCAGTTCGCCGGTTCTTCTTCCGTTCCCGCTCACGTGGAGATGATGGGCTTCCTGGGTATGGGTAACAACCCGATGGTAGGTGCTACGGTTGCCGTAGCGGTCGCTATCGAGGAGGCGATGAAGAAGTAATCTTCTGCCGGACAACTGATGAATTGTTTATAGAGAGACTCCTGTAACCGTAAGGGTTGCAGGGGTCTTTAAAAAAAACCACGAGATTATGAGACTGAAATCATGTATGCTTCTGTGTAGCTTACTCCTGGCGAGCCTGGCCTCCGCCGGTAACTTCGCCTCGGATTCTTTCAAGACCCGGAGCGGAAAGGAACTGACCATCACGTTCATCAAGCATGGCAGCCTGATGCTTACGTACGACAATCGCTCGATACAGGTAGATCCTGTCTCCGAATATGCCGATTATACGGCTTTCCCGAAAGCCGATCTCATCTTGATCACCCACGAGCATGGCGACCATCTGGACCCGAAAGCGATACAGGCCGTCGAGAAAGAGGGTACGGAAATCATCGCCAACGAGAACAGCCAAAAGAAGCTGGGAAAAGGGAAAGTCCTGAGAAACGGCGATACGGATACCTCCGTCGGCGCTGTGACGATAGAGGCCGTCCCGGCCTATAACTCCACGCCCGGACGGGATAAGTACCATCCCCGCCACCGGGATAACGGCTACGTCCTCACCTTCGACGGGCTGAGGGTCTATATAGCGGGCGATACGGAAACTATCCCGGAGATGAAGGAGCTGAAGGAGATCGACATCGCCTTCCTTCCCGTCAATCAGCCGTATACCATGACTGTCGCGCAAGCGGCGCAGGCGGCCCGGATGTTCTCGCCGAAGATCTTATACCCTTACCACTACGGGAATACGAAGGTCGAGGAGTTGAAAGAGGCATTGAAGGGGAGCGGCATCGACGTCCGGATACGGGAGCTGCGATGACGACAAGGCGCGCGGCCGCCTTTGAGGGATTCCGCCTTTACGCCTCTGCCTCCCCCTCGTTCGCCGAATGCAGGATAAAGGTAGTCGCGCCGATTGTCACGATCGCACCTTCCCCGATACGTACCTGTTCTTTTTTACCGACCAATACATTTCTCACAAATGTCCCGGTCAGGCTGGGAAAGTCGCGTATGCTATAGATGAATTTGTCGTTCGCGTCTTTCTTTACATGGATCACGCAATGCTTACGCCCCATGCTCGGGTCGCTCGTGATAATAGGGACGTCCACGCCTTCCGTATCCTTGTTCCGGCGACCGATCACGTTGTCTCCCATCACCAACGGAAGGTCTTGCTTGAAGGCGAAACTATTCTCGATAACCGTGATATAGCCGCACGAGAAATCCGGTTCCTTCACCTCTTTCTCCTCACCGGCAGGCGTTTTCACCACCTTTCGCCCCAATTTAATCTTAAATTGCGCGCCACACCGCGGACAGACGAAGGCCAATACCTTCCCTTCCGGATATTTGGTCTCATCAAAAGACAACTGATTATCACATTTTGGGCAGAATACTCTTTTCATACGCTTACCTACAAGATCTGGTATTAAAACGAAGCGCGAATTTACGAATAATCTTATTTCATCCGCACATCCGCCCCCCACATTAATTTTTCCCGAAGCGTCTGATAGAATGTATGGTTATAGCGTTTGATGACTTTCGTCGTATAATCGGCCCGGCTCATCTTCAACTCGATACCCGCCGGGAATATTTCGGAACGCCCATCCAGCGAGATCAGGAAATATTTATTCCGGCTCTCTACCCGGAGCGTTATGACATCAGAATCCGGAATCACCAGCGGACGCACGTTCAAGGAATGCGGAGCGACCGGACTCAAGACAATGCTTTTACTCTGCGGGACGATAATCGGCCCATTTACGCTCATCGAATAGGCCGTGGAACCGGTAGGCGTAGCCACTACCAGGCCATCCGCCTGGTAAGAGGTCAGATATTCCTCGTTCAAGAAGGTGTGGATCGTAATCATCGAGGAGCTGTCGCGCTTCAGCACGGCGATCTCATTCAAGGCATAATTATATCCGCGAAACGCGCGGTCTTCGGTATACAGACGCAAGAGGGTCCGCTCCTCTACTTTGTAGTAACGCTTGAAAATCGCGTCCAAGGTATCCTCCACCTCCTGACTGCTGACATCCGCGAGAAAACCCAGCCGGCCGGTATTGATACCTAAAATAGGAATATCCTGTCTGTTTACCCGGGCCGCCGTACGGAGGAAGGTACCGTCACCTCCTATACTGATCGCCAGATCCAAATCGAACGCATCCCCCACCAACAGCCCGCTCACCTCTGGCTCGAAGCCAAAAGCGTCGGTAAGGAATGTATAAAAAGGGCTGTCCACATACACAGCGGCCTCCTGCGCGCGCAGCTTCTCGAACAGGCGTTTGATCAGATTCTGCCGCTCGACCTGATATTCACTTCCAAATATTCCGACTTTCATTCTACGCTCCTTACTTTACATATCCATATAATGTAACAACTCATTCATCCGCTGCCGCAACAGATCGTCCACCACCCCATTCTCCATAAAATGATCGTGCACCGTATAGTTGAAACGCTCGAAACCACGGATCACGGGAGAGGCATCTTCCAGATCGATCTTAAGGGTTACCAGCAGACGGCCCGTATCATTATCCTGACAGGATAGCAGATTAAGGACATGGGCATTGTAGGCCTCTACCAAACGGGCGATATCCGTTAAAGAATAATCCTGTGGCATCATTTCCAAGACGATCACGCTTCCGGCGGCCTCCGCGTTGCACAACTCGGACAAGGCATCCACCAGACGATCCCGGGTAATCGCCCCCAGATAAGTCCCGTCCGCGGCGACCACAGGCAGCAGGCTCAATCCATACCGGGTGATCATGGCCAACACCTCGTGTAAATGCCCCTCTTCCGAGATCGCCGGAGCGAATAAGACCGGTTCTCCGATCGCGACCGAGGGATCCGGCATCGCCAACAAGTCTTTTTCCGATACCAAACACGCGTAGGCGCCATCGCTCAATAGCGGAAGATGCTTGAGTTTGAAATCCTCCATCAACGCCAACGCGTATTCCGCTGTGTCAAATTTTTTTAACACCGGAATTTCCTTTGTTATGAAATCTTTCACCAACATTATTCTGCTAATTCCCTAAATCCTGCTAAATTTGCCGATACTTTTGTGCAAATGTAATGAAAGAAAAAAGATATACGATATACAATGACAAATTTAAGCGTAAACATTAACAAGGTAGCTACGATTCGTAACGCGAGGGGCGGCAATATGCCCAACGTGCTGAAGGTAGCGCAAGACTGTGAATTATTCGGGGCACAAGGAATTACGGTTCATCCCCGTCCGGATGAACGACACATCCGCTATAGCGATGTTTATGGCCTGAAACCGCTCATCCGGACAGAATTTAACATAGAAGGCTATCCTTGCGATACATTCATCGACTTGGTATTGAAGGTAAAACCGACCCAAGTCACGTTGGTTCCCGACGCTCCGGACGCCATCACGTCGAACGCCGGTTGGGACGTAAAGGATCATTTCGATCTCTTGAGCGAACTGGTGGATACCTTTACCTCGCAAGGGATCCGTACCTCCATCTTCGTCGGGACAGACTTGGCGAATATCGAGCGGGCCGCGAAAACGGGTACGGACCGTATCGAATTATATACGGAACCGTACGCGACCCGTTATCCGGAAGATCGCGACAAGGCGGTCGCACCCTTCGTAGCGGCCGCGCGACTGGCCAAGAACCTGGGATTGGGCGTAAACGCCGGACACGATTTGAGCTTGGAGAATCTGGCTTTCTTCAGCAAACATATCCCTTGGCTGGAGGAGGTCTCTATCGGCCATGCCCTGATTTGCGACGCGCTCTACCATGGCTTGCGGGAGACGATCGCCTTATACAAGGCATGCTTGAACGATTGAGCAGGGAGAAGAATTGACTATTAAAAATTATAACCTATCATTCGAAACGATGAGTATTTTGCTTTCACTACAGGCCGTAGGCGCTCAAGCGGCAGATCAGATGCCGGATTTGACGGCAGTTACCGTTCCCACAGAAGCGGAAATCAATGTGATAGACCTCGCCTTTAAGGGCGGTTGGATTATGGTGGTATTGTTACTGCTCTCTCTGATGGCTGTTTATATTTTCGTGCAGCGGCTGATCGTCATTCGCCGCGCGGGAAAAGAAGACGAGACGTTCATGAACCGTATCAAGGATTATATTCATGAGGGGAAGGTGGACTCGGCGCTCAACCTGTGCCGCAACGCCGACACGCCCTCCGCCCGCATGATCGAGAAGGGTATTACCCGCTTGGGCCGTCCGATGAACGACGTACTCGTAGCGATCGAGAACGTAGGGAATTTGGAGATCGCTAAGCTGGAGAAAGGGTTCCCCTTGATCGCGACGACTGCCGCCGGCGCCCCCATGCTCGGTTTCCTGGGAACCGTAACCGGTATGGTACGCGCTTTCTTCGATATGGCGAACGCGGGTACCAATGTGGATGTATCCCTATTGTCCGGCGGAATCTATGAGGCCTTGGTAACCACGGTTGGCGGTCTGGTAGTGGGTATCATCACGTTGTTCGCGTACAACTATCTGGTATCCCAGGTAGATAACGTCGTGAACAAGATGGAGGCGCGCACGATGGAATTCATGGATTTATTAAATGAACCGGCTGATTAAAATACTATGGCTCTGAAAAGAAGAACAAAGGTAAACGAAGCGTTCAGCATGGCCTCTATGACCGATGTCATATTCCTCTTGCTGATCTTCTTCATGGTTACCTCTACCGTTGTAATCCCCAACGCCATCAAGGTCACCTTGCCGCAAGCGCAAAAGCAGACAGCGGCGAAACCGCTCACGAGGGTAACGATAGACGCGCGACTGAATTACTACGTGGCATTCGGGAAGCAAAAGGAGGTGCAGGTCTCCTTCGACGAGATCGCGCCTTTCCTGCGAGACAGTTACGCGAAGGAACCGGAGATGTTCGTCGCCCTATACGCCGACGAGACCGTGCCTTACAAAGAAATCGTAAAGATACTGAACATAGCGAACGAGAATAAGTTCAGGATGGTGCTTGCCACCCGTCCGCAGAAATAACAGCTATGAGACTGAATAAGGATGACATATACAGTTTGATCGGTACCGTCGCTTTTCACGGTGTCATTCTGCTGGTCCTCTGGTTTACCGTATTGAAAACCGAGGTGCCGGATGAAGAGGGGGGTGTGCTCGTTAATTTCGGGAATGTAGACGCCGCCGCCGGCACGTTCGAGCCCCGGTATACCGGGCAAGAACCGCCTCGGGAAACAACCCCGCCGCCTCCCGAACCGGAGCCGCGGGTGGAAACGCCCAAGCAGGAACTCGTCACTCAGGATATCGAGGAAAGCGTAGCGCTTGAGGACGCGAAAAAGAGGGAGGAGGAGAAACGCAAGCGACAAGAGGAAGAGAGGAAACGGAAAGAGGAGGAGCGCCGCAAGCAGGAGCAGGCCATCAGCGACAAAGTGGCCGGAGCTTTTGGCAAGGGTGACTCCGAGGGTAACCGCCAGGGCGACGCGGGGAGCGGAGCCGGTAACCAAGGAAATCCGTTCGGCAACGCCGATCACGGGGCGAACGAGGGCGTAGGCGGTTACGGGTCATTCAACCTGAATGGTCGTTCAATCGGTGCCGGAGGTCTCCCCCGCCCCGCTTACACGATCCAGGAAGAGGGTCGTATCGTTATCGATATAACCGTAGACCCGAAAGGCAACGTCGTGTCCGCCGGGATAGGCCGGGGCACGAACATCGACAACGCCTCCATGCGTAAAAGCGCGCTGGAGGCGGCCCGGAAGGCGAAGTTCAACAGTATCGGCGGGGCGAACAACCAGAGTGGTACCATTACTTACCTGTACAAACTAAAATAATTGAATCATAAGTGCGTCAATCATCCGTCGAAAACCCCTGGAACAGGAGGCATAACGCAATGGATTACGCCTCCTGTTCCATTGCGTTTTATCACCTATCTCCGATTGCTCAAAGCACGGTTTTAAGAGCCCATCAACAATACAACCGAGAGCAATATGGCATAGATAAATACATTCCGTGCCGTATGCCCCAACGTCCGGTTAAGCGCACGGCCCCGACGCTGTTTCATCTCCAGCCAGGTGACGGCGAACAGCACGCTAAAAGCCGCGCATAAACCCACCAGCCAAGGGGAGGCCTCCCGCCATAAAGGAAGCGGGATCAAGATAGCCCATATACCGTTCAGCAAATAGGCCACCAACCCGAACGTACGCCCGAATAAGACAATCGTAGTCCGCTTACGGGCCGCCTTATCTTGCTCATAATCCCGGTAATTATTCACGATCAAGATATTGGCGGACAACAGCCCCAACGACAACGATAGCTGGAAAGACAACATGGAAAACGACAAGGCCTGTACATAATAGGTAAAGCAAACCGGGATAATCCCATAAAACAATACGACACACACATCCCCCAGCCCGTTATAAGCCAACGGAAAGGGCCCCGCCGAATAGGCCAAGACACAAATAGCGATAGCGATTCCTACCCCGATCAGCTCCCATCCGGCAACGAACAACAGGCAACACCCACACAGACAAGAAAGCCCCAACGCGATAAAAGTCCCCCTTAGCATCGCCTCAGGCGTTATCCAACCGGAAGCCACCGCCCGCGCCGGGCCTAACCGCTCCTCCGTATCCGCCCCCTTCTTGAAATCAAAATAATCATTGGCGAAATTACTGGCGATCTGGGCGAGCAGAGCCACAAAGACACAAAGGATTGCCGGAGTCCATTTAAACGCGCCATCCCTGTAGGCCAGCGCGCATCCCACCACGACCGGGCTGAATGAGGCCGGCAACGTTTTCGGACGTGCCGCCTCCAGCCACGCTTGCATGCTCGATTTGTTATTTTCCATTCCAATATTTTATGCTTAAAGAAACCAGACTTATCGATCCTATACGTCTCGACTGAACGTTCAGGTATTTATCCGGTGACAAACATACGGAATTATTCCGAAACAGGGGGGCATCCCGATTCAAAATCACATGAAGAGGCGAAGAAGATTGGCTGTCCGTGACGGATGGCCTTTTTTTTATCCTCTTTATATCCATTCTTTCGTTTCTATGTTCTATTTTTATTATCTTGACTCATACGTATTTATTAATTCCTATATTTGAGACGAATTACCGATTGGATATGGAAAAGGAATTGTTCACATTCGATATCACGGACGATTTTATCGCCGGAGATCGTATCACGAAAGAGACGCTAAACAAATACAGCAGGCTGCCGCATAAGATAAAGGCAGGATGGTTTCTCCTTTGTGTGGAAGGTTCCGTGCAGGCTTCTATCAATCTGACAAGGTATACGATCAAAAAATATGATTTCGTGACCTTGGTGCCCAGCAATTTTATCCAGTTCCATGAGGTATCGGACGACGTGCGTTTTTATTTCGCCAGATTCTCCTCGGAGTTCATGACAAACATCCATTTTATCAAATCATCCATGAGCATTCTTCCCGTTATCGCGGAACATCCGGTTATGCCGCTGGAAGAATCGGTAGCTCAATTGTATATTGACGGATACCGTTTGCTGATACGTGCGAGATCCTTGTCCCCCTCTGCCGCTACGGTAAACAAGAACCTGGTCATCGCTTATCTCACGATATTCATGCAAGGGACCGCTGAGTTGTATAAAAATCAGAGCCATTGGACAAACGGGGTCCGTACGCGTACCCATGAGATTTACCGCAAGTTCATCGAACTTGTCGTAGCGCATTACACCGCCGAGCACGGCGTCTCCTTCTACGCCGCCCAATTGAATTTGTCGTTGCCTCATTTTTGCACGACGATCAAGAAAGCGATCGGACTTACACCCTTGGAGATCATCTCCTCCATCATCACGATGGATGCCAAGGCACAATTAAGGTCGACCGACCTGAGCGTAAAAGAGATCGCTTTCTCGCTAGGCTTTAACAACCTCTCTTTTTTCAACAAATACTTCAGGCAGCATACGGGAGTGACCCCTCAAGAATATAGAAGGATGAAAATCCCCCCCAGCCTCTAGCCGGCGGTATGCCTTTTTTGACGCGACCGACTTCCATCACTTCTATAAACCCTATTTCTCTTACCAGATAACGACCCGGTCCGCCGGATCCATAAACATCGGATCACCCGCTTTGATGTCGAAAGCGGCATAGAACGGGGCGATGTTACGCAAGGCGGCGTTCACCCGCCATTTCCCCAAAGAATGCGGGTCGGTCTTGGTACGACGACGGATCTCCTCGGGACGGATATTTTGTCCCCACAACGCCGCGTACCCCAAGAAGAAACGTTGCTCATTCGTAAAGCCATCGATCGGGGCCGGCGTCTCTTTCCCCTTCAAGCTGTTCGAGTAGGCCTGGTGGGCGACCAACAAACCTCCGTGGTCGGCGATATTCTCACCCAGCGTAAAACGTCCGTTGGCATGAAGCGTATCGACCACGATGATCCGGTCGTATTGATCAACCAATTTATCGGCACGCTCCTTGAAACGGGCGGCATCCTCGGCCGTCCACCAATCGGTCAAATTACCCGCCTTGTCGTAGTTACGTCCCTGGTCATCGAATCCATGCGTCATCTCATGGCCGATGACCACACCGATAGCGCCATAGTTCACCGCGTCGTCGGCATCGGGGTTGAAGAAGGGAGGTTGAAGGATCGCGGCCGGGAAACAGATCTCATTCGTTGTCGGGTTGTAATACGCGTTCACGGTCTGCGGATTCATGTGCCAGCGAGACTTATCGACCGGCTTATCCACGTCCGCCAACCGATAGGCCATATCGAAGCGGTTGGAGCGGCGGACATTCGCCCAGTACGAGTCGTCCTTGATCTCCAGGCCGCTATAATCGCGCCATTTGTCCGGATAACCTATCTTCACCGTAAAAGCGGCCAATTTCTCTTGGGCTTTCGCCTTCGTCGTATCGCTCATCCATTCCAAGCCGTTGATCCGCTCGCTCAAAGCCGTCTGCAAATTTTCCACCAGCGTCAACATCTTTTCCTTGGAGGAGGCCGGGAAGTATTTCTCCACATACATCTCGCCGACAGCCTCGCCCAACGCGCCGTTTACCGTATTCAACGACCGCTTCCAACGAGGTTGTTGCTCCTGCTTTCCGGACATCACCTTTCCGTAGAACTCAAAATTAGCGTCTATAAAATCATCACTCAAGTACGGAGCCGCCGCGCTCAACAGATGAAACGCCAGATAATATTTTTGCTCATCGACCGTCGTGTTCCGCAAAGCCTTATTCATCTCCTTATAGAAGTTGATTTGCTTCGCGTCCAACGCTTTCAGCCCGGCTAATCCCATGGATTCGAAATAGACGTCCCAATCCAACGGGGATTCTATTTTCTTGAAATCCTCGTAAGCCAACTTGTTATAGTTCTTCCGGGAGTCGCGCAAATCCTCGCGGCCGTAGGAGATCTCAGCGATCGCCTTCTCTATTTTCATCACGGCATCCACCGCCGCGCCCGCCTGCT
Organism: Parabacteroides sp. ZJ-118; assembly: GCF_011038785.1. Classification (GTDB taxonomy): domain Bacteria; phylum Bacteroidota; class Bacteroidia; order Bacteroidales; family Tannerellaceae; genus Parabacteroides. The sequence goes on from NZ_JAAKDT010000001.1 coordinate 198,286, forward strand.
CCGGGCTTGAGCCGGCCAACGTAAATAGCTTGTTTATATAGATCCTGTAAGCGTCACGCATCCGGGTGGAACCTTCATCTTCCAATAAGTAATAATCCCGATCGCCCATCCGGATACCGGCCTGGTACAGCTGGACGATATTCTGGGCGCTATTCTTCTCGTCGGCGTCCACGTACAGGGCGAAGAACGGGGTCATGCCCTCCTTATGAAGCGTGGCCACCATCTTGGAGACATCCGATTTCGTCGCCAGCGCGTCGATCGCGTCCAGTTCCTCTTTGACAGGAGCCACGCCATCGGCATTCAACTTCGCGCTATCCAATCCCATCGCGTACAAAGCGCCGATCTTCCCGGCGACACTACCCGCCTCCTGGGGCGTAGCGCTAAGTTCCTCGATCAACACCCGGAGCTGCTCTTGGCTATTCTCCCGCAATTGGTCGAAAGTTCCGAAACGAGCATATTCCGGTTTCAAGGGATTATGCTTTATCCATCCACCACAAGCGTACGCGTAAAAATCCGTGCCCGCGGCAACCGCGGTATCCATATTCGCAGGATCAATAGCGGCGATCTTCACGACCTCTTTCCGGGGAGCGGTACAACTCGCGAAAGCGACTATCCCGGCCGCTAAAAACGGAAACATTTCTCTCTTTCTCATCTTGTCTAGTCTTTTGTCTTAAAACCCCGCAAAGGTACGATAAATACGCGAAAGAAAAACAGGTACATGTTTTTTACCTGTTTTTCGGACGATAAAAGGATGCATATATTCAAAAGCAAGTGTATCTTTGCCAACAAATCATTTGGATCATGAAGAAACTAATAATCAGCGTTTGGGCATGTATCGCCCTTCCTTTATTCGCGCAAAGAGACGCAAGTATCCGTATTTACCCGGAGCAAGGCAACCAACAGATCAGCAAACATATTTACGGGCAATTCGCCGAGCATCTGGGTAGTTGCATATACGGGGGCTTATGGGTGGGGCCGGAGTCTGACATCCCGAATACCCAAGGATACCGTACGGACGTCTTGAACGCGTTGAAGAAACTGCAGATCCCGAACTTACGTTGGCCGGGCGGTTGCTTCGCCGATGAATATCATTGGATGGATGGGATCGGCCCCCGGGAGAGTCGCCCGAAAATGGTGAACACGAACTGGGGAGGGACGATTGAGGACAACAGTTTTGGAACCCATGAGTTCTTGAATTTGTGTGAGTTATTAGGCTGTGAGCCTTACATCAGCGGAAACGTGGGAAGCGGCACGGTCGAGGAGATGGCGAAATGGGTGGAATACATGACCTCGGAAGGAGACAGCCCCATGGCCAACCTGCGCCGGAAAAACGGCCGGGATAAGGCCTGGAAAGTCAAGTTCTTCGGCGTCGGGAACGAGAGTTGGGGATGCGGGGGCAGTATGCGGCCCGAATATTATTCCGACCTATATCGCCGCTACGCTACCTATTGCCGGAACTATGATGGCAATGTCTTGTTCAAGGTCGCCAGCGGCGCCAGCGATTATGATTACAACTGGACCGAGACGCTGATGAAACAAATCGGCGGACGCATGGACGGGATCTCCCTGCATTATTATACAGTGGCGGGATGGGACGGCAGCAAAGGCTCCGCTACCGATTTCAACACGGAGGATTATTACTGGACCTTAGGGAAATGCCTTGAGATAGAGGATGTCGTTAAAAAACATATCGCTATCATGGACACATACGACCCGAAGAAAAACATAGCCCTCCTGGTAGATGAATGGGGCACTTGGTGGGATGTGGAACCCGGTACGAACCCCGGCCATCTGTTCCAGCAAAACACGATGCGCGACGCCTTCGTGGCCGCCCTGACCCTGCATGTTTTCCACAACTACACGGATCGGATAAAAATGGCAAACATCGCGCAGATTGTCAATGTGCTGCAATCTATGATCCTCACGAAAGGCAAGGACATGGTGCTTACGCCTACTTACCATGTGTTCGAGATGTACAAGGTGCATCAGGACGCTACCTTTTTGCCGATGGATTTAATCTGCGACAAAGAGAAGGTAAGAGACAACCGGGAAGTACCGGTCGTAAGCGCCTCCGCCTCCCGAGACTCGCGGGGTAAGATCCACATCTCCCTGGCGAACGTAGATCCCCGGCAGAGCGAGCATATCCGTATCGACCTGCAAAACGTAACGATAAAGAGTGTGAACGGGCGTATCCTGACGGCCTCCTCCATAAACGACCATAACACATTCGATTCGCCGGAGAAAGTCAAGCCGGAAGTTTTCCAGGGGGCGAAGGTGGAGAAGGGGAAGTTAAGCGTCAGCCTCCCTCCCCTGTCGATCGTCGTGATAGAAGTTTTATAAAAAGAGGGACAATAATACCGTGGCCATGTTTCTATAATTATTAACTTTGCCCGGAGAATTAAAAAACACATTAAAGAAACGCATTATGAAACCTACATTATTTGTATTGGCAGCCGGGATGGGCAGTCGTTACGGAGGCTTGAAACAGTTGGACGGCCTGGGCCCTCATGGCGAGACCATCATGGACTATTCCATTTTCGATGCTATTCGCGGCGGGTTCGGTAAACTTGTATTCGTTATCCGCGAGTCGTTCGAGAAAGACTTCCGCGAGAAAATCATCTCCAAATATGAGAACCATATCCCGGTTGAAGTCGTATTCCAAGATTTGAACGATCTTCCGGAGGGCTTCACTTGCCCGGAGGGACGTGAGAAACCGTGGGGAACCAACCATGCCGTATTGATGGGCAAGCGGGTGATCGACGAGCCTTTCGCCGTAATCAACGCGGATGATTTCTACGGACGCGATAGCTTCGCCGTATTGGGTAAGCAATTGGCTGAGATGGATGGAAAGAAGAATGATTATTGCATGGTAGGCTATCGTGTAGGCAATACGTTGAGCGAGAGCGGTTCCGTGGCACGCGGCGTTTGCGCCACGAACGAGGAAGGGTATCTGACAGGCGTTGTAGAGCGTACCGCTATCGAACGTATCGACGGCGATATCCAGTTTGTAGACGAGAACGGGAAGAAGGTCGTATTGGAAGCAAACACGCCGGTCTCCATGAATATGTGGGGCTTCACGCCCGATTACTTCGACTATTCCGAGGAATATTTCAAGGAGTTCCTGAAGGCCAATAGGGATAATTTAAAGAGTGAATATTTCATCCCGCTGATGGTAAATAAACTGATCACGGAAGGAACAGCCCGTGTGAAAGTGTTGGATACCACCTCTAAATGGTTTGGCGTGACTTACGCGGCGGATCGTCAAGGCGTAGTGGATAAGATCCAGGCCTTGGTAGACGCAGGCGAGTATCCAAGCAAGTTATTCTGATCATAAGATCCCTGACGTGCGACGGAGACAGATTCTCTTCACCATCTCATTTTTTATTGCTATTTTTGCCCGTCTAAAACAAATAGGAATGAATATGAGACAGATCCTTACGATGTTGTTTGTTTCGGTATTTATGCTTTCGCCATGCACGCCGCATGCGCAAGAGACTGAGACGTTGGTGCTGATTGATACGAATATGGGTAAGATCAAGGTGAAGCTGTTCAACGACACACCGTTGCACAGGGATAATTTTATCAAGAACGTAGAGGAACACCGTTACGATGGATTGTTGTTCCACCGGGTTATCAAGCAATTCATGATACAAGGAGGCGATATCAACTCGAAAGACGCTCCCTTGGACGCGCATCTGGGCGACGGCGATCTGGATTACACCATCCCCGCCGAGTTCGTGTATCCCAAATATTTCCATAAGCGGGGAGTGCTCTGTGCCGCACGTACCCCGGATGAGGAAAATCCGGAGAAGGCCTCCTCGGCGGTTCAGTTCTACATCGTGACCGGGAAGTTCTTTACGGAGATGGAGCTGGATAAGATGACCAAGGAGAAGGGCATCCAGTTTACGCCGGAGCAAAAAGAGGCCTATATGCTGGAAGGCGGAGCGCCTCACCTGGACGGGAACTATACGGTATTCGGAGAGGTCATACAAGGCATGAAAGTCGTGGATAAGATCCAGTTCGTCGAGACGAACGCCGAAGACAGACCCACGAAGAACATACAGATCAAGTCCATGAAACTCATAGCGAAATAAGTATAAGATGGAAAATCAAGATACACGGTTTACGGCGAAGTGGTAGAAGGCATGGATGTCGCAGATGCCATGCAGCCGCGAATATCAGTAATAAAAGAGCTATCTTGAGAAAGATCATACATATCGATATGGATGCCTTTTATGCCTCGGTAGAACAACGAGACCATCCGGAGTTGCGAGGAAAGCCCCTAGCGGTCGGGCATGCGGAGCAGCGAGGCGTAGTAGCCGCCGCCAGCTACGAGGCCCGGAAATATGGGGTACGTTCCGCCATGGCGTCTCAAAAAGCCAAACGTTTATGCCCGGACCTGATATTCGTACACGGAAGGATGGACGTATATAAATCCGTCTCACGCCAGATCCACGAGATCTTCCATGATTACACGGATATCATAGAACCGCTTTCCTTGGATGAAGCCTTCTTGGATGTCACCGATAATAAACGGGGTATCTCTCTCGCTGTAGATATCGCCAAGGAGATCAAGGAACGGATCTGGGATAACTTGAACCTGATCGCGTCAGCGGGAGTCTCCTACAACAAGTTTCTAGCGAAAATAGCCTCGGATTATCGGAAGCCCAATGGATTATGTACCATTCACCCGAGCCAAGCCCTCGATTTCATAGCCCGTCTTCCCATCGAGTCTTTCTGGGGAGTAGGTCCCGTAACAGCCCGGAAAATGCATACGCTCGGTATCCACAACGGGCTGCAATTACGGGAATGCTCAGGGGAGATGCTTACCCGGCAGTTCGGGAAGGCGGGAACACTTTATTACGAGTTTGCCAGAGGTATAGACAACCGCCCCGTAGAAGCGGTACGAATCCGGAAGTCGGTAGGTTGCGAGCATACGCTGGAAAAAGATATTTCCCGCAGATCTTCTGTTATCATCGAGCTTTACCACGTAGCGATCGAACTTATCGGCAGGCTGGAACGTTCGGGATTCAAGGGAAATACACTGACCCTAAAGGTCAAGTTCCACGATTTCAATCAAATCACGAGAAGCCTCAGCCGCCCGGACGAGTTAACAACCTTGGATAGGATCCTTCCCTTGGCCAAGGAATTACTGAAAGGAGTGGAATATACCGAGCATCCCATCCGACTGATCGGTCTATCCGTATCAAACCCCGTAAAAGAGGAGCCTCATACGAAAGAGCGTTGGGAACAATTGAGCTTTGAGTTCAGCGACTGGAAATAACAGCTGCCCTAGAAGGATAGCTTCATCATAAAACGTACGCCCTTTGTCTGGATACCCGGATGATCCTTATAGGTCAGACGCCATACATAATCCAAACGCAAGAACTTAAAGATATTCTCAATACCGACACCCGCCTCCATATAAGGGGTAGACGGATCCATCAGGTAAGAGCCCTGCGGGAATAGGAACAAGCCCTCATTCTGCCCGCTGATATAGGGATTATTCTTATCCGTCAAGTGACCGAACATACCTCGGAAAGAAAAGACCTCTCTCCATTTTAACTTCTTGATAAGTGGGATACGGTTCAATAAGGCTCCGTTCATGAAATAAGTAATATCCCACGAAGCGTACTCATCATTGATAAACTCCATCGCGTTCATATTCGTATACGATTCCGGTTGCACCAGATACGACAAGTTCGCGTTCGGCAAGATCAACAGAGGATAAGGGGCCTTTGTCCAGACTTTACCTGCTTTAGCGAGAATATCCACATAACCGAAAGCAGAGAACCAGAAACGTTTCTGGATACCGAACTCCGTCTTCTGATAATCATACGAACTACCCAATATATCTTGGAAAGCCATCGTATGATTCAAGGTGAATACCGGCGCGTCAAGCGTAATCGGATAACGGTAATTACGGGTCTGATAGAACTTCTCATTCGGGGCGAAACGGAACTTAAACTCCACTTCCGACATCCGGTAGGAATCGATAGCCGAGACCCGCCCATCCGGACCGATCCGGTCGAACGCGGCGTAACCGGTCGCGTATTCCTTGAAATTCCGGAGCACCGCTCCGTAAGCCCAGCCGTTGTAATGTTCGCGGTAATAGGTCAGTTCCATATTCCTTAAATAGGTGGCACGTGTATCCTTCTGCCGCTTCAAGGCCAAGAACATATTATCCTTGTTGGTATACATATACTGCTGACCTAACTGGTTGATATCATACATGTACTCGAAGCGGATGGAATGCACGGGAAATTCTTTCCGGTAATCCTTCTTATCGATAAAAGAATATTCTACGATGCCATCATATTTCAACTCGCGGTCTTTCGATCCATAAGCCAGATAACCATCCAGGAAAAGACGTTTACTGAGGGCCGTTGTCGTGGTTCCACCGACACGGAAGCGAGCCCCCTCAATCGCGTTACCGCTGATATAGGTGTTCATCGGGCCAAACTCGAACTTACTCTTCTCCTTCACCTTATTCGTCTGGATATATCCGGATGTCAAGATAGACACCACCTTCTCTGTCACATAGAAAATAGGGACGGAACGCAGCTTCTCCATCAGCAACTCCACATTGTTCTGCTTGCGGGTTCCCACCTCGGGAGGTCGATTCTCGGCCCAATATTCGGCTGAACGGCGATACGCCTCTACCGGGACGATGATAGGAGCGCTCTCCTCAAATACCTGAGGATCGTCCGGTTCCTTAAACGCTTGATTCGAATAGATATTCAAACGGCGGGCATACATTCCTTTCGATTTCTCCGTCAATTTGAAATCCACATGAATATCGTCCTTGGTTATTATCCGCGTCCCGTCCGGGGCTCGGTCGAAGGTTTGCTCGATAGACATTCCTCCCACGAAATTCAAGTTGATCTTCTTCGGGACATTCAACTTAACCTTCTGTACGAAATAAGTGGAATCCAACGAGATAAAAAGATGTCCCGTAAAGCCGAACGTCTCCGGAGTAAACGGAGCGAACCCCAAATCCACGCACTTCTGTCCGGCGACCTCCACCGTATCCAGCAAATAATATTTATAGAAGTTCGGTCCCATCGTAGACATAGGACTGACGAAACGGTTCAAGAACAAAGGAATATCATTCTGGAAGATATTCACTTCCCGGAATACCTCATTCAAGAACTGCTGCATACCGTCGCGCGAGAAGACCTCATCCACACCGGCCGCTTTCGTAGCCCGAACGACCCGCTTTTCCGTTTTCGGGTCTTTGCGGTAATAAACGGTCTGGATCTTCTCTCGCTCGGACACCGGCAAGATCGTCTTTCCCAGCTCCAACGTATCGATGAAATCCGCCAAGAAGTCAAACTTTCCCACCTTTCCATCTTTTTTCGGTTTCGGTTGGTAATCGTTCATGGCGAAGATCATCTTCTCATACTGGTCATACCGGAAATAATCGTGATTACGAGGGTCGTTGCTCTCCCGACGTGCGATGGCGTTTCTGATAAAGATAACCGCGGGATTATCCTTCTTCCGATACTTCTCCTTTCCCGGCTTGATGACCACCTCAGACAAATGAATACTTGTCGGAGCCAGCTGGATCTTCAAAGGTTCCGCCTTACCCGGAACGAATTTCAATTCTTTCTCCGTATACCCCAGATAAGAGACCTGCAAAGTACGTACCTTGGATGAGGAGGAGAGCGTGAAAGCCCCGTCCAGATCGGTCGTAGCACCTATCGTAGTTCCCTTCAAAATCACAGCCACATAAGGCAAAGGTTCTCCCGTAACGGAATCCGTCACGATTCCTTTTACCTGGTAGTTCTGGCTCTTCGCTACCCAAGCGAACGCCAAGAAAAGCCATACAAAAACAATTCTCTTCCCCATCAAATCTAACACCTCATTAAACTCCGCAAAAGTACAACAGGATCATTAATATAAATGTTCCAAAATACATACAATATATTCCAATTAACAACAAAACAGGCAAACAGACCTACGAACGACTAATCTGGAGCCCCCTACTCGACAAACTCATCTCCACGAAGCGGGCGTTCGAATTGGGTGGAGAAAGAGCCAATATCTTTCGGATCCGCAGAGCCGCGCCCGGGTCTTTCGCTACGATATATAGGTAACCGCCACCGCCTGCTCCCGGAAGTTTATATCCCAAGGCGTAATCCTGTATCTTGGAGATAATCGCTTCCACCGCCGCCGGACTCGTTCCGGAATCGAGTGCCTTATTTTGCTCCCAAGTCTTTCCGACCCATTTACCATACGTCACGAAGTCTCCGCATTGGATCGCCTCGTACATATCGAGCGCATGGGCTTTCATCTCAGACAAAAGGCCCAAATGCGCCTCGCTATTCAAGAACATACCTCGCACGATTTCCGACAAGATAGCCTTCGCCGTACGAGTAATCCCCGTATAATATAGAAGATGACAAGGCCGGTACTCCGGATCAGTAAACAGGTATTCCGGCAGCCAACGTACCAAAGGATTCTGATTAAACCCCTCGTTCGTTTGCAAGAGTTTCAATCCGTGCAATACGCCACCGTATTGATCTTGCCATCCCCCGCCGGTAGTCAGCAATTGTTCTAAAATCAAGGTGCGGTTTCCGATCTCATTCTTATCCCAAGCCAAGCCGCAAAAATCAGAGATAGCGCCCAACACGGTGGCCGCGAGGATCGAGCTCGTGCCTAAACCGGAGCCCGCCGGTATCGCCGCCAACAAGGTAATCTCCAACCCGCTACCAAAAGCTTCCAACTGGGCCTCTAAAGAGGCATAAGCCTCTGTCGAGAATTCCGGGATAAATCCAGCCAAGGCCAAAGCCGCTTTCGGGATGGAAAAGGGCGATCCTACCTTATTGTAATCACGAAGCTCGTCCCAGGAAGAGATAACCTCCATCGCTCCCAGATCGATCGAGCGAAGGATAATCTTAAAGGTATCGGAAGGCTTGATATAGACTTGCAGCGGTGGTTGCCCGTTTAGTTCGATCGCCACGTTCACCACGTTTCCACCCGCATATAGACAATAGGGCGGCGTATCTGTCCACCCTCCTGCCAGATCGATACGTACCGGACTACGCCCCCATACGATCTGGTCCCGATAGACATTCAAACAGGGCTGTTGCTTACTTCCGAGTACGGAACCGACCAGTCCCTCCCGCAACAAAGCGAAAGCCTTTTGCTCCTCCCCCTCATACGCTTCACCCTGGAGCTTCATCACCTGAGAGCGGAACATATGATTATGTATCCTTTTCATCAACGGATGATCCTCGGAAAGAGCTTCCGGTAAGACGATCTTGTCTTTGGCGAAGCTTTTCGCCGCGTCCGAGAGATCCAATTGATAGAATATACTTTTCTCATGATTAGCGGCCAATAATGACCAGTCTTTTTTACGGAAAACTTCTCGCTGAGCTACTAAACGGCGTAAGTTCGCTTGATCGGACAAATCATTCGCCGATAATTTCCGGGCGGAAAGCCAAATTAACTTTCCCTCCTCCCTATCCGGCTCCGTAATCATCCAGCGCAGCACTTCTCCCAGCTCATCCACGGTTTGGCAAACAGGGAACAAGGGTGCGTTTTGTATATCCTCGTCCCTGCTCAAGGTGATTCCTCGTTCCATTGCCCAAGTCAAGAGAGGTCTCCCCATAAACAAGGTAGACGTATCAGACAAACTCCCTTTAAACAAGTCGTTGAACCCATAGGGTCTTGCCGCCCAATGGGTTTCCCCTACCGGGACAACATCCACACAGATACCTTCCGGAAGAGATAAGCTCCAATTATTCTCCGGAACACCCGTTATAATTTGCCGACTACGTAACGTCCAATTCTCACCGATGTAACTATTCTCTATCCATAATTCCGAATTCTCAGCGGTTAACTTCCGGTGTAACAACGCATTCTGCACGAACATGGCAGGATGCGGTTTCACCTTACGCTGCATGATCGCACGTTGGTCCCTGACCAGGTTCTGTATCGCCAATGTAGAGGAGATCAACTCGCGGCTCGTTCCATAATGATAGAACTCCCCACCCGGAAGTGGCAAAATCGCTACGGAAAGCCGGTTCAACGCCGAGTCCGCGATACGCGGATTCTTCCCCAGGGCCAACCCAAACTCGGCATATAAATCATAGGCCTTCATCGCCTTGCCGTCTTCGGTATAGGAATGTTCCATTAATAATCGCACCGCCTTGTCGCTTAGCAGCCAGATTCCGATATCCATCAAGAATAAATGACTACCCGCCAATTCCCCCAAAGTTTCCAACGAAGGCTTCTGTAGCATAAAGTCCAGAATGTCCGGAGACTTACGGTTCGACACAAAGACCCCGTGATTCGTTGCCAATGAAGGCTCGACCCATAAACCGTAACAAACCACATCGACCTCAGGAATCTCTTGCAAAGGCTGGTTCGCACGGATATATACGTCGCCACTGGCGACCAAGGTGTGAAGCGATTCCGGTGCCTTTTTCAAGATCCGCTCATAAAGAGGATATTGCAAGGACAATAAGTTCTGGGACAGCCTCTGTCCTCTTGCCCAGCGAAACACGGGGATCGGAGTCAAGATTTTCCCGGATGGCGCGTATCCGGGCAAACGACGGCTTTGCCCTCCGGCATGCAACAGGATACGCTTTTCCTGTCCCAACCACTCCTTCATGGATACATCAGGGGCCTCATTCCGCCGGGAGGCTTCCAACAGCCATGTCGTTCCTCCCCCGGATCCCAAACGCGCACCTGCCGGATCCGAGGTGCAAAACCACTCCTCTGTACCAACATGCGCTATCGCATGGAAACTATCTACCAAGTTTGGAGGTAAAGACAACAACTTTTTCATACCCATGATCATTCCAAGGCTCCATCTTATTTTTTTCGAAAACAAAAGTAACTTAAATTTTTCATACGAGCATCCATTAATCCTTGTTTATTACAATTTGCCTGACGTTTAAAACCGTTCAAATTATTTAACGCAACCATAAAAAAGTTTGTTTTTACTAAAACGCATTAACAATCAATCGGTTTCCTGTAAATTGGATGTTGTTTAACTAAATATTTAGGGTCCATGGTATACGGTTATGTAAGAGTCAGCACAGACAAGCAAACCACTGAAAACCAGCGGTTCGAGATTGAAAAATTCACAATATTGAGAAACATACGAATCGACAGGTGGGTGGACGAGACGATCAGCGGGACAAAAGTAATCGCCGATCGCCAACTTGGTAAATTATTAAAGCAGATACGTAAAGGAGACATCTTGATCACGACAGAACTGTCACGTCTCGGACGTAATCTCATGCAAGTTATGAGCTTCCTTCATCAATGTATGGAAAAAGACATCATCGTATTTACGATAAAGGAAGGCTATGAACTCGGAAATAACATTAACAGTAAAATCTTGGCATTCGCATTCAGCCTAAGCGCCGAAATCGAACGTAACCTGATTTCGCAACGAACGAAAGAGGCGTTGGCTCGGAAAAAGGGACAAGGTGCCAAATTGGGTCGCCCGAAAGGAGAGCGACCGGAAGCCTGTAAGCTGAAAGGTAAGGAAGAGAAGATCTTGCAGTATATTAAGGAACATAGGACCAAAGTATATATAGCCAAGAAACTGGGGGTAAACCGGCAGACCTTGCGGGAATTCCTCAAGGCCCATCCGGAAATTCCGCGGAAATGGAAAAGGATACAGAAGGACTAACTACTTAAACGAAAATTAATATGTGTTAAATCCGTTAAGTTTAGCGGACTTATCGCTCATTTATTTGTTTATTCCCCTTACCTTGCGGAGGTATAAGACAGACGCCGCAAGGTTAACATGTATGCACAAGACATCAAACGTTTGTTTAATCTTTTAATATAAATCTTATGGAGAAAACATTGGTTATTTTAAAGCCTTGTACCGTTCAGCGAGGGCTGATCGGTGAAATTGTGACCCGTTTCGAGAAAAAAGGACTCCGTCTGGCCGGTATGAAGATGGTTTGGCTGACTGATGAGATCTTGAGTGAGCACTATGCTCACCTGAAAGAAAAGCCCTTCTTCCAACGAATCAAGGATGCAATGCGTGCATGCCCGGTGATCGTATGTTGCTGGGAAGGGGTAGATGCCATACATGTAGTAAGGACCTTGGCCGGCGCTACCAATGGCAGGAACGCCGCTCCCGGTACGATACGGGGAGATTATAGTATGAGCGTACAAGAGAATATCGTGCACGCATCAGACTCACCGGAGACAGCCGAGATCGAATTGAAACGCTTCTTCAAAGATGACGAGATATTCGATTATGAGCTGAAAAACCTATTGAGTCTTTACGCCAATGACGAGTTTTAAACAAAAAAATAGCCGGAAAGGAGAGAATGAGTTCTCTTCTTTCCGGCTATCCCATTTAGGGACCAACATCCTATTCTCCCGAACTGAATGAACAATCTAATTACTAATCTAAAACCTAATATCATGAAAAACACACTACTGTACCTATAACAGCCCATCCCGGCAAAATGTTTAAGAGATTTCACCCGGAAATTAGAACGTTGATAAATTCGTAAGCACTCAATATCTTTTTAGGAGAGATTTCGTTCCACCCCTACCTGTAAAGACTACCTTTAAAGACAGGAGTGATCTTGACGTTTTCTTACCTCATTGGCATATAAATCGCGATTTATATCTAAATTCGCGCTGATAAAGCTGTCAGACATTCTCGGAACGACGACCACTCGCAAGAGCGGAAATGAGCCGATTTAATTTTATGAGAATTAAATTTAGAATTATCGGGACTGTACGCGATGAAAGTCGCACGTGCGGTTCTTGATAGGGAAAGCGGCAGTAATGCTGCCGACCTACTACCTAACAAAATCAAAAATGATAGATCAGACCGTATTTAACAATAAAAAGGCCGCTTATTATACGTTGGGTTGCAAACTTAATTTCGCGGAGACCTCTACCATCGGAAAGCTACTGGCCGAGCGAGGTATCCGTAAAGCGCGTCCCGGCGAGAAAGCGGATATATGCGTGGTGAATACCTGCTCCGTCACGGAACTTGCCGACAAGAAATGTAGGCAGGCGATTCGTCGGATCGGGAAACAACACCCCGGGGCCTTTGTCGTGGTAACCGGTTGCTACGCGCAGTTGAAACCGGAGGAAGTCTCCCATATAGAAGGTGTTGACCTGGTTCTTGGCGCCGAACAGAAACTAAAGATCCTTCAATATCTGGAGGATCTGGAGAAGAAAGAAAACGGAGGAGCGATTATCGCCTCACCACGCGAAGAGATACGTTCCTTCTCTCCATCCTGCTCTGCGGACGACCGTACCCGTCATTTCCTGAAAGTACAAGACGGGTGCGACTATTATTGCTCTTATTGCACCATACCCCTCGCCCGGGGAAGAAGCCGGAACGGGACGATCGCCAGCATGGTAGAGCAAGCCCGGGGAGTAGCCCGTAAAGGAGGAAAGGAAATCGTATTGACGGGCGTAAATATCGGGGATTTCGGTAAAAGTACCCATGAGACCTTTATCGACTTAATCCGTGCCCTCGACGAGGTAGAAGGTGTCATTCGCTACCGGATCTCCTCTATCGAGCCCAATCTGATTACCGACGAGGCGATAGACTTCGTAGCCCGTAGCAAACGTTTCGCCCCTCATTTCCATATTCCCTTGCAAAGCGGTAGCGATGCCGTATTGAAACTCATGCGACGCCGTTACGACACCGCTCTCTTCCGTCATAAGATCGAAAAGATCAAGGAAATAATGCCACATGCCTTTATCGGCGTAGACGTAATCGTAGGAACCCGTGGCGAGACTGACGAGTACTTCGAGGAGACCCGCCAATTCATCGACAGCCTGGATATAAGCCAACTGCACGTATTCAGTTATTCCGAGCGCCCGGGTACCCAAGCGCTGAAGATCGATTATGTGGTAGACCCAAAGACCAAACACGCACGCAGCCAACAGCTCTTGGATATCTCGGATCGGAAGCTACATGCCTTTTATGAGGCCCACATCGGACAGAAAGCGAACGTCTTATTCGAGCATACCCAAAAAGACGGCAGGATGCACGGTTTTACCGAAAACTATATAAAGGTGGGGATTCCTTATGACGCTTCCTTGGTAAACGAAACCCGTCAAGTCACATTAGGGGATTGGGATGAGGATCACACCGCCCTCACTGTCAATGGCCAACTGTCAACTATCAACAGCTAACGATCATGTGGAATAAAATACTATACGCCATTCTTTATAGCTGGGTAAAAGTACACGCCTTACTTCCCATGCGGGCTTTATACGTCCTATCAGACATTCTGTATGTACTCATCTATAAAATAGCCGGATATCGGGTAAAAGTAGTCCGCCGTAATATAAACGCATCCTTCCCTGATAAATCCAAGGAAGAATTGCGCCGGTTGGAACGTCGTTTTTACCATCATTTCGCCGATTATATCGCGGAAACGATCAAATTGGCCCATATATCCCTAGATGAGATACAACGGCGCGCATATTTGAGGAATCCGGAATTGGTTGATCAGCTTATGAAAAAAGGCCATACTTGCTTCATTCTCACGATGGGGCATTATGGCAATTGGGAATGGTTCTCCGGATCGACCACCCGTTTCGAGGATTCACGTATCTATCAGATATATCGTCCGTTAAACAACAAGGCTTTTGATATGCTATTCGCTAATCTCAGGACGCGATTCGGTTCTTTCGGCATCAAGAAAAACGATACGATACGGGATATCATCAAGCTAAAACAAGACAGGACCCGCTCTGTCGTCATCTTCTTGGCGGACCAGACACCCAGTAAGGCCAACCTGCGTTATTGGACGGAGTTCCTTCATCAAGATACGGCCCTGTTAACCGGTCCGGAACGTATCGCACGTAAGTTGAACCTACCGGTTATCTTCCTCGATACCCAAAGGATAAAAAGAGGCTACTACACCGTGGATATGCAACTCATTACGGAGACGCCGAAAGAGACACCAGAGAATTACATCACCGAGCGATACGCACGGCTCTTAGAGAAAATGATCTTGCGTGATCCAGCCTACTGGCTATGGACTCATAAACGTTGGAAACATAAACACGAGCAACAAGGATGAAAAAAATAGCAATTGTCATCTTAAATTGGAATGGAAGAAAGTTAATGGAGGAATTCCTACCTTCCGTCGTGGCCAATTCCCCGGAATGGGCTGAGGTTATCGTGGCCGATAACGGTTCCACCGATGACTCGATCGAGATGTTGAAAGCTAAATTCCCTACGGTCGACATTATCCGCCTCGACCGGAATTACGGTTTTGCCGAGGGATATAATCAGGCACTTAGCAGGATTGACCATGAATATTGCGTTTTGTTAAACAGCGACGTAGAGGTAACTCCCAATTGGTTGGATGCCCCGATAACCGCACTCGATTCAGATCACACCATCGCTTGCGTCCAACCCAAAATACGGGCCCAGCGCAATAAAGAATACTTCGAGTATGCGGGAGCGGCCGGAGGATATATTGATAAATACGGTTACCCCTTTTGTCGGGGAAGAATCTTGCATGTCGTGGAAAAGGACGAGGGGCAATACGACACGACTGCCGATATCTTATGGGCCACAGGAGCCTGTCTGTTCGTTCGTACCGCTGTTTACAAGGAGGTCGGAGGATTGGATGCCGGGTTCTTTGCCCATCAAGAGGAGGTCGATATGTGTTGGCGCTTACGTTCCCGGGGATATCGGTTGGTATGTGTCCCGCAATCCATCGTCTACCACGTAGGTGGAGCCACCTTGAACGCGGAAAGTCCCCGTAAGACCTTCTTGAATTTCCGGAACAGCCTATTGATGCTTTATAAGAACTCGAGGGAAGACGACTTAAAGCATGTGATGCGTGTCCGCTTCTGGCTGGATTATCTCGCCGCCGCAAAGTTCCTGCTGGAAGGACATTTCGCGAACGCCAAAGCCGTTTATGAGGCAAGGAAAGCCTATCACCGACTCAAACCGGAATATGCGCCTAAGCGTAAAATAAACTTAGAGAAAGCCGTTCTTCCCTCCATCCCGGAACTTTTGCGAGGAAGCCTTATCCTAGCGTTTTACCTAAAAGGAGAAAAAACATTCTACCGATTAATAAATTAATCTTTCACCACAGATGTATGACATGCCCGTCATACCAAAAAAGGAGCCAACCCTTTCGGATTGACTCCCCTCTCTTCCGGCTATCGCCTTCACTCAAGACGGCGGCTACCTACTCTCCCACTGTTACGCAGTACCATCGGCGTGACGAGGCTTAACTTCTCTGTTCGGAATGGGAAGAGGTGGATCCCTCGTGCCAT
>NZ_JAAKDT010000020.1 GCF_011038785.1 Parabacteroides sp. ZJ-118
ATCTCCAAAGAGACAGTCCAACTCTCCGTAGCCCAACAAATATGGGACATCCTTCAGGAACTGGTCACGGCAATAGCGAGAGCCTTCGGATTGCTGGACGAAGAAGTCTATGATGCGGTGATTAATCATTCTGATGAGATAGCTCATATCGCTAAATTCTACAATATGGAATCAGCAAGTTGAACTTGCGAAACTTGAATCAATTAAATTTTTAAACATCTCTCTTATGCACAAAGGTTTACATCTGCCAAACGATGTCCGGGTTTTGAAAAGCCTACCTTTGCATCTGATTCTAAATCGAAGCAGATATGCATATAGGGAAGTTCGTTTTTGCACAGATAACCCAGTTTCTTCCGCAGAGACAATTCAGGCGCATACTCGCCAAGTACGACGACAAGACCAAAGGCTGGTCGATGTCTCATTGGAACCACTTGCTGGTTCCTATCTTTGGCCAACTTACGAGTTGTGATACGCTTCGGGAACTGACAGATATTACAATTGCACATGCTGTGTACTCCTGATTTTGGTTGACTCGTTGAAGCCTATGTTTGTAAAAATGGTTGACTTCAACATCTTTAATCTCTGCATAAGGTTGACCGGTTTCGCCATATTGCCTGTTATCCCTATCGGAAGTTGACAATTGGTTCCATCTCAAGCAGCCCATCAGTCCGTTCAAACGGATATGCATGATTCCGTCTTTTTCTTGGCAACATTTGGTGGGGCTCAAAGCCCCGTCAAATGTTTAAGCTTCAAACGGCTTACGCTGTCATCCGCCTTTTTCTTGGCAGCGCAAATGTAGCCTTTATTTCTGAATGAGGTTGACTTGTCGTCCATCATTCTTCCTCCTTTAGGTATTTTTCCCTTCTTCTATCCCATTTTGCAGCCATTGGCCCGGTCGTTTCCCGGCATTCGGCAGGCTTCATCATATCCAAGCTCATGTGTGGGCGTCGTTCATTATAAAAGGCTATCCTCTTTTTGTATGCGTCGGAATTATCAATGCCTACAATTTCATGGACGGTATCAATGGCATAACCGGTGGTTACTCGCTCGCTGTCCTTGCCCCGCTGATTTACCTTAATCGACAGCTCCATTTCATGGATATGCCGTTCCTGTATGTGACCGGGCTCAGCCTGTTGGTCTTCTGTTTCTTCAACTTCCGCAAGAAAGCCAAGTGCTTTGCCGGGGATGTCGGCTCGATCACCATCGCATTCATTTTGTTGTTCGCTCTTGGCAAACTGATACTACAAACCGGCGACTTCTCCTATATCGTCTTCCTTGCTGTCTATGGTGTGGATTCGGTGTTGACGATCTGTCACCGTATCCAACTGCATGAAAATCTTGGTAAGGCACACCGAAAACACGCCTATCAGCTGATGGCCAACGAGCTGAAGATTCCGCATGTGCAGGTATCCCTGTTCTATATGGCTATCCAGCTCGCAATATCCTTCGGCATGATTTTCTGTCAGATAAACCATTACGTTTATCTCGGCATCACAATCATTGTATTGATGATTGCGTACCTTCTTTTCATGAAGAAGAACTATCATCTCCACGAAGCCTATCTCAAATCCCGACAATCATGATAATTAACGACGAACTACTTGATGAAAAGATAGAATATGGTTTTGCCTGGCACATGAGCGGCAAGGGGGTGAACAATCCCTGCAAACCGATGAAGATCTCCGTGTCCGAATACTTCAGCAAAGTGTTCGCCAAAATCGTGCACGGATGCACCGATTACAGCAACATGCTCCCTCATGAACATGGATCTAAATGTTTTCTTATCTCACTGGCCTATAAATCGAGATTTATATCTAAATTTGCCAATGCATATAAAGAATTTAACTATGAAGTATTTAGATCCGAAAGCCGACCTGACATTCAAGCGGGTATTCGGCGAACATCCCGATTTGGTGATCAGCTTGTTGAATGCGTTGTTGCCCATAACGGAGGAGGATGCGATAACCGAGATTGAGTATCTTCCGGCAGATATGGTGCCGGACAATCCTTTGCGTAAATATAGTATAGTGGATGTGCGTTGTCGCGACAAGAAAGGGCGGCAATATTTGGTGGAGATGCAGACGGTATGGTCTGCGGAGTTTCGGCAACGAGTGTTGTTCAATGCCTCGAAAGCGTATGTGCGTCAGTTGGGTAAGGGAGAGCAATACGAGTTGTTGCAACCTGTTTATTCATTGAATCTGGTGAACGATATTTTCGAGCCAGACTTGAAAGGCTTCTACCATCATTATAAGTTTGTTCACGTGGAGCATACCGACCGGGTTATTGACGGTTTACAACTCGTCTTTGTAGAACTTCCTAAGTTTACTCCTCATACGTATTCCGAGAAAAAGATGCAAGTGTTGTGGCTTCGTTACTTGACGGAGATTGACGAGAATACCCGTGTGGCTCCCGATGAGTTGCAAGCGGATCCAGCGATCAGCAAGGCTTTGAGCATATTGGAAGAGTCCGCTTTCAGTGAAGAGGAGTTGGCTCGATACGAAGGCTTCTGGGATATGATTAGCGTAGAAAAAACACTCTATAATAGTGGATGGCGTAAAGGGGTAGCTGAAGGAAAGGCTGAAGGACGGGCTGAAGCGATCTTCCAAACTGCTTCAAATTTAAAGAATTTGGGTATCTCGATCGAGATAATTTCTCAATCGACAGGTCTATCTATAGAGGAAATCATGAATCTTTAAAATGAGTATGATAAAAAGATATTCTATCTTAACGGCAATCCTGCTCTGTTTCGTCGCTTTCACACAAGTGATGGCACAAGACATGCAGGAGCCAGAACCGCTTCCGATCGATCCAAAGGTTCGATACGGGGAATTGAGTAACGGATTGATCTACTATATCCGTCACAATGACCAGCCCAAAGACCGGGCAGACTTTTACATCGCCCAAAACGTAGGCTCCATCTTAGAGGAAGAGAACCAACGAGGTCTGGCTCACTTCTTGGAACATATGGCTTTCGACGGCAGTAGGAACTTCCCGAATAACGGGATGGACGAATATATCGAGAGCGTAGGTATGCGCAGCGGGGAAAACTTCAATGCCTATACCTCCTTTGATGAGACCGTCTATATGATTGCCAACGCCCCCGTCAACAAAAGCGGAGTGGTTGATTCTTGCTTATTGATCCTTCATGATTGGTCCGGGTTCTTAGCCTTGACTGACTCGGCTATCCAGAAAGAACGTGGTGTCATCCGTGAGGAATGGCGTACCCGACAGGATGCCCAGACCCGTCTGTGGGAGCAGCAACTACCCAAGATGTACCCGGGAAGCCGTTACGCGAACCGGATGCCGATCGGCTCGATCGACGTAATCGAGAACTTCAAGCCGGACGAGTTACGGGCTTACTACAAGAAATGGTATCGTCCGGACTTGCAAGCGATTATCATCGTGGGAGACGTAAATGTAGATCAAGTGGAGACAACGATCAAGAAGATGTTCGCCGATGTCCCCACCCCGGTTAATCCGGCAAAACGTAAACAAGTACCGGTTCCCGACAATGATCTACCTCTGATCTCGATCGCCAAAGACAAGGAGGCATCCAATACAATCCTTTATATCTTCTATAAACACGATAAATTGCCCGACGACTTGAATCGTACGATTGCCGGATTGGTAAAGGATTATATTCAGCAAATATGCGCATCGATCATGGACGAGCGTTTCGACGACATCTTGCATCAAGCAAATCCTCCGTTTATCTATGCCCAAGCCTACGACGATGACAATTTCATGATCGCAAAGAGCAAGGGGGCATGGACTGTAGCCGCTCTTGCCAAGGAAGGTGAAATCGATTCCACATTGACCACGCTTGTCAATGAGACTCAACGGGTAAAACAATATGGCTTTACGCCATCCGAATATGAACGGGCACGCATCAACGTGTTGAAACAATACGAGTCTGCTTACAACGAGCGGAATAACCAAAAGAACGACGCTTATGTCCGTGAATATGTGAACCATTTCACCAACGGCGGTTATATCCCGGGCATTGAGATGGAATACACACTGTTGAACCAGATCGCCCCCAATATTCCGGTAGAGCAAGTCAACCAATATATCCAAGATATGATCGGAGAGGATAATATCGTGATCGGGTTAACCGGACCGGATAAAGAGGGTATCAAATACCCGACTGAGGAGAGCCTGCTCCGTACATTTCTCAAAGCGAGACAAATGCCGGTAGAACCGTATAAGGAAACCGTCTCCAACGAACCTTTGGTCCCAACCTTGCCAACTCCGGGCCAGATCACGGAGACAAAGACCGATCAGCGTTTCGGAGCGACAGTATTTACCTTAAGTAATGGTATCAAGGTGGTATTAAAGCCTACCGAATTCAAGAAAGACGAGATCATCATGACCGCTACCAGCCCAGGAGGAGGCACTTTATTCGGCACGAAGGATATTGATAACTTAAAAGTTTTCAATGACGTGATCGAGATAGGTGGATTGGGCAATTTCTCCGCCACGGATCTAAGTAAGCGTTTGGCCGGGAAGAAGGTATCTTGCGCCCTATCGCTCAGTCAAGATAGTGAGAACGTGAACGGAATGGCCGCTCCTTCCGATTTGCAAACCTTATTCGAGTTAATTTACCTCGGCTTCACGGCTCCTCGTATGGATGAGCAGGCCTACGCTTCTTTCGAGACACGGACAAAAGCGCAACTGCAGAACATGGAATTAAATCCGATGGTGGCTTTCAGTGACTCTTTGTCTAAAGCGGTTTATGGAGATAATCCTCGTGCGTCACGTCTTCGTCCACAGGATTTCGCGCATATCAGTTATTCTCGTATCATGGAGATGCGCAAGGAGCGCTTCTCGGATGCTTCCGATTTCGTATTCACGTTTGTAGGTAATATTCGGATCGATAGTATCCGTCCGTATATAGAGCAGTATTTAGCGACATTGCCATCTCAGGGAACAATTGAGAAGGGAAATCCCGCGAAGGTTCCATCAATGCGTAAAGGAGACTATATAAATCATTTCAACCGCTCCATGGAAATCCCGAAAGTGACGGTAGCCAACCTCTATACCGGACAGATGGAGTACAATCTGGAGAATATCATCACCGCTACTGCATTGAAACAAGTAATGGACTTGGTATATTATGAGAAAGTACGCGAGAAAGAAGGGGGAACGTATGGCGTCAGTGTATCCGCCAGAATCTCTCCTTTCCCGGAAGGAAGAACGACTTTACAGGTATTCTTCGATACGGACCCGGCTAAGTGGAAGCAGATGAACACGATTGTCCGCAATGAGTTGAAACGGCTTTCCGAGGTAGGTCCTCGTCAGGAAGACTTCAAGAAAACACAGGATAATCTGCTGAAACGTCACGCAGAAATCTTGCAGGAGAACAGCTATTGGTTGAACGTATTGGATAATTATTATTATAAGGGATTTGATACTGATACGGATTATGAATCGATTGTTAAGGGGCTGACTCCAGAAAAGATAAAAGCATTTGCCCAAAAACTTTTGGGACAGGATAACCAAGTAGAAGTTATCATGCAGCCCTGAGACCGGATACTTTCTCAAAAAAGAGAGAGGTCAAAATTGACCTCTCTCTTTTTTGCTGAGTTGTCTCACGAGGATTCGAACCTCGACAGACAGAACCAAAAACTGTAGTGCTACCATTACACCATGAGACAATCCGACTGCTCTATGAAAGCGACGCAAAGGTAAGAATAAAATCTTACCTCGCAAACTTTTTCGTTATTTTTTACTTAGCGATCAACAAATAATAATTTTTCTTACCCCTTTGAACCAATAAATACTTATCGTCAAGCAGTGAAGAGCAATCCATTACAGTATCAACCTCCGCTAATTTCTCTTTGTTAAAACTTACACCACCACTTTGTACCAATTTACGCATCTCACCTTTTGAAGGAAAGATAGCGGCTTTCTCAGTACATAAATCAACAGCCTTGATTCCCGCAGCCAATTCATCACGGGAGATATCGAAATGAGGAACACCTTCGAATACGGCTAGCAACGTATCCTCATCCAATTTCAACAAAGCCTCGTGAGTGGAGTTACCAAACAAGATATTGGAAGCCTCTACAGCGGCCTCATAATCTTCCAAAGAGTGAACCATGACAGTCACCTCTTTCGCCAAACGTTTCTGCAACGGCCGCAAATGAGGAGCAACCTCTTGCTCCGCCTCCAAAACGGCGATCTCCTCTTGGCTCAAGTCCGTGAAGATCTTGATATATTTGGCGGCATCAGCATCGCTTACGTTCAACCAGAATTGATAGAATTTATACGGGGAAGTATAGCGACGATCCAACCAGATATTACCGGATTCCGTCTTTCCGAACTTACCACCGTCGGCCTTCGTGATCAACGGACAGGTCAAGGCATAAGCCTCCCCTCCCAATGTACGACGGATCAATTCCGTACCGGTCGTAATATTACCCCATTGATCGGTACCACCCATCTGTAGGCGGCAACCCTCATGCTTATACAAATACAAATAATCGTAGCCTTGTAGCAATTGATAAGAAAACTCGGTGAAAGACATGCCTACACTAGACTCGCGGCTCAAACGCTTCTTCACTGAATCCTTAGCCATCATGTAATTCACCGTAATATGCTTACCGATATCGCGGATAAAATTCAAGAAAGAATAATCCTTCATCCAGTCATAGTTGTTCACCAACTTAGCGGCATTAGGAGTGTCGGAGTCAAAATCAAGGAACTTAGCCAATTGTTTCTTGATGCATTCCTGATTGTGACGGAGGGTAGCCTCGTCCAGCAAATTACGCTCGGCAGACTTCATAGACGGGTCACCGATCATACCGGTAGCACCACCCACTAAAGCGATAGGACGATGACCGGCACGTTGGAAATGCTTCAGCATCATCACACCCACTAAGTGTCCAATATGCAAAGAGTCCGCTGTCGGGTCGATTCCTACGTAAGCCGATGTCAACTCTTTCTGCAATTGCTCTTCCGTCCCGGGCATCACATCAGCGATCATGCCCCTCCATCTTAGTTCTTCTACAAAATTCATCGTATTAATTTATATCGTATTACGTTAATATAGTTGCCATTTTATCTCGTACGAGGCAAAGGTACTATTTTTTAATCGAGAATCGAAAATTGATAATTCATAAATATCCCTTTAGGCGGAAGATAGAACTATTTTTAGCGATTTGAATCCGTAACTTTTCTTCCGGAATATCCAACGCTTCCGCTACATTTCGATAGACCTCACGAATATCTATCGATTTATCATCGGTCTCCAAGAAAAGGGAATCAGGCCATGCCACACACAAAGCCGATGGATTAAAGCGATCTCCGAAAGAGAGATAAAACCCCAAACGAACCAATTGGGAGGCAAGTTCACTATTCCCGCGAAAACCATGGATAATCCAAGGCACCTCCGGTTTTACGGCTTTTTTACAGGCAATGAGATCCCCCCATGCTTTTACACAATGAATAATTAATGGCTTATGCGTTTCCTCCGCTAAATTGGCTTGTGCCAGAAACACCTCTTTTTGCAAATTCACTGGAGATTCAGCCAACGGATCAAGTCCGGCCTCCCCAATCGCCACGACTCTTGGACCGTATGCCAAGACCCTAAGTCGGTCTATCTGTTCCTTTGCATTATATATATACCACGGATGGATACCATATGAGCGAATAAACGTATCAGGAAGTGAGCCCGGCTGAATATCACCCATTGGATTCACGCTCCTATTTATAATCGCGATATCCTCCTTATGGAAAGGCATCTGATGCGTATGTATATCATAATAACCCATAGCGTTACGGAACCGGATCATAGCCGCTCCCACCCCAAGGATGGCAACGAAGTATTCGTCTAATCGCAAGATACACCCCCTTCACGGGGCCATGCTTCTTCAGAGCCTGCACCGCATATTCGGAACAAGTGGGAGTATACCTGCACGAAGCCGGGGTCATAGGAGAGATACAATATTTATAGAAATAAACCGGCAATAAGAGTAATGTGGTGAAAAAGCGTCTCATTATTCTTTATCCCGAAGGATATGGATCGCTCTCTTCATTGCCTTTTCCATCGTAGCGTATGGATGGATTTCTTTATCGAGGTATAGGAATGCGATTAACATGCCCTTATTCTTCGCTTCCAGCAGTTCTAGTAAATCATATTTACGAACCCGGTAAGCCTCACGTACCTGTCGTTTGATCAAGTTACGTTTTACGGCTCTCTTAAATCTTTTCTTCGGTACACTCACCAAGAAAGAGGCACGGACAGGCATCTCTCCCTCCATCGGTAAATAAATGACCCGCAGCGGAAACGCCACGAAGGACTGTCCTTTTTCGAATAATAGGTCTATGTAACGTTTCCACGACAGGCGTTCTTCCTTTGAAAGGGTATACCTTTTTGTCATCATTATTTTTTACCGTCTTGCTGTTTTTTCAGATATAAATCCAAAGCAGCGGTCATAGAAGGGGCTTCCACCGTGGGAGCCTCAACGTCCAAACGCAGACCTGCGTCTTTAACAGCCTTTGCCGTAGTAGGGCCAAAACAGCCGATCTTTATATCGTCTTGCTTGAAATCCGGGAAATTCTTCAACAAGGAAGAGATACCCGATGGACTAAAGAAAACCAACATATCATAATCGAATTTCTCGTCCTTCGTAAAATCATTGCTCACCGTTCGAAACATCACCGCTTTTGTATAGTTGATTTTCTTCGCGTCTAACAAAGCGAACAGATCGTCTTTATGTACATCAGAAACAGGTACCAGATATTTCTCCTTTGCATGTTTAGCGATAACAGTCACCAAATCATCTGCCTTGCCGGTCTGACCATAAAAAATCTTACGTTTTCTATAAATGATGTACTTCTGGAGGTAAACAGCGATCGCCTCTGTCATACAGAAATATTTCATCGTTTCGGGGATAGCCACACGCAAATCCTCACATAAATGAAAGAAATGATCGATAGCCGTACGGGCCGTGAAAATAACGGCGGTATGATCCAAAACCGAGATTCGTTGCTGCCTGAACTCCTTGGAAGATAAAGGTTCAACCTTGATGAACGGGCGGAAATCTATTTCCACACCATACTTTTCTGCAATATCGAAATATGGTGATTTCTCTGATGCAGGCTTCGGTTGTGATACCAATAATTTTTTAATATTCAATGCCATAGAGTACTTGACTCGATAAAGTTATACAAATAAATAATACCTTCATACAGAAAAACTAAAGGCAATACTTCCTGGCCACAAAGGTACAAACTAATATATAAAAAATGGCTATTTTTCCTGTGAAATATCCGTATGGTCTTATAAATTATCACAAAACGACACAAAATATAGAAAAATACAAACAATAAAACAGGAACCTGTATACCGCTCCCCACGAATACCAACCAAAATGCCGGAATGTATAAACAGATCCCCCATGTTCCTATAATAGCGTTATAATTAGTCTTCCAAAATTTGTATTTCAGAGCGTCCGTAAAAACAACGCCCAATAAATAATAGAAACAGCGCTTGCACCAATAAAACAGCATCAATACTATCATTATCAGCCCAATAGATAACAACATCGTATTTTCTGGTAAATGGTTCAAATACCCATATGCCCTAGCGATAGCGAAAAGACAAACGCTACAAAGGAATAAGGCTTGAAACGTCATGAAATTCCGGAATAGCCATTCGCTACCCCTCGTTACCTCAAATAAATTTTGACGTTCTTTTACATATACCACATCACGCATCATCTTCAGGAATAAACGGTAATTGGTACGAAACACCAGCGCAAAACACACAAATAAGACGAACAAAAGGCCAAAGACTACATCGTCCACCAATTGCCCGTCCCACAAACGAATCCCTACATATCCTTCAAATGTACCCATGTGCCGCTATTATCGGCACAAAGGTACATAATTATTTCAATAAAGCGCTTCCTTAATAATCTCTCCTACCGTAGGATGTGGGAACACAAACGACTTCAACTCATCCACTTTCATTCCCTTCTCAATAGCGATTCCGGCGATCACGATCAACTCCGAGGCCGGATTACCCAACATATGGGAGCCGATCAACGTCTCATCCTCCGACAAGATCAACTTACAAACTCCGTTACCCATCTCATTTTCAGCCATAAAACGCCCGGAGAATGCCATCGGTATTTTCTTCACGGTATAAGAAATGCCTTCCGCCTGCAATTCCTCCTCTGTCTTCCCGACACCGGCGATCTCCGGATTCGTATAAACGACACTCGGAATAGCCTTATAACTCATCGGGCGCGATTTACCCAAGAGATGATCCACGGCCACCTCCGCCTCGCTAACTGCCGTATGCGCCAATAAGGAGAAAGCAGTAATATCACCGCAAGCATATACATTTGGCAGAGAGGTCTGCATGTACTCATTTACCTTCACCCCATTACGGAAAGTCTCCGGAGCCAATGTCTCCAAACCAAAACCTTTCGTAACCGGACGACGCCCTACGCTCAAAAGAACCTTATCGCCACGCAACGCGAATGTCTCCCCGTCTTTCTCTACAGAAACCTCGGTTCCATGTACCCCGGTCACTTTATGACTCAGATAGAACTTGATCCCCCGTTTAGCGTATTCCACTTGCAATATCTCAGACAGTTCACGATCCATCGGGCCTAATATCTTATTCAACATCTCCACGACGTGTACCTCTACCCCAAGGCTATTGAAGAAAGAAGCGAACTCCATACCGATCACACCTCCACCAATTATCACCAAAGAGGCCGGAAGCTCCTTCGACCGCAACGCCTCCCGGCTCGTCCAATACTCCGTCTCCGCCAATCCGGGTATCGGAGGAATCACCGTTTCCGATCCCGTACAGATCAAAAGGTTGGCAGCCTCGTATAATTCCTCTCCGGCGGCAATCGCAATCGTCCCATCGGCTGCACGCCCTTGAATACAAGCTTCCGCCGTAACCATCACCACGCCGTGCTCCGTCATTTTCATACGGATACCGGCTGTCAGTTTTTTCACGACCTTATTCTTGCGGGCAATAATTTTAGGGAGATCAAAAGAAGGGTTCTCCGCTTTCACCGCATACTTTAAGGCATGCTTAATATTATCATACATCTTAGCGGAATAAAGAAGCGTCTTCGTAGGCACGCATCCCTCATTCAAACAAACCCCGCCCAATGCGTTTTTCTCAAAAAGAATCGTGGAAAGCCCACCCTGTGCCGCTCTCTCTGCGGCAGTATAACCGGCAGGACCCCCACCGATTATAGCGACATCGTATTTCATACTATTAGATCTATTTAAGTTGTATATTAGGATTAATCTTTCTCAACTGTTTGATAAAATCAGCCCGGTTGGTCGGAGATATGAGCATCCAAGGTTTCCCGTTGCTCCAAACGATCAGCCGGTCCAACGAAAGGGCGTAGCTGGACACCGGCATCACAGTAGATTCCAACGCCTCTATATCAGCGATAGCGATCTTCTTCTCCGGGAAAATACTACAATGCGCTATCAACATATCATCTCCCGTTACCCGATAATACGTATTAAAGAAAACATGAAGCACTCCCAACGCAGCGATCATCATGCCCACTATAGCCGATATATTGGTACGCAAAAACGCGACCACGCAACCAATTATCACCAGGATAATCACCAGATGATACCACCATCCCACTTTTGATTTATATTCTCTTTCCATTTTTCGGAATTTGCCGCAAGTTAACGAAAAACGTCAAACAAAAAGAAAAAAGATTCAATTTATACTCGTCCGTTTGATAAGACAAGAATGAGGTCAAGGAGTAATTGATCGTCTTTTGGATCGGGGGAAACGAGGCATGCGCCCTTCCATGTGCTCTGTGGATTGTCCGGAGCCTGTCGATTATTAATCCAGCCTTTTCTCGATATCGCCAACCAAGCTGCTTGCCCCGATGCGGAACAGGTCCTTGTTCAACCATTCGTCGCCCAGTATTTCCTTGACGATCGTGTAATATCGAACGGCGTCCTCAGCCATGCGAACACCGCCGGCGACCTTGATGCCTACCTTGTTTCCCGTGATGGAATGATAGGTTTTTATAGCCTTGCACATGGTATAGGCGGCCTCGAAAGTGGCTCCCGGATATCCTTTTCCGGAGGAGGTCTTGATGAAGTCCGCCCCAGAATACATGGCCAAGATGGAGGCCTTTTGGATGTTCTCCGCGGTGGCTAAAGCTCCAGTCTCTAGGATTACCTTTAGATGGGCGTGTCGGCAACTCTCTTTGATCTCTTGTAATTCCTCCGTCAATTCCTCGAAATTGTCTTCCATGAAGTAGCCCAGGTTCATAACAACATCGATTTCATCAGCTCCTTGCATGACCGCCATGGCCGTCTCTGCGATTTTGACTTCCGCAAATGTCTGTGAGGAAGGAAAACCTCCGGCAACCGACGCAATCTTGACCTCTTGTGCGGTAAGTGCCTGCTTAACCGTTTCCGCGAATAGAGGATAGACACAGATAGCGGCTACATTCGGGACGTCCGGACGAGTTCCCTCGAAATCATTTACCGTATCTACCATCTTCCAGATGCTTTCTTTGGTGTCCAGGCTAGTCAATGAGGTCAAGTCGATGCAGCTATGAATCGTTTTCAATACTTCCGGTGTAAAGTTCTCTTGGAAATGTTTCTCTAAAAGAGCGTTCACGACCTCGGTGATCCGGGTATCCGGCAGGGTTGGCTCAAACTTATTGAAAGCTTCATGATAACGATCTATCTGTACGGAATTGGATTCGTGTTCCTGTTCATGGTGATGATCATGTCCACATTTGCAATCGTGATGATGTGCCATATACTTATAATTTTTGATTGTTTATATGTCGTTCTTTATCTCGGTCTGTTTTCTTTTGGAGATTCTTCTCGAAAGCGGCGGTAAGATCTACTCCGGTCTGGTTGGCGAGGCAAAGCAGTACCCATAAGACATCCGCCATTTCATCGCCCAAATCCCGGTGTTTGTCACTTTCCTTGAAAGACTGCTCGCCGTAGGTACGTGCCATGATCCGGGCTAGCTCGCCCACTTCCTCGGTGAGGATGGTCATATTGGTAAGCTCATTGAAATAACGAACCCCGTAGGTCTTGATCCAGGCGTCTACCATTTGCTGGGCTTGTTGTAAAGTTAGATCTGCCATACTTATTCTTTATTTTGGGAGTCGATTATAATGGTAATCGGTCCGTCGTTTAAAAGTTCAATTTTCATATCCGCTCCGAATGCCCCAGTTTGTACGGGTTTTCCGAGTTGAAGCCCTACCTCTTCGCAAAAAGCCTCATACATCGGAATGGCGATACCCGGTTTAGATGCCTTTAAGTAGGATGGGCGGTTTCCTTTTTTCGTGGAGGCGTGCAAGGTAAATTGGCTGACAACCATGATCTCGCCTCCCGCTTCAATAACCGAGCGGTTCATGACCCCGTTTTCATCGTCAAATATTCGTAGGTTGGTAATCTTTTTTGCCAACCATTCGACGTCTTCTTGCGTATCTTTATCCTCGATACCGACGAATACCAATAGCCCCTTTCCGATCTTGGATTTAAGCTGTTCGTCTATCGTGACGGAAGCGTGCCGCACACGTTGTGTAACTGTTCTCATCTTGTTAGCTTATGTTCTATTTTTGTTCTATTTCCGCCCAGTCCCTCTTGTAGCGCCTTGGCTTTCGCCTCGCCAATCACGGATTTCAGTTCCTCGAAGCTTGCTTCCCTGATTCGTTTTACGCTTTTAAAGTGATGTAAAAGTAATACTTTTGTCTTCTCGCCGATACCCTTTATGGCATCTAATTCGGATTTTGTTTGGTTTTTACTCCGCTTATCCTTGTGGAAAGTGATGGCGAAACGGTGTACCTCGTCTTGCATCCGGGTAAGCAGATGGAATAGCGGGCTATCTAAACGCATGCCAACGGTTACAGGCGGGAACCCGAATAATAACTCCGAGGTACGGTGCTTGCTATCTTTCGCCAGCCCGGCGATTGGAATGGACAAGCCTAGCTCATCTTCTACCACCGAGCGAACCACTTCCATTTGCCCCTTTCCGCCGTCTGTTATAATTAAGTCGGGTAAGGGAGATCTCTCTTCAATCGTCCGTCCGTAACGCCTACGAACCACTTCTTTCATGGAGGCATAATCATCCGAGCCGACTACGGTTTTTATGTTATATTTACGATACTCCTGTTTAGACGGTTTCCCCATTTTGAATACCACGCAAGCCGCTACCGCATCGCTCCCATGTATGTTTGAATTATCGAAACATTCGATATGGGCAGGCAGTCTCTCTAGATGCAAGGCCTCTTGGATCTCTTTCAGGATCCGGGTATTCCGTTGTTCCGGATTCAACTTCTCCGCCTGCTTCAAGCGGTCTACCTTAAACTGTTTGGCATTCATCTCGGATAAATCGAGCAGTTTCTTTTTATCACCTCTCTGGGGAATGGTGAAAGTGACATTCTCCAGTTGCATATCCAGCTTGAAAGGCACGATAATCTCCCGAGCGGTGCTTTTAAAACGATTCCGCATCTCGATAATGCCTAGGCTTAACAATTCCTCCTTGCTCTCATCCAGTCGTTTTTTATACTCAAATGTATAGGCTTGTACGATCGCACCGTTTCCAATATGCATAAAGTTTACATAAGCGGAACGTTCATTCTCTATAATCGTGAGTACATCTATATTATGCAGCGTCGGGGTCACGACCGTAGATTTAGAACGGTAGTTCTCGATGACTTCGTATTTTTCCTTAATCTTTTGTGCTTCCTCAAACTTAAGTTCGGCAGCGAACGATTGCATCTCCTCATAGAGGTGCTTACTGATTTGCGAGATGTTTCCTCTCAGGATCTCTTTGATCTCGGAAATGTTTTGCTGGTATTCTTCCAAGGATTGCAAGCCTTCGCAAGGACCTTTACAACGCTTGATATGGTATTCCAGACAAACCTTATAGCGTCCTTGTGCGATGGATTCAGGGGTGAGAGGATATTTACAGGTACGTAAAGGGTAAAGTTCCTTTAGCATCTGCAGCATCACTTTCGCCATGAACAAGGAGGGATAAGGACCGTAATATTGCGATCCGTCCCGAACGATGTTCCGGGTCTGGTATACCCGGGGGAAATACTCATTCTTTACGACAATGGATGGGTAGGTTTTATCGTCCTTTAATAATACGTTATAGCGGGGACGATACTGTTTGATCAGGTTGTTCTCCAGCAGTAACGCATCTTCTTCCGTATCGACGACTATATATTTGATATCTCGGATTTGTTTTACCAGTACACGCGTCTTATTGTTATCATGTACCTTATTGAAATAGGAGGATACCCGTCGTTTCAGGTTCTTCGCCTTACCGACGTATATAATCGTTCCGTTTTCATCGAAATACTGGTAGCATCCCGGCTTTTCCGGAATGACCGATAGAATCGTTTGGATATGTTTGTCTTTATCGGCTATCATACGAATAGGGATGTAAATTGGAATGTCTCGCTATTGAACAATCCCTTGTTACTATGTTTCAAGGACGGAATCACTTTCAATCCCATAAAAGAAAGCGTCGTTTGACAGCGATTCAGGATGACGAGTTTCAAAATATCCCGTTCTGTATCTGATTTCACAAATCCATCGAATGTATGTACAGGAGATAGTTCCTCTTTCGTGATTAATTTGCGATCTTCGCAAACAATAACACGCATCTGTTTTCCTCTCGCTTTTACTGTTAGTTTTTCTAACGTAATTAGTTTCGTGTGGAAATTATTGCGGTGTATAGGCTTTTGGAAGGGGATCGTGCATTTCTCTTCGTCATATACACAGGCCTCTTGTATATGAGTTGCCTGTATGGTTAGATTCTTTAAATTGTTTACTTGAATGATAGAACCGGCGGAGTCTCCCTCCCGCAGGATTTTATAGTGCGTGGCCGGATTATAGGAGGTGGCTCGTAATACATCATATCGGTCATATCCTAAATCCAGCGATTTTTTTACCATCCTATTTGTGTGTTCTTGGTTTAAAAAGAAAGTATGTGCATCATCCGTACAGAACATGATTTGTTCCGGATACTCTTTCAATAGCGGATGAAGTGCGTCAAAGTCCTTCACCGTGCCTCCTTCCCGAATAAGGACATGCATCTCGATCTGGCATTTCTCACGGCCTTTTTCTAGAAAGATAGTTTCATGATCGGTGAAAATGCCCGTCTCGATATATGTTTTTAACCGGAAACCTGTCACTAGGGGATAATATCTGTCGATGGGTGGTTTCCCTGCTTTTTTTACAGCTTCTATCTTGTGCGTAGCTTCCTGCTCATTATATAAGACTCTGGGGTAATTCATCATCTCTGCCAAGAAGTGTAGATTCTCCCGTATAATCAGTATTTTAGTTTCATTCATTTGAACACCTTCTTTAATATGTTTCACGTGGAACATTTTTTGCATTTTTATCTGCCTAGCAGTACCAGCAGAATATTAATGTCACTGGGGGAAACACCTGGGATACGGCTTGCTTGAGCGATCGTGTCGGGGTCTATCCAGGTCAATTTCTGGCGGGCTTCCGTAGATAAAGACTGGATCGAATTGTAATCGAATTTACCCTTGATTCGGACATTCTCTAGGCGGTTTATCTTGTCCGCTATGATTTGCTCTCGCTTGATGTAGCCGCTATACTTAATCAATATCTCGGCGGCCTCGGTGATCTCTTCCTTACGGAAGGCCGGAACTTTGTCTAACTCTGTACGAAGGGCAGGGATTAGATCCGCAAGGTTCTCCAGGGTGGTCTGCGGACGGAGTACGACATCGAATAATTTGCAACCATGGGATAGAGGGGGTGTACCCAGTTTCTCCAAACCACTGTTTATATATTGAGGCTTTACGGAATAGGTCTCCGCAAAACGGATAATAGCGTCACGACTCTCTTTTTTCTCTCGCAGTAAATCATAGCGGTCTTGTTTGGCCAATCCCATTTGGTAGGATTTCTCGGTGAGCCGCATATCCGCATTATCTTGGCGCAGTAAGATGCGGTACTCCGCACGAGAAGTAAACATGCGATAAGGCTCATCTACACCTTTGGTTACCAAATCATCGATAAGGACACCTATATAAGCCTCGTCCCTTCCGAGGATAAAAGGTTGCCCACCGTGGCAATTGATGTGGGCGTTGATACCCGCTACCAAACCTTGTCCGCCGGCTTCCTCGTATCCGGTAGTCCCGTTGATCTGTCCGGCGAAGAAAAGGTTTCGGATTTGTTTGGTCTCCAAATTAGGTCTTAGCTGAGTTGGATCGAAAAAATCGTATTCAATCGCATATCCGGGGCGATAGATTTGCACGTCGCGGAAAGCAGGGATCGCTTGGAGCGCACGAAGCTGGATATCCAAGGGCAGGGATGAAGAGAAGCCATTCAGGTAGTATTCCTGCGTGGTCTCGCCTTCCGGCTCTAGAAATAGTTGATGCTGCGTCTTGTCGGCGAAGGTAACGATTTTCGTTTCGATGCTGGGACAATAGCGGGGGCCGATACTTTTAATCTGTCCATTATAAAGAGGTGAGTCGGGGAGACCTTCCCGTAATATATGGTGGCAAGCCTCGTTCGTGAAGGTAGTCCAGCAACTCAACTGTTTCAATTTACGATGACTGGTCTCCAAATAAGAGAACTTATGGAAATCATTCTCCCCTAGTTGTTCCTCCATTTCATCGAAATGAACACTTCGGCCATCGATACGAACCGGTGTTCCGGTTTTCATACGATCTGTTTGGATGCCTAAAGAGATGAGTTGCTCAGTAAGCCCGGTTGCCGCAGGCTCAGCGATACGTCCGCCCCGTATCTGGGTTCTTCCGATATGAAGCAAGCCATTTAGGAAGGTTCCGTTCGTAAGCACCACCGCTCCGGCATGGAATGCGACATTCATTCCCGTACGGACACCACATACTTGTCCATGCTCGATAATCAGTTCCTGAACCATGTCCTGCCAAATGGATAGATTCGGTATATTCTCTAGTATGCCCCGCCAGCAATCGATAAAACGGGCACGGTCGCTTTGGGCACGCGGGCTCCACATGGCCGGTCCTTTGCTACGGTTTAACATACGGAATTGGATAGCGGTCTGATCGGTCACGATTCCCATATATCCGCCTAGTGCATCGATCTCTCGTACGATCTGTCCTTTGGCGATTCCCCCGACTGCCGGGTTACAACTCATCTGGGCGATCTTGTTCATGTCCATCGTGATCAAAAGCGTCTTTGATCCTAGATTCGCAGCGGCGGCGGCGGCTTCACAGCCGGCATGTCCTGCGCCCACTACTATTATATCGTAATTAAAAGTCATTTTTATTCCCTTTTGTTATGTAGGTCGGCGGCATTGCTGCCGCTTTCCCCATTAAGAACTGTACGTGCGACTTTCACCGCATACAGCTCCGATAATTCTGAATTTAATTCTCATAAAATTAAATCGGCTCATTTTTCCACTCTTGCGAGTAGCTGTTGTTCCGATAAAGTCATTCATTCACGCACGTTGGCGATTACATTTCTGTTTTCGCCTCTCGAAGTAGGCATCCCAAGTCAGGTCAAAAGGATTGGCTTCACACTTCACCTTTATGTGGCGTCTGATAGGAATGTCCGACAACTTCATCAGTGCAAAGATAGCTTTTCTTCCGCTATCCTCATACTTGAAACCGAATATCCAATCCCTTTTCCCGTCCTTGACGAAGTATTTGTCCTTTATCCACATCCTCGGCCTGTTGGAATGTCTTCGGTACGACCATCATTTTAGTTGGTTTATCAAGATATGGTCTATCCGACTGAACACTTCTTTCGATACCACATGGCTGTAATAGTTTCCCCATCCTCTTAATACAGGGTTGAGTTGTTCTATCAAAACCTGTTGACTTACCGCCTTTTCCTCTTGAAAATGACTTCGTGCAGCTTCTCGGTGAACCGCTTCCGGCTTTTCTTCGAGGGCTTGACAAGCAATGTCCCTCTGTATTTGCGGACATTGAAGCTGAGGAAGCCGAAGCCGTCATCGATATGCGTTATCAAGGTCTTTTCTTCGGAGAGCGTGAGACCACGTTTGCCGAGGAAGTCCGTCAACATCCCCTTTATCTCCTCCAATGTCTTCCGCTTGTCTGCGGTGACGATGAAGTCGTCCGCATATCTCACGGGGTTCACCTTCGGATAATAGAGTTTTCCGTCCACATATCTCGCCTTGTACATTTCTTTCAGCATCCTTTCCATGCCGTCGAGGGTTGCGTTGGCAAGCGTGGGAGAGATGATGCCGCCCTGTGGAGTTCCCTCCGTGGTGGGTTGGAGAAGCTTGTTGAACACCACTCCGCTTTTCAGCCATTTTTCAAGTACCTGCCTGTCGATTCGTACGTTATCGAGAAGCCATCCGTGGCTGATGTGGTCGAAACACCCTTTGATGTCGCCCTCCAATATCCATTGGGGAGAGCTGTCCTTGCTCAACCATCTGTGCAGGGCGTCAACGGCATCCGCCGTCCTCCTGTACCGTCTGAACCGTAGGAGTTGGCGTCCGCTTCCGTCTCCGTGACGGGCTCCAGTGCCATCAGATACGGGGCTTGCATAACCCTGTTCCTCATCGTGGGTATCCCGAGCGGCCTCATCTTTCCGTTGTTCTCGGATATGTTGACCCTTTTCAAGGGGAGAACCTTGTAGCCTCTCCGTTTCAAAGAACTCACTGTCTTTATCTTCATGGCATCGGTTCCCACTTTATGCGGTCGACTCCTGCTGTGCATTTCCCTTTATTGGATGTCACTTTCCTTACCACCAAAACCTTTGCCTTGATGATATCACGCACGGAGATGTGAGGGGTCAGCGGATTTTTCCGGTTGGGGGGATGACATTCTCAACTATATTGATTAACTTAGGGGCATGAAACCCGAACAATTGTTACGAGCCATCCTGCCGGATGTGCTGATAGACAACTTCGATGTTGTAGAGTTCAAGAAAACAGACGACCGCTTCGAGATCTGGTTAGATGAAAAGAAGGTGCAGTTGCGCGAGGACAGGAAGAAGAGCAAAGTCATCGCCTATGGATTTGGGGAGTATCATTCGATACAGGATTTCCCCATCAGGGGTAGGGCAACATATCTGCATGTACGCAAGCGCAAATAGCTCGATAAAGACACGGGCGAGATCTTCAGCTACGACTGGGACATATCGGAGTATGACGGCACACGGCTCAATGCGGAGTTCGTGTCTTTTTTAAAAGTGCCGACCACCGCTTCGGTGGAATAAAAGCAGGGATAACCCAATGGACAGTGCGGTTTCATACGTCGTTATACCAAATTCAAAGTAATATTCGTTATTTTTGTACGACATAAGTACACAGGCCTTGTTATTTCCTGAATGAACTTCAGTTAAAAGTCCGGCCTCGCAGTCCGTAGAATGATAATTGGCCCATAGATGCCGTATAGAAGAGTACCTATCGTGATGCGACTGCGAACTTGTGTTTCAAACCAATACATTGGATATGGCGAAGAAAGCGACAACAGAAAAGACAACAGCCGGTAAGAAACTTAAGGTGGTGAATCCCAATGCAGCAGGAATTGACATCGCAGCCTCAGAAATGCAGGTCTGCGTTCCCGAAGACAGAGATGGGGAATGCAACCGTACGTTCGGCTGTTTTACCCGGGATTTAATACAGATAGCCGATTGGCTGAAGGCCTGTCGGATTGATACGGTTGCCATGGAGTCAACCGGAGTCTATTGGCTTCCCCTATACTTCATCCTGAAGGAACGGGAATTCGACGTGGTGCTTGTCAATGCCCGCGATGTGAAGAACTACTCCGGCCGGAAGACGGATGAGGCAGACGCCGAATGGCTTATGATGCTTCACAGCTATGGGCTGCTCAAATGTAGCTTCCAACCTGAGAACGAAGCCCGTGCCATACGCAACCTCACTCGCCACCGGACCAATCTGCTCCGGTCGTCGAGCAGGGAGGCACTGCACATGCAGAAAGCCATGGAGCAGATGAACCTGAAACTCGGCAATGTCATCAGCGACCTGTTGGGCAAATCCGGTATGGCGATAATAGGGGCAATCATAGGCGGCAACCATAATCCGGCCGAATTGGCCGTTCTTGCCGAAGATAATTGCAAGGCCTCGAAGGAGGAAATAGCAAAATCTCTTGAGGGTTCATGGTCGGAAGACCATCTGTTTGAATTGGGACAGGCATATGACCTGTACAACTTCATCCAAAAGCAGATACGCGCATGTGACAGACAGATTGAGATACACCTCACACGCTATCGTGCACAGTTAGACCCTCCGGCTGACGATGACCTGCCGCGAAGCAAGAAGAAAATCGGGAAAAAGAACGCCGTTGATTTCGATGTGGAGAAATATGCGTTCGACATATGGAAAGTTAACGCCATGGCTATTCCCGGCATGAGTGCGATTTCATTGCTCCAACTCATAGGCGAGCTTGGGCACAACTTTGTAGAAAAGTTCGAGACCAGCCATTCATTTTGCAGTTGGCTGAACCTTGTGCCGAACAATAAGGTGTCCGGCGGCAAACTGCTTTCAAGCAAAGTACCCAAGCGGACAAACACGTGCGGGCAAGTGTTCAGGCTGTGCGCCAACACACTGAAGCGCAACAAAACGACCTTGGGATATTACTTCAGACGCATACAGTCCCGTTGTGGGTATAGTCAGGCGATAGTTGCCACAGCCCACAAAATCGCAAAGATATTCTACACGATGATTAAAAATCATACTGAATATGACGAAAGCAAGACCGGAATAAACGAAAGGGAACTGCTGGAACGAAAAATCACAATGACTCAGAGGAGATTGGACAAATTGAACCGTCAGTTGGAGGTCGCATTGGCATAGCTGGTTATATAGAAGAAGAAGAAGAGACGTATGGAGACGTCCCCCGTGACCTGCCGTACGCTTGAGGAGTTCTACCTTATAGACGGACATACGTTTGAAAAGCAGTATAAGGAAGTTCTGAGCGGTTTCCGCGACTGGGACCAGTTGGAACACGCGGACGAGTGGCTGTTGTTCCCCGACAACATTGGTCCAAGGGTTGCCATTGATGAATCCTCTCTATCCAATGGCGAACTGTATACGTTTGTGACCAACCGGGACGCCCGTACCAGGGAGAAGTCTCTGGTCGCCGTTGTGGCAGGCACGAAGTCAGAGGACGTAATCGATGTGCTACAGCGGATTGACGAGGAAAGACGTCTCGCAGTCGAAGAAGTCACCCTTGATCTGTCTGATTCCATGCGTAAAATCGTCCGTACGGCATTTCCAAAAGCCAACCGCGTCATTGATCGGTTTCACATCCAGAAGCTTGCCTGTGACGCAGTGCAGGAGCTTCGCATAAAGCATCGTTGGGATGCCATTCAGCAGGCCAACGACGAGATGGAGGAAGCTAATTTGAAGGGAGAGGACTATGTCCCGTTCCGATACCCAAACGGTGACACAAGAAAGGAGCTGCTTATCCGCTCACGCTATCTGCTGTTCAAGTCTGCCGACAATTGGACTGACAGACAAAAACAGCGGGCGGCGATATTGTTTGAGGAGTATCCGGATATAAAGAAAGCATATGGACTTTGCCACTCCCTGAGGATGATCTTCTCAAAGAATACAATAAAGGATGCCGCACGTCTGTCTATGGCCCGATGGTACAACAAGGTCGAAGAGGCAGGATTTCATTCATTCAACGTCATAGCCGCAACATTCTATGAACACTACGATGAGATCCTCAACTTCTACAACAACCGGGCATCTAATGCCATGGCCGAGTCATTCAATGCGAAGATCAAACTCTTCCGTGCAAATCTCAGAGGTGTTGCCGACAAGAAGTTCTTTCTTTTCCGTATAGCCAACCTTTATGCTTATCCCCACTAATTTTCTACTGAGCCGAAAAATCCGCTGACCCGATGTGAGAGGACCAGTGAACACGAAAAGAGGCGAACACTTTAAATAAGCGTTCACCTCCCACTCGATAGATTTACTAATCATAGTCAAGAGACTTTGGTTTGTAAAATCTTCACGTAAATATTTCAAGCGTTAAGGTTGTTTATCATAATTAAGGTTTTGACGTTACAAAGATCTACTTTATTTTTCAATTACACAAGCCTTCTTTGAACTTATGTTCGAAAATATGCTGTAAAACATATTTTGACCGTAATTTTGGTGTGATTACCTTGAGTTAATGCTTTAGTTATATTGATCCGGCCAAGAAATGTGCGGTTTTTATGTAGATAAAAAATTCCATACTTCCTGACTTTGACAATGGATCACCCAAATTGATTTTACCCGGGAAGAGCAACTGTACAAGTTGTCGTTCTTCGGTTGTATTGAGCAGCGTTCGAGCGTGGGTTGTGCCATCATCGAGCTTCCTGACATCATTGGGACACCAAAATCAGATGCTTGACGGCAAGAGTGGCCGAAGAGCCCTCTGTTCGTCTCGGGTCAATAGCGTTTTAAATATCTTTGAGCCATCGGACAAGATTACCGTAACCGTTGAGATGGTTTTGGCGATGTCGGGAACCTTGTCGACACTGAGGCTTATGCCAAGTAGGCGTAGTATGCGCTCAAGTTCTTTGTAGAGTTTGTAGACAACGAAGTATATGCAGATGTGGGCTTCGATTCGGCATTCGTTGAAGTGGAATATCGGTCGGGCCTCGAGTATGCCTTTGGAGATGCGGAAGCAGTTATGAGAAGCATATCGCTATGAGAAGTAAACAGAGAAGAACTATTGATTTTCAGTCTAATAGAAGAATACTCCTCTGTTAGACTTCTCATAATGATAACTACTTT
The DNA here is from genome assembly GCF_011038785.1 of Parabacteroides sp. ZJ-118. Lineage (GTDB taxonomy): Bacteria > Bacteroidota > Bacteroidia > Bacteroidales > Tannerellaceae > Parabacteroides. The sequence continues at coordinate 23,729 of NZ_JAAKDT010000020.1, forward strand.
TTTAAACCTTTCAGCCATTCCCGCAGATTCTTGTTTCTTTCCCATGACTTGTCTGATTCCCGACTCAGAGTAAGGTCAGCGTACGCTTTTTCAAGTGCTTCACGTTTTGCCTTCGAGTCAGCACGGGCATAGATGTCAGCTATCCGGACAGAGGCATGGCTAAGTAAATCCTCTCCACCGGCCTTCTGAAAAAACACGTATATGTTTTCGAAAATTATCGTACGTCTTTTTCCTTATAGTACTCCGTCAACAGTAGCAGGAAATACTTACTTTGCAAACGAAGTATATATTACTTTGCAAAGTAAGTATTTCCTAAACTTCCTCCCTGTATTGGCTCATTAAACACCTATTTCCATTATCTTTGGACTTTCATTGGTAACTTTTTAATCTACTAGCGATATGGCACAACAATCCGGAAGATTGCTATCCCTCGACGTGATGAGGGGAATTACGATCGCGGGGATGATTTTGGTAAACAACCCCGGGTCGTGGAAGTATGTCTATACGCCTTTAAAGCATGCACGTTGGAACGGACTCACTCCTACCGATCTAGTATTTCCCTTCTTTATGTTCATCATGGGGGTCTCCATGTTTTTCTCGCTTCGAAAATATAACTTCAAGCTGTCAAAAGAAAGTGTGACGAAAGTATTGAGACGCACGGTATTGATATTCCTCGTGGGATTAGGGCTGAATCTGTTCGGGCATGTTTGCTACAATGGATTTACCGATTTCCATAATTTACGCATCCTTGGGGTGATGCAAAGATTGGCGTTGGCCTACGGTTTTGGCTCTTTAATAGGATTAGCGGTTAATCATAAATATATCTTGCAGGTTGCCGCAGGCATATTGATATTTTACTGGGCATTGCTAGGTTTCACGCATAGTATGGAAATGTCGGAGGATAGCGTTATAGCGATTGTGGACAGAGCTTTATTCGGTACATCGCATATGTATCACGATGATATGGCGGACAACACACGGATCGCCTTCGATCCGGAAGGGCTCTTGAGCTGCATCGGTAGCGTAGCGCATGTATTACTCGGTTTCTACATAGGGAAAGTAATACTGGATTGCCAAAAGAACAATGAGTTGATTATCCGTACTATCTTCATCTTCGGTACGATTATTCTTTTTGCCGGTTTCTTATTGAGTTACGGCTGCCCGGTCAATAAGAAGATATGGAGTAGTACGTTCGTATTGGTAACTTGCGGATTCGCCTCCTTATTCCTCGCTTTATTAATCTGGATCATCGATATAAACGGAAAGAAGAAATGGACGTTATTCTTTGAGTCGTTCGGTATCAACCCGTTGTATTTGTATGTACAAGGGAATTTGCTCGCCGTATTGCTGGGAATGAGCGGTATCTCCGCCTTTATGTATATGGATTCATTCAGACCGGTATTCGGCGATTTCGGAGGATCGCTAGCTTGGGCTATCTTCTTCGTGGTGTTAAACTGGATACCGGGGTATTTCTTGTATAAGAAAAGGATTTATATCAAGCTGTAAAAAGGAGAAAGTCTCCTTGGCACCGGTAGAGGTGTAGAAACGATATTGACGTATTTGTTACCCGTAACCTCACGTTCAAGGCTTTACATAAAATGAAAAGCGGCCTGCCAAATCCACCAACGGATATTGGCAAGGCTGCTTTTCATATCAGGTATCAGCCTAGTTGACTAGTTCACGTTATAGCCGGAGATAACCACCTTCGGGGTCTCGCCTCTCGTGTCGACATCTTTCCAATGAATGTCGATCTCTTTCTTCTCGCCCGGAAGCAAGGAAAAATAGTTGTCGCTATAGAACATCGGGAGGAATTGCTCGCCATCCTTCCCGCCCACTACATTCACACGGATCATCAGAGCCGGGGTGGATGAAGTGTTCTCCAAGGTAGCGGTGGCGGTCCAAATACCGTCATTCCCCTTGTTGATTGTCACATTGGATCGTAAAGTAACCTTTGGCAGCTCACGCAAAGCTTGGTAGTTGCCTTCCTCTATGCCGCGTAGGTAGAAGTTATCCGATACGATCTTCCCATTCTCTGTCAACGTCAGCTTGATGAAATGAACGTTGGATACACTCGCTGGAAAATCCAATTTCATGCATTTATGAGTCGTATCTTCCTTGCTGTCCACGGATACCTCGTTTTCCCACGAGACAGAACCATCCATATTGATGATTTGAGCTTTCGCCGTCAATCCTTCGCGTACGCCGGCGCTATAGTTCACTACCTCGATCTCGTCCGTAACAGGATTCCATTGGATATGCAGAGGCTCGGATGCTTTCTTACAACCAAAGTAAGCGGCGGTAGGCTCAAAATAATAATCATAGGTCTGCCATACCATAGAAGGCCATGCCGGATGCGTCATCCACAGCAATAATCCCTTGCGGTTCAAGCTTCTCGATTCGAACATACCCCGGTAGCCATCATAGTTTACCCACTGAGCCAGATCGGCAAATTCCTTGGCGTTGTTCGGCTTGCCAAAGCCCTTTTCGATGATCGCATTAAAAGAAGCACAAGACTGAGCACCCTCCATCGTATAATCGTGTTGTCCCCATTGAGCGTTTTGCGGCCAAAGGGCATCCGGAGAGAAAGTACGAGTCAAGCTCTCGTAATTCATCACGTTTGGCATGCCTCGCTCACTATGGAACTTATCGCTGCCATTCTTCAAGCTAAAGTATTCCTTGACAGGAAGCGCACGGTACGGACCATGGCCACTTACCACCCCATCCGCCGAGCTGGAAATATAATGCAAGCCCGGATGAGCCTCTTTTACGATACGGCGCAAGGCCTTGTCGATTTGCTCCGGCGGGAAACCCTCGTTGCGCCCGCAATAAATACCGATAGAGGCATGGTTACGGAAACGTTTCACATAATCCTCCGCATTAGCGATAAACATCTCCGGATCATAAGGATCAGGTCCGTCAGCTGGATTCGCCAACCAGAAATCTTGCCAGATCATGATACCATGACGGTCGCAAGCCTCATACAATTCCTTATCGCCGATCTGCCCTACCCAATTACGCATCATCGTAAAGTTCATATCGGCATGGTAGGCCACGGCTATATCGTACTCACGACCCCGGTAATTCAGGTTAGACTCACCAAATCCCCAGTTACCGCCACGGCCGATAAAACGACGGCCATTGATAAAGAGACTCAAGATGTTATTATTCTCGTTGAAGGTCATTTGGCGAATACCTACCTTGAAATCCTCAGAGTCGGATACCTTATCACCTACCTTGAAGGTGAAATTGGCATCATATAAATAAGGAGAACCGTATCCTTTAGGCCACCACAGACGTGGGTTCTGAACCTTCAATTGGCTGAAGGTACTTGGGTCGAAAGCAACAGCCTTCTCCTCGTTAGCGGCCAATTCTACTGGTTGCTCGAAAGTGGTATCACCGATTTTTCCTGTCAATATACCCTTCACGGGAGTGGCATCATGGTTCTTCACGATCACTTCCGGAGTCAAGGTAGCGAAGGTCGTATCCGGCAACGGCAACACAACCTGTACGAACGGGTCTTGAATCGTTACCTTACCTGTAGAAGTCAAGTACACGTCATTCCAGATACCGATGTTACGACCACGGATCGTCGAGATCCAGTCCCAACCGATCGAAGCATGGAAAGTCGGGTTATCAGCACCTAAGATACCACCGTTGAAATCCGTGTTCTTCTCACATTTCTCCTTGATCGCACCAATATGCTCATTCTTGATGATCTCCACCGCGACAACATTCTTACCCGGTACGACCACATCTGTCACGTCGAATACACCCCGGATAAACGCTCCCTCGATACGTCCGATCTTATTACCGTTCAAATAGACATTCGCTTTCCAGTTGATACCGTCGAAATTCAAGAACAAACGGTCTTGCTTGAATCCTTCGGGTACCTCAAACTCATCCCTATACCAGAAATTAGAGTTGAAAAACGACTCGGATATCTGCATCATGTTATCTGCGTAATTCGGATTCGGGATAGCTCCGATATTCTTATAACTGCTCAATACCGTTCCCGGCACGGTCGCTACGACCCAATTTTCCGGAGAAAAAGAAGGTTTCGATATTTCCTCACCGGAAGCGGTCACCTCGGAAGCTCGTTGTACTTTCCAGTTTCCGCCCGATAAACGGATCTCGTCTTTTGTAGAAGCCGGAGCGGCAGCCGGTTGGGCAAGCAGGCCACCTCTACCCATCACCTCTATCTCGCTCAAGATATAACGTCCGTCATTAGCCGGTCGCTCCATCCATACCCGTACGTAGCGGCCTTTCCCTTTTAGCTTGATCTCATCCAGATTAGCATCTCCACCCGGAAGATTCGCTATATCAACCCATTGTTTCGCATCATCGGAAACTTGAATCTTACCCTTGATCGCTTTATTGATCCAATGTAATTTTACTTTGTCGAATTCGGATTGGCTACCCAAGTCCACATAGACCCACTCCTCTCCTGTCGCGGCACTCATCCAAGCGCTATTAAAGAATTTGGAGGGAAGCAAATCCACTAATTTATCTTGGTTATAGAAATTCATCTCGAAGAATGTCCAGTAAGCGGCACCCTCCATTTTCAGTCGCACCCGATAGCAAGCATACTCACCCGGTTGATCGAACGCCAACGTCTCGTTCAACATCCGGGTGGGTAACGTACCCGGATCCCAGCTATTCTTATTCGGGTCTGAATGGGCTTTATACTTGCTGGCTTTACCCGGCATACCTTTACCCTTTAAGGCAACCAACTCCGTCCAAGTATTTCCATCATTCGATCCCTCGCAAACAATCTCATATCCATCCTTAACCTTATTCTCGTCATAAGCCACGTTGCCGCGGAATTGTACCTTGTCGACTTTCTCTTTCCAATTATTCAGCGTGAACAGGAAATAGGCATCCCCGCCCGTAACCGCATTGCGAGAATAAGGACCTTGATCGATCATCCACTCACGCTCACGACGAGCAATATCCCCGTTTTGCGTGGAGAGAGTGAGATACTGAGGTTGTTTATCGCTAACAATACCATCCGTCACCAGTTGAGCCGTTAGATTGTAATCAAAACTGGAGGAGTTGTAAGCGCTACGCAAAAGAGCTATGTTACGATACGCGGAATCATCCGGGCGTAATGAAGGAGAGAAATCCTCTCCCGGAGCTCCCGGATACGAACCTATACCTCTGGTATAATAATCCGACCGATCGAAAGATTCCGCCGGAACACCGTTCTGCCCACATCCTCCCAGCAATGCTGAGACCGCCACCGCTCCGCAAAGCGTCAAGAGTCGAGGCAATTTTTTCTTTTTACTGAATGTTCTCATACTACTTATTGTATTTCTCTAAATTAGTTCGTTCAATAAGATACCGTCACGTCAAAACCCTCCTTTCGGGCTCGCTCCGCGATTGCGTCCAATTCTTCCTTGGTAGCTTTTTTCAAAGCTTTAACAGGGGTCTCCCTGTCTATCGTATAAATCATGACTTGTTTCGGACGAATTTGCTTTAAGGCGGATATCCAGCCCGCCACCTCCCCTTCTGTCATGTTATTAACCGACTCCCCGTTTACTTCCCCTTTCAAGAACATGGTCTGTATAATCAAATTCCCGTTAAAACGGCATAATTGCTTTAATAAGGAATCGAAATTAAACACCGGGGAATTAGGTACGTCTATCTGCCGGATCCGACTGTCTGATACGGAATCCAACTTCAGTAAGTTATCCTCTATTTTATTCAAGGCTTGAAAGACTTCCTCTTTATGGAGCATCGTAGCGTTAGAAAGTACGGCGATTTTAGCGTCAGGGAAAAACCGATCCCGGGCAGCGATCGTATCCTCAATGATTCCACTGAATTCCGGGTGTATCGTAGGTTCTCCGTTCCCGGCGAACGTAATTACATCCGGGGCGATCCCTTCCGCTCTCATGGAACTTAGTTTTTGCTCCAAGGCTTCCCTTACTTCCGTACGAGTAGGCAGCTTACTACGGGTCCTGTGATCCTCATTCAATCCGCATTCGCAATAAATGCAGTTAAAAGAGCATAGTTTCCCGTCTGTAGGAAGTAAATTCATCCCTAAAGAGACACCCAGACGCCGACTATGTATCGGGCCAAATACTATTTTATCAAAAAGAATCGTAGACATATCGCTGTTTATTTTTACCCACGCAAATCTACTCTAAAATTTCCAACGAAGCAACGTATAAAGATCTGTTTTATTGGAACCGCTTATCTCCTCCGTATCCGTACCGATCAAATCCCTGTCCCAATAATGGGTATGAGCCAGTTTTGCGGATAAGGATAAACGTTTCCAAATATCCAGACGAAAGGTGAAGGCGAACCGCATCCCATCTCCATAAAAAGAGGGCATATTAAAGGCATACAATATGTTCTTCTCATACGAACTGATCCGGCTATTGTAATCATCCGTATGAAACCACGCCAGATAACCATCCATTTGAAAAGGTAGGGTAGTGGGTTTCCAACCTATACTTTGAGAGATCATCATCCCTTTACTAAGTTTCTTGGTAGGCTCGTCGAATAGAATACCCTCCAAGGAAGTCTTGAAAATAAAAGGAGAAGAAAAGTTATAAACCTGTTGAAAACGAATACGATGTTGCTTATAAGAATTGATTCTCCATAAATTATCATTTTCACTAGTTCCGTTCTTTTCTTTTTTCCGATACTTGTAACGAAGATAAGTTGAAAAGTTTTTACTAGGGGCATGATCTATTTGAACCATATACTCCTCTCCTTCGGAGGGAGCGTCTATTCCGTATTTCAACCAAGGAAAACGGAATAAGTCCGCGTAAACGGATAATTTCCAGCGAGCGATCGGAGTCAGCTGAAATCCCATGTAAACCCCTTGCTCGTTTTGAACCGTAGATCCCTGTGAGAAGGCATTTCCAAATAAAGCTTGATAACGCCGGTCGTAATAACGGTATAATAGCAGGAAAGATATATAAGAAGCAGGAGTTAGCTGCAAGGCATTCAAGGTAGAAACAGCTCCGTTTTTCGAAAGGGCGGTCTCGCCATAAAACTTGACACGATTCGTTTTCAACATATAGTCAACACTCATGTTGAAATTATCGGAACCTCTGAAATAGAACAGATTATAAGGTTTTGGATCGGGGTCCATCTTAAACTTACCGAATGAATAAGAGAGAGCCGTCAAACCTACGTGAAAATGAGGCGTAGCATAGCGGATATTTCCTCCATATACCTGCATCGTTATCGCTTTCCTCTTTTCCCAATCCCGTTGTAAACGATGAAGTCCATCCGTTTTCAATGAGGTGAATGTCAAGCTATCTACGGCCGCGTCCATTTTTCGGTACGAATAGAAAACACTTATATCCAAGTTTTTAATCGTGATCGTACCGGCCGCTCCTCGAAAGAAATCTTGTTCATGGGTCGAGAAGTGTCTGCGGAAGCCATTGCTCCTCCGCTCCGCTTGAGCGACTACTGCCGTACGGCTCGGCGAGAAGTCATTGCTAATCACCAGGCCTTGTCCGAAAGAGATCTTATAATCCCCTATAGCCAAGCTTTTTAACCAGTTGATATCTTTTAGGAATAGATGCACGGAATAGAAATCATACCCTTTGTGATACGCGTTCCAAAAAGGTTCGCCCGCATCTTTCTCGGCTACGAAGCCTGCTTGTAAACGATCCTCGAAAGTATAAGAGTAACGGAAGGAGTGGTAGAAGGGTTCCCCCCTATAGTTACGATTCGGATATAGCGAAAGTATACTATCTGATTGTTTATCATATCCTTTTTTCTGTTGAAAACACTGATCATATCTGATTTGTAATTCATTACGACCATATTTCAACAGATTCTTAACCGTAAACAACCGTTTTTCAACAAGATTGTCACCTATGTAAACAAACGGAAGGAGAAGAGCTATCGTCTGAAAATCCATATCTTCCATATTCTTCAGCTCATAGATGCTAACCATATTCCCGTATCGTCTCCGATAAGAGAGTATCTGCCCGATTTGGCGATCAGATAGAAAAGGTAATCGCTTCAGCTGTTCTTCCGTCACGGTATTCAAATCAAAAGGATGCTCGATCAAATAAGACAGGTCGGCATACAAGCTTTCAATACGCTCCGTATCCTCGGTTTCCAAGGCTAGCTCCTCTACATACTCCATCCACTTGTCAACAGAATATTCTATTTGAGAATTAGCGTAATAACCATTTATTAACAAGATTATCGACAAGATTATAAACCATCGTTTCATAGCTACCTATCGTTTAAAAAGAGAACGATAAACCAAGACCGGCACTCATCCCTAAAACCGGATGATAAACAGAGGCCACATCTACCGTAAAGCAAGAAAAGTTATATCCAATTCCGAAAGAGGGCGAGAGAGGAGCGGTCTGTATTCCGGCACGAATAAAAAAAGAATCGAAAGCGGTGTATTCAATACCAAGGTTACCAACCACCAAGTTTTCATTTTCCGTTCCTACACTTCCTGTAATTAACAGACTGTTTAGAACATTCCATTGAAAACTTACTTGAATTAAGTAATAATTAAAATCTTCTATTTCAATATCTTTTTCTCCTATAGAAATAGAAGGAAAATTCATTATTAACATTCCTACTAACAACTTATCAATAGGAGAGAACGTGATTCCAATATCTGTTGACAGCCTGGATCTTGTATGTTCCAATCGTTCGGTCTGCAAGAAACTGTAATGAATCGCAAGCCCCAACGCCCATTTATCCCCCAGGCGTTTTCCTCCCAGTACGCGAACCATCATCTCCCTGTACGCGTCAAACCCGAAAACAGAGATATCGACACCTGCGGACAGGAGTCGGTTCGGATAATGAAAACTACCGGACATCGTACCCAGTTCTTTCAACATATATCGATTAAAATATTCTAAATGAATGGATTTCCTCTCCTTATCGATAATAAGAGCCGGATTGAATAAAACAGATTGCGTCGCTACATTCCCTCCCATTCCCACGCTACGAACATCCGGCAACCGTAAGTTGTCGGCACCATATACATAGACTGAAAACATCCCCGCGAACAGGGATAGCAATACTCCGCGCCGCGCCGCGATCCTGAATAAAACGGTAATCTCTTCTTTCTTCATAGTTAACGTATGCTTAAGTTATTGTCGATCGCGCGAATGTAGTGTTTTATATTCATTTATCAAGATATTAACAGATAAATGATACTGAGAGTCACGTAGTATTTATATTTTCGCGGTATATGATGCGAAAAGGAATCTATTGTGCTTTGACGCTACTCGCTCTCTGCGGCTTTAAAGGGGTGGCGCAGACGGTAAAGACAACGATTGTTCCGGAAGGTTATCAGAAAGCTCAGCTGTATGAGGGCGATACAATAGCTGTCGTCAACCTTCGGGAGGTTTTCGTCTATCCCCAGGTGAAGTTTAAGAATAAGCGTGAACAGGTGAGGTACAATAAACTGGTACGAGACGTAAAGCGTACTTTGCCCTATGCCAAAATGGTGTATGACACGTTGATAGAGACCTACGAATACATGGAGACCCTGCCGGACGACAAGGCCCGACAGGCCCACCTGAAACGGATGGAGAAAGAGCTGTTCGCCCAGTACAAACCGGAACTGAGAAAATTATCCTTCTCACAAGGCAAGCTGCTTATCAAACTGATCGACAGGGAATGCAATCAATCCAGTTACAATCTATTGAAAGCCTATCTGGGAAGCTTCCGCGCGGGCTTTTGGAATCTCTTCGCCGGCCTGTTCGGAGCCAGCCTGAAAACGGAATACGACCCGAAAGGCAAGGATGCCATGACCGAACGGGTCGTCGTATTGGTCGAGAATGGTTTAATCTGACAGTCGCTTGAAGAAATCCCAGATCACGATACCGGCCGCGACCGACACGTTCAAGGAATGCTTGGTACCGTATTGAGGTATCTCAATGCATATATCGCAGTTATCCACCACATTTTGTTGAACGCCTTTCACCTCGTTCCCCATGACGATGGCATATTTCCTTGTCTTGTCCAACCGCAAGTCATCCAACATCACACTACCTTCCGCTTGCTCCACGGCACATACCGTATACCCATCCCGGCGCAACTGATCAACAGCCTCCGGGGTATCCTTGAAATAGACCCAATCCACGGTCTCTTCCGCTCCCAAGGCAGTCTTATGGATCTCCGCGCTCGGAGGGCAAGCCGTGATGCCACACAGATAAATAGCCTCTACCCGGAAAGCGTCGGAGGTGCGAAACACGGAACCCACGTTGTTCAGGCTTCTAACGTGGTCCAAGACAACGATCAAGGGCATCTTCTTACTCTGCTTGAAAGCCTCGGGAGTCAGGCGGTCCAGCTCGGTTACTTTTAATTTTCGCATAACAGATCTCTTTGACCGCGAAAGTAGCGAATCTCCGCGGATATGCCGTTGAAAAACCATGAATAAGTCGTGCACACAAAATGAAAAATAGTTCTTGCTTTATTCAAATACTTGCCCATACAGCTCCCCTTCTCAAATCAGCAAATGAATCGACCCCTTATTTGTTACGCGCTATCAACCGCCTTTATACACCCATCGGCAGCCCCGCGGGAGGATCTATTTTTTCACGATCCGGGTTATCAACAATAAACACCCAACCGCTCATAAAGTCTATAACCGTAAGAACCGCAACCTGTAGACAGACCTCCCCGGCGGTTCGTATCCTTTTGATAAGCCGCCCGCGGACCTTAATAAGTCGATAACCAAAGATAACGGCGAAAAGGTATCAACCCTTTCAACAGCCTATCATATTCATCCGATTTATCTTTAAAATAAAAGAATAAAAACATATAATAGAATGATTGTGGATAACTCTTGAGCATAAATGAAGAAAGTTTATACCTTCGCGGGCAGAACCCTATCGGGAGCAGTAGAAACAGAAATCAGAAATCAGAAATAGAGAAGGCTATGTTGACAAACCAATCAATCGGGTACATGGACGCGCCCGTTCCGGAGGGGCTGGACCTCAAGGAGGCGATCGACAAGTTACGTAAGGAGAAGCGCGCGGTTATCCTGGCGCATTACTATCAGACCGGCGATCTACAGGATATAGCGGACTATGTGGGAGACAGTCTGGCCCTGGCGCGGTGGGCGGCCGGGGCGAAGGCGGACATCATCGTGCTTTGCGGGGTGCACTTCATGGGGGAGACGGCGAAGATCCTCTGCCCGGACAAGAAGGTGCTGGTGCCGGACTTGAACGCCGGTTGCTCCTTGGCGGACAGCTGTCCGGCTCCGGCGTTCGCCGAGTTCGTCGGGCGACATCCCGGCCATACGGTAATCTCTTACGTGAATACGACCGCCGCCGTGAAAGCGTTGACGGACGTGGTGGTCACCTCCACGAACGCCCGCCAGATCGTAGAGAGCTTCCCGGAAGGCACGCCGATGATTTTCGGCCCCGACCGCAACCTGGGCGACTACATCAACAGCGTCACGGGGCGGCGCATGCTGCTTTGGGACGGCGCTTGCCACGTGCACGAGCAATTCTCGTTGGAGAAGATCCTCTCCTTGAAGAAGCGATACCCGGACGCGGAGGTGATCACCCATCCGGAATGCAAGCGACCGGTTATAGCGGTCTCAGACTTCGTAGGATCGACCGCGGCCCTGCTGCGGCATACCGTCACGTCGGGCGCGAGACGGTTCATCGTAGCGACGGAAAGCGGCGTTATTCACGAGATGCGCAAGCAGAGTCCGGACAAGACATTCATCCCGGCCCCCCCGAACGACAGCACCTGCGCCTGCAACGTATGTAATTTCATGCGCTTGAACACGCTGGAGAAGCTATACAATTGCCTGAAGTTCGAGCTGCCGGAGATACGCGTGGACGAGGAGGTGCGCCGGAAGGCGGTCCAGCCGATCCAGCGGATGCTCGAGATCTCGGAGCGGCTGGGGCTTTGATCCCCGCGCCTTCGGGCGCGCCTCCCCTCCCCTTCCGGGGGCGTAAGGAAAACCAAGGGGGGAGCGGATCCACCGACGGTCCCCTCCCCCCCTGCTCGATTCTCTCGACAGCCGCTTTCCGGCTCCCGCTACCTCAGACATCCTCCGGGCTGTCAGAGTCATCCCCTCCGGGCGTCTCCTCCTCCGCGTCGGCCGGCAGCTCGATCCACTCCAGCGCCTCGCCGTCTACCAGCGAGCGGGTGTAGGAGCCGTTGCTCAGCCTCGTCCGCTCCGGGATGAACTCCACGCGGACGGCCTTCACCTGCTTGTTGAAGTCGAAATCCTCCAGGTTCTTCACCCCTACCGAGTCGAACACGTACCGGAAATAGCCCAACCCCTTGATATAGACACTTTTCCCTTGCGACATACGGTTGTGCATCACGCTCGATATATCGCCCAATACGGCCTGTACATCCGAGTTGCTCACCGTGGATATCCTCGCCAGGTCCTTGGCGATCGTATCCGTCCCTACGGGCTTACCCTGCACGATGGCGCGTGGGTAGTAAACGCCCGCTTTCTTGTTAAACATTTTCTTCCAAAAAGGCATGCGATGAATTGTTAAGTGTTAATACTCCGTGAACTGTACGAAACGAAAACCCTTCCGGTCCGACAGGCTCGCCTACTTTCCTTGGGAGCAGGCCCAATGTAAGGAAAATCGTCGGCTCGCCCATCCGCTTTAAATAAACTTTATACAATAATAAGATCTGTTTAGTATATCGGAGGGTCGCCGGAGGCTGTTTCCCGAGTCGGCGACAAGAGCGGGTCGAGTCGCCGACAAGAGCAGGTCGAGTCGGCGACTCGGGAAACGGGATTCCCCGGGGCCGCCGGCCGACAATAATTATCGCCGCGGGGCGAACGGGATCGGGCGAATTTGGTTACTTTCGCGTAGAAATCGGACAGTAATTCTCAATATCATGAAAAAGATCGGACTCATGTTGGCCTTATTCGGGATGGTTTGCGCGCTCGCGCGGGCCTCTTCGCCGGAGGCCCGTATCCAGGGGCAGTTGATAGACGCCTCTACGAACCAAGTGATTAACTACGCGGATATCTTTCTCTTCGCGACGGGAAGCGAGAAGCCTTTGCGACAGACCTTTCCCGACGACCAGGGGCGCTTCTCGTTCGCCAAGCTGGCTCCGGGCAGTTACGCGGTCATGGTCCGCTTGATGGGATACGACGTGCTCACCACGGGCGACATCCTCCTGGAGGCCTCCTCGCCGGTAGACCTGGGTCGGCTGATGATGCGCCCCCTGGAGGTAGGCATCGCCGAGGTGGAGGTGGTGGCCGAGAAGCGCCAACTGGTCTACAAGCTGGACAAGAGGGTGGTCGAGGCCTCCTCCAACATGATGGGAGAGGGCGGCTCCGCCGTGGACATCCTGGAGAATACGCCCTCCATACGGGTAGACGCGGAGGGGGCTGTCACTTTCCGCGGGAGCAGCGGCTTCTTGGTCTACGTGGATGGCAAGCCGAGTCTCTTCTCGGGTACGCAGGCCCTGGAGCAGGTACCGGCCGGGCATATAGCGAACATAGAGATTATCACGACCCCCTCCGCCAAGCATGACACGGAGGGCGACGCGGGGATCATCAACATCATCACGAAGAAGCATTCCGCGCGGGGATTGAGCGGGATGGTGAATCTCTCGGGAAGCACGTGGATGGCCAGCGCCGCGGATTTCTTGCTGACGGGGCAGGGCCGGCGCTCGCGCTGGTACGTCGGGGGGCAGTGGACCAACCGGTTGCGCAAGAGCGAGTTCGATCAGGAGAAGCGGACGGTCGTGGGCGATCAGACGACCACCTCGCATTCCGTAGGGCCTCGCACGGGCAATAATTACCGCTATTCGCTGAAAGGGGGATGGAGCCTGGAATTGCCCAAGACTACCCTCGCGCTCGATTTCGAGGGAGGCTATGGCGGCAATAAGCGGAAGGGCGAGATGACGTACGAGGAGACCCGCCGGACCGGGGAAGGGACTCCCGTGGTGGGCCATTACCGGAGCCTGGATGACTATGACAACGACCAAAACATCGGTATGGGGACCTTCACCGCCCGCCATCGGTTCAATGAGAGCGGGCACGAGCTTTCCGGCGGCGCCCATTACATCTACGGCGGACATGCCTTGGAATATTTCTTCAACGACTTGATCTCCCTGGAGGGGCAACGCCAGCAGGGGCACCGCGCCTACGAGGCCGAGCACCGCGAGACGATGCGCGTCAACCTGGATTACGCCCTCCCCCTCAAGACCGGGACGAAGCTGGAGGCCGGCTACCAATACTACTCCTACCTGGAGGATGGCGATTACAACATGGAGTGGTGGGACCCCGAGGGGCAGACCTTCTTTTGGCGCGACGACATCTACAACACCTTTTACTTCCAGGAGGGGGTGAACTCGATCTACGCGATCCTCTCCCATACCTGGAGGAACCTGGAGGCGCAGGCGGGCCTCCGGGGAGAGCATACGCATACGGTCTTGCGAAGTTCCGTGGAGGGGGCGGACCGCACGAAGAACCGCTTTGAGCTCTTCCCGTCGGTGCATCTGGGCTACACCTTCCCGGACGAGCATCGTTTGCTGGCTTCCTATTCCCGCCGTACCACGCGTCCGCAACTCTTCTACATGGAGCCCTATATCACCTATCGCGACTTTTATACGGCCGAGATCGGCAACCCGGATATACGCCCGGAGTACATCCACTCCTTTGAGTTGAACTACCGGAAGAATTTCGGGGAAAACACGGTATCCGCCACCCTCTTCCACCGGTACCGGAAGGATAAGATCGAGCGGTTGCGCGTTCCCTACTCGGCCGGTGTGACCTTGGACTCGATGGCGAACGTAGGACAGGATTACTCGACGGGTATCGAGCTGAGCGTCAGCCTGCGTCCGGCGCGCTGGTGGAACACCACGGTCAACGGAAACGTTTACCACTACAAGGTGAGGAACGAGCAGGCCGCCGGGGGGAATACGACCTCCAGCACCAATTACGATATCCTGTGGAACAACCTGTTTAATCTGGGGAAATACACCCGTGTCCAACTGGATGGCAGTTTCGTAGGCCCCTCCGTGACGACGCAGGGCCGTACGGACGCCTATTGGTACGCCAACGTAGCCCTCCGTCAGCAGCTGTGCAACCGGAAACTGACCGCCACGCTGGCTTTCCGGGATATCTTCCGTTCCGCCAAATATGTCAGCGATATCCAGACGGCGGACCTACGCTCCCTGACACGTATCAAACCCAAGTATCCGCAGATCACGCTGACGTTGAGCTGGACATTCAATAGCTTCAAGGCCCAGTCCGCCCCGGCGAAAGAGGATCGCTCGGAGATGTTCGAGGGGATAAAGCATTGACGCGCTACCTGTTTTACCGGATGACCATGATCTTGGTTACCACGCTCTCTTTCGCCTCGGGCGTGGAAGAGAGCACCAGGTAGACCCCGCTGGCGACACGGCTGCCGCCCGCGTCGCGGCAATTCCAGGTAAGTTGCCCGCCGGAAGATTGGGCTTGAAAGAGGATGTTGCCGTTCAAATCCGTGATCTTGACGTTGGAGTCTGTCATCAATCCCGTGATCGTGACCTGGTCTGCGTACTCCGGGCGTACGGGATTCGGATAAGCGTAGACCTCGGAATAATCTTCCTTGCCCTCGCTGGCGTCCGACCTATAGGAGAGGATGCCGTTTTCCGTTCCGAAGAAGACTTCCCCGGTCTGATCGTCGATAGCGATACTGTTTATCTTGTTGGAAAACAGGGGAGAGTTCTCGGTCGTGAAATTCTCCAGGGTCTCGCTTCCATCCTCGCTCACCAAAAAGACCCCGTTTCCCTCCGTACCTAACCATTTGCGGTTGCCTCCATCCACGGCGATGGCCGTTACTTTGGCGTTATCCAGGAAATAAGTGGGGTTGTCTCCTTGAATGGATCGGATGATCCGGGTACAATAGACATTTTCCGGATCGCTTACCGCTTTATCCGGCACCGGGCAAAGGATAGGGCCTCTATTGGTTCCTATCCATACGGTGCCGTTCTTATCCTCGGCCATGCAGAAATAGCCGCTGACAGAGATCGCTTCTCCCGTCGGCCTGTTCAGGTTGAAGCTCGTGATCTTATTGACTACATCATCCGAGGTATCGTCGATCGTCCCTTTATCATCGAAAACGATGATGCTTACATCTTCCCGCGGTATATTTACCCACTTGTGGCCTTTGGAGGTGATCAATAGCTTGTCTACCAAAGACTGGTTGTTCAGCATATTGTACGAATTGGATTTCAACGCGCTCCATGTACCGTCATTTTTCAATACGTTGATGCAGCTGCCTATGGCCGTATTGGTCATCCACAGATTTCCCTTCTTGTCGTAGCACAGTCCCTCCACACGCGTGTAGTTCAGGGACGCGTCGTTCGTGGCGGAGGCCAACGTGCTGTTCGTCCGGTTATGCAGCTTCACGTACTCGTTGTCCTTGAACTCATAAACCCCTTCTCCCCACGTAGACGCGAAGTAGTGTGTCGGGTCGTTGGGATCAACGGCAACCGATGTGATGTCGGAGAAACGGACTTTGCTCTTTTGTGCTATTTCCGTTTCATCGAAGTTGGTCCATTTCCCGTTTTCGTAGACCATCAACGTGCCGGGGCGTCCTTTTCTGTTCGCCCATCGTCCGCCACCGGCTACCAATAGCTTGCCTTGTTGAAAAGTCATGAAGTCGCAATAATTGCGTTTCGGACTCTCTTCCGGGGAAATCAACCGAGAGGCGAATACCTCCATCTGATCTCCTTTCAGCTTCATACCTACCAGGCCATCCGATCCGGAGGCGACCCAATAGGTGTCGGAGGTGTTTTGACAGGATATGTCGTTTGTCGTGCCCGTGGCTACTCGTATTTTTCGCGATAGCGAGGAGCATATGTAGGTATGGGTGTTTGTATACGCGAGAAGCTTGTCTCTTTGGATCGTCAGGTTGTTTATGTTACTGTCTATGCACATGTTTTGGATCGCGTTGTTCGCGTCTTGGTAATAAACTCCTTTTTTCTTTACGAAAAAGCAAAGTGCATTTTGAAACAACCCGATCTTCTCGATGTCGTCCTCATTGAATTTATCCGTGTCGAGTGAGATCTTTTTCCAAAGATTCGCGTCTAGTAAATTATCATTCGTGGAGGCGGATAGCAATCCCTCCGCGGTGGCGGCATAGATAGAATCACCTTTGATGCATACGGATCTTACCATCTTATGGAGTCTGTAAGTATCTGTAATCTCATTTTTACGCGTATTGACTACGACGATACCGAAATTCATGGATAAATAGGCGTACTCCTTGTAAAAATAGATCGAATGAACCGTTGGATCTTGGATGTTTATGCCGGTTTGGATATAAGGGAGATTATAAATGCCGGCATCGCTCAATAAATCGATATTGCCGTTGCCATAAATGATTAACAAGCTCTTGGTCTCATGATTGTAATCTATATGGGCGATGCCGTTGTCGCTCAATCCGTTTTGGCGAGAATACAATCTTAAACGCTGGTCTTCCTTGTCGTAGCTGTATAAGGAACCGTTCGCTACGGCGAAGACGCTGTTGTTAGCCTCCGCCACGTTTGTCGTGCTGTAGTATGACAGGTACGGAGTCCATGTTCCGACACCTTGTGCCTGGATCATTTGTGTCAAAGCGCACAACAGTAAGCATAGGGATAAAATACGTTTCATATGAATCAAGATAAGGAGGATAAAAATTCGGCCAACTTATGCACGGCAAGAGCACGGTGGCTGATCCTGTTTTTTAGAGCGTCGCCAAGCTCGGCAAATGTTTGCGTATAACCATCCGGCATAAAGATAGGATCGTATCCAAAGCCGGATTCACCTTTTTTCTCGGCGGTGATGACGCCATGAATGATTCCATCGAACAAATATTCCTTATCATCCAGGATCAAGGCTATTACGGTACGGAAACGGGCCTTTCGATTCTCTTTCCCTTCCATCTCGCGAAGTAGTTTCCGCATATTGGCCCGCGCGTCATGCCCCGGCCCGGCGTAACGTGCGGAATAGATACCCGGAGCGTTGTTTAATGCTTCTACCTCAAGCCCGGTATCGTCGGCAAAACAATCGAAGCCGTAGTGTTCTTTTATGTATCGAGCTTTGAGCAAGGCGTTTCCTTCCAGCGTATCGGCAGTCTCGGGAACCTCCTCTTGGCAATCGATTTCCTCCAAACTTACGATATTCACCCAATCAGCGGTGATTTGTCGTACCTCCTCCAGTTTATGTTTATTGTTGGTGGCAAATACCAATGTTTTCATATTACTTATCCATGTTTTGTTTCTATTTTTGTGCAAAAATACATATCAGTTTCTTATAAATATGAAGAATGCGCAGATACGTCTCTATATTTTTTCCTTAGTAGTAACGTTATTTTTTAGTATTTGTTTTACTTCCGCTGATTTTTTGACCATACCGGTTATTGCCGTTAAGGACTATCTGATTATAGGGGCTCAATGGATGGTTGTAACGATAGCCCTGTATTTTGTCAGTTTGCTATTAGCTGCTGATAAATACATATTCGCGATCACCTTTCCCGCGCTGGCCTTTATCAGCGCCCTGTTAGCATGGTTCCGTCTGACAATGAATGCTACATTGACACCTATGATCTTGGACGCCGCGCTAGAAAATGATTTCCGTACATCCGGTGATATGGTATCACCCGGACTTCTGTTTTTTGTGGCAGGTACTTTATCCCTGTCGCTCGCTTTGGTCTATTATAGATATAGGCACATCACGATCCGGCGATCCTTTTACCCGGCTTGTATCGGAATCGTGTTTCTATTCGCTATTACCCGAATAAACTCCTTCAAACGCCCTATATCGGAACGTATTCCCTTCACCCTTTATTATACTTTTATGAAATATCGGGAGGAAAAACAGGTAATTAGCGAGAAACGGATTGACCTGACGGAAGGCATTCATTGTGGTGACGAGGATGTAACGGTCGTATTTGTCTTAGGCGAATCCTTACGCCCGGATCATTTGGGATTGAATGGGTATGAGCGGAATACGACTCCCCTTTTATCCGAAGAGGATATAATATCTTTCCCCTACATTTATACGGAGCAGACATATACAAACCGGAGTCTCCCTCATCTCTTGACTCGTGCGGACAGCGCGGATTTCTCGAGAGCCTATACCGAGAAATCCTTTGTGAGTATGTTCAAGGCCTGCGATTTCTATACGGTATGGCTCGCCAATCAAGAGGCGGCCGATACCTATGTCTATTTTATGAATGAGTGCGATTCCCTTTTCCATATAAACATAGAGAAATCTTCTTATGTATTTGATAAATGGGTAGATGGGGATTTATTTCCTCTTTTTGATAATGCTCTCAAGGTGAACAGGAATAAAAAATTGATCCTATTGCATACGATTGGCTCTCATTGGTGGTATAACTCTCATTTTACGGATGAGTTTGCCTGTTTTCAACCACTGGTGAAGAGTAAGGTTATATCTTCATGTACAAAGGAGGAAATGATAAATTCGTATGATAATACGGTTTTGTATACGGATTATTTCTTACACGGTCTCATAGATCGTTTGAAGGATAAAAACGCGATATTGATCTATCAATCCGATCATGGAGAGGCGTTGGGAGAGGAGGGCGTGTGGTTGCATGCGGCGGAAACTCCCTATACGCATAGGGCTGCTTGTATGGTTTGGATGTCGCCTGTTTATAAAGAAAACCATTTCAAGTTTTATGAACGGGCGAAAGACAATTCTCAAAAAAGATTCAGAACCGATTACCTATTCCACAGTATCTTGGATGCGGCCGGTATCGGTTCTGAATATTTGGATGAGTCCTTAAGTATATTTCGTTAAGTCTTTATCTGATCGAACCCCTCGCCATACACCCCGCGGACGATGCTTTGGGAGATAAAGGCTTGGTGGTCTATCCGTTTCACGAGCCGGAAGATAGAGACGGATTCGGATTTCTTGGCGAGTAACACGACTACCTTGACAGGTTTGTGGGAATAACCGCCATGCCCGTCCAGTATCGTGCAGCCGCGGCCCAACTCATGGATGATACGATCCGCGATCTCGTCATACTTCTGGGAGAAGATGAGGAATTGTACGGATTGGCGATTGCCGTTCAATACCATGTCGAGGACGTAATTGCTTATGAACATCTCCACGAAACCGAAAACGATCTTATCCACGTTATGGAACAAGAGGAAAGAGGAACTGATAATGAGGAAATCACAAAACAGAAGGATACGTCCGATCGATATATTCTTGTATTTATTGATTACCGCGCCGATAATATCTGTACCTCCGGTACTGCCGTTCGCCGAGAATACCAAGCCCAATCCGGCACCACACATGAACGCTCCGATGATGATACTCATAAACGGCTGGTCGTGCAGTATAGGTTGCCCTCCCAACAGCCATTCGAAGAAGGAGAGGGAAGTGGATAATGAAAAAACTCCGAAAATAGTTTTTATCAGGAATTTGAATCCCAGGATCTTTAAGGCTACTATCAACAGGGCTACGTTGATGACAAAATAAGATACGGATACCGGGATCAATCCGTTGGAGGCAAAGAAGATCAGCGCGCAGATACCACTTACCCCACCTGTCACGATCTCGTTGGAAAGGATAAAGGCGTTGAACCCGAATCCGTACAATAAAGTTCCGAACAGAATGATCAGATAATCCTGTATGGAAAAATAGATTTTTGTGAGTTTTAAGTTCATCCCACTACGATATTAACGATTTTACCGGGAACGACAATCACCTTCTTGACGGTCTTGCCTTCCATCCACTTCGCTGAGTTCTCATGATTCAAAGCCGCTTTCTCGGCCTCCTCCTTAGAAATATCCGCCGGCAGCTCCAGGTTGTAGCGAGTTTTGCCATTGAATGAGACCGCGTAAACAACGGATTTCTCCTTGAGATAGTCTTCGTTGTATTCCGGCCATTGGGCATCGCAGATGGTCGTATCATGTCCCAATTGATGCCATAGCTCTTCCGCTATATGAGGAGCGAACGGAGCCAATACGATGATCAGCGGCTCCAAGATGGCACGCTTGCCGCATTTTAAGCTTGTCAACTCGTTCACGCAAATCATGAAGGCGCTAATGGAGGTGTTGTAGGAGAAATGCTCGATGTCGAACGTTACTTTCTTGATCAGCTTATGCAAGGATTTCAATTCGTCGGCCGTAGGCTCGGCATCGGCTACTTGCAAGGTGTCCGTATTGCCGAAGAACAGGCTCCAGAGCCTCTTCAAGAAACGGTGTACGCCATCGATGCCGTTCGTATCCCAAGGCTTGGATTGCTCCAACGGGCCTAGGAACATCTCGTACAAGCGTAGGGTATCGGCGCCGTATCTCTCGACGATCATATCCGGGTTCACGACGTTGAACATGGATTTGGACATCTTCTCGACCGCCCATCCGCAGATGTATTTACCATCTTCCAATACGAATTCCGCGTCGTTGTATTCCGGACGCCAGTTCTTGAAAGCCTCTATATCCAACAGGTCGTTGGATACGATATTTACGTCTACGTGGATAGGAGTGACCTCGTATCGATCTTTTAAGTTCAAGGAAACGAATGTATGGGTTCCGTTGATACGATACACGAAGTTCGAGCGTCCTTGGATCATACCTTGGTTGATCAATTTCTTGAACGGCTCTTCCTCGCAAACGATGCCCAAGTCGAACAAGAACTTATTCCAGAAGCGGCTGTATATCAAGTGGCCGGTAGCGTGTTCCGTACCGCCGATATATAAATCCACGTCTCTCCAATATTCATCGGCGTCTTTAGCGACCAAGGCTTTATCATTACACGGGTCCATATAGCGCAGATAATAGGCGGAAGAACCGGCGAAGCCCGGCATCGTGCAAAGCTCCAGCGGGAAGATCGTTTGGTTATCGATCTTTGATACCTCGGTGACTTTTTTGTTCACCGTATCCCAAGCCCATTCAACGGCGTGTCCCAATGGAGGCTCGCCCGTCTCGGTAGGCAAGAATTTATCTACTTCCGGCAGTAACAGAGGCAGGCATTCTTCCGGCAACATCTGCGGCAGGCCATCGGCGTTGTAATATACCGGGAACGGTTCGCCCCAATAACGCTGGCGACTGAAGATAGCGTCGCGTAAGCGGTAGTTTATTTTCACACGTCCCAGATTGTGCTCTTTCACGTATTGTTTGGTAGCGGCTATCGCTTCCTTGATCGTCAGTCCGTTTAAGGAGAGATCGCTATGAGGGGTAACGCCGGCTCTCGGAGAGTTGCATACGATACCTTCCTTGGCATCGAAGCTCTCCTCGCTTACGTCGCAACCTTCCACCAGCGGACGGATTTCCAGTCCGAAATGCTTCGCGAAAGCGTAGTCGCGGCTATCGTGCGCCGGAACCGCCATGATCGCTCCCGTACCGTAGCCGGCCAATACATAGTCGCTGATCCAGATGGGAACCGCCTCGCCCGTAAACGGGTTGATGGCGTAGGAACCGCTGAACACACCGGTCACCTGACGGTCGGCGATGCGCTCTCGCTCGGTGCGTTTCTTGGTACGATCCAGATAAGCGTCCACTTCCGCTTTTTGGCCTGCCGTGGTCAATTGTTGAACCAGTTCGCTTTCCGGGGCTAATACCATGAAGGTAACACCAAACATCGTATCGGCACGGGTCGTAAAGATCGTGAATTCCCTGTCGCTGTCTTTTACCTTGAAGCGAATCTCGGCACCTTCGCTGCGGCCGATCCAGTTCTTTTGAGTCTCTTTCAAGGAATCCGTCCAGTCGATCGTATCCAATCCGTCCAGCAAGCGTTGCGCGTAGGCGGATACACGCAAGCACCATTGGCGCATGATTTTTTGTTCTACCGGATAGCCTCCACGCTCGGAGACACCGTTCACGACCTCATCGTTCGCCAGTACGGTACCCAAAGCGGCGCACCAGTTTACCATGGTCTCGCCGCGGTAAGCGATCCGGTAGTTGAGTAATATCTCTTGCTTTTCCCGATCGCTCTTGGCTTTCCATTCCTCGGCGGTGAAACTAAGTTCCTCGCCGCAAGCTACGTCCAGCCCTTCCGTACCGCCGGTCTCGAAGGTCTGTATCAACTCGCTGATCGGGCGGGCTTGCTTCTTGTCGTTGCAGTAGTAGCTGTTGAACATCCGGATAAAGGCCCATTGCGTCCATTTGTAATATCCGGGATCGCAGGTGCGGATCTCGCGGCTCCAGTCGTAGCAGAAACCGATCTTTTCCAATTGCTCCCGATAACGGGCTATATTGTTTTTTGTCGTGATCTCCGGATGTTGGCCGGTCTGGATGGCGTATTGCTCGGCGGGCAGTCCGTAAGCGTCGTAGCCCATCGGGTGCAATACGTTAAAACCTTGCAAACGTTTGAAACGCGAATAAATATCAGAAGCTATATAACCGAGCGGGTGGCCAACGTGTAATCCCGCGCCGGAAGGATAGGGGAACATGTCCAATACATAGTATTTAGGCTTACTCGCGTCCTTTTCGACTTTATAAACCTTTTCGGCAATCCAGTAGTCGTGCCACTTCTTCTCAATCTCCCTGAAATTGTACTCCATGATCGTTTATCGTTTTTGTATCGTTTTCTATTCAAGGCAGCAAAGTTAGTGAATTTATTTATTCTACAGGAGTTATTTACAGGAACAGTTCGTTTCGCGTAGCCCATCGGGGGCGAGATCGATTTTCGGTTCGTTTCGCTTGTAACTCGGTGAGTGACTTTGAAAAAGCGCGGTTATTCCCAAAACGGGTTTATTTTGAGCGAGTCATGATGTAATCGGCCAGCCGGATCAAGGAGGTCCGTGCCTCGGATCCGGGTAATCTCAAAAGGACATCGACCGCTTTATCGCGATATTCCCGCATGCGGGCCTCGGCATACTCGATTCCGCCGCTCGCCTTGGCGAACTCGATCAAGGAATCGACATTCTCCGCCCCGAAATCCTTCCGCGAGATCATATCCAGGTAGCGGGCCGTCTCCCCTTCCCTACCCTTCCGCAAGGCATATAACAGCGGGAGCGTGACCTTACCCTCGCGGATGTCATTTCCCGTCGGCTTACCGATATCCGCGTCCCTGAAATAATCGAAGATATCATCCTTGATCTGGAAGCAATACCCCAGATACTCGCCAAACTCGCGGCAAAGAGCGATCACCTCCGCGGAGGCGCCCGATGAGATGGCTCCGATCTCCGTGCAAGCGGAAAGCAGGGTAGCCGTCTTCTTCCGGATGACTTGCAGGTAGCGATCCTCGTCCAAGATATGCTCCTCGGCGATCTCCAATTGCTTGATCTCTCCCTCGGACAAGTCTCTGCCTAAACTGGAGACAATCCCGACAATCCGCAAATCGCCGGTTTGTATGGAACGGATCAAGGCGGTGGAAAGCACGTAATCGCCTACCAACACGGAAATACGGTTATCGAAGATCGCGTTTAACGAGGGAACGCCGCGACGCTGCTTCGTCTCGTCGATCACGTCATCGTGAATCAACGTGGCGGTATGCAAAAGCTCCAGCAAAACGGCGGAATTGATCGTGTTGTCCGTAACCTGTCCACAGGCCTTGGCGGTGAGGAGCACCAATAGCGGACGCACATGCTTCCCGGTAGAATTCAGTATAACGTCGATAGCCGATTGCAGCCGGATGGTGTCGCTGCGCAGAGATGCCTCGAAATCCGTATTGAAACGTTCGAACTCAGCGGAAACCGGTCCTTCTATTTTCCTTCTTTCATCCATAATTCCATGCAAAGATGCGCAAAAGTAACAAAAACTATCGAGTAAGCGAGTTTTTTCGTACATTTACCCAGATTTTGTCCCACTAAAACGTGTTAAAAGCAATGAAGTTATTCCTTATAGACGCGTACGCGTTGATTTATCGCTCCTATTACGCCTTCATCAAGAATCCGCGTATCAACTCCAAGGGCATGAACACCTCCGCCATTTTCGGTTTTATCAACAGCCTGGAGGATGTGTTGAGACGCGAGGACCCGACGCATATAGCGGTGGCCTTCGACCCGAAGGGACCGACCTTCCGCCACGAGGCCTTCGAGCAATACAAGGCACAACGGGAGGAGACGCCGGAAGCGATCCGCCAGTCCGTCCCGATCCTCAAAGAGATCTTGGCGGCTTACCGTATCCCGATTCTGGAGGTGCCCCGCTACGAGGCGGACGATGTGATCGGCACCGTGTCCAAACAGGCGGAGAGGGAGGGCTTCGATGTTTTCATGATGACGCCGGACAAGGATTACGGGCAGCTGGTATCCGGGCATATATTCATGTACCGCCCGAGGTTCGGGGGAGACTACGAGATCCTGGGCGTACCCGAGGTATTGGACAAATACGGCCTTACGCGCACGGAGCAGGTGATCGACTTGCTGGGACTGATGGGCGACGCTTCCGACAACATCCCCGGCTGCCCGGGTGTCGGCGAGAAGACCGCGCGAAAGCTATTGACCGAATTCGGAAGCGTCGAGAACCTGCTGGCGAACACCGATAAGCTGAAGGGCGCGCAAAAGAGGAAGGTGGAGGAGAACGCCGGGCAAATCCGTTTCTCCAAGTTCCTGGCGACGATCCGGACCGACGTCCCCATCGTGTTCGATGCCGCCCGTTGCCTCCGCGAAAAGCCGGACGAGGAGCGCCTGACCGAGATATACGCGGAATTGGAATTCAAGACATTCATCGACCGGCTACGCCCCGAGCCGGCCCCGGGCGCCGCCCCGAAAAGCCCCGTTCAAGGCGATCTGTTCGCGGCTTTTACGCCCGAGCCTACGGAGGCTTCCAAAAATCCGGTTCTCACGGACTTAAAGCGCACCCCTCACACCTATCATTTAGCGGATACGGAAGAAAAACAGGCCGATTTAGCCCGCTTTTTATCGGGTCAGGAATTTTTCGCTTTCGACACGGAGACCGACGGCATCGATCCCTTGGAAGCCGGGTTGGTCGGCATGTCGTTTGCCGTGAGGGAAAACGAGGCTTGGTACGTCCCGGTGCCCGCCGACCCGGTCGAGGCGGCGAGGGTGGTGGAGCGCTTCGCGCCGGCGCTGCGAGACCCCGGCTCCTTAAAGATCGGGCAAAACATCAAATTCGATATCTTGGTGCTTCGCAAATACGACGCGAGGGTAGCCGGCCCGCTGTTCGACACGATGATCGCCCATTACCTGCTGAATCCGGAATTGCGGCACGGGATGGATTACCTGGCGGAGACCTATCTCGGGTATCGGCCCGTTCCGATCGAGGAGCTGATCGGCCCGAAAGGGAAGAAGCAGTTGTCGATGCGAGACGTCGCGGTGGAGCGGGTCGCCGAATATGCCGCCGAGGACGCGGATGTCACGCTCAAGCTGAAGAATCGCTTCGCGCCCGCGCTGGAGCGGGAGGGGCTGGAATCCCTCTTCACCGCGATCGAGATGCCGCTGATCTATGTGTTGGCGGAAATGGAGGCGGCCGGCGTCACGCTGGATACGGTGGCGCTCAAGCAATCGTCGGGCGAGCTTACCGCCTCCATGAACAAACTGGAGCAGGCGATCTACGAGCTGGCGGGCACGACGTTCAACATCAACTCCGCGAAACAGGTCGGCGAGGTCCTGTTCGACCGCTTGAAGCTGGACGAGAAGGCGAAGAAGACCAAGACAGGCGGCTACAGCACCGGCGAGGAGGTCTTGGAGAAGCTGCGCGGCAAGCATCCCATCATCGGCAAGCTCCTCGAGTACCGCGGGCTTAAGAAATTGTTAAGCACCTATATCGACGCCCTCCCCGAGCTGATCCATCCGCGGACCGGAAAGATACACACCTCTTTCAACCAAGCGGTGACATCGACCGGGCGCCTCAGCTCCACCAATCCGAACCTGCAGAACATCCCGGTGCGCGACGACCTGGGCCGCGAGATCCGCAAGGCCTTTATCCCGGACAACGCGGATTGCCTCTTCTTCTCGGCGGACTACTCCCAGATCGAGCTGCGTATCATGGCCCACCTGAGCGGCGACCCGCGTATGATCGAGGCTTTCCGGAGCGGAGCGGACATCCACGCCGCCACGGCCGCCAAGATCTACGGGATCCCGGAGGGGGAGGTGACCGCCGATATGCGCCGGAAGGCGAAAACCGCCAACTTCGGCATCATCTACGGCATCTCCGTCTTCGGGCTCGCCGAGCGCCTGGGCATCCCTCGCTCCGAGGCCAAGGAGCTGATAGAGGGCTACTTCAACACCTACCCCCGCGTCAAGGCATACATGGAGGAGAGCATCCGGATCGCCAAGGAGAAGGGATACGTGGAGACGCTTTTCAAGCGTAAGCGTTTCCTTCCGGATATCCACTCGCGCAACGCCGTCGTGCGCGGCTATGCCGAGCGCAACGCGATCAACGCCCCGATCCAGGGGAGCGCCGCCGACATCATCAAGCTGGCGATGGTGCGCATCCACGAGCGCTTCGAGAGGGAGCGGTTGAAGAGCAAGATGATCCTCCAGGTGCACGATGAGTTAAACTTCAACGTCTGCAGGGAGGAGGCCGAGGCGGTGAGGAGGATCGTGCTGGAGGAGATGGAGAACGTCGTGACGCTACGGGTCCCCCTGATCGCCGATTGCGGCGAGGGGGCGAACTGGCTGGAGGCGCATTAAACGCATCGATCACCCATAAATAATAAAGCTTATGAAAACGACAATTTTCTTTATCCTTCTATCGCTCTTCCTCTCCGGCGAGGCTCGGAGCCAAGGAGTAGACTCGACCTCGCGCATCGAGACGGAGCATTTCATCATTGACCGCTATTTCGTGGGTAAGCATACGACCGATTACCTGACCCTCAAGGGGGGCAATCCGCTCGCGAAATGGGAGAAGGGCATGAACAATATGTATTCCGTCCGGTTCGAGAATAACTTGAAGCAACAAGATTTCATAGACACATTACGAGAGGAGCTAATCAAGCCCTACCTCGGAGCGTTCCTGGACACCTTGCCGCCCGACTCCCTCAAAGAGATGAAAATGGTAATACTTAAATACCAATTTGATATCCATCAAAAGCTCATCGGATGTTCCTTACAGATGCCCGGCGGATTGTTCGACCGTTACCCGCAGCTCGAACCCCTGCTCTATCAGTGGGCGGAAGGCGCGAAAGCGTTTGACTTTACAAGATACAAGGTCACATTCTGGGATAAGGAGAAGTTCGGATACGGCGAGCTTATCATACTAGCCGGATATTATGTCAACTGGCTGAACCGGGAACGGAGGAAGCAGTCCGTTGGTGGACCCCTCTCCCGCTGAGTGGCTTTCCGGGATGTATTTGGCGGCCGATCCTCTTTTCTCCCGTAAAATCCCGTAAAATCATCGTCATCCCGGATTTTTTTCAGGCATAGCGCTTGTTTATATCAAAAAAACTGATACATTTGAACCGGGAGAATGTATCGGTAATCCACTTGGAGCGAGGCTCTTTCTCCGGGTCGGTTTCTGTTCATAGCCATACTTTTGGAATTATTGTTTATCTATTTACCAACGTTAAATCTACCGCTCATCATGAAACAATCGAAAAATACCCGACAA
This sequence comes from Parabacteroides sp. ZJ-118, assembly GCF_011038785.1. Classification (GTDB taxonomy): domain Bacteria; phylum Bacteroidota; class Bacteroidia; order Bacteroidales; family Tannerellaceae; genus Parabacteroides. Next base: position 52,127 of record NZ_JAAKDT010000020.1, read on the forward strand.
ATTCGGCTCGGGTTATTCCTGTACCTTATCGCGTGATACTACGAAGGCCGCGGCCTCCTTTGAAACAGTAATAACACTTAAAACAGTAAAGCTTATGAAAACGACAATTTTCTTTATCCTTCTATCGCTCTTCCTCTCCGGTGAGGTTTGGAGCCAAGGAGTAGACTCGACCTCGCGCATCGAGACGGAGCATTTCATCATTGACCGCTATTTCGTGGGTAAGCACACGGATGACTACCTGACCCTCAAAGGGGGCAATCCGCTCGCAAAATGGGAGGAGGGCATGAACAATATGTATTCTGTCCGGTTAGAGGGTAGCTTGGAGCGACAAAATTTCATAAACACATTATGCGATGAGCTAATCAAGCCCTACCTCGGAGCATTCCTGGACACCTTGCCGCCCGATGTCCTCGAAGATATGGAAATGGTAATACTTAAATACCAATTTGATATCCATCAAAAATACATCGGGTGTTCCTTAAGTGTGCCCGGTAGATTGTTCGACCGCTATCCACAGCTCGAACCCCTGCTCTATCAGTGGGCGGAGGGCGCGAAAGCGTTTGACTTCACAAGATACAAGGTCACATTCTGGGATAAGGAGAAGTTCGGATACGGCGAACTTCCCGTCGTACTTGTATATTATATCAACCGGCTGAACCGGGAACGGAGGAAGCAGTCCGCCGATGGACCCCTCCCCCGCTGAGTGGCTTTCATAACCTCCTTGTGTCACGCCGGAGTTGATCCGGCACTAACAAATACAAATATGAAAACGACAATTTTCTTTATCCTTCTATCGCTCTTCCTCTCCGGCGAGGCTCGGAGCCAAGGAAAGAATCCATCCATATGGATCGAGACGGAGCATTTTATGATCAATCGCTATTTTGGCGACTACTTCACGACCGATTACCTGACCCTCAAAGGGGGCAATCCGCTCGCGAAATGGGAGAAGGGCATGAACAATATGTATTCCGTCCGGTTAGAGGGTAGCTTGGAGCGACA
>NZ_JAAKDT010000021.1 GCF_011038785.1 Parabacteroides sp. ZJ-118
GACCCTCCGCCTTGTAGCGAATGTAAAAGTTTTCAAAATCTTCGTTGCTGTAATACATAATTTATCAAGATTAATGTTACAGCCGCGAATGTAGTCGGTTTTACTCAGGCTGTGCTTGGACGCTTACATGCCCATTCTAAGCTTGCTACAATGGGCATTCAAAGGATGCTATGATGCCCATCGTAATCGGCTTACGACTGCGATCGTAGCAAACCACCGGTTTCCGCTAAGGAAAACTCCGGTTTCTATTGGGGATTTGTGCTTCAAAAAAAGGTCGTACATGTTTTTAAGAAACACGTACGACCTTTGTCCAATTATTCTTCCATCTGACTCTTCCATTCCTCCCCGCACTTTTCCAAGGCCTTATACCAAGCCTCGCCGAACTTACGGATCAAAGGCTCCTTGAGGAACTCATAGACCGGCAATCGCTCTTTCTTTCCCAAGATCTCTGCCACCTTACAAACGCTCCAGCGATGATAGTTCACGGCCTTGAAATCCCGATACTGAGTGACACGTATCGGATAAAGGTGACAAGAGATGGGCTTAGGGAAATCCGTCTTACCTTCCCGGTATGCTTTCTCGATAGCGCATTTGCAATTGCCATCGGCGTCGTAACAGGTAAAGACACAATCCTCACCGTCCACGATGGAGGTAACCGTATCTCCCTCCTCATCGATGTAGGCTACGCCTTGCTTATTAATGACCTCGCGCGCTTTCGGGGATAAATCATTCCAAATCAGGGGCAATACCTCCCGGAGCTTCGCCAACTCCGAATCCTCCAATGGAGCGCCGGAGTCTCCTTCCACGCAGCACATCCCCTTGCATTTGGAAAGATCACATAAAAAATAACGGTCGAGGACTTCAAGACTCACCAAGGTGTCTTCTATCTGGATCATAAGATACTCCCGGTTCGCTTATTTGATCAATGACTTGCCGGTCATCTCCTTCGGCTGTGCCAATCCTAAAATATGCAGGATTGAAGGAGCCACATCGGCCAAGATGCCATTCTCTACTTTAGCGTCCTTGTTGGTTGTCACATATACGAATGGAACGGGGTTCAACGAGTGAGCCGTATTCGGAGTACCATCCTCGTTCAAAGCATGGTCGGCGTTACCATGGTCGGCGATGATGATTACCTCGTAGCCGTTGGCTTTAGCGGCCTCAACCGTATCGTGCAGGCAAGCGTCGATCGTTACGACCGCGTTCTCGATCGCCTTGTAGACACCCGTATGGCCTACCATGTCACCGTTGGCATAGTTCACTACGATGAAATCGAATTTCTTCGTGTTGATCGCGTCTACCAATTTATCTTTCACCTCGAAAGCGCTCATCTCCGGTTTCAAGTCGTAAGTAGCCACTTTAGGAGAAGGAACCAGGATACGCTCCTCGCTGTCGAACGGAGTCTCGCGGCCACCGTTGAAGAAGAATGTCACATGGGCGTATTTCTCTGTCTCGGCGATATGCAGCTGAGTCTTGCCTACGTTTGCCAAGAACTCACCCAGCGTATTATTTACGTTCTCTTTGTCGAACAGGATATGGACCCCCTTGAAGCTGGCGTCGTACGGAGTCATACAGAAATATCGCAAGTCCGGGATCGTATGCATACCCGCTTCCGGCATGTCTCGCTGGGTCAGTACGATCGTAAGCTCTTTCGCGCGGTCGTTACGGTAGTTGAAGAAGATCACGACATCCCCCTCCTCGATAACAGCTACCGGCTTCCCGTTCTCAACATGAACGATCGGCTTTATGAACTCGTCCGTCACACCCTCGGCATACGACTCTTCCACCGCTTTTACCATGCACTCGGCTTGCTTACCCTTACCTTCGACCAACAAGTCGTAGGCCTCTTTCACGCGTTCCCAACGTTTGTCGCGGTCCATCGCGTAATAACGTCCGATGATAGAGGCGATCTTTCCTCCTGTAGTCTTCAGGTGATTCTCCAACGTCTCGATAAAGCCTTTACCGCTCTTCGGGTCCGTATCGCGGCCATCCATGAAGCAATGAACATAAGCCTTGCTTACCCCGTATGCCTTGGCGATATCCGTCAACTTCAAAAGATGCTCCAAGGAGCTGTGTACACCGCCATCGGAGACCAAGCCCATGAAGTGGATCTGCTTATTGTTCTCTTTCGCATAGCTATAAGCACGTTTGATCTCCGGGTTCTCCAGGATCGTATCCTGGCGGCAAGCGATGTTGATCTTCACCAAATCTTGGTAAACGATACGGCCAGCACCAATGTTCAAGTGGCCCACCTCAGAGTTACCCATTTGTCCGTCCGGCAAACCAACGTTCTCGCCGGAAGCCTGTAACTGTGAGTTCGGATAGGTTCTCAACAACTCGTCCCAATAGGGGGTCGGCGTGTTAAAGATCACGTCGTCTTTACCTTTGTCACCGATTCCCCAACCGTCACAGATAATTAAAAGTGCTTTTTTGCTCATGATTGCTAATTTATTATATGGATTATGTTTTTAACCTTTACGGTCGCGAAGATAATCAATTCCATTCTATTATTGTTTCTCTCAATGTATTACTTTTGCGGCAGGAATGGAAAAGAATATACAAGACAAGGATTTGGGAGTCATAACGCTCCGGACCACTCCCCGGGCCACTCGATACACGCTCAAGATATCGAAGGGAAAGATAACCGCCACGATGCCGCCCGGAGGAGACGAGAAACGAATGATCGCTTTTATCCTGGAGAACAAGGACCGGCTGATAAAAGCGCTCCAGAAGTATCCGCCCCGGCCTCTGCTCGACGAAAGATCGGAGTTGCAGGCTACGACATTCCGCTTGCATATCTTCCGGACGGAAAGGGAAAATTTCTACATGCGCTTGGAAGAGGGAGTCTTGCATATCGCCTGTCCCTTGGAGACCTGCTTTGAGAGAGAGGAGGTACAATCCTTGCTGAAATCCATGTTGGAAAAGGCATTCCGCCACGAGGCGAAACGGTTGCTACCCCAACGGATCGCCCAGTTGGCCCGGCAACACGGCTTTACGCTGACCGGGGTAAAGATCAACAACAGCAAGACGCATTGGGGAAGTTGCACGCCGCGGAAAAGTATCAACCTCTCGCTATGCCTGATGCTTCTTCCTTGGCATTTGGTGGATTATGTATTGTTGCATGAGCTTTGCCATACGATAGAGATGAACCATAGCGAAAGGTTCTGGAAACTGATGGATCAGGTGACGAACAATCAAGCGACCCGTTTACGAAATGAGTTGAAAGGCTACCCTATGTTGTAGAGGCGGAGCGCGTGCGCTCCGCCTCTACAACCGGGTGAATTGTCAGAAATTGGCTCCTACCTGCAGGACGAAAGTCCGGGGTGCGCCGACGTCCATCGGGCGAGCGCTATAGCGCTTGTTCAAGAGATTGTTCACCAGCCCTTGTACACGGATATTCTTCGTCACCTTCATCCCGACACGCATATCCATGACGAAATACCCTTTGTTGTTCTCTATCCAATAATCATGCAAGTTCCCGAATAGCATCGAGCGCATATAATCCATCAGGTTAGGCTCCGCTTTCACGCGTTCATCGGCCATAAAATAATCGACCGCCAATGTCTTGCTTTTCCATGACAGATTCGTTCCGATATTAAACTGCTTCCATTCCAGATCGAGTACCCCCTTCACGGAATGTTTCTGGCGATATTTCAAATACTTGCTGTCGTTCGATTTCGAACGCATCGCCATCAAGTCGTCATTCGCTTCCTCCTCCGCATTCCGCGCGTCCACGTCCAGATCGATCGGATTCGTATAAACATACCCCAACGTATACGCCAGACGGGTATCACGGTTAAACTCATACGCGCCCGAGGTAGACAAGTCTACTCCATAAATCTCCGCCCGGCCTACGTTCGTGAACTGAGCGCCGATTCCTAGGCCGTCGCCGCTGGAGAACGCGTCGAACAACTTGGAAAGCCCGTCAATATAATCGAAGGTCTTCTTATTAAAGAGGCCGAAACGGAACTCGATCATATCCTTGTAACGGGTATAAAAGCCGGCCACATCGATAAAGCCCTTCAAATTGCCAAGCTTATAGCCTTGCTTGAAACCGAGCTCGGCGTTATAACCTTGCTCCGCCTTCAATTCAGCGTTCGGGAAAGCGCCCACACCTCCGATATCCTTCAGGATAAACTTCTCCGTAACGGATGGATAACGGTATCCCTGTCCGAAAGAAGCCCGGATAAAGCTATACTCACCCAACTCATAATTCAAGCCTCCGCGGAAGACAGGCTTTACCGGAATCTTCGCCCCGAAAATCTTCGTCTCCGCTTCCCGGTAGAAATCATCTACCCGGTAATACTCCAGACGAACGCCGACCGAGACGTTCAAACGATCGATAAACTTATGATCATATTGCAGGAAGGTAGCCACGTTATCGCTACTATGCTGTCCGGTCACCTTCGAATCCGCGTGGATACGCTCATAAGTACCTCCAACCGTGAGTTGTGAATGATCGAACTTCTTGCTGAATTGGTAATCCAGATTATAGGAATAGGTATGATCCGCAGCCCCCGGCGCCTTTTCCTCCACCGGTTTCATGGCATCTACCAGCCAAGCGCCTAAATTATTCTTATCGGGCAGCGGAGTACGTCCCATCACCCAAGAAATCAAGTCCATGTAATCCGCCGAGGTAGCTGTCGGGAAAAACTGATTCCCCAGCTTGCCCAACTCACCCATCAATCCGCTCACCTTCCCGTTCATCACCTCCGGGAGATACGGTAAGAAGGTCGGCAACAACTCGGTTTGCCAGTTTCGCGCGAGGTGGATAATCTCCGGGACGGATGAGATATCAAAACCCATCTGGTTCGTTATGTCGAAAAGCGACTTATCCGTGGTATGCGTGATGATACGGTTCCCTCGATGGAAGAAACGGCCCTTGAGACGATGCGTCGTCCCTTTCTCCGAATTTGTATAATTCAAGAATGGATCGATATAAAATGCATTCTCACGGCGTCCCATATTCGCCAGCGGAGACTGGACATAGGGCTCCTCCGGAGAGCGCCAGATGAAGAAACCGGTATAATCGTCATACAAGTAGTTCACATTCACGCCATAGTTCAACCCCTGTACCCGGGGATCGCGATACGTAAGATTCCCGCCGACCCGGACACGGCGGTTGTAATTATCCTGCCGATACCCATCGTCAAGGAATGTATTGGCGCCCACCGTCAAATCAAAGTTCTTGATCCTACGGGAATGAGAGAGATCCAAGCCGCCGTATAAGGGCGTCCCGTCTTGACGCGGCTTCCCGTACAAACCTCCTTGTACGTTCACCTGTGTTACCGGATCCAATCCGGGGCGTTTCGTTTTCACGTGAATCAAGCCATTCAAGGCTGATGAGCCATACAATACGGAAGAGGCTCCTTTCAGCACCTCTACTTGATCGACGTTCTCCATCGGGATCATGTTCCAGTTTATCTCACCGGAACCCGGTGTCAGCACCGACATTCCGTCCACAAGAATCAAGCAACGGCTACCCACCCCGTAGGTCCATCCCGTACCACCGCGTACGGAAGGCTGCCGGTCCGTCACATCCACACCGGAGATATTCTTCAGCACGTCCGTCAAATCTTTCGGAGACTGACGCGTGATATCTTTCGCTTTCAACAATTCCATGGAGACGGTAATATCGCTTAGCTTTTGCTCATAACGCCCGACGCTCACGACGACCTCGTCCATCATGTTTGAGTTGGTTCGTAAGGAGACATCATGTGTCAAGAACTCTCCCGGATCTACTTTCACGGGGACACTCAACGTTTCATATCCCAGATAGCTAAAAGTCAGCACAGCGTCGCCATCCGTCACCTTCAGCTCATAATAACCGTTTATATCAGACACGGTTCCTCTCATGCCCCCTTTGTCCTTATAAAAAACGTTCACCCCGGCTAAAGCCTCCTTGCTCTCCGCATCTTTAATATGCCCTTTCACGTCTTGACCGAAAGAGGCATGGGTGATCAGGAGAAGACATACTATCAATTTGTAAGTGTTCTTCATATCCAAATTATATTTTGCGCGAAGATAAAGGTTTATTCCATACTGCTAGACAGGTATTTAAAAACAGACCAAGAAGTCCTGCAAATAGACTACACTCTTTTTATTGCGCCAAGGAGAAGCGGAGGCTAATGCCATAGTTCGAGTTTGATGTCGGGTAAGAAGAGGTGGAGACGATCGGCTCGTTGATCTGTAAATCATAAAACGCTCTCAATGTCAAGGCACGACTTAACCCGTAATCCGCGGAAAACTGGATGGTCTTGGCGATATTCCCGCTGGTAGCCTGCGTCAATTGATCCTCGATCTTGCGGATCAGGGACATCATCTTACGGTAAGAGAAATCCAAGCGGATCGTAAGGTCATTACTGAAGTCGCGCGTCTTTTTCATTTTCAACACCTTGTTAAACTCAGTCAACTTATATCCGACCCCTATCACAAACTCGTTGGAAAGCGCCTCCACCAATTGGTAAGAGGAGATATTCAAGCTTAAGTTACGCGTCTTGCGCAACTCAACCTTACCGGTTATATTATTCAATAAAGTGGCGTCCACGCCAAACAACGGGCTGAATCCTTCCGTGATACTCACGGCCGCTATATCGTAAGGAGACGAGGGCGTAGGATTACCGGTCTGGATATCACGGATATATCCCAAACCATCCTGCCCGGCATCCACCCAATCCAAGAAGGAGGAGAACGCGCCCACACTATAAGAACAACGATATTGATGACTTAACATCATGTTCTTAAAGTATTTGCGGATAACCGGTATGCGGATCAATCCATCATACGTAACACGCCAGTTCGGTAGCAAACTCTTAACAGACGGGAAAGCTGACAGGCCCACCTTATTCGGATCCTTACCCGTATAAGCCGCCAAGAAAGCAGGTACCAATACCTCCATCGAGTTCAGGCTTACGCCTCCCCCTACGGCCGGATCATACGGTTTTCCCGCTAAAGCATGCCCCGCCATAAAACCGGAACTCGGGTAAACCGTACCGGAATAGGTATCCATCAAACGCCGGGCGATCACGTTACGATGAGCGATAAAGTTGTCGAAGGCTTTCGACGCATACCCGTTGTTAGCGTTTCCGCTACCGCCGAAAGCGCTTCCCAAGGCGATCGTCGTCATCGTAAAGCTGCCTCCCATCTGCTCGGGCATACCGTCTTGCATATAATAGATATCGGTACTACGGGTATCTACCCGGTTGGCGTTCAAATCAATCTTCAAGCCGGCTATAGGTTCAAGGTTCGCACGGATCGTAAGGTTCTTCGCGCTATTGATCATGGCGGGAGTCGTCAGATTCTCATTCTTTACCAGCCAACCCCGCTCGTCAGCCTCGTCGATAAAGCTCCTCCGTACTGCCCCGAAAGCGAAACCAAGCCCCGGAGCTAAGGTACCCGTACGCCGTTGTCCGAACATATCGCCAACCTCCGGAGCGTAACCACTCAACATCATACCGTCGATCAACGAGTACTGCACGTTTACCCGACGCAGCATCATCAAGAAACGACTTCCATATTCCGCTACTTTCGTCAAGGTCCCTTCCAAAGGTTGTGGACCGGGCACGATTGTCAACTTCAAATGAGCCGTATCTTTATTCAAGATCATGACTTGGGCATAATTGACCGGCTTATATTTAATTGAATAGACCTTCCCGTCCGCTCCGCGTGCCGTGATACGGACCTTCTTCGTAAACATTCCATGCTGCACGATCGTCCCACTATCCGGACTCAATTGGATCTCTTTCTCCAGCTTCACCTCTTTCTTCTTTTTCTCCGGTTGGCGAGCGCTTACCCGGGAAGAGGCCATAAACTTCTGGTTGATCTTCTTCAGATATTTATTCTTATTGTACAGTGACTGCAAATTGAAACTACCCTGCCAGTCAAATTGACGTTGGTTCTTTATGATATTACCCTGTTCCAGCTCAACACTCGCGACATTGGCTCCACGATCCCAGTTGTACGTAGCATTATACGTCAATGAGCTATTTACCCAGTCTAATGCCGGTATGAATTGCAATGGCATATTCCAAGTGACATTAAACGTCTGGTCGTATTTCAAAGGAGTACCTAAATCACGGATACTTTGCTTCACGGAGTCCTTCCATACCTGATAATCATCCGGGTTCAACTTCTTGTTAACTTGAACATTCGGCTCCTCGATACGGGCATTCGTACCGGAAGTAAACGTCATGCTCAGGTTGTTCGTAAAGTCCCAACGCAAACTGAAGGCACGGTCCCACAAGAAATTATGGCTGAATGAGAGCAACTGGTTACCTCCACCCGTAGAACTTGTCAAATCTCTCAGCTTAATCTCATAGTAATTCCGCATCATCGCCGTCTGGAAACTGATATTTGACGGGACGTAATTCAACCCGAACTGCTTGATATATTTCGTATATCCATTATTCTTCTTCAGCTTCTCGAATGGCCGGAACGGTTTCACGTAAGGCGTATAATTATAAGCGAAATTACCCCGGTAATCCTTGGTGGTCTCATATTCAGTCTCCGGATTCTTCTTGCTGTTTTGGCTATAAGAGTAACCAAACGAGAAGTTCGCCGGGTCATACGGCATCGGATTCTTGCTGCGGATATCTACCTTTACGTTATTGAAAGAGACGCTCTTAATCGTGGTCTGATCCAATGAATAACCCTTGATAGAATCTTTCTCGGCTTGGGTCTCTACCGCATCCAAAGCATCCGAAAGCTTAATATCCTCATTCAACGGGTCATACTCAGGGGTTGTCGTCTCCTTCGAATAAGCATAGTAAAAAGGTATGCTAACCTTTGCTTTCTCAGGGAACAACTTGCCCAACTCAATTGAGGTCGCTACGCTATATTGCGAATAATCATCCATCCGGCGTTCAGCCAGCGACTGATCCAACGCGCCGAAGCCAGCGGTTTCCATCCGTCCACTTACATTGACCGTACCCAAATCAGATAAAGCGACGTTCAGGTTCGCGTTAGCGGCCCAACCACCTTTCTCATCGAAATCGGTCATACGGAGTTCGTTTACCCAAACCTCGCCGCTCTTGATATCACCCGTGTTGTTACGTACACCGATCATGATCACTTTTACCTCCGCTAAGCTAGGGTTACCGATGATGCTGATTTTATTACGAGTATTATCCGGATCATTTTTCGAATAGACCTTTTGGTAGCTTACGTTTCCCTGTCCCTGACGTTTCAGTTTATCCCGCTCCAACTTCAAGTCGGTTAGAGTCTCCAGCTCAAAATTCAAGGTATTATTCAGAGGCCATACTTTTTCTTGATCCGCGCTATTATTCGTGTTATAAAGAATCGTACTATGAGGAGTCAGATCCAAAGGCACCTCATACTCGTAATAATTATTCTTATAGTCGGAACCTAAACGAATGAATACAGAGAAATCACCATTCGATAAAGTCTTGCTCTCGTCAATCGGCGCTTCCGCATGAGCAAACATTTGCAATCGTTTATACCGGCGAAGGTCATAGGCGGTAGATTTATAAACCGCACGCGCATCCGCAGGAGATAAATCTGTTATCTTCATGGATAATGCCTGCTCGTTCTGTTGAAGCAACTGAGGCTGACTGGAATCGAACATACGGCTGATACCCGGGGGCAACACATAGTTGACCGGCTGACGCTGCCCGTTCTCCTCTATATTTACGGAAGATACGACGACCTGTCCATCAGACTTTGGCGGAATAAGAGGATTTGACAAATCCTGCGTATAAGTACGCCAATCACCACGAACCAGTTCCAAGGTACCAAAACGCAGAACCGTAGGCTTACGGAATCCTGTCATATACATACGCATGAAACGGACAGTCTTGAAATCCCGGATCGCCCCAACTCTCTTCTCATAATCCTTAATAGGAATCTTAAATAGATACCATCTTACTTTCTCCTTATTACCATTCATTAAGGTTACCTCCGGAGTACGCTCATCGACGATGTTGTTTACACCGACCTGTAAGTCTTTTGGACGGAGAGATATCTTGTACTCAAAGTATTTCTCTGTCTCATTCAACGTATTATCGCCATTAATATCTTCCACATCCGGTGTACTCTTTCCGGCTGTAGCATATCTTTGATCGGATTCTTGCGAGTTTCCTTCTGTACCGTTATATCGCTTATAGCGAGATAAGATATCCAATTCCTCGGCATCGTAATCATCCCCCCGGAAATAGTGATAATTATCCCCGGCAGGATCGTTAAAAGGAGAAAATGGATCATCCATCATTTTAGAGATTGTCTCACCAGACAGTTTTGCCCTCAATTTATTCAAATAATCCGCGTACGTAGGGGAAGTCAGCTCTTCATCCGTAGAAAGGCCGTTCAACCCGACATCTTGCAACTCACGATTTTGGGCATCAAACGCATATCCCGTACTTTGCGTGCGAGGGACCTTACCCCAAACGGTCGTATCAACTTTCGACATATCACCGTCCACAGGCATACCATTCTCAAAGAATTTCCTCTCATCTTTCAAGATATCCTCGGAAATCTCGCCCAAGTTAACGTATAGGTCACCACCCTCGGCCGTCTCGTCCTCAAGATACGGGTCTAAAAGCCAGAATTCGATATATTCATAATTGGCGGATTCCAAATCGCTAGGCTCGATCTTACGCATTACACCGCCCCAACGTTTTTCCGGATTGCCTAATGTACCGTCCGCGTTTACATTTTCCGCATCTAGGTTATACGGGCCACGCTCATTCGGGTAAAAAGCGAGATTCAATACGGGCAAAGTCGTATTATCATTGGTTCCCAACTCTTTGTTCGGGAAGATCTCTTTATAACTGACCCCACGAGTATAATGATTCGACAAATCGTCATTCGTAAGATGTCGAGGGCGAGAAGAGGAACTCTTACGTGTGAAGATACCATCTACCGTATACCAAGCCAACAAAGCCCTGTTTTTACCATAAGCGATATCATTCACTTTCTCCGCTTCCGGAAATTTAGGATTCGAATCTTCATAAGGGGTACTCGCCAAGTTCCAGGCATAGGGGTTCAAAAGATCCATACCACTTTGTGTAGACTCGAAGTCATCCAAATAAGAGTAACCACCCGTATATTGATTCTCATAATGTCCTGCTATCAAATGAGCGAATTCCGCGTTGAATGAGATTTGGCTAGGTTTGGTCAATGTCAACAAAGGTAACTTATCAAATACATTTGTCAGCCACTGGCTCTCCGCTTTATAAGAGGTATTCAACCCCCATAAGGTATTCTTTATTGACTCATCTCCCAAAGTGGTTTTTACCGTAAGAGGCATTTCCGACATGTGCATAACCGTGGCTCCGACCATGAAGTCCTTATTGAACTGGTAATTCAAATCCAACCCGATCATCGTTTTCCGCTGCATATTAAAAACGGACTGGTTCTCCAAAGATACGCTAACAGGTGTTCCGCTAGATATGATACTCTCATTCAAGATCGTCACACGTCCCAAACTATAATCTACCGTATAATCCACATTCTCAGTCAGTGTAGCTCCTCCCGCCGTGACACGTACAGACCCGCGGGCTACGTTTGTGGCTCCCAAATCGATCTCCGAACCCGACGAGGCTTTATACTCACCACTTAAAAGAAATTTATTTTTCTCGGCGATCTGGCGGGCAACGGTTAATGTTGAATCGTACAACTCTTGGAACACATATTTGCTAGCATAGGCATTACCTACCTTTTCCCGCAATTTCGAGCCGAAAGGTTGTACGCAAGGAAATATAATCTTACCGGTCTCCGCCTGTATCGTATAACCGTCAATAAAATCGAAGAAACCATCCGGATTCGGATTGTCATAGGTATCCAATCGATCCAACCCTAATACCCGGATCAAAATTTGATTCGCGCAATCACCTTCCGGAAGATAGTTTACATACGTACCGGTAGAGTCGCTTTGATAGGTCACGTCCAATTTAAACTTCTCTTTCTGTACCGAATAAGCACCCAATGAGTATACATTCTTCATCATCAAGTCCCAGAACATCATATCCGGCGACATCGTGATACCCTTTAGTAACTTCACATAAATACAGTCGCTCGTATTCTCTTTATTATCCGTGGAAAATTCACCTACCTGATAGGTCTTGCCATTATAAATAAAACTAAAAGCGACACCTAATACCTCATCTGCCTGCAACTGGGTCCTCAAAGAAATATAGCCCAACTTCTTGTTTAATGTATACTCAGACGACTCTAGCAAACGGGCACTCTCGATTTTCTCAAAATCCCGTCCTCCCTCCATGGAACCTTTCAACGCATCATTAACCTTACTGATCTTTCGGGCATCCGTAAACTGTGTAGTTAAAGCCGTATATAAGTTATTTGCTGAATTATCCGGACGTCTGTCCGTTCCTGAAGGCATCACCAATGCGGTATTGCCGATATTACGAGATTCATTTTCCCCCAAATCTGTGAAAGCTAAGATATTACGGGATTGGTCATAATTACCGCGTTTATTGGTTACCCATACCTCTATCTTAGAGATCTCGATACCGGAGGTGACGGTAGGCAAAGACTCCATAAACTTATCGTAGTTATCATAGAAATAATGGGCCAAGAAGAAATGACGGTTCTCGTCGTATTCATCCACCTTGATCTCAAAGGGCTTCGTCTGCACGCCACCTTTTGAGCTAACCGTCTTGGATTCTGATTCCTGTTGGGCGAATAAGGCATTTACCCGCAACTTGCCAAACTGCAAATCCGCTTTCATACCAAATAATGCCGCACCTCCATTAATCAAGGAGTTGCTGGTATTCATGCTCACATTACCGGCTTCTAACGATTTGATAATCTCATCCTCCTCGCCGGTATACGCCAACTTCAATTTTTTAGAATCGAAATCAAAGGAGGTCTCGGTATTGTAATTCATTCCGAAATTCACCTTGCTACCCACCGAGGCTTGTACATTTAGCTGCACACTCTCGTCAAAATTGAAGAAAGTACGTTTACGGGAACGCTCCGGAAGAGAAGGATCATTATTCTTATTCGTCTTCAAACCCATCGTGATCTCGGCCGAACCTTGGGTCCTTACGCGTACTCCACCGGGGCCGAAAATACGTTCCGCCGCACCGATATTAAACTGCATATCGGTTAAGTTGAATTGTTTATTCGTAGCTTTTTGGAACTCTTCCTCGTTCTTTTGGCGGAAATAGGAACGAAGCGATTGTTGCATCGAATAATCTTGGTATTCCACTGGGGTTAAACTCATCGGCGTACCAATCTCCATATCGCCTAATTTCGTACGGACAATATACGTATTCGTCCTTAAATCATACTCAATCGTAGTCTTGACATTCTCCGGATCACGCAAATCGGCAGGTGATCGCTTCACGATATCTTGATATTCCTCCGGTGTGGTTTTAGCTACCGGATAACGGGGAGGGATCGTATCCTCCGGAGCTTCCAGCAACTCCAATTCCGGCAAAGATGATGTATACACAAGGTAGTCAGCATTCAGCGAATACAAGCCGACACCAAACAATAATACAACAACCCATACGGAATATTTCAATATTCGTTTTCTCATTTTCTCATTTAATTGTCAATCGTTAATCCTCAATTGTCAATTATCAAAGCATTCTAAGCGCAGTTTTAATGACTTGTTCCACAGCCAAAGCGGGCGAACCTTTCAAAATAGTGGATACTACTTTTTGTGAAGCCGCTTTCTGGAAACCCAACATAACCAACGCGGCCACAGCCTCCTCGGTTACCGCTCCATTAGAGACTGGAGCCTCCGGCAAATTCCCGGCCATACCCTCCATCGGTTTCACCTTATTTTTCAAATCTACCAAGATACGCTGGGCCGTCTTCAAACCAATCCCTTTCACGGCAGTCAATGCGGCCTCATTCTTCGAACCGATCACTTGAACCAATTCGGATGGCGGCAGAGAAGAAAGGATCATGCGTGCGGTATTCGGCCCCACTCCGGAAACGGAAGTAAGCAAAAGGAACAACTCCCTTTCGATTTTCTCGGCAAAGCCAAATAATAAATGAGCATCCTCCCTGATTACCTCATATATATATATTTTCCCGGAAGTCTCGTTCCCAAACGCACTATATGTATTCAAGGATATATTCAGCTCGTAGCCTATACCACCACACTCCAAAATCATACGTGCCGGCGTAAGTTCCACGATTTCACCCCTTATATATTCTATCATCTATATATCTTTTTAATATTCCGTACCTATTATAACGCAAAATTAATCAAAAACGTATATCAGGTTACCATTCTTTTCCCCAGATAGCTACCATCCGGGCGTACTATACAGAATACCACACAGCAAACCAGCGATGACCTGTATACTTTTCATGTTCAATAATTTTACTGTTTCCAAAAACCGGGGACTAATATCGTTAATACCGTAAATATCTCCAGACGCCCTGTTAACATCAAAAAGGACAGAAACCATTTCGAAAGCGTGGGGACATCCGCGAAATTGCCCACCGGTCCAAGCGTTCCCAAACCGGGTCCTATATTACTTATAGCAGAAACAGCGGCGCCAATCGCCTCCGAAAATTCCATTCCATCCAAAGATAGAGCCAAACAGCTCACCACGATTAACGTAATATAAGCGAACACAAAAGCTAACACACGGTGTACGATATCACCAGATACGACATGCCCGTTCATTCGTACCGGTATCACCGCATGGGGATGTGTCTGTTTCTTAAATTCATTGGAGAGATTCTTCGTTAAGATAACGAAGCGTCCCATCTTCAAGCCACCGCTAGTAGAACCGGCGCATCCACAAATAAACATCAAGATCAATGCGATAAACCAGAAGAACGGTCCCCAAGGGATATAGTCACCCGTTGCGAATCCACAGGTAGAAACCAAGGTCACCACTTGGAAAGCCGCCTTACGAAACGCATTCTCTACATCCGAAGCGAATCCAAGGTACAAGATCCACACCATGACAACGATAATAGCGCTTAAAACAAAAAAGAAAAACCAGCGAAATTCCTCATCTTTAATCAATTTCTTCACATTTCCATTAAAACAGAAATAAACCAATGTCATATTGGTAGCTCCGATAAACATGAAAATAGTTATTACATACTCTATGTAAGAGGAATTCCAATAAGCGATACTTGCATTTTTGGTTGAATAGCCACCGGTAGATATCGCTGTGAACGCATGATTTACCGCATCATACAAGTTCATCGGACCTGCCCATAAAAGGCCGACTAAGAAAAGTGTCAGAAAAACATACACCCCCCACAGGCGTTTAGCGACTTGCGTAATACGAGGACGAAAACGTTCATGGGTTATACCGGGCGTCTCGGCATCAAACATCTGCGAGGCCCCTCCTCCGAAAATAGGCATCAAGGCCACGGTGAATACAACCATACCGATACCTCCCTGCCACTGTGTAAGACTCCGCCAAAATAAGATACCTTTAGGCAACGCTTCTATATCCGTTAAAATAGTAGAGCCTGTAGTCGTAAATCCGGACATGGTCTCGAAGAAGGCATCGGTCACATTATCTACATATCCTCCCATATAGAACGGTAACATTCCAAATAAAGAGAATAAAATCCAAGTCAATGTCACGATCAACATTCCTTCCCGCCGACCAGCCGAATGTTCATTCGCCTTAAAGCCTATAGAGTAGAACAAAAAACCGATCCCGAATAAAATTCCGCTTGAGATAAGAAGCGGATACACATCACTTCCCCGATAAAGGAAGGCTACGACGGTAGCAGCCAGCATGAAAAAAGTCTCAAGGATGAACATCATCCCTAGCATCTTCACTATAAAACGTACGTTCAACATCACTATCAACTAGTTAAAGTAGTCCTCCAGCTTACGCATGGCCGTATCCAAGCAGAATACGACAACGTGGTCGTATGCCTGTATCTGAGTATCACCCTTGATCATCATAGGTTCACCGTCACGAATCAACCCACCGAGAGTCATATCTTTCGGCAGACGGAGATCCTTGACTTGTTTCTTGGTAATCTTTGAATCCGGGCGAGCCACCAACTCCGCCACATCCGCATTCGCAAAGGTCAAACATTTCACGTTAGAAACATCCGCATCCAGAAGAAATTGATAGATATGGCTGGCCGCTATCAGCTTTTTGTTGATAACCGAACCGATGTCCATACTTTCCGCCAATTGGATATAATCAATATTCTCAATCTTAGCGATTGTCTTAAACACACCTAAACGCTTAGCGGCCAGACATGCCAATATATTCGTGCTGGAGTTTTCCGTCAAAGCTATAAAAGTCTGCGCATCCTTGATACCTTCTTGCATCAACAAATCAGTATCGCGGCCGTCTCCGTTTATAATCAAGACATTACTGGGCACTACCTCTGCGATTCGATGACTTTTCTCTTTATTCGTCTCAATCACTTTTACCCGGATGTTATTCGGCAAATATTGGCAAGCACGGATAGCGATACGGCTTCCTCCCATAATAATGACCTTCTTTACTTCCGGATCTTTCTTCCCAGCCAACAAGCGCACATCCTCTATATGGGAGCGGGTCGTCGTAAAGAACACGATGTCACCAGACTCTATCCGGTCTGTACCGCGGGGGATTATTGTCTCGTTCTTCCGCTTAATGGCGACAATATGATATAGCTTCTGCTCATTTAGCAATTCAGCCAATATCTGGTTCACCAAACGGGAATTATCCCGAATTTTAACACCAATCAGAATTAAAGCGCCACCAAACAGTTCCCAATATTGGCGTGTCCACGGACGGCGGACAGCGGTCACGATCTCCTTAGCCGCCAACATCTCGGGGTAAATCATCGAGTTGATTCCCAGTTTCTCGAAAAGCTCTTTATTTCTGGGTAGTAAATACTCGTAATTATTGATTCGAGCCAACGTTCGATGCGCCCCTAGATTATGAGCCAACATACAAGCCGTCACGTTGGTAGTCTCCTCGGGAGTAACACTTACGAACAGGTCCGCTTTCTTGATCCCCGCCTCCTCCAAATCTCTAAGCGAAGTCGGATTCCCGACCATAGGGAGAATCTCCATGCTAGATTTTGAGAAATTCAGCCGTTCCTCATTCGGATCCATCAAAATGATGTCCTGATTCTCTTGAGATAACATTTTCGCTAAATGTGTACCTACTTCTCCCGCACCGGCTATGACAATTTTCATATTTTATTAATTGACAATAATCAATTCTCCTTCTTCAACTGTTTCGCAATGCTCTCGGCATCCATACCACAGAATTGATACAGTTCTGGTATAGAACCATGCTCGATAAACGCATCCGGCACCCCGATGCGCTTTACATGAGGCGTATAGCCATTGTCTGCCATAAACTCAAGGACAGCGCTACCCAAACCTCCTTTTATCACTCCATTCTCTACCGTAACAATACGGTTATATTTCCGCCCGATCTCATGCAACAGCTCCTCATCCAACGGTTTCAAGTAGATCATATCGTAATGGGCTATCGATACCCCCTCTTCTTTCACCATCTCGATGGCCTTGATCACCTCGTTTCCGATCGGGCCGATAGAAAGTATGGCGATATCATCTCCGTCACGCAACTTTTTCCCTTTTCCGATAGGCAATACTTGCATCTCGTTGCGCCAATCTTTCATCTCTCCCTTACCTCTGGGATAACGGATTACGAACGGACCATCAAAAGCAGCATAACCTGTATACATCAAATTCCTTAAATCCAACTCATTCAATGGAGAAGCGATTACCAAATTCGGTATCGGGCGGAGATATGCTAAATCAAACACGCCATGATGTGTAGCCCCATCCTCTCCCACTAAGCCCGCACGATCCAGACAGATCACCATATGTAGTTTTTGCAAAGCTACATCATGGATAACCATGTCATACGCACGCTGCATAAATGAAGAATACACGTTGCAGAAAGGCATCATCCCCTCCTTCGCTAATCCGGCAGAGAATGTCACGGCATGTCCTTCTGCGATTCCCACATCAAATGCACGATCCGGGAAGGCTTTCATCATATAAGTCATAGAGCAACCGGAAGGCATAGCCGGCGTTACTCCTACGATACGCTCATCTTTCTCCGCAAGCTCTACCAATGTATGACCGAATACGTCTTGATATAATTGGGGTTCATCCAATTTGCGAACGATAATGCGCCGACCCGTTTCCTTATTGAACTTTCCGGGAGCATGCCATTCCGTCGCGGACTCTTCCGCTGGTTTAAAGCCTTTTCCTTTTTTCGTTTTGATGTGCAACAGCTTAGGGCCTTGCATATCTTTTATATCATTCAATACCTTCACCAGATAATTTACATCATGCCCATCTACCGGACCGAAGTAACGAATGCTGAAGCCTTCAAATAAATTATGCTGCTGGGTAAGTAATGCTTTGAGACTATTGTTAAGACGCAAGATGTTTTCCCGGCGATCGTTATTGATGAGCTTGATCTTCTTTAAGCCCCGATACACATCGTATCTCATTTTATTATAGGCTTGACTCGTCGTTATATCCACTAAATATTGACTAAGACCGCCTACGCTATGATCTATCGCCATATCATTATCATTCAAGATAATCAACAAATTATTAGGGTTGACAGAGGCGTTATTCAACCCCTCGAATGCGAGCCCTCCGGTCATAGCGCCATCCCCGATCACGGCGATCACGTGGCGATCCAATTCCTTCTTCAAGGCCGAAGCCACCGACATACCCATCGCCGCAGAGATTGAATTTGAGGCATGTCCGGCGATAAAAGCGTCATACTCGCTTTCCGCGGGATTAGGGAATCCGCTAATTCCTTTAAACTTACGGAGCGTATGGAAAATATTTTTCCTCCCTGTAAGTATTTTATGCCCGTAAGCTTGATGCCCGACATCCCAGACAATACGGTCATAGGGGGTATTGAATACATAATGAAGGGCGACTGTCAACTCTACCGTGCCAAGGCTTGCGCCCAGATGACCGGGATTCTCAGACAAAACATCGATAATATATTGACGCAAATCGGCACATACCTGCTCCAACTTATCCTGTGACAACTGTCTCAGGTCTTCCGGAAAATGAAGGCTATCCAATAGGTGTTCAACTTTGCTTTCAGCCATGTCTGCTAATTTTTCTGGCAAAAATACAGAATAAACAGCATATACAATAGTATTGTCCTGTCATTTCTTAGACAAAGGAGAAATCCCTATTGATTTTAGCCGCGAATCCTATAAAATTCCATCGCTGTGTTTTTTCAAGTTATAATATAGTCGTGAATATAAAAACAATACCTATTACGAATTTGTCCTCAAACGCTGCCTCTAAGAAATATTATGTTATCTTTGTATTATGTCCAACTAAAAAGACTGAGTCGTGAAAACGATGCCTTATTACTCAATCATCCTCTTATTATTCAGCGGTCAAATACTTTTGGCGCAGAATAATCGCACATTCAACGCAGAGCGTCGTTTTCAACCGGACGAGGCCCTGAAAGAAATTAAGGAAAGGGAACGAAACAAAACAGTGGGCTCAAGCGTTATGAGTAAAGAAGAGATGCAGAAAACCGGATGCCGGGATCTCTATTGCCTGCAACGAAAGATGAGCGGCATAGCATTCGCCGGTGAATACGGAGTAAGAGGCGCGAACGGAGCGATCGTCATAAAAACAAGCAGATAAGAAAAAGAGAAACATATCAACATGAGAGTATGGATTAAACGGATAGGGGTGATATGCCTAATACCGATCGCAGGGGTATTGTTGCTCTCCATATTACTGTATATACCTCCTTTCCAAAACTTCGCAGTACGAAAAGCGACCGAATACGCGGGGAAAGCGACGGGTATGCAAATCGGGGTCGAACAGATCAGGCTATCTTTCCCGTTAGACCTTACGGTTAAGGGTGTCGAGGTCGTGAATCCTCCTGCCGATACCTTATTAAGTCTACAAAGCTTGATGGTACGGGTTCACGCTCTTTCGCTCTTGCGGAAGCAAGTATGGGTAGAGGCCATCGATCTCCAGAACGTAAAGGTTCATACCGGGACTATGATCGAAGGGATGGAAATCAAGGGATTCTTGGGGAAGCTTCACCTGCACGCCGATCGTATAGACCTGTCCGAGGAGAAAGCCACATTGAATATTGTGGATCTATCCGATACCGCCATCACCCTTCTGTTAAATGACTCGACCTCGAAAGAAGACACGACATCCTCACCTCTGAACTGGATACTCAAGCTGGATAAGATTCGTTTGGAGCGGGTAGCTTTCGCCTTACAGATGCCCTCGGATTCTTTACGACTTACTGCTTTCGTAAACAAAGCCGGGCTAAATAACGGCCTCGCGGATCTTGGAGCGGAACTGTATCAGGCTGGAAACTTTGACCTGACAAATTCCACATTCGCTTATGACGGAAATTACGCAGCACCCGAGCAAGGACTCGATTTCTCCCACATCCGTTTGACGAACCTGAACACCGCTATCGATTCCATCCGCTATCATGGAAAAGAGATGAACGCTCGTATCAAGGCATTCTCCGCGGAAGAGCGTTCCGGCCTCAAGGTATCGGCATTGACGGGAAATGTCCGGAGCGACTCTGAACAGATCGACTTACCGGATCTGCTTCTCCAGACCCCGAATTCAGAAGCGAGATTGACTGCGACCATCCCGTGGAGCTCCTTTGAGGATCATCCGCTAGGGAGCCTGAAGGCCCGGTTAAGTGCCTCGTTGGGGAAAGAAGATTTATTGATAGCGGCAGATCCCCTTCCGGAGGATTTCAAGCAAGCCTATCCGGACAAGTCGCTCGTTATTACGGCCGGTGTGGAAGGCAACCTTTCCGGTATGCGTATCACCCAAGGCGATATCGTGCTGCCGGGAGCATTTCAGATGAACGTCACGGGCAGCATAGAGTCCGTGACAGATCGCATCCGGCGAACCGGTGACGTTCAATTCGAGGGCCGATCCGGCAACCTGGATTTTTTGCTGGCCCTGCTTCCCGCCTCCCGACGAGATCCGTTCGCCCTTCCGGCAGGCATTCAGTGGAAGGGAGAGGCTATGGTCGCAAATCAGGAATACCGTGCGGAGCTTCTCCTTACCCAAGATAAGGGCAAAGTGGATCTAACCGCCCGCTATGATCCGGTGAAACAAGCTTACGAGGCTCATTTACGGATCGACAGCCTGGAACCCACCCATTTCATGCCCAAAGACTCTCTGTTTTGGCTGACCGCCTCCGTCAAAGCGGAAGGCCGGGGCACGGACCCTTTCGCTGAACGGACATGGGCCAAGCTGGAGGGTACGATTTCGGATATACGCTACGGCGCCTCATCGGTATCGGACATATCCATCGAGGGCTCTCTGGAAAAGAATTTGCTACAAGTAGACTTGCTCAGCGAATACCCGTTGGCGAAAATGGAGGTCTCCTTAAACGCGACCCTCCGCAAGCGAGAAGTAAAAGCGATGTTGATAGCGGATGTGGAGAACGCGGATTTACGGGGTATGCACCTGATGGAAGATCCTTTCGCCACCTCTTTCCAACTCTTCGCCGAGGCGGAAAGCGATCTCGAGGAGAACCACAGGATAGACCTTACGCTGGGAAACTGGGAGGTCGTCACCTCGAAACAACGCTTCAAGCCGAAAACGCTCACCTTGCATGCCCGGACAGATGCCGATACCACCCGCGTGTCTTTTCACGCCGGAGATTTGGGGATCATCCTCACGGGTAACGATTGCATACATCACATCGCAGATCAGTTGACCAAGGTATCGGATGATATCGCCCTCCAGTTGGAACGAGACTCGAGCGTCAATCTGGAGATCCTTCGCCAGCTCCTCCCCGATATGTACCTCGAGGTACGGGCCGGGCAAGACAATCCGATCTACAACTATCTCCAAACCTATTACGTAGATTTCAAGAGCATCGCCATGAACGCCTATACCTCGCCGGAGACGGGTATACGCATGGATGCCTTCGTTTACGAGCTGGCACGGGATACGACGCGGATCGATACCCTACGGGCGGAGATGCGCCAAGATTCGCTCGGGCTACGCTATCACGCCCAAGCGATCAAGAATGCGTACAGGCGGCAACCCCCCTTCAGCGCCGGGCTGGAGGGGCAGATACGTCCGGGCTTCGGCGACGCCCGCCTCTATTTCAAGGACGGGAAAGGTAAGACCGGCCTGTCGCTCGGGATCCGGGCCGACAAGATACCAGACGGGGTCAAGTTCCATCTCTTCCCCGATGACCCGATCCTCGCATTCCGCCCTTTCAAGCTGAACCCGGACAATTACGTCGCGGTACGCGGCCTGAAGGATATCGAGGCGAACCTGCGACTCAGCGGAGAGAACAACGCCGCCCTCTGGATACACTCCCAAGCGGGAAGCGACGGGAGGAAGGAGGTCCACGCCGAGTTGAACCAGATCGACCTAGGAATTATCTCCAACGCATCCGGTTATCTCCCGCCGATGAAAGGCCTCCTGAACGCCGATTTCCAGTATGCGCCTTCCGACTCTGCCTTCCTGGTCGTAGCGGATATAAACGCAGATGATCTCTATTACGAGAACGAGCGGGTCGGCGAGCTCATGTTCAACGCGGTCTATCTGCCTCTGGAGCGGGGGAACCACCAAATGGATATGCACCTTTTCCGAGACCGGAAAGAGGTAAGCGCCATTACCGCCTTCTACCGGGCGGGCGAGACCGACTCTATCAGCGGTACAATCGAGTTCATGCACTTCCCCTTGGATATCGCCAACCCGTTCATTCCGGATGACATGGCGAAAATGGGCGGAGACCTCGACGGCACGCTCGCCATCAGCGGACAAAGCGATACGCCCCTGGCCGAGGGGTATCTGGTGCTCGATTCCGCCTCCGTCTATGTAGGCGCCGTAGGCTCTACCTTCCGTTTCGACGACAAGAAGATAGCGATAAAGCAGAACCGGATTTTGTTCGACCAATACGGCATTTACGCCTACAACAAGCAACCGTTTATCATCAACGGGACGGTGGACTTCAACGATTTATCCCGGATGACCGCCGATCTTAAATTGACGGCGAATCATTCGCAACTGCTGAACGCCAGGAAAAACGAGGAAAGCCTTGTCTACGGGAAGCTGTTCGTCAACCTGAACGCTACCGCACGCGGACCGTTGGACGCCTTAACCACGCGGGGAGACTTGCAATTATTGGGCGGGACGAATATCACCTACGTACTGAAAGACTCCCCGCTGACCGTGCAAGACCGCATGTCGGACCTGGTAACCTTCACCTCTTTCTCGGATACCCTGCGCCGGCGCATGCCTCGCAAGCCCCCGTTGCCGGTGGGGGGGATGGACCTGTTGATGACGATCCGCATCGATCCCGCCGTACAAGCGAACGTAGACCTGAGTCCTGACCCGTCCAACCATATCCGCCTGGAAGGTGGCGGCGATCTGTCCTTCCAGTATACCCCGCAAGGCGATATGCTCTTGAGCGGACGCTACACGCTATCCGGCGGGACCGTCAAATACGCCATCCCGGTTATCCCGTTGAAGGAGTTCAACGTACAGGAGGGCAGCTACGTAGAATGGACGGGCGACCCGATGGACCCGATCCTGCACCTTACGGCCACCGAGCGAGTCCGTACGTCCGTCACCCTCACCGGGCAATCCTCTCCCCGCCCGGTGAATTTCGACGTAGGCATCGAACTGACCCAGCGACTGGAGAACCTGGGGCTGCAATTTACCCTTACCGCCCCGGAAGACCTGGCGATGCAAGAGGAGCTGACCCTGAAAGGTCCGGAGGAACGGGCGAAGCTGGCCGTCAGCATGCTTGTGACCGGTATGTACCTTGGCGGCGGCGGCGACGGCAAGGTAAACGTGAATATGGGAGACGCCTTGACCAACTTCTTGCAAAGCGAGATCAACAACATCGCCGGAAGCGCCTTGAAGTCCGTGGATATCAGTTTCGGCATGGAGACGTACGATGATAATGGCGACGCCGGAGGCGGTACCCGTACCGACTACTCCTTCCGCTTCGCCAAGCGATTCTACAATGACCGCATCCGCGTGGTCCTGGGCGGTCGTATCTCTACCGGCGAGAACATCAACAACGGGCAGGCGCAGCCGTTCATCGACAACGTATCCGTAGAATACCGGCTGGACAGCAGCGGCTCCCGGTACGTCAAGCTCTTCCACGACAAGAACTACGAAAGCCTGCTGGAAGGCGAGATCACGGAGACCGGGGCGGGCATCGTGCTCCGTAAGAAGATGATGCGCCTCCGGGAACTATTCAACTTCAAGAAGACGAAAGTGAAACCCATAAACGACGAAAAAGAAACGGAATGAGAAGCATTTTAACCTATTTCAGGCAGGGCACCTCGCCTTATCGGGCGATGACGCCTACCCGCAGGCCGCCACGCGTCGCCGCCGGGAGCCTCCTGCTATCCCTACTTATCCTCGCCGCTTGCTCCACCACGAAGCACCTTCCCGAGGGGGCGGTCCTCTATACCGGTATCCGGGAAATAGAGGTGAGGAACGAAGATAAGACCCCACCCGGCGAGACCGCTTTGGAAGAGATCGAGGCCGCCCTGGCCTATCCCCCCAACAACGCCTTGCTGGGAAGCTCCTCGATCCGGGTGCCCTTTCCTTTCGGCCTGTGGGTTTACAACGCTTTCGTGAACAAGAAGGGGAAGGTCGGCAAGTGGATCTTCAACCAATTGGCGGCGAAACCGGTGCTGATCACCACCGTGAACCCGGAGGTCCGCGTCAAGGTAGCCCGGAATCTACTGAACGAGTACGGTTATTTCAAGGGCGAGACCGCTTTCGAGGTCATTCCCGATCCGAAGAATCCCCGGAAGGCGAAGCTGGCATATCGCGTCACCATGAACGATGCGTATACGCTGGACAGCATCCGATACGTCCCGATCCGTCACTGCGTCGACTCCTTGATCGATGCCGCGAGCGGCGACCGCATCCTCCGCGAAGGAGCGCATTTCAATGTTGTCCGGTTGCAAGCCGAGCGGGAGCGCATCTCCTCCCTGCTCCGCGACAACGGCTATTACTATTTCCGCCCCGATTTCATCACTTACCAGGCGGATACGTTGCTGAGCCCGGGGAAAGTGGCCCTGCGGGTGGCTCCGAAGGAGAGCCTTCCCCCCTCGGCCCTGCGCCCTTGGAAGCTCGGGGAGATCTCCGTCTGGCTCAACGGCTACCGGAACGAACCCCCTACGGACTCGATCCGCTACAAGGATCTTACGATCCATTACGAGGGCAAGCTAAGGGTACGCCCCTCGGTCATCTACAACCGTTTATACTTCAAGCCGGGCGAGCTTTACAGCCAGCGGGCACAGGAGCGGACGCAAACCGCCCTGTCTCGCCTGGGTATCTTCCGCTACGCCGAGTTGCACTATTCCCCCCGCGACACCCTGCCCCGCCAAGATACGCTGGACGTACGGATCAATACGGTCTACGATCTTCCGTTGGATGGCGAGCTCGAGTTGAACGTCACCGCCAAGAGCAACGACCAGGTGGGGCCGGGCGCCATTTTCAGCGTGACCAAACGAAACCTCTTCGGAGGGGGCGAGACCTTCGGCGTGAAGCTCCGCGGCTCTTACGAATGGCAGACCGGGAACAAGCTGGATGGCAGCAGCTCCAAGATCAACAGTTACGAGTTGGGTCTGACAACCACGCTGACCTTCCCGCGGGTATTGTTCCCCACGTTCAGTCAACGAGACCTGAATTTCCCGGCCAGCACCACCTTCCGCCTCTACGCGGACCAGATGAACCGGGCCCGTTTCTTCCAGCTGCTGGCATTCGGCGGCGATGCCTCGTATGAGTTCCAGCCTACCGCCACGTCTCGTCATTCCATCACCCCTTTCAAGCTGACGTTCAACCTGCTCCAGCACACCACGCACGAGTTCGACAGCATTACCGACGTGAACAAGGCCTTGAAGAAGAGTTTGCAAGATCAATTCATCCCGGCCATGAGCTATACCTATACCTATGACGACTCCCCGATTACCACTCGGCGGAACCATCTTTGGTGGCAGGCATCCGTCACCCAGGCGGGTCTCATCTTGGATGGGATTTACGCGTTGGCCGGGAAGAAATTCAGTCAGGAGGATAAGAAACTACTCGGCAACCCCTTCGCCCAGTTCATCAAGGGGACCGCCGAGATACGCTATGACTACGCCCTCGGGCACAAGCAGCATCTGGTCGGCCGGTTAATGGCCGGCGCCATCTACAGCTACGGCAACGCCCGCACCGCGCCTTATAACGAGCAATTCTACATCGGCGGCGCGAATAGCATCCGCGCTTTCACGATCCGTAGCATCGGCCCCGGACGTTACTATCCGGACAGCGACGACCATAAGTACGCGTATATCGACCGCACGGGCGATCTTGCC
This sequence comes from Parabacteroides sp. ZJ-118, assembly GCF_011038785.1. Classification (GTDB taxonomy): domain Bacteria; phylum Bacteroidota; class Bacteroidia; order Bacteroidales; family Tannerellaceae; genus Parabacteroides. The sequence goes on from NZ_JAAKDT010000021.1 coordinate 26,290, forward strand.
TTCGAGGCCAACCTCGAATACCGCTTCCCGATCCTGGGCGACCTGTACGGAGCCACTTTCCTCGACAGCGGCAACATCTGGCTGATCCGCGACGACCCGGAACGGCCCGGCGGACAACTGAGGCGGGGGAGCTTCCTCAAGGATCTGGCCCTGGGTACCGGCTTCGGCCTGCGTTACGACCTGACCTTTATCGTCATCCGTTTCGACGTGGGTATCGGCCTGCACCTCCCTTACGATACCGGGAAGAAAGGGTATTACAATCTCCCGAAGTTCAAGGACGGCATGGGCTATCATCTGGCCATCGGATACCCCTTTTAGTTGTTCCATTTATAGGATTTTGTGGTCTTATCCACGTTTTTTTATCGGCGATCGGTCAACCCTGATTGGAAATGAGATACCTTCGCATTCGCATTTTACTAACAAGATTAATTATTGAATAGAATCATGAAGAAGATTTTTTACTTAATGTTGGCAGCCCTTACGATGGGATCCTTCACCGCCTGCGACGACGATGAGGATATTCCTGAAATCATCAACCCGACGCCCGACGATGACAACGCTGAGGATACCCCTCCAATCGTCAACCCGGCGCCCAAGGAGCAATGGGGCAAGACGCTTCGGGGCGACGATCAGTCCCTTTTGGCGTTTCCTGATATCTACGCCAATTATTGGGAATACACCTATTCCTACAAGGATCATCCCAACATCGGCCTTCGCCTGACCGGAAAGTTCCCGAAGGCGCGTTTCTTCAACTTCACGGTTTACAACGACGAGACCCAGGTGGACATGTCCAGCATTGAAGACGTAAACATCCAACCCGACGAGAACGCCATCAACCCGTATGTGACGGAGACGAGCGACTACGCGTCGAACGGCTACACGGTTTACATCATTCCCGCCGGCACTCCTGCCAGCATGCGCGCCTCGATGAAGAACGTATGCGAATTTCCGGACGATCTCAACATGGTCTCCATTTTCATGCGTCTTTACTTGGCGAAACAATATAGCGGCGATGAGTATGGCGGCGCGGAGATGCCTGCTATCCAAGCGTTCGACGTGACTACCGGCAAGGACGTGGAGTTCCCGAAACGCGAGGTCTGCAACATCCACGAATCGTTGATTATGCCGCCGATGAATTTCTCCGCCGATCTGCCGCAACTCCCGTTCATGCGTGCCCCGCTGAGCCTGATGTACCCGAACGGCCCGGCCGAATACCTGTTCGCCCGCATCAAACTGAACGAGGGTGAGGTGGCTACTTTCCGCTTCATACCTCCCACGGCGCCGAAAAGCGTAAGCGAGTACGCCACGGCTGACGTACGATACTGGTCCATCTGCCTGGGATCGGCCGAGAGCTACTCGTACGTCTCTATTTACGACGAAGAGATGCCGAAGTTGGACAAGGAGGGTTTCGTAACCTTTGTCATAGCGGACGCCAACTCCGCCAAGCTGGCCGATCTCCAAGCAAAGGCGGATGCCAACGACGGCACCTATCTGCTGAAGTGGAACCGTAAGGAGCATGGCGATGGAATCCTTGCCCTGTATCGCAACATGGTGATCAACGAGAATTACCCGCATTCCATGCGCGAGCTGATGGAACCCGTTCCGCTAGCGGCCGCCGGCGGCGATATGAGCGGTTTCAAGCCGCAGAAGATGCTCGCCAAGTTCGCCATGGGCAAGTGGGGTCCGCAGGGCCATAAGTTCAGCGAGGAGGAGTTCTTGAGCGACAGCTTCAATTACGAAGATATCCGAGGTCCGGAATTGAAATAAATCAAGATATACCCTAATCAGTCGAGAGTCCCCTTGTTTTCCGGTTGGGGCCGGATTCGAGGGGACTTCTTTGTACCCATAAGGAAGGATCAGATCTCGTCCGGGCTTTGGTCGCCGTCGCCGGTGTCATCGCCACCGTCGCCCGGGATCGCGGGCTCGGGAGGGGCCGCTACGGTCGTAGCGATCGCTCCCGAGGGGTTTTACCAGTTTTGCGCCTTCTGGGCCTTCAAGGGGCGGTCGAGCGCCTCGTACACGAAGACGGGCAGGATCCACTCGCCGTTATGGCCCGCCAGATGATCGCCGAACCAGCTGTCATACTTGTTCGGGCGGTACGGGTCGCCGGCTCCGAGGATATAGGGCTTTTGGTCGCCCGCGCGATAGTTCGTCGTCCCCCAGAAACGCTCGAATTGCGTTTGCGTCAGGGTATAGGGCATGAGCATATCGGTGCCCGGCGAGGAGGCGATGACGGAATACTGGTCCCCGCTCTCGCGGGCGACGCCCACGCCGGTGATGACACGCCCGGCCTCGCGGTCGGCCTCCTCGGCGAACTTGAGGGAGACGTAATGGTTATCGATGGCCGACCAGTTCATGCCCGAGTCGGCATTGTCGCCCCGGATGGTATAGCCGGCGCTGCGGGCGGCGTCGCTATCGAGGAAGCGGATGTTGGTGATCGGGTCGCACTCGTCCACAAAATCGAGGGCTACCCACCAAAGCTGGTCGGTCGCGTCGCTCACGGCGATGTAATTGGCCGACGAGGTCTCCAGCATGCACCCCTTCCGCTCGTCGCCGGGCGCCTTGCTGTTGGCCACGAGTGGGGTATAGATGCGCTTCGTCATGCCGTCCGGCCCTACCATCACGCGTTGCTCCGGTTGTTCTTGATAGCCGTTCTTGGCACGGAGCATCATGAAGTCCGCCACGACCAGCTTCGGCTTGTCCGCCAGCTTCGAGTGGTCATCCACGTAGGCGTTGAGGTGCTCCATCAGCGCGTCCCGCCGCGGCTGGTTCTTCGTCAGGAAATAGAGGGGGACCAGGAAGCACTTGGTGGTATCGCCCCTGGGGGCGTAGCTGACGAGGTGAAGGTTGCTGTTCTCGTCGGCGATAGACTGGTCCCAACTCTCGAAGTCCATGGAGGCGTTGCCGCCGGTGATGATCATGATGCTCTCCTCCGACATGTGCTCGTTCAGCTCCGACTTCGTGCTGCCGCCCCCGGCGCCGATCTTGCCGCCGTGCGTGCCCATCACCCGGTAGTAGGTCTGGAGCCAGTTCTCGCCCGCTCCCGGCTGCGCCTCCGCCTTGACAGAGAGGTCCACCTCGGCGGCGACCACCGTCTCGTCATAGTAGTAGTTCTCCTTGCGGCTGTATACATAGGTATAGCTTCCGCCGAAGACCCCTCCCACCAGCACGTGCGTGCCATAGGTATCGTAAAGCTTGTAGATGCCCTCCTTGGAGTTGTCGTAGCGCTTGTAGAGGTCGCTGCCGGGATCATTCAGCAGGCGCGAGGCGGTGGTGGTGAGGAACGGCAGGAAAAGGTCGGGATTGGTGTCGGCGGTATAGATGGCGGTGGCCAGGTGCAGCTCCACCATCGGCTTGACATGGATGTCGACATGATACTCGAAGCGGTTGGAGGAGGTGCGGTTGTGCTGGAACCGCTCCTCGAGCGAGCCGGAGAAGAGCTTCGAGGTCGACAGATCGGGCGCGCCCTGGTGGATGAAGCCGAGGTTGCTCGCCGATACGCCGAACTCCTGCCACATGTTGTCCACCAGCTCCCGGTAGTCGACGCCGGAGCGCTCGCGCCCCCACGACTCGGCATGCGGGGTCTTCACGAAGGCCTCGGTGCCGTAGATCAGGTTGAAATCGAGGAAAGGCTCGTTGGGGGCGGCGAAGATATCGCCGGTCGTGTTGATCGTCTTGCCGATGTTGTGCATGTAGCCCGGGGCGTCGGCCGACGCGGATCCGTCCAGCCGGGGTTGCGAGACGAGGTAGAGGGTGTCCGCCGGGGCGTCGGCCGACTTGGCGGCGCCTCCCCGCAGGGCGATCTTCTCGAGGAAGGGCTTGCGCTCCACCCCCTGCTTGAGGTTGAGCACGAGGAAGCGGCCCTCCGCCCCCTGCCTTATCTCGTAGTCAAAATAGGTACCGCCCAGCTCGACGTCGCCGACGCGGTCGTTGTCCACCGGGATGGCGATCTCGCCCTCCCACGGACAGATGATAAACAGGCGGCTGCCCTCCGGCCCGACGGCGAGGTCGAACTCCGTCACCCGCTGGGGGACGTACACCGTCGTGTCATCGTCGGAACATCCCGCGAGGAAGGCCGACGCCACCAGCGCCAAGGCGCCGAGAAACAAAGATTTCCTTTTCATACGTGTTGTGTTTATAGGATTTGTAAAATTAAGGATTCATTCGTTCGCCGTCCCGCGGGGGCAGCGCTACTCGATCGCCCGCACCCAGTCGTCCAGGACCTTGGCATCCTCCGGCAGCATCTTCTGCTTCAGCCGGTAGCGGGTGGTATGCAGGCTCCCGACGGAGATGGACATCTTGTCGGCGATCTCCCGGTTGCTCAGGTTCATCTTGATCAGCATGCAAAGGGTCTCCTCCACCGGCGTGATACCCGGCACCCGCTCCCTGAGCCGCGGCAGGAACCCCGGGTAGGTCGTCCGGAAGGAGCGGTGAAACGCCCCGTCCTTTTTCCGGTCCGGATCGGCGGGGAGGCACGAGGCAAGCAGGTTCTCCTTCCGCAGCGGACACTCGGCGGCGTGGCGCTCCAACAACCCCTCCAACCCGCCGAGACACTCGTCGATCCGCTCGTCGATCCGCCGGCTCAACCGCCGCCACACCAGCAACCAGCCGACCCCGCTGAGGAGAAGCGGCAGCATCGCGCACACCATCAAAATCCGCAAGTAAGACTCTTCCATGTCGTTTTATTTTTGTCAGCCCCAAAGAAAACGATTCCTATCCTTATACGACGAATACTTTTTTGAGCAATCCTCTCAACAACGTCTCAACAATGGCGCTATTCGTATGAATTATACCCCCCTATGCCGGCGATATGCCCCCCGAAGGGTTTCCCCGTCCACAAAAAAATCCCCCCTTTCCGGTGGGTGCTGCCGAAGGCGGCAGGCTCGCCAAAAAGGGGGGATCGAAAGGCGGATCGCCCCAGAACGGCCGACAGGGACGGCCTATAAAGTGACCAGATGGTTCTTCAACGGGTTGGAATACATCTCCAGGAGCTTCTTGCGCAGGAACGCCTCGTCCTTGTCCGGCAAGACGATCTTGTCCAGCTGCCCCCGCAGGTAGTCCTCGAACCGCTGCTTGTCCTTCGGGCCGTAGTGCGCCTGGAAACGGCGGGTGCCGTGCAGCAGGTCATACGCCACGTAGTTGCAGGGGTAGAAGCGGTAGTGCTTGTAGATCTCCCGGTCGATGATGGCGGCGATGGCGCCGACCAGCTCGTTCTTCTCCATGCCGGGATCCAACCGGGCCAGGGAGCCGTTGATGGGCGACGCCAGGGTGAAATGGACGCGTCCCTTGTCGCTGAGGATGCCGGTCTCCATGCTCAGCAGGTCATCGCGCTGGCTCTTGACGAAGTCGGGGTTGTCCCGCTTCATCTGGAACTCCTTCGCCTTGAGGTAGTCGCAGGGATCGAACTCGTAAGAGATGGAGACGGGGACGATGTTCAGATCCATCAGGTTCAACAGCAGGTTCCCCTTATCGCCGCCGATGCTCAGCATCTTCAACACGCTGCCCTGCGTACGGTCGTCCGAATCCTTGGCGCGGCCCTCGCGCTGGGCGATCCAGACGGACTCTTTCGTCTCCTTGATCGCGTGATGGATATAGGCGGAAAGGGTCTTGCTGACCTCCAACATCTGGCGGACGGAGACGCCGCGCTTCACGATAAAGCTGTTGTTCAGGCGGACGAGCGTCTCGATCCACGGACGGATCAGCAGGTTGTTGCCGATCGCCACCTGCGTCATGCCGTAGCCTACGTCGTAGAGCATGACGTTCAAGAAGGAGGCATCCAATACGATGTCGCGGTGGTTGGAGATGAAGGTGCAGGGCTTCTTGTCTTTCGGCAGGCGGCTGCGGCCGGAGATCGTCAGCGAGAAGGTGGTCTTCTTCGCCACCGTCATCACCGCCTCGTACGCCAGCTTCGCCTTGAAGTCCTCTTTGGTCTTGAAGGAACGCATGGTGGCTGAAAACTCTTTCCAATTCACGTCCGGGTAGATGTACCGGAAGGCCCGCTCGAAATCTTCATTGGCAATCAGCGATTCGATCGCCTCTTTCACCTCGTCGTTGTTCAGCGGACGGATATCGTCGAAATCATTCATAGGAACTTCCATCTCTTTATCATTGACTCTTAGTTAAACTCGCTTTCTATAATGTCTGTCAAGACCTCCCGGATCTCCAGGCCGGCGGCCCGCACCTGCTGCGGGATGAAGCTGGTCGCCGTCATGCCGGGCGTCGTGTTGACCTCCAGCAGGACCGGCTCGCCGTCCGGCGGGAGGATGTAATCGACACGGATCAGCCCCTTGGCGCCCAGCAGGCCGTAGATCCGCAGGGTCTCGCGTCGCACCTTCTCCGCCAGCTCGGCGGAGATGCGGGCGGGGGTGATCTCCTGTACCTGCCCGTTGTACTTGGCGTCGAAGTCGAAGAACTCGTTATCCGTAACCACCTCGGTCAGCGGGAAGACGACCGCCTTGCCGGCGGCCTTGTAGCAGCCGCAGGTCACCTCGGTCCCATCGATGAAACGTTCGATGACCACCTCCCGTCCTTCGCCGAAGGCCTTGGCGATGGCGGGTTGGATGCCCGAGGCCTCCTTTACCTTCGTCACCCCGAAGCTGCTGCCGCCGTCGTTGGGCTTCACGAAGAGCGGAAGGCCCAGCTGGCGGACCACCTCGTCGTCCGTCACCGTCTCTCCCTTGAACAGGTGGATGGAGGGGGCGATGTTCACGCCGAAGCCTTTCAAATAGTGGTTGCACACATATTTATTGAAGGTCAGGGCGCTCACCAGCATCCCGCAGGAGGAGTAGGGCATCCCGATCAGGTCGAAGTAGCCTTGCAGCCGCCCGTCCTCACCCGGCGTCCCGTGGATCGTGATGTAGGCGAAGTCGAAATGCCTCACCACACCGTTCTCCCGGAAGCTGAAATCATTCTTGTCGATCGGCGCGTGTTCCCCGCCGGGGAGCCGTACCGCCCATTCGTCTCGCTTGACGATGGCAATATATACATTATATTTCTCTTTATCAAGAAAGGAGTAGATTCCTTCCGCGCTTTTCAATGAAATAACGATCTCGGAGGAATCGCCTCCGGCAACAATAGCAATGTTCCTTTTCATCATCTATAGTTCTTTAGTAGTTGCATATACGCGCCATCTGTCGACCAACGCGGCCATGTCGGCCGGTATCTCGGAATCGAAAAACATCTCCTTGCCGGTGGTCGGATGGACGAAGCCGAGCGTCTTGGCATGCAATGCCTGGCGCGGGCAGATGGCGAAGCAGTTTTGCACGAATTGTTTGTACTTGGTGGTGGTGTTCCCTTTCAGGATCTCGTTCCCGCCATACCGCTCGTCGTTGAAGAGGGTATGCCCGATGTGCCTCATGTGGACCCGGATCTGGTGCGTGCGCCCCGTCTCCAGACGGCACTCCACCAAGCTCACGTAGCCCAGGCGCTCCAGGACGGTATAATGGGTGACCGCCGTCTTCCCCTGGTCGCCCTCCGGAAAGACCGCCATCTGCATGCGGTCGCGGGGGTTACGACCGATATTGCCCTCGATCCGCCCCTCGTCTTCCCGCACGATGCCCCATACCAAGGCGCGGTATGCGCGCCGGGTGGTCTTGTGGAAGAACTGCAGGCTGAGGTGGGCCTTCGCCTCGGGCTTCTTGGCGACCACCAGCAGGCCGGAGGTATCTTTGTCGATGCGGTGGACGAGTCCCAAGGCGGGGTCGTTGGGGTCGTAGGCAGGGTCGTCCTTCAGGTACCAGGCGAGGGCGTTCACCAGCGTGCCGGTGTAGTTGCCGTGCCCGGGATGAACGACCAGCCCCGCCGGCTTGTCGACCACCAGCAGGTCGTCGTCCTCATAGACGATATTCAAAGGGATTTCTTCGGGGATAATCTCCAGTTCCCGGCGCGGGCGATCCATCACGATAGAAACCACGTCCAAGGGTTTCACCCGGTAATTGCTTTTCACCGGCTTGTCGTTCACCCGGATACAACCCACCTCCGCCGCCAATTGGATGCGGTTACGGGTGGCGCCCATCATCCGGTCGACCAGGAATTTGTCCACCCGGAGCAGGGACTGCCCCTTGTCCGCCACGAAGCGGAAGTGCTCATACAGCTGGTTCGACGATGTTTCGTCTTCTTCCGGCATCAGCAGGTCGTCTACCTGTTCATCATCCCTATCGTCCAAAAACTCGTCCATTCCCTTAAAACCAGTTTTCTATATCACTATCCAAGGGTTCTACCGGAATACTATCCAAAGCCAATGAGTCGGGAAGCATATTCGGATCGCCACTGCTTACTTTCAATACGAGATGAGCGGTCAACGGTACCTGTTCCCCCTTGAGCAAGGTACGCCCGTTTAACTCCACCCCCATCGCCAAATCTTTATAATCGCCCGGCACATATTCGATCTCAACCGACGAGAAGCCGCGGGCCCGCAGTAAGGCATACGCCTGACGGAAAGATAAGTCTTCCACCTCCGGTATCGCGGCCATCTGGGAGGTCAACGCGTTAATCGTAACAAATAGGATCCGTCCCTCTTTCACCTTCGATCCGACACCGGGCACCAACTCCACGATGGAACCCGGAGCCACCTCTTTCGAGAAGACGGAATCGATCACGTTATAGCGCAGCTTGTTATTCCGGAAAAACTCAGCGGCCTCCTCCAGCTTCATTCCTTTCACGTCCGGGACGACCACCGCTTGATTATGGCGGGTATAAGAATCCAGCCACGCCAGCACGCCATAAACAACGCCGCACGACACGACTATCACCAGCAAGAGATTGATGACAAATGGATTCTTTATCAGTTTTACAAAAAAGTTACTCATTTCATGTATGTGTTTGTAGGCGGTTCAAAAGTAGAAAAAAAACGGCATATAGACCAATATCCACCGGAGCAATACTACAAAAACAAAGAAAGTAAAGGCTTTTTAGGAAAAAAACCTCTACTTTCTCTATAAATCTTCAGGACGGGATTGCTTATCCGTTGTATTCGTCTGATACCGTCAATTTCGCTCTGCCCTTCGCACGACGAGACGCCAATACTCTACGGCCATTAGCGGTAGCCATTCTTGAACGGAAGCCATGCTTGTTCTTTCTTTTCCGGTTGGAAGGTTGGAATGTTCTTTTCATCTTTCTATATTAATTTATTATTATTCGCATACTTATTCGGGCTGCAAAGATAGAGCCTTTTTTTTAATAAACAAAAGGTCGTGCGATTTTTTTAAATATCAAAGGAGCGTCATCGTCATCGAGACCATAGCGAATCGCGCAGGACTCTCTCCAGAAGAGATAGCGGAGTGCTAGCGCGGACTTAAAAAGAGGGGAGTCAAAAGATTCCCCCTTTATACATGTCATCGAAATTCGAATGCTGCCCGTTCATCTTCCGGGCCTCCTCGCCTTCCGGATTCAGTTCCAGAGATTTCTTCAGATCCTCGAACGCACCGGCCTTATCACCTTTCAGATTCTTGGCTCGCCCACGCTCGCTATAAGCCTTGGCAAAAGACGGATTCGTCTCGATCGCCTCATCAAAGAAAGCGATCGCCTCGTCATATTTCTTTTGTTCGATCAATAACTGACCGGACAAGATACAAGCGTCCTCATTAAACGGATTTAGATCCAGGGCCTGCTGGAAATCAGAATTCGCGGCATCGATATTTCCTAAAGCCAGATGAATACGTCCTCTTAGCAGGTAAGAACTTTCCTCCTCCGGCACGATCTCGACCGCTTTTTTCACATCGGGCAGCGCCTCTTTAGCTTGTCCCATTCCTAAAAGAATCTCCGCACGTGACAAATAAGCATCGGCGAAATCCTCCTTCAAGGTGATCGACCTCGTCAGGTCGGCGATAGCGCCAAATAGGTCATTCGTCGCTTTCTTCGCTTTTGCCATCATGAAATAAGCGACATGATTAGAGGGTTCTAGTTCAATCACGTGCAAACAATCCGTTATGACCTCCGCGTCCTTATCCAACATAAACAATAAGTTGACCCGCGTCAAGCGGGTAGCGATATGATCCGGCTCCATCTCAACCATCCGGTTCAACACCTCTTCGGCTTTCCCCAGCTCGTTCGCCATCGTATAAGCGGAGACGAGATAGCTCATCGTCTCAAAATCCTCTTGTATATTCAGCGACTCCGTAAAGCATTTGATCGCATAGGCGAGTTTTCCCATCTTTTGGGCACGTATACCGTCGTATTTCAAGATATCAAAGTTCTTCAACTCATTCTTCGCCCTATCCTCCGTCGCCTCGGCCGGTTTGGAAGAAGAGAATAAAGATGTAAAGAAATTTCCCATAGTCTTATACCTTAAGGCAGATTATAATTCCTTAATTCCGCAATATTTCAATTAGAGTTTCTTATAAGTTCCTGAACAACATTCTGTTGCCTAGAATTTTGCCATGTCAGGGAGACCACTTAACTTAGTGTTGTGGAAAAAACCCAAATAACCCTTGACTGGCATGGCGAAAGTAGTAATAAAATCAGAGAAACTCACACCTTTCGGTGGAATATTTTCAGTTATGGAGCATTTTGATGCTCTTTTGTCAAAGACGTTGCTCAATGCCCTGTTGTCGACAGGCGGTTTGCGGGCGGGTGGAAGAAGGAGGAAAATAGAGGTACGTAAAGATGCGCCCTTTGCACCCTGCCCTCCCCACTTTTTTTTCATTGAGATACGACCGGAAAACCATTGAGATACGGTGCCAAGTCAATGAAACGCGAGACGGATTCCCTAGTATCTTGTGCCGCCAGTCAAAAGCCGTTTAACAGCATCTATCCATCCTTTTTCTAACAAACATCCACAAAAGGACGATTTCCGCTTATTTATTTTCATTTTTTTAATTAAAATGTAACAGATCGTTTTCCCGCATTTTATAATTTCGCGGTTGTTTTTAATTTGGCTGAAAGTTGCTCAATCTTTAGTAGAAACCTTTTAAGCTATCCACAAATATAGAATATGGAGAATATAGAAACAGGACTTTTGTTAATGGGAGTTGGGATGACCACCGTATTTGCTATCCTTTTGATCGTTATCAATCTGGGAAAAGGACTTATCGTTTTGGTGAATAAATACGCACCGGAAGAGATCCTAGCGAAGAAGCCGGTAGCGGCATCCACTCGGGTACAAACGGGCATTTCAACGCAAACTACCGCAATCGGCAGCCTTTCCGGACAGGAGACTGCCGCCATCGTATCGGCAATCAGCGCCGTGACCCGCGGACGGGGGAAAGTTATCAAAATTGAGAAAGTATAAATAAGACATATTAACATCATGAGAAGAGAAATCAAATTCAGTTTGGTCTTCCGAGACATGTGGCAATCTGCCGGAAAGTATGTCCCGACCGTAGACCAACTAACCAGAGTCGCTCCGGCAATTATCGAAATGGGCTGTTTCGCCCGGGTGGAAACGAATGGCGGAGGATTTGAACAAGTCAACTTATTATTCGGCGAGAATCCCAATAAAGCGGTCCGGGAATGGACGAAGCCATTCCATGCGGCAGGTATCCAGACGCATATGTTAGACCGTGCGTTGAACGGACTTCGCATGAGCCCGGTGCCCGATGACGTACGCCGGCTATTTTACAAGGTAAAGAAAGCGCAAGGAACGGATATCGCCCGCACGTTCTGCGGTTTGAACGACGTGCGGAACATCGCCCCGTCTATTAAGTATGCGAAAGAGGCCGGTATGATCTCACAGTGCTCCTTGTGTATCACGCATTCTCCGGTACATACGGTTGCGTATTATACAAAAATGGCCTTCGAGTTGATCGAGCTCGGAGCGGATGAGATTTGTATCAAGGATATGGCCGGTATCGGACGTCCGTACACATTGGGTCGTATCGTAGCCAATATCAAGGAAAAGTATCCGGAGATTCCTATCCAATATCATAGCCACGCAGGTCCCGGCTTTAGCGTGGCTTCCATCATGGAGGTTTGCGATGCGGGCTGCGACTATATCGACGTAGGTATGGAGCCGCTTTCTTGGGGTACAGGCCATGCGGACTTGCTAACCGTACAGGCCATGTTGAAAGATGCCGGTTATAAGGTGCCTGAGATCAACATGACGGCTTATATGAAGGTTCGTGCCTTGATTCAAGAATTCATGGATGATTTTTTGGGATTGTATATCAGCCCGAAGAACCGGTTAATGAATTCCTTGCTGATCGGGCCGGGACTTCCGGGCGGTATGATGGGTAGCTTGATGGCGGACCTTGAGAAGAACCTAGAGACGATCAACAAGAGCAATATCAAGAACAACAAACCCCTGATGTCTCAAGACCAGTTGTTGATCAAATTGTTCGACGAGGTCGCTTACGTATGGCCGCGCGTCGGTTATCCTCCATTGGTAACACCATTCAGCCAATACGTGAAGAACCTAGCCTTGATGAACGTCATGCAGATGGAGAAGGGGAAAGCCCGCTGGAGCATGATCGCCGATGATATCTGGGATATGATCCTTGGAAAAGCCGGACGACTCCCGGGTCCGTTGGCTCCCGAGATTATCGAGAAGGCGCAAGCCGAGGGACGTAAGTTCTTCGAGGGTAATCCTCAAAACAATTACCCGGACGCGTTGGATAAGTATCGCAGGTTGATGAACGAGAAACAATGGGAAGTTGGCGAGGACGAGGAAGAGCTCTTCGAATACGCTATGCACCCCGCTCAATACGAGGCCTATCGCTCCGGAAAGGCCAAGGTCGAGTTTAAGGTAGACGTAGCAAAACGTAAGGCTGAGAAAGCGAACGCAGGTAAACCGGTGACACCCGCCGCTACATTGGCGATGCCAACGACTCCGCAAGTCATGACCGTAGATGTAAACGGACAGGCCTACCGCGTGACCGTCGCTTTCGGTGATACCAACAGCGCGGCTCCGGAAGCCAAACCGACGGCGGCCCTCGCCCCGAAAGCCCCGGAGGCGGCAAACGTTCCCGCAGGTGCGGGAAAAGAGGTGCTTTCTCCGCTAGAAGGTAAATTCTTCCTGGTAAAGAATGCTTCCGATACCCCGGTGAAGGTGGGCGACGTAGTGAAAGAAGGAGATATCCTTTGCTATGTGGAGGCCATGAAGACATACAATGCCGTACGTGCGGAGTTCGGGGGAACGATCACGGCGATCTGCCTGTCTTCCGGCGATGCCGTATCTGAGGATGATGTATTAATGACGATTCAGTAATGAACGAGATATTTCAAAACTTATATGAGATGACTGCGTTCAGCAATATCATTGCTGAACCGCAGTTCTTGATCATGTATGCCATAGCGTTCGTATTGCTCTACCTCGGCATCAAGAAACAATATGAGCCGCTATTGCTCGTGCCTATCGCGTTCGGCGTATTGCTCGCCAATTTCCCCGGAGGCGATATGGGAGTGATTCAAGCGGATGAGAATGGATTGGTCAATGTACACGGTGTAATGAGGAACATCTGGGAGATGCCGTTGCATGATATCGCCCACGAACTTGGCTTGATGAACTTCATCTATTATATGTTGATCAAGACGGGTTTCTTGCCGCCGATTATCTTCATGGGTGTCGGCGCATTGACCGACTTCGGCCCGATGCTCCGCAACCTTCGCCTATCCATTTTCGGCGCTGCGGCTCAACTGGGAATCTTCACGGTACTTTTGGTAGCGATCTTGATGGGATTCACGCCGAAAGAAGCCGGATCTCTTGGAATCATCGGAGGTGCAGATGGCCCGACGGCTATCTTCACGACCATTAAGTTGGCGCCCCATTTATTAGGGCCGATCGCTATCGCGGCTTATTCTTACATGGCTTTAGTTCCAGTTATCATTCCTTTGGTAGTTAAACTATTGTGCACGAAGGAAGAGTTACGGATCAACATGAAAGAGCAAGAGAAGAAATTTCCTTCCGGCACGGAGATCAAGAACTTGCGTGTATTGAAGATCATATTCCCGATCGTGGTAACCACGGTAGTCGCCTTATTCGTCCCCAGCTCAGTTCCATTGATCGGTATGCTGATGTTCGGTAACTTAATAAAGGAGATCGGGACAAATACGTTCCGCCTGTTCGACGCGGCTTCCAACAGCATCATGAACGCTGCAACGATCTTCCTTGGATTGTCTGTCGGAGCTACCATGACATCGGAGGCGTTCTTGAACCTGACAACGATCGGTATCGTAATCGGAGGTTTCTTGGCATTCGCTTTGTCCATCGCCGGGGGTATCTTCTTCGTTAAGATATTCAATTTGTTCACGAAGAAGAAAATCAATCCGCTTATCGGAGCCACGGGTTTAAGCGCCGTGCCAATGGCCTCTCGTGTGGCGAATGAGATCGCGTTGCGATATGATCCGAAGAACCATGTCTTGCAATATTGTATGGCTAGTAATATCTCGGGGGTGATCGGCTCGGCAGTAGCTGCCGGTGTGTTGATTTCCTTCCTGGGATAAATAAGATTAAATAGTATGAGTAGATCCCGGGAGACGGGGCATGCCCCGTCTCAACAACCGGAATCAAGAAAAATAGACCAGCCTTAACATCTATTAGTATCCAAAATAACTTTTTAGATAAATAATTCCCCTGAAATGCTGTAATCCAAAAATATTTAGTTTAATTTGTGACTTGATATAGGGATGTATTTATCCTTTCCTTAAAAGCGATTGTATATGAAGGACACTCTTGAGACTAATTTGCCGGAAGAAGCCGGGAAATTGGAAGAAACTAAAAAACCGGTTGAGATGCCGGAAATCGATGCTACCGCAGACGTTGAAGAAGCCAACGGCACGGCGGAGGCTGGTGCTGCTATTGCCGCAGGTAAATTAACCAAAGAAGAAATTCTCGCTAAGTTAACCGAACTTGTTGAGACTTCCGTAGAGACTTCCCGTGGAGAAGTAGAGGCTTTGAAACAGGCTTACTACAAGATTTGTCGTAGCGAGGTGGAAGAACTTAAGAAAAAATTCGTCGCTGATGGTGGCGAAGAAAAGGATTTTACAGCCCCCGCTGACGAAACCGAGAACAAGATCAAGGATTTGCTCACCTCTTATAAAGAGAAAAGAGCCGCTATCCTCGCCGAGGAAGAGCGTGTTAAGGCCGCTAACTACGCGTTGAAATTGCAGTTGATCGACCAATTGAAAGAGCTTTGCGAAAGCCAAGATGATTTCAATAAGTTATACAACTCCTTCAAGGACATCCAACAAAGATGGAAAGAGGTGAAAGCCGTTCCTCAAGAGCACGTGAATGAGCTTTGGAAGAATTATCAGATCTACACCGAGAAATTCTACGATATTATCAAGATAAATAATCAGTTCCGCGATTACGACTTCAAGAAAAATCTGGAATTGAAGACCGCTTTGTGCGAAACCGTAGAGAAACTAGGTAACGAGCCGGATGTTATCTCCGCATTCCACCAGCTTCAGAAACTGCATCAGCAATGGCGTGAGATCGGGCCGGTAGCGAAGGAGTTACGTGAGGATTTATGGGCTCGCTTCAAAGCAGCCTCGACCGTGATCAACAAGCGTCACCAGGAGCACTTCGAGAAACTGAAGGCGAAAGAGCAGGAGAATCTGGATGCGAAGACTGTGATTTGCGAACAAATCGAGGCGATCGATTTCAGCGTACTGAAATCGTTTAAGGACTGGGAAGAAAAAAACAAGGAGGTAATCGGCTTGCAAGAGAAATGGAAGACGATTGGTTTCGCTCCGAAAAAACATAATGTAAAGATATTCGAACGTTTCCGTGCCGCTTGCGATGTCTACTTCGAGAAGAAGAGCGAGTTCTACAAGACGATCAAGAGCGATATGGAGAAAAACCTGGACGCTAAGCGTGCGTTATGCGAGAAAGCCGAGGCCTTGAAGGATAGTACGGACTGGAAAGATACGACAGATAAGATGGTCGCATTGCAGAAAGAATGGAAGACGATCGGACCGGTAGCCCGTAAGCATTCCGACGCTGTCTGGAAACGTTTTATCTCGGCTTGTGATTATTTCTTCGAGCAAAAGAATAAGAACGTTGTTTCCCAAAAGAGCATAGAGCAGACCAACTTAGCCGCAAAGAAAGAGCTGATCGCCAAGATCAAGGGCATGGACGAGAGCCTTGAGCATGATGAGGCTATCGCGACCTTGAAGTCTTATATGGCGGAATGGAATACGATCGGTTTCGTACCGTTCAAGGAGAAAGATAAGATCTACAAGGAATATCACGAGGCGGTTGACCAACAATTCGATCGTTTGAAGGTAGACCAAAACGATCGCAAGATGCAGTCGTTCCGCAACAATCTAAACGAGATGACCAACGGCGAAAGAGGTAAAGGCCGTTTGTTCAGCGAACGTGATAAGTTGATGCGTATGTACGAGCGCATGAAGAACGAGCTTCAGACTTACGAGAACAACATCGGCTTCTTAAGCGTTTCCTCGAAAGGCGGCGGCGGCTTACTGAAAGAGATGGAACGTAAGATCGAGAAACTGAAAGAGGATATGGCTCTAACGATCAAGAAGATCGATGCCATCGACGAGAATCTGGAATAACAATCCCATAAACCCGAGCGAAGCCGTCCCTTAAAAAGACGGCTTTGTTGTTTTTACGCTTTTATGTCACGGATACATTATTTCAATCCCGGCCACGAGACGGCCGTACTTTTAGGGACACAGAACTACACGGCGCCGACAAATGTCCGTAAAATGCAACAAGACTTGGCGCTGCTGCCAGTTTGGTATGCGGAAGAGGATGCTTTTGTCTATCTGGAAGATCGTAAAGCAGCCCCTCCGTTTCTTGCCCATTTGCCCAAAGACCTGCACCCTGCTCCTATACCCGTAACAAAAGCGATGCTGGCGAAAAACGCGCCTTATCTCGCTCCTATGGATGCGGTTCCGTGGGGACTTTCCCCGCATAGTCTCCACCTATTCGAGCGGTTGAGGGACAAGACAAAAGTCCAGCTATCCGTCCCGGCTTGGAAGGAGGATTATTTTCGCCTTACCGGCAGGCAGACGGCGGCAGAATGTCTGGAAAAGATACAGACGCTCCTGCCCGATCTCTCTATTCCGGGAGCGCCTCGTTTCTGTACGAAAATCCGGGAGGTGGAGAGATACATGCTCTTATGCGACACTCCCTTCGTATTAAAAACGCCCTATTCCTCTTCCGGACGGGGACTGCTATGGGTAGAGAAACGAAAACTGGATACAAAGACGAAGAACTGGATAGAGGGCGCATTCAACAAACAAGGAATGATCAGCATCGAAAGCGGATTAGACAAAGTACAGGATTTCGCCATGGAATTTTATTCCGACGGGCAAGGTAATGTCCGTTACGAGGGATTATCCGTTTTCAATACCGAGGAGCGAGGTTCCTATACAGGTAATATCCTGGAGGAACAATTCGCCATGCTCTCTCGCATCACCCGATTCACGGGCGAAGAAACCTATTCCCGCATCCAAGAGGCGGTACGTATCGTATTGCAAGAAGCCTACGGATCTACCTACGCAGGTTGTATCGGTGTGGATATGCTGGTCTATAGACAAAAAGACGGATCTTTCGCTATTCATCCTTGCATTGAGATCAATATGCGGTATACGATGGGAATGGTCGCTTTACGTCTATTCCAGCACTATGTGGTGCCCGGAGCTATTGGCGATTACCGGGTTTCCTACGAGAAGGAAGCCGGGAAGGCTCTCGATAAACACCGCTTCATGTCAGAGGCTTATCCACCTCGCCTTGTCAATGGAAAGATTCAAGAAGGTTACCTCTCGCTATGTCCCGTCACAAAAGAGACACATTATCGAGCCTATTTATTGTTCATGTGACAAATTATTCATTATATTTGCGATAATCTTTGGAGCCTAGTATAATACCATTAATAAATTTATCATTATGAAAAGATTATCAATCTTGACCGTGTTCATGCTGATCAGCGTGATCACGTTCGCCCAACAGGCCCTTTGGGGTAGTCAGAACATCGTCTCTCCGGAGATTCATCCGGACAACACCGTAACCTTCCGGTTCATAGCACCCAAAGCGATAAAGGTGCAGGTAACAGGAGATTTCCTTCCCACACAGAAGATGAAGACTCAGTTCGGTTCAGTGGATGTACCCGGTACCGCTGATTTAAAGGAGGGCAAGGAAGGCGTTTGGGAATATACCACACCTAAACCGCTTCCCTCCGAATTATATAGCTACTCCTTTATTGTCGACGGATTAAAGACCACAGACCCGAACAATGTCTATCTGAACCGTGACGTGGCATCCGTTACGAATATCTTTATTATCAAAGGCGGGCAGGGCGATGTATACAGCGTCAATGATGTGCCTCACGGAACAGTCGCTCGCCGTTGGTATGAGAGTCCGACATTGGGGAAAACCCGCCGTATTACCGTTTATACACCGGCTGGCTATGAAACAAGCGGTAAAAAATATCCGGTATTCTACCTATTACATGGCATGGGGGGCGATGAGGAAGCTTGGATCGCTTTAGGACGTACGGCCCAGATCATGGATAACCTAATCGCACAAGGCAAGGCGAAACCGATGATCGTGGTTATGACAAACGGAAATGCGAATCAAGAGGCCGCTCCGGGAGAATCCAGCCTAGGTTTAATCAAGCCGAATATGCAACTGCCGAAAACCATGGAGGGTAGCATGGAAAGCAGCTTCCCGGATGTTATTAAGTTTATCGAGAGCAATTACCGCGTGGAAAAAAAGAAAGCCAGCCGTGCGATAGCCGGACTTTCCATGGGTGGGTTCCATTCTTTGCATATATCTAAGCAATATCCGGATATGTTCGATTACGTAGGATTATTCTCTGCCGCTATCCTCCCCCGCGAAGACTCCGAATCTCCCATCTACCAGAATATGGATGAGAAGCTGAAAGTACAATTCGGCAAGCACCCGAAATTATACTGGATCGCTATCGGTAAAACCGACTTCTTATACAAAAACAACGTGGACTATCGTAAGAAACTAGACGATAACGGCTACAAATACGAATACTATGAGAGCGACGGCGGCCATATCTGGAAAAACTGGCGTATCTATCTCACAAAATTCGCCCCGATGCTATTCAAGTAACAAAACACCCCAGTTGTAGAGGCGTAGCGTGTGCCGCGTCTCTATAACCGTCTCATACAATTACCGCAGAACTAAAGTTTCGACCTCAAGAAACGCTCACATCGAGCAGAAGAAAGATACGAAAAACGGAACCGTGAAGTCCACCACGATCCCGTGAAAGATAGAGACAAAGACCAAGTCCTTTCCGCAATAACGGGTGATGATCGGTAATGTCGTGTCCATCGTAGTAGCTCCTCCCGCACAAATCGGAGATAGCTTTCCGAGATATTTAACAAACAACGGAGCGCCCAGCAAGGCAAACATCTCACGGATAATATTAGCGATCAAGGCGATCGTTCCTAACTCCGCTGCCAATTGAGCCCCCAAGGTAGGTTCTTTCAGCTCTGTTATCAAGATGGATGATAATGAATAATAGGCGAAACCGCTTCCGACCGCCAAACAATCGAATACGCTCCATTTCGTAAGTACGAGACTGATCAAGGCGGAGAATGTCAACGTCCCGACAATCGTAGCCAAGGGTACCAGCAGCAATTTGGGCCGTATACTCGACAAAATCTCTTTCAGTTTCTTGTCGCTTCCGATGCTAATCCCTACTTGAAACATCAAGAGGTAAAGTACATAAACCGTCGCGTCACTCTCGATAACGACCTCGGGCAGATAGCCACTCCATCCCAGCAAGCAGCCCAAGGCAAAGAAGCCCGCGACGACCAAACTCCCTTTCATCCCCAATTCCTCTCCTTAAAAAAGAAATGGTAAACGCCCCATGCGGCCAAGAGGCTGCCCGACGTAGCGGCCGAGGCAATCAACAGGGCTTGCCCGCCCAACGTCGTAAGATTATTCACGACAGACTCATTAGCCCCTACCGAGATTCCCAGCAGGAACAAAAGGAGAAGAATCGTATAAGAAATAGGCTTACCGATCTTTTGCAGCCATTCTACTTTACGAAAGAAATACCCCACGGCAATGCCGCAGAACATGATTCCGATTACTGTAAACATCCTTTTGTAGTTTTTGCCGCGAAGTTAACGGAAACTCACGGTACCACAAAGCGGTTACTTCTTCGTTTTCTTGAATTTCACGGGGATCTGCATACCGCCGGCGTCGGCCATTCCCTTTAACGTATTTCCTTCCTGGATCATGGTCAAGTCTACGGGCGTTCCATCCACATAAAAGGAACCGAAATACTTATCTCCTCTCGCCTTGATATCACGTATCTCCAAGATGCTACCTTGTATATCCACTTTGGCGGTCAACTTGCCGTTCTCTTGCCTGATCTGAAAACTGCCCGCTTGATATCCATACGGAGCGTCGGGGGCAGAGAAGGACCAATCGCCTACGAGCTTACTAAAATCAGCGGCTTTATCCTGTGCCGAGATCGTGATGCAAAACAAAAGGCATAAAAGAGCCGTGAAGGCTTTCTTCATGTTCGTTCCCATAATCTTATGCGTTAAATGAGTAATAAGTTTAAATAACGGCTCAAATGTAGTGATTAATTTTCGATCTTCCGAGACATGTCCCCCTATACGGGCGCCAAAATCTTTTCCAAGGGAAGAGGGAATGCCCCGGCCTCATGAACGGAGCCCGAAAAAGGTCGTAGATTTTAAAGGGAAATTTCGAATATTCCCCCAAAGCCATTATCTTTGTGACAGATGTGCGATAATTTGCTTATTACAAACTAAATCCATAATAACAGTGAAAAGAACGATCTTATTTTTTCAAGCCGCTCTTGCCTGCCTGCTGGCAGGATGCAAGCAAGCGTCGGAGTCGCCACAGCTACAAGATGAGGTGAGGTATGTAGACCCATTCATCGGAACCGGATTCCATGGGCACACCTTTCCCGGAGCTACCCGTCCGTACGCGATGGTACAATTAAGCCCGGATACCCATATCTTGGGATGGGACGCAAGTAGTGGTTACCATTATGACGACAACCATATCTACGGGTTCAGCCACACGCATCTTTCCGGTACGGGTATCGGCGATCTGGGTGACGTAGCCTTATTGCCTTTCTCCGGAGGCGATTCCATCAAACCGATAGCGACCTTCCGGAAAGACACCGAGAAAGCGACACCGGGGTATTATGCCGTACGTTTGGACAACTTTGGCATCAACGTAGAATTGACTTCTACGGATCGCGTAGGTTTCCATAAGTATACATACGACAATCCCAAAGAACGTCGTGTCTTGCTTGACTTGGGGCATATCCTGCAACCGAACTGGGGACACAGGCTGGTCGGTAACCAGTATTTACTCGTAAACGACTCTACGGTGGAAGGAACCGTGAAGACACAAGGCTGGGCGCATTACCACTCCATGTCCTATCGGATTACTTTCTCGGAACCGATCGAGACCGTATACCAATACATGGACGGGAAATTACGTAAAGACTCCTTGTTCTTACGCCTGAATACGGCCGGGGATTTGAAGTTTCATTACAAATTCGCGGAAAAGGCACGACCGCTTTACGTAAAGGTTGCCTTATCCGTAATCGATCCGGAAGGCGCCGAGAAGAATCTCGCGGCAGAGTTGCCCGGATGGGATTTCGATAAGACCCGTGAGGAATCGGCACGTGTCTGGAACGAGGCCTTAAACTCGATCCAGCTCGAGGCAGATCCGAAAGTCATGGTCAATTTCTATACGGCGCTCTATCATACCATGATCGCCCCCTTCGCTTATCAAGATGTGGACGGGCGTTATCTAGGCATGGACAAGAAAGTACATACCGCCGAACCGGGTTATGTAAATTATTCCGTATTCTCCTTATGGGATACGTTCCGCGCGCTTCATCCATTAATGACAATCATTAATCCGACCCTGGCGACAGATTGGGGAAAGGTGCTCGTGCAGGGTTATAAAGAAGGCGGAATATTACCCAAATGGCCTTTAGCCTCCAGTTATACAGGTTGTATGGTAGGGTATCCGGCCGTCTCGGTCCTCGCCGACCTGGTAGCGAAAGATTTAGCGGAAGGAGATATGAGCACTTGGGCGGAAGCCGGCGCACGTTCTTCCGTTTATCGGGAGGATCTTGCCGAGAAGTTTAAAGGCACCCGCGAGCTGGATCTGATCACGATACATCCTTACTATAAGGAGAAATATGGTTTCGTCCCCGCCGACTCCGTGCCCGAATCCGTATCGTGGGGTCTGGAGATGGCGTATGAGGATTGGTGTATCGCCCAGATCGCCAAGAAAGCTGGTAACATGGAGTTAGCGGATGCGTATGCCAAGAAAGCTGAATACTACAAACGCTATTTAGATCCCGAGACGAAGATGATGCGTCCGGTAATGGGCGACGGTTCTTTCCGCACCCCATTCAATCCCCGCTATTCTTCGCACATGAAAAGCGATTATACCGAGGGGAATGCCTTCCAATGGAGTTTCTTCGCACCTCATGATATGGACAACTTCATCGCCGCTATCGGTGGCAAGAAAGAGTTGGAAACACGTTTAGACACCTTGTTCACCACCTCTTCCCAGATAGACGGGGCGGAAGCCTCCGGAGATATTACCGGATTGATCGGCCAATACGCTCATGGAAACGAACCAAGCCACCATATGGCCTATCTCTATAACTGGACAGATTCTCCATGGAAGGGGCAAGGGTATTTGGATTATATCATGCGGAATTTCTACACGAATGAACCGGATGGTATCATCGGCAATGAGGATTGCGGGCAGATGTCTGCTTGGTATGTCATGAGCGCGCTAGGTTTTTATCAGGTGAGTCCGGGTATTCCGGTTTATACATTGGGTCGCCCGATGGTAAACAAGGCTTCTGTGCACGTAAAAGGCGGTGTTTTCGAGATCGTGGCGATCGACAACAGCCCTGCCAATAAGTACGTGAAAGAGGTCAGGCTAAACGGCAAAGTCCTTGAGACTCCTTTCATCAGCCACTCCGATATCATAAATGGAGGTAGGCTTGAGTTTATCATGACCCATCAACCGGTAAAATAAATAGCTATGTTACTCACAACAACTAACACGATTGAAGGAAAAGAAATTACCCAGTACTTCGGAATCGTATCCGGTGAAACGATCATCGGAGCGAATGTATTCAAAGATTTCTTCGCAGGTATCCGAGATATTGTCGGAGGACGTTCAGGTTCTTACGAGGGCGTCTTACGCGAAGCGAAAGAGACGGCCTTGAAAGAGATGAGTGACCATGCGGCACGAATGGGCGCAAACGCTGTAATCGCCGTAGATCTGGATTTCGAGACCGTAGGAGGAAGCGGAAGTATGCTGATGGTTACTGCCGCAGGAACAGCCGTACGCTACCAATAAAGTAGAGAGACGCGGGCACGCCGCGTCTCCCTACAACGGATGGCTCATAAAAAAGAAGGGGAGTCAACCCTTTCGGATTGACTCCCCTCTCTTCCGGCTATCGCCTTCACTCAAGACGGCGGCTACCTACTCTCCCACTGTTACGCAGTACCATCGGCGTGACGAGGCTTAACTTCTCTGTTCGGAATGGGAAGAGGTGGATCCCTCGTGCCAT
>NZ_JAAKDT010000022.1 GCF_011038785.1 Parabacteroides sp. ZJ-118
TCGAGGGATCAAGACCGACCATCCTTACCTGTCCGCTCAGACAGTTGACGCCCATGCGCATGTCTGTCGGATGTTGGGACATCACTATACGGTTGTTTTCATTCAGATTGAACATAGCTTTTTTAACTGCAAAGTTTGCAATCAAAAATGCTATGGAAAAGTCGGCCGATTTCGGACGGATACCGTAAGCTGACGGGGGGCGATCACATAAAAAAGGGCGGGACCCTTCCGGATCTCGCCCCTTTCATATAGATGGTTCTTTATTAACCCAGGAATCCGAGCAAGATACCGGCAGCTACAGCGGAACCGATTACACCCGCTACGTTCGGGCCCATGGCGTGCATCAACAAGTAGTTGCTTGGATCGTATTCCAAACCTACGTTCTGGGAGATACGGGCAGCGTCTGGAACGGCGGATACACCGGAGTTGCCGATCAACGGATTGATCTTGTTGCCCTCTTTCAAGAACAGGTTGAAGAACTTAACGAATAATACGCCGGCACAAGTAGCGATAACGAATGACAACGCGCCCAGACCGAAAATCTTGATAGAGTTCAATGTTAAGAACTGGGTAGCTTGTGTAGAAGCACCTACCGTGATGCCCAACAAGATCGTGATAACATCGATCAGCGGGCCGCGGGCGGTCTCCGCCAAGCGGCGAGTCACGCCACTTTCCTTGATCAAGTTACCGAAGAACAACATTCCTAACAGTGGCAAACCGGACGGTACCAAGAAGGCTGTCAACAATAAACCCACGATCGGGAAAACGATTTTCTCCGTCTGTGAAACGGCTCTTGGAGGTTTCATTCGTATCAAACGTTCTTTCTTCGTTGTAAGCAATCTCATAAACGGAGGCTGGATAATAGGAACCAATGCCATATATGAGTATGCGGATACAGCGATAGCACCCATCAAGTTAGGAGCTAACTTGGATGACAAGAAGATCGCGGTTGGACCATCCGCTCCTCCGATAATACCGATAGCACCGGCTTGGCTCGGGTCAAATCCCATTTGCAAAGCAATGATATAAGCGCCGAAAATACCAAACTGGGCGGCGGCTCCGACTAGCATTAACTTGGGGTTGGATATCAAAGCGGAGAAGTCTGTCATGGCACCGATACCGAGGAATATCAAGGGGGGATACCAACCTTGTTTCACGCCTTGGTACAAAATGTTCAATACAGAACCCTCTTCGTATATACCTAATTGTAATCCGGCGTCCTTGAAGGGAATATTTCCGATCAAGATTCCGAAACCAATAGGGATCAGGAGCATCGGCTCGAATTCATATTTAATCGCCAGGAATATGAACAGCAAACCCACCAACAGCATCACGATATGCCCCGGAGTCGCGTTCGCAAATCCTGTATAGGAGAGAAATATTTGGATATTTTCTCCTAGGAATTGTAAGAAACTTTCTTGCATATCATTAACCGATTACAACGAGGTCTGCACCTTCCAATACAGAGTCGCCTTTGTTTACTTTAATTTCTACGATTTTACCGTCACGATCGGCATTGATGTTGTTTTCCATCTTCATGGCTTCCAATACCAAGATCTTTTGGCCTCTCTTAACTGCATCGCCGACTTTACAGTCTACACTTAAGATTACACCTGGCAGCGGAGATTTAACAGCGCCAGCCACGCTTGGAGCTGCTTGACGGGTGATGACGGGTTCACCACTGGCATTGGTCGGAGCTTGAGCCGGACGTTTCAATGTAACCAATTGCTTTTTCGCGGGTTTCTCCATTTTTACGTTATAAGGAGTTCCGTTTACCTCTACCTCTGCCACATCATCTACAACTGAGTTGATATGTACTTTATATGTATTACCGTTAATGGTATATTTAAAACTTTTCATTCGTCAATTGGATTTTAGGATGATTACTTTTTATTTGGAGTCTGACGCAGGGAATAAAGCTTGGAACTCCAGGGTGAATAGCTGCGTTGTACCTTGCGGATCGTTAATACCGTATGCTCGATGTCGTGATTGTCATCGCTCATCTCATAGAGAGCGGTAGCGATGGCGGCGAATATCTCACCGGATTCTTGTCCGGCATTAGCGGAGACAGCGATACCCTCGCCTGCGGCTCTCTGCGCGTTACGTTTGCTGGTACGAATCGCCGCGTTACCGATTTGCTTAAATACAAGGAACAAGATCATCAAGCCGATGAACACAACTGCCATCGCCGTGATAGTCATGCCGATACCGAGGGAGTCGTTCTTTTGGAAATTCTCGATCTTCTCGTTAGAGTCTAATGTTACATTATTCGTACTGGGGGTTACCTTGTCCAAGATCGCCCACTTCCCAATGCCATCTATATCCAATCCGTAGCTTACGTCTGCTCTTTGCCCGGCGGGGATCGTGATCTCGTCGATCAATGTCGTTCCGTCGGAATCATACAAAGCGAGGTAATTGTCTTTGTTCGGATCGAACGTGAAGTTTACGTGGAATGTTCCTTTCGTGGGAGCATTGTCCGCCCAAAAAAGTATATGTTGACGAGGGGGCACCTTTGTCAATACATCTCCCTTCGGGATCATATATTTCCTGGGGTCGCTTTTGTCGTTGGTCAAGAAACAGCCGCGCAAATCTACTGTACCTGCCGAGTTATTATACAACTCGAACCAAGGATGGTGTTTCCCGTAGTCATCAACGAAGTTATCCTCGTTGACAACCAATACTTCGTTTAATTTAACGGAGGTAGTCAACTGTGCTTGGGCTCCCATGCTGAAGAGAACCATGAGCAGTAGTAATACCCCTATCTTCTTATTTATCATATTCATCTCCTGTTTTACGGATTATAGAGGCAGGTTATCATGTTTCTTAGCAGGATTACTCAACTTCTTGGTCTGCAATTGCTGCAAAGCACGAATAATACGGAAACGTGTGTTACGCGGTTCGATAACATCGTCGATATAACCGTATTGAGCTGCGTTATAAGGATTGGCGAATGCTTTCTTATATTCAGCCTCTTTCTCTGCCGCACATGCTTTCGGATCTTCAGCGGCTGCTACTTCCTTGGCGAAGATAACCTCTACGGCGCCACTCGGACCCATAACGGCGATCTCGGCTGTCGGCCATGCGTAATTCATATCACCGCGTAAATGTTTAGAACTCATCACGCAATAAGCTCCACCATAAGACTTACGCAATGTAACGGTAATTTTAGGAACGGTAGCCTCGCCATAAGCATAAAGCAATTTAGCGCCATGAAGGATGACACCGTTGTATTCCTGACCTGTACCCGGAAGGAATCCCGGGACGTCGACCAACGTTACCAAAGGAATATTGAAAGCGTCGCAGAAACGAACGAAGCGACCTGCTTTACGAGATGCGTTGCTATCCAAGCATCCTGCCATAACCTTCGGCTGGTTCGCTACGATACCGACAGACTGTCCGTTGAAGCGTGCGAAACCCACGATGATATTCTTGGCGTAATCCGCGTGAACCTCGAGGAACTCATTGTTATCGACGATCGTACCGATAACCTCATACATGTCGTAAGATTGGTTAGCATTATCAGGAATGATCTCGTTCAAAACGTCGTCTAAACGATCAATCGGATCCTTGCATTCGATCAATGGAGTTTCCTCCAAGTTGTTCTGTGGCAAGAAGCTGAGCAATTTACGGATTAACTGCAAACCCTCTTCTTCCGTATCAACCGCGAAATGGGCTACACCCGACTTTGTCGTATGTACGCTGGCTCCACCCAACTGCTCTTGGGTTACATCCTCTCCTGTTACGGTTTTTACCACTTTCGGACCTGTCAAGAACATGTAGCTGGTACCACGTGTCATGATGTTGAAGTCTGTCAAAGCCGGAGAATAAACGGCTCCACCGGCGCAAGGACCGAAGATGCCGGAAATCTGGGGAACAACACCGGAAGCCAAGATGTTGCGTTGGAAAATCTCAGCGTATCCTGCCAAGGCATTTACTCCTTCCTGGATACGAGCTCCACCGGAGTCGTTCAAACCGATAACGGGAGCGCCCATCTTCATGGCTTGATCCATTACTTTACAGATCTTCATTGCCAAAGCCTCAGACAAGGCTCCACCGAATACGGTGAAATCTTGAGCGAAGATATATACCAAACGTCCATCGATCGTACCATAACCTGTCACGATACCATCGCCCAAGTATTTGGTTTTCTCGATACCGAAGTTTGTACAACGGTGTTGAACAAACATGTCGAATTCCTCGAAACTACCTTCGTCAAGCAACATGGCAATACGCTCACGAGCGGTATACTTGCCTTTTTTGTGCTGTGATTCGATTCTTTTCTCTCCTCCACCCAAGCGAGCTTGCTCACGAAGTGCGATGAGCTCTTTTACTTTTTCAAGCTGGTTACTCATTGTATTTTGATTTGTTGTTAAAAATGAACGGATTAATTATTTGTTGCCCGGCATGCAAAGTTCTGTCAATACGCTGCAAGTTGATTTCGGGTGAAGGAAAGCGATGCTCAAACCTTCCGCACCACCGCGGGGAGCTTTGTCGATTAATTTGACGCCTTTTTCCTCAGCCTCGTTCAATGCGGCCTGTACATCAGGTACCGCGAATGCGATATGATGGATACCTTCCCCTTTTTTCTCGATGAATTTCGCGATCGTGCTATCTTCGCTAGTCGGCTCTAGTAATTCAATCTTAGTCTGTCCTACCTTGAAAAACGCGGTTTTTACTTTTTGGTCCGCTACTTCTTCGATATTGTAGCATTTTAATCCAAGAACGCCTTCATAATAGGGTAGACAAGCCTCGATACTCTTCACTGCGATACCTAAATGTTCGATATGTGTAAGTTCCATGTCAATAATAATTTAAAGATTTAGTAAATGTTTGTTTCTATTCTCCGCAAATGTACACTACTTTTTACGAATGAGGAAATAAATCCTTATTTTTTGTTGAGGTAATTATGCCAAACTGCATTTCTATTTTTACCGCAATCCGCCTTGCGGGAAAAGGTCTTTAGTAGGTCTTGCTAGAAATCAACAATCAACCGCACGTTTAGCTGCCGTCCAGTCAGATAGTTTGGAACGGCGTATTGGACATTATACACGTCTGTTATCCAATAGTAGGAACTAACGTTTTTGATGTCTAATATGTTAAATACATCCAGACCCAGCCAAATGTTTCTCAAATGGCGGAAGAAGCCTCTGTCCATGATAGCGTCCGTACCTCCTGCCAATTGATAGGAGAGGCCGATATCCACACGTTTGTAGGCGGGCGTACGGAAATAGCCGGCTTCGTATCCTTTGCCCGGGATTGTCTGGGGAAGTCCTCCGGACAGAACTCCTTTCAGATTTAGCTTGACGCGTTTATAGCCCGGGAAATAATCTTGGAAGAAGAGTGAGATGTTGTAGCCTTGGCTATTGGCCATGGGTACGGTCGTCGTTTCTCGGATGGTTTGCTGGGCTTTCATCAAGGAGAAGCTGATCCAGGAGTCGGTACCCGGTACAAATTCACCGAAGAATTTGACATCGAGTCCCATGGCGTAACCCTTGGCGCAGTTCTCGCCGTAATAGCGGATCTTGACGTTATCTACGGTGTAGGGGTTCAGATTGTCCAGCTTTTTATAGTACATCTCGGCGGTTACCTTGAAATTCCGGTCTACGGCACGGAACGTATAATCTCCTCCCAAGATGAAATGGATGGAGCGTTGTGACGTTAGATCTTTGTTCAATACTGTGATGTTATTGCCGTTCTCATCTTTGCCTACTTTACGCAATTCCTTGTAGAAGGGCGATTGATAATACAGTCCGGTGGCGAAACGGAGCGTTAAATCTTGGTCGAAGTTCGGGATAAAGCCCAATGAGGCGCGGGGACTGAAAAGGAACTCTTTATTATAAGTCCAATAACTACCTCTAATTCCTGCGACTAACGTGAACAGACCTTGCTTAGTCCTGAATTTGAAAGCATCTTGCGCATAAGCGGAAAAGCGTGTGCTTTCTATCTGATTATCAGAAAAGAGGTTCGAATATACACTTACGTTATTACCAGTTTGAGGCAAAGAATAACCCGAGGAATCCCTTTTTTCCCACTCGCTGATCTTATCATTGATCTTCTCCATTTGTACCGTGGCTCCCCATTTCAACGTATTGTTTAAAAGGCGGGCCATCCCATAATGCCCGACATTCATGACTGTCGAGTTTAAGCGGTTTCGTGCGTGCTCGTGATAACGGCCTACGGACATGGCGGCTGACGCGTCGTCATCCGGATTTTCCGCTCCGTTCTCGCTCAACCAATATTCTCCGGCGATATCGTATCCCTCTTCTTCCTTGCTCTTGAAAGCGGAGGATTGAAGTCCCAACTCTGTGTTCTCATTGAGGTTGTGTTTCAATGTCAGCGCGCCGAATAAGGTTTGGAAACGATCTCTTTCCCTTCCGTCGAAATAGACTTTGAAGTTCTTGGGATGCTCGGCTGTACCGAAAGAGGTTTCCCTGCTATAAGGAGTGAATTTATAATTATTGTTAGCGAGGTTTCCCAAGAAATTGATTTCCCATCTAGGGGCCAATTGGTATGTGATGTAGGTTTGCAGATCGATAAATTTGGGGTCGTATTCAGCGTCTGTATCCATGGTACCCAAAATGGACCGACCGCTTTTAAAGCGTAAACCCGTTACTTGGGTAAATTTACCGATAGAACTGCCCACGTAAGCATTCGCTCCCAACAAACTTGCGGAAGCTGAGCCTTCGAACATCTTAGGTTTTTTATAGGTAATATCCAGCACGGAACTCATCTTGTCCCCGTAACGAGCCTCGAAGCCACCTGCGGCGAAATTGACCGCCTCTGTCAGATCCGGGTTGATAAAGCTAAGGCCCTCTTGTTGCCCCGAGCGAATCAGAAGCGGACGGAATACCTCGATTCCATTCACATATACGATATTTTCATCATAACTACCCCCCCGTACGGAATATTGGGAACTTAACTCGTTATTGGACGATACGCCGGCAAACGTAACGACCAAGCTTTCTATGCTACCTCCGGAGGGATCGGGTAATAATTTGATTTTATCCGCGTTTAAAGACTCCATGGTCGTAGTCTGCTTGCGGATGGCAGTAACAGATACTTCTCCTAGATCAAATGAGGTATAGTTCATCTGTACGTTCAAGCGCATGTCCGCTTGTGCCGAAGGAATGATACGCTCTGCCTTATTATATCCCAGACAAGAGTAAATTATGGAGATAGAATCCCCCGGCGATAGGGAAAATGAATAATATCCCTTCTCGTTGGTCATGGAGCCGATCAATGTGTTCTTAACCCGGACATTCACTAATTCCAGAGGGTTGCCGTCGGCGTCATGGACATAACCGGTGATTTTTATGTGGCCCTCGCCAAAGGCGCTCACGGAAATAAGTATAAATAGCAGCGCGGCTATCGCACGAATCTTCATAATCTATTGTTCAATTGTAAAAGTACTAACGAGAAAAAAGAATGATACGTATACATGGGTGCAAAAAAATATGTTTATATTTGCGAACCCTAATATTAAAGGAGTACAAAGAACGAAAAAAATGGAGAGTTTCGCAACACTTATACAAAATAGGAGAAGCACGCGTAAGTTTACCGAACAACTACTTTTACCCGAGCAGGTAGAGCTGATCTTGAAAGCGGCGTTGATGGCTCCGGCCTCAAAACGCAGTAATCCTTGGCAGTTCGTGGTCGTGGAAGATAAGGGAATGTTGAAGAAGCTTGCCGGGTGTAAGAAAAATGGTTCCGCCTTTCTGGAGGGGTGTGCCTTGGCCGTGGTTGTCTTGGCGAATGTGATGGAAAGCGATGTTTGGATCGAGGACGCTTCGGTCGCTTCCATTTATATGCAATTGCAAGCGGAGGATTTGGGATTGGGCAGTTGCTGGTGTCAGATCCGGAACCGGCTAACAGAAGACGAGGCGGATTCGAATGATTATGTTCGTTCGTTGCTGGATATCCCTTATCAACTGGATGTCTTGTCTATCATTGGTATCGGTTATAAGGATCAGGTTCGTAAGCCTTTTGATGAATCCCATTTACAATGGGAGAAGATACATATAGGAAAGTTCTCTCTTCCGGAAGAAAATAAAGAGGCGGGAGAATGAGAGTCGTATTTGTTGGTGCCGGAAACTTAGCTACCTGGCTTTCGTTGGAAATGCGTAAGTCAGGAATGAGTATCGGGCAAGTGTATAGTCACACAAGTGAGCATGCTAAGATTTTAGCTGATGAATTGGGATGTGGGTGGACTGTTGTCCCGGAAGAGATTGTGGAAGATGCCGACTTGTATGTTTTCTCTTTGAAAGATGCCGTGCTCCAAGATGTTATCGCCCGTGTAAAACCGAATAACGGTTTGTGGGTGCACACGGCGGGGAGTATGCCTATTTCTGTCTTTGAGGGCTTCACGGCTAGATATGGGGTGGTTTATCCGTTACAAACGTTTAGTAAGAGTCGGGAGGTGGATTTCAAGAATATACCGTTCTTTTTGGAGGCGAGTTCGTCTGAAGATGAGAAGGTGCTGGGAGAGGTGGCTAGGGCACTCTCCCGCGAGGTTCGCTTTCTCTCATCCGAGAAACGAAAGAGTTTACATCTAGCGGCCGTTTTCGCTTGCAATTTTACGAATCATATGTATGCGTTAGCTGAGAAAATCTTGGAAGAACAGCAAATACCGGGAGAGGTCTTGCTACCTTTGATAGACGAGACAGTTGCTAAGGTGCATGTGATGTCGCCGGTGCGAGCCCAAACGGGACCGGCTATACGATATGATGAAAATGTGATAGACAAACATATGGATATGCTTAAAGATCCGGATATGCGAGATCTGTATGAGCGGATTAGCCGAAATATACATAAGGAGGCTCGACATGAGTAGTATAAACTATGATTTGACAAAAATAAAGGCTTTTGTTTTTGATGTGGACGGGGTATTATCTTGTGATGTGATTTCACTTTACCCGAATGGAGATCCGATGCGTACCGTCAATATCAAGGATGGTTATGCCTTGCAACTGGCCGTGAAGAAAGGATATGAGGTCGCTATAATTACGGGCGGATATACGGAAGCCGTACAGATTCGCTTTTCTCGTTTGGGAATACAATATATTTATATGCGTAGCGCTGTAAAGGTGCATGACTTTAAGGATTTCATGGAAAAAACGGGCTTGTCTTCTGAGCAAATCATGTATGCGGGTGATGACATTCCTGATTATGAGGTAATGACGCAAGTCGGATTGCCGGTGGCACCAGCGGACGCGGCGCCGGAGATCAAGGAGATAGCGAAATATATCTCCTCCCGGCGAGGCGGTGAAGGCGTAGCTAGGGACGTGATCGAGCAAACGATGCGGGCGCAAGGACACTGGTTCGGTGAGGAGGCTTTTGGGTGGTAAAACTTTGGTGAATGTGTAATGCTTAATCGAATAGGTTATGTTAGAGAATTTAAAAAAGTACAAGATCGTCTTAGCTTCTAATTCTCCGAGACGGCGGGATTTGTTATCTGGTCTGGATATCGACTTCGAGGTGAGAATAATACCCGATATCGACGAGTCTTACCCAGATTCTATTGACTCCATGGAGATCCCATTATATATTGCCCGTTCGAAAGCTGAGGCCTATAAGTCGACTATGGCGGATGATGAATTGCTGATTACGGCGGACACGATCGTCTGGACGTTTGACGGGGTTATGGGGAAGCCTGCGAACCGAGAGGAAGCTTATGCCATGCTTCATGCTTTGTCGGATCACGTACATCAGGTAATAACCGGTGTTTGTATCATGACAAAGGATAAGAATGTCGGTTTTTCCGTAGAATCCGCGGTTTGTTTCGCTAAATTGGGTGACGAAGAGGTTAACTATTATTTGGATAAATATCAACCTTATGATAAAGCCGGAGGGTATGGTATTCAGGAATGGATCGGTTATGTCGGGGTAGAGGCTATTAATGGTAGCTTCTATAACGTGATGGGATTACCGGTGCGAAGGCTTTATCAGGAGTTGAAACATTTTTAATCTCAACCTAAGATAAAGCATTCCGCTATATGTGTCCCTCCTTGGCTGTAAATAGTAAGTTTCCTCGGAAATATGAAAATCAATTCATGTAGGAATTTACGGATTTTCGAGGATAGCCAATGTTTTTCTGTTAGGAAGGTATTCCAACATACCTTTTGAGTAGGTGACTTTCCGCTGTCCGTTGTTGTCCGCATAAATAATGAAATACTCTATCTGGGGGGTAGATTGTGCCAATAGCTTCGCTTTTTCGACTCCCAAAACCATGAAAGTCGTAGCGTAAGCGTCTGCTGTCATGCAGTCTTCCGCTACGATTGTCGCGCTAAGAATATTTTGTCCGGCGGGATAACCGGTCACTGGATTGATCGTATGGGCATATTTCTTACCATCCTTGATGTAGAAATTTCGGTAGTCACCGGAAGTGGCTATCCCTCCCCCCTTGCATAATTGTACGATCTCTTCCACATCATTTGTCACGTCGCTTGTCCCTGTTTCCGGTTTGTTGATTCCAACTCGCCAGCAGTCACCTTGTTGATTGACCCCTTTTAGGGCGACCTCACCTCCGATTTCTACCATGTAATTCTTTACGCCTTCCCTTTCTAGCAGGCGGGCGATAATATCACAAGCATAACCTTTTGCGATAGAGGAACAATTCAATAGAACCCGGGGATCTTCTTTGATGATTTTCTTTCTTTCCAGTCTTACTTTTTGATAACCGACGAAAGTCTTGATGCTATCGATCATTTGCGGAGTTACACTGTCCATCTTACTGAAACCGAATCCCCATAGGTTAATTAAGGGAGCGCAAGTAATGTCAAAAGCACCTCCTGATTTTTTGGAGATATCTTCTGCCTTATTGAATACTTCGGTAAACCATTCGTCTACCTCCACATCCTCATTATTATTGACTTTCGCGATCGTGGAGTTAGGGTTGAAAGGATTTAAGGAGAGGTTAAAGCGTTGCAGCTCGCTGTCGATCTTATCGGTTAGGATTTGCTTGGCCTTGTATTTTATGTGATAACTTGTATGAAAAACAGAACCACTTTCTTCGAAGTATGGATCCTTGTTCGAGCAAGCCGTAAGCGATAAGACCAGCAGGCTGACTAATAGGGTAATATTCTTGCGCATCTTTAAGAAAATTTGTATCGCGAACTTACATAAAAAATTCCATATATGTCCCCTTCATGGGGCAGACGCTATCGTGTGTATAAATATCTTCCACGCTTCTCCCGGATGGCTGTGTCCGTAACCACTTTCTACAATGATTTCCTAGCTAAAGAATACATGCTCTATCAAAATCTTTGTACCGATACCGATTAAGATCAAACCTCCGATGAGGTCCAGCTTCAAGTCGATTCTCTTACCGAACCGGTTTCCGAAATAGACACCGAAGGCAGAGATGGTGAAGGTGACAACACCGATCGTCGAGGCTTGTAACAAGAGCGGTGATTTCAAGATCGCCAGAGAGATTCCTACGGCGAGGGCATCGATACTTGTCGCTACTCCCAATCCGCATAATGTCCGGCTGCATAAAGGATCGAATTTCCTATCTTCTTCCTCTTCCGTCGTGCTGTCGTACATCATTTTTCCTCCTAAGTAAAGTAAGAGGGTAAATGCGATCCAATGGTCGAAGGCGCAAATGTATTTTTCGAATCCTAATCCCATCGTATAACCGATCACGGTCATTCCGGCTTGGAATATACCGAGCACGCCCGCTATCTTAATAATATTACCGGCGGTGCAGTTGTTTTTAAGAACTGCGCCGCCGGTAACCGATACTGCTAGACTATCCATGGATAAGCCTATCGCTAGTAGCAGAACTTCAATGTATAACATACTAGAACGATTCCCGTTTAATGATTTCTTCCCTGGACTTACGTTTCTTTGGAGTCTCTTCGAATAATGCCGGTTCGGAAGGGTAGCCGAACGGTATCAATGCAACGGGCTCGATCGTTTCCTGAATTTTAAAATGTTTCCGGCAAAGCTCCGTGTCGAAATTGCAAACCCAGCAAGTTCCCAACCCTTGTTCGGCAGCGGCTAAACAAATATGTTCCGTGGCGATAGCCGCATCGATATCCATATGATCCTTATGATCGCTTCGTTTCCAAGATTGCTGATGATCTCCGCAAACAATCAGGTAACAAGGCGCTTGTTTGAACCATTCCCGAGGATAGCATTCTTGTAATTTCGCTTTTCCTTCCGCACCCTGAACCAATACAAAATACCAAGGTTGGCAATTTACCGCCGAAGGAGCCAAACGAGCTGCTTCTAGGATATAATCAATTTTTTCTTGCTCTACGTTTTGGGAAGCATATTTGCGGATAGAGCAACGTTTTCTCGCTAATTCCAGGAAACTCATATCTCATCCTCTATTTTATAGTTATTGCGATTCGGAGAATTACGGGAAATCAACTCCCCGATAAAGCCCGCTAAGAACATTTGGGTTCCCAGGATCATCGCTGTCAATGAAATATAGAAATAGGGGGAACTTGTAACCAAAGGCCTTAAATCTCCAGAGTGCATCGAGATCAATTTCATGCTGAGTACGATTACTAGAGCGATAAAACCTATGAAGAACATAGCGCTTCCCCATAAACCGAAGAAGTGCATCGGTTTCTTTCCGAACTTGGAAGTAAACCAAAGCGTGATCAAATCAAGATAACCGTTCACGAAGCGATCCAACCCGAATTTGGTAGTTCCGTACTTGCGGGCTTGATGTTTTACTATTTTCTCGCCAATCTTGTGAAATCCGGCAATCTTAGCCAAATAAGGTATGTAGCGGTGCATATCGTTATACACCTCTATATTTTTAATTACAACGTTCTTATACGCTTTCAATCCGCAATTGAAATCGTGCAAGTTCTTTATTCCCGAGAACTTACGAGCTGTCGCATTGAATAATTTCGTGGGGATCGTCTTGGAAAGCGGGTCATATCTTTTCTTTTTCCAGCCGGATACTAGGTCGTACCCGTCCTCGGTGATCATCCGGAAAAGCTCGGGGATCTCATCCGGACTATCTTGCAGATCGGCGTCCATGGTAATGACCACGTCACCTTTAGCCCGTTGGAATCCGCAGTGCAATCCAGGCGACTTACCGTAGTTGCGACGGAACTTGATTCCTCGGACATGTGGAGAACGTTGCTTCAACTCCTCGATCACTTCCCAAGAATTATCCGTACTGCCGTCATTCACGAAAATTACTTCGTAGGTATAATTATGTTCTTTCATCACCCGCTCTATCCACGAGAATAACTCGGGTAAAGACTCGGCTTCGTTATACAACGGGATAACAACTGATATGTCCATTATTTGTCTGTAATTAACTTTTTAGCGGTTCTCAGTGATGGAACCTGTCGAATTGTTCCTGCACAAGAGTGCCGCTACCGGTATAGAAAGTATGATGCCGTAAAATACGTTGTTGAATATTCCTTGTATAGCCATATGGATTGGCGAGATACGAATCTTGCTGAGCGAGTCGATCATCTCCGAGTTGACTTGGCTATCTTTTAGTACAGCCGTTAACTGTCCGATCGCGTTCGCCACGAAATCAGGTGGAGCGATGAACTGGTAAAAGACAAAGTATTCAAGCGAGACAATCAATGCGGCGAAAAAATACAACATCGTGCCGAATCTCCAAGCATGAAAGAAGCTGATTCTTCCACCGATGTCCCGCCGATACCTTTTCGTCATGTAGTAGGCGATGAAAGGGACGGCAAGCGTCAATAGCCAATAGACAAAACTCAAGGAGGGGACGGAAACACTGAAGATGAAGAAGACATATTTCACTACCCAATATATGCCCATGGCCAAGCCATAAGTCATAGCGCCTTTTAAAAGTAAATTCTTATTCTCTTCCATGATGCTGCAGTTTTGAATTCTTTCAGCAAAGTTAATATATTAATGCAAATGCGCAACTATATTACGCCTAAAATGCGAAAAAGGAAGCCTATGTATAAGCTTCCTTCTTCATGATGCGTCTTATCTGAGCCTCTTGTCGGATTCGAACCAACGACCCCGAGATTACAAATCACGTGCTCTGGCCAACTGAGCTAAAGAGGCAGGTGGGTAAGCTTACTACATCGCGCCGCTACAACCAAGTACCCTTGCTGCGGTCAAGCCCTGGGGGATTCCGAGGGAGCATGCCGTGTAGGACTTACCCGGGCGCAAAGGTAGATATTATTTTTTACTTTGCAAGCGTTTT
The DNA here is from genome assembly GCF_011038785.1 of Parabacteroides sp. ZJ-118. Classification (GTDB taxonomy): domain Bacteria; phylum Bacteroidota; class Bacteroidia; order Bacteroidales; family Tannerellaceae; genus Parabacteroides. The sequence continues at coordinate 14,162 of NZ_JAAKDT010000022.1, forward strand.
ATTGCTCTTGGAATGATAATTGTTTATAAAGAACTGGAGCCCTTACGTTTTTTGATAGTGTTAAAGAATGTTTTTATGGTTGTGGTCGACACTAATACCATAACTTGTTTTTTATTTGGATTTACCTTCAAACAGCGATGCGATCCTTTTTGTTCAAGAAGAATTTTAGAGGTTATACGGCGTTTTTGCGTGTTATTTCATCATTTTTGTTTTTCTTCGCGGAAAATATCAGAGAAGTGAATCTTATTATAGAACAAGGAAACACGTCATCAAAGGTGGCTGTGTATAGAAATGGGCATATAGAGGCTTCTTTTGTATACAAGCAATTCGGTGTATCTGTGGTCGCTGCTCTTTTTGAGAAGTACGCTTTTACGCAAGGCATTTTATCTACGGTGATAGACACGGACGATGAGTTGGTCGCTTATCTAAAGTGTAAGCTTCGGCGTTTCGTCTTTCTGGATGAACATGTGGCTTTACCGATCAAGGTGGAATATGAGACTCCGAAAACACTGGGCAAGGATCGTTTGGCCGCTGTCGTGGGGGCGAGTTATTTGCGGCCTGGGAAGAACCTGTTGGTTATCGATGCCGGAACCGCTATCACGTATGAGGTGATAGAAGCGTCGGGTGTCTTTCTGGGGGGGAATATCTCTCCGGGGATGACAACTCGTTTTCGAGCGTTGAATCATTTTACGAAGAAGCTGCCTTTGGTAACGGAAGAGGATGATATACCGCTTATCGGGACGAGTACGGAAACGGCTATCCAAGCGGGGGTGGTGAATGGAATTGTTCACGAGATGGATGGATATATTGATGAGCTGAAAGTAAAATATCCGGATCTTTTGATTTTTTTAACAGGCGGTCATTCGTTTTATTTTGAAAGACGGCTAAAAAACTCCATCTTTGCAGACATTAATTTAGTGTTGACAGGATTAAACAGAATCTTAGAGTATAATGTTGAAAATTAATAAGGTAGTAATAATAATAAGTTTTCTTATCTTTGCACAATTGCCGTTGTGGGCTCAAAATAACACGAACTCGCCTTACACGAGATTTGGATATGGAGAGTTGGCGGATCGATCTTTTGGTGCCGGAAGAGCAATGGGTGGAGTCGGTTATGGATTAAGGTCTTCCAAACAGATAAATCCCTTAAATCCCGCATCTTATAGTTGCATGGATTCGTTGACATTTCTTTTTGATTTTGGTGCGTCCGGTCAGGTATCTTGGTTCTATGACGGTACGAACAAGCAACGACAGATGAATGGAAACGTGGAGTATATCGCCATGCAATTTCCGATCACCCGGCGTTTAGCGATGAGTATTGGTTTATTACCTTATTCGTATGTAGGATATGATTTTGGCGGGAGCCATACCGAAGGCGGTCTAAGTTGGGGAGAAAGCTTTAGCGGCGAAGGTGGCTTAAGCGATGCCTATTTAGGACTCTCCTATGATATTTGGAAGAAACGTCTTTCTATTGGTATGAACGCCGGATTTTTATTTGGAAATATAACACATTCCCGTAACTTGATTTTCCCGAGCTCGACGGGAGCGGACAATGTGTATAGAAACCAACGTTATGAGATTCGTGATTTAAAGCTAGATTTTGGTATTCAATACACGCACCCTTTGAGTAAGACGGAGCATGTCACGGTAGGTTTCGTTTATTCTCCTGGGAAGAAGTTGAATACGACTGTGTATGATACTCAGCTTGTCGGTTCCTCGGCTACGTCCGGATATACAAGAAACGACACGATTAAGAATTATCGGTTTGATATGCCGAACTCTTATGGAGTGGGTATCTCTTATGTAAAGGAGAACCGGTTGACGTTAGCCGCGGATTTCTTATATGAGGATTGGACTGACGCTTATTTTGATAACGAGAAAGGTCAATTCAAGAATCGTACACGTGTAGCGGCTGGTGCCGAGTTTATTCCTCGTTATGATAATCGTAATTATCTGGGACGTATCAGATATCGTGCCGGTTTTCATTACAGCAATTCGTACTTAAGGGTAAGTCGCTCCGAGGAGAATGGTTATAAAGGTCATGATTATGATGAATATGGGGCGAGTGTCGGTTTTGGGTTTCCATTGATCGATAACCGTTCGTTAGTGAATCTGTCATTTGAGTACGTGAAGATCCGTCCGGAATTACGTACGATGATTGATGAGCAGTATTTCCGGTTTACGGTGAACTATACATTTAACGAATTATGGTTTTTTAAACGGAAAGTGGATTAAACCGGGAATGGCCGAAAGGGTCTAATGAGTATGAGACTTTTTTGAAGGAATATAAACATTATAGCTAACTTTAATAGAAAGAGATATGAAGATCAGAGTTTTATTACTAGCGCTTGGATGTACTATGGGTACGTTGGGCGCTTATGCGCAGAAAGGAGTGGATAATGGTACACGGTTCGGTTCCGGTGAGGATAGCGTGCGTTGTATTACCAATATCAGCTTGTTTGTTCCTTACGCGAAAGCCGGAAACTTCAAAGATGCTTATGATTTCTGGAAGATCGTGTACGATGAGTGTCCTGCCGCTACAAAAGACATCTATTTGTACGGTGTGAGAATTATGGCCTGGAAGATCGCCCAAGAGAAAGATCCCGCCAAGAAGAAGGCGCTTATTGGTGATTTGATGGCTGTTTATGATAAGCGTGTCAAGTACTTTGGAAACGATCGCCGGTATGGAAAGGATTGGATCGTGGCTCGTAAAGTACAAGATTATTTCGCACAGACGGGTGATAACGTTGATTACGACCGAGCTTATAACTGGTTGAAGGAAATTGTGGATGAGAAGGGCGAGAATACGGAAGCTCTAGGTCTCTCATTGTTCGCTTTTGCGTCTATGAAGAAAATGGTGAACGATCCGAATTTCAAGGAACAATATATCCAAGATTATTTGAAGGCTTCCGGGGGCTTGGATGCTCAGTTGAAGGCTGCCCAGGCCGCGAATAACCAAAAAGAGGTTGATGCGGTGACTGCCTACAAGTCTGGCGTAGATAATGCTTTCGCAAATAGTGGCGCTGCGGATTGTGAGACATTGCAAGGTCTATACGCTGCGAAGATCGAGGAGAATAAGGATAATTTGGAATACTTGAAGCAAGTGGTCTCTTTGTTGAGAAGAATGCGTTGCCAAGAAATTGACGCTTACTTTGCCGCTTCCGGTTATGCTTATAAATTGGAGCCCAGCGCTGACGCTGCTCTTGGTTTGGGAAAGCAAGCTGTAAAGGCTAAGGATTATGATACGGCTATCAAGTATTTTGAGGAAGCTGCTAATTTGGAAACGGAGAATTCCGCGAAGGCTGATGATTATTACATGATCGCTTTGCTTTTATTCGAGCAAAACTCTTATTCTAAAGCTAGACAATATTGTCAGAAATCGGCTGAGATGAATCCGGCTTCCGGAGCTCCTTATCTGTTGATCGGTAAGATGTACGCGGCTACGGCTAAGTCTGTTTATCCGAATGATGGAGTGTTGGCGAGAGCTGCTTATAATGCCGCTATCGATAAGTTCGAGAAAGCGAAACAAGTAGATCCGAGTGTCGCTGAAGAGGCTAATACTTTGATCTCATCTTATCGCGCTCACCTTCCTTCTACGGAGGAGATCTTTATGCACCCGGATTTGGAGAAGGGCAAATCTTTCACTGTTGGTGGCTGGATCGGAGAGCGTACAACGATTCGGTAATTATGATAGGACATCGTTTTCATTGTAAAACGGGAAATAGGGGCATAACAACCACCTTCGCGGCGGTTGTTGTGCTCCTTTTGTTTTCTGCCTCTTGTGGCAAGGAGCATAAGGAGGTGGTCGATGTTGAGTTTGATCCGGACAAGACCTATACGATGAAGGCTACGGATGTCTCATCCTTGATCTCCGATTCCGGTATCACGAGATATCGCTTGAAAGCGAAAGAATGGCGGATTTACGGGAAAGCCGCGGAACCCCATTGGTATTTCCCCGAGGGGATCTACGTGGAGAAGTTCGATACCTTGTTCCAAACAGAAGCGAGTATCAAGGCAGATACAGCCTATTATTATGATAAAAAAGGCCTTTGGGAGCTGATCGGTAATGTAGAGGTGGAAAGTCTGCAAGGGGAGCACTTTGAGACTTCCCAATTGTTCTGGGACCAAAAGCAAGAGAAGGTTTATTCCGATAAGTATATGCGTATCGAGCAAGAGGATAAGATCATCACAGGCATAGGCTTTGAGTCGAACCAAGATATGACTCAATATAAGATATTTAACTCACAAGGTATTTTCCCGGTAAGCGATGCTCCGGCCGATACGACACGGGTAGCAGCGCGGGGGGATAGTGCCCGGGTAGATGTGTCACAAATAGATTCAATAAAAAGTAATTAAGGTGGGGACGTTGACTTACATTTTAATTTCCCTCGCGTTTTCCGCATTCTTTTCCGGGATGGAGATCGCTTTTATCTCCTCCAATAAGCTTCGTTTCGAGCTGGATAAGAAGGAGCGTAGTCTATCCAGTAAGATACTGGGAATTTTCTATCGCAATCCAAATTTGTTTATCTCTACCATGTTGGTAGGAAATAACATCGCGTTGGTCGTTTATGGCCTTCAGATGGCAATCGTGTTGGAGCCGTTTATAGCCAAGGTGGTCGCGAATGAGGCATTGATCGTTTTTATCCAATCCGTGCTATCTACGATCTTGATCTTGTTTGCCGGGGAGTTTATTCCCAAGACCATATTCAAGTTGAATCCAAATTTGTCACTCAATATATTCGCGATACCATTGTTCATTATGTATATCATCCTCTATCCGGTTTCCAAATTCTCATCCCTGCTATCTTTTTTGATTTTGAAGTTAGGGGGAGTGAAGAACTTGAAAAGTTCGCCTCAGGCATTAGGTAAGGTGGACTTGGATTATTTTATACAGCAAAGTCTGGAAGATGCACCTCAAAATTCGGATATGGATACGGAGGTCAAGATTTTCCAGAACGCCTTAGATTTCTCGAATGTCCGGTTGAGGGATTGTATCGTGCCCCGGACGGAGATCGTAGCCTGTGATACGTCGGCTACGATAGAGGAATTGCGTTCTAAGTTTATCGAGACGGGGCTTTCGAAGATATTGGTGTATAACGAGAATATTGACAATATTATCGGGTATATCCACTCTTCCGAGCTTTTCAAGAATCCGGAGGATTGGACCCAGCATATCCGTAGTGTATCGATCGTCCCGGAGACGATGGCAGCGAATAAACTGATGAAACTGCTGATGCAAGAGAAGAAGAGCTTGGCTGTTGTCGTGGATGAGTTTGGCGGTACGTCGGGTATCGTGACACTTGAGGATTTGGTAGAGGAGATTTTCGGGGAGATTGAGGACGAGCATGATATGAAGTCGCATGTAGCTAAGAAAGTATTGGACAATGAGTATTTGCTTTCGGGTAGGATGGAGATTGATACTTTGAACGAGATGTTCGGGTTGGATCTTCCAGAGTCGGATGATTATGTCACCATCGCCGGTTTTATCCTGCACTTCTATCAAAAATTCCCGAAATTGAACGAGACGGTCCAGATCGATAAATATTCGTTTAAGATAATCAAAGTAACGGCTACGAAGATTGAACTTGTACGTATGAAAGTGGGGATTTGACAATTTGACATTTTGTAAACGGAAGTCCCGGAGGATTGGGTTACGACTGGGTTCTAACGGGGTTACAATGCCTATTCACGGCCGTTTACAACCCTATTCAAGGCGGTTTATAATGCCCGGCGGCAGCATTGGCATTGCCCAACGCGACTATACGCAAGGCTTTTGCCCCCTTTCGTGCCTGAAAACGGGGATATTCCCACCTAAAAGAGCCTTTTGTGGCTCCTCTTGGCTTCCGGTTCGGCCGATCTCAGGAACATCGCTGTCACGATTTGCCTATAAAAAGAATCAGAAAGAAAGGAAGAGAACGATTTGGGCGCCTTATTGATAATGGAATTTACCTATAACCATCCTTGCCATAAGATAAGAGCCTTTTTGAGAAAACAAAAGCATTTTAAATGAGAGAGCCGTGGGGATTTGATAAAAAAAAGGATTATATGCTGTGAAATTTCCTTTTTTTCATATCTTTGTGCCCTTAAAACGTGGAATAATAAACTTAAAAAAAATAATAGAGATAAATGGCTACGCTGGAAAAAATTAGAAGCAAAGCAGGACTGCTGGTACTCGTGGTGGGTTTGGCATTGTTCGCTTTTATCATTGGAGACTTTTTAAACTCTGGTTCTACTTATTTTAGGCAATCACAGGAACGGATCGCCGAGATTGATGGAGAGGTTGTGAAAATTCAAGATTATCAAGGTCGTGTCGATGAGATGGCTGAGATGTATAAGATGCAATCTGGTTCAGCCAGCCTGCCCGAGGAATATATGACACAGATTCGCCAGTCCGTATTCGATGCGATGGTACAAGAGGTCGTGTTGGACGAGGCTACCGCTGAATTAGGCATGGAAGTAAGTCCGGAGGAATTGTTTGATATGGTTCAAGGTGAGAATATCTCTCCGTTGATCCAGCAAATGCAAATGTTTACGAATCCCCAGACAGGTGCTTTTGATAAGGCTGCCTTGTTGAATTTCTTGAAACAAATCGATTCCGATAATATCGCCAGCTATCCGGCAGATCAACAGGCACAGCTGCTTCAAGCCAGGAACTTCTGGCTGTTTTGGGAGAAGAACATCAAACGTCAGCGTTTGGAGCAAAAATATACGACCTTATTGAGCAAGGCTGTTTCCGCGAATTCATTAGACGCGAAGGAAGCTTACAATGATAATGCCGAGAATTCGGATATCATTTACGCTATGCAATCATATGCTACGATTCCGGATTCAACGATTGAGGTAAGCAAGAGCGAGATCGAGAAATTGTATAATCAACGCAAGGAGCTGTATAAACAGAAAGAATCCAAGGTGATTAAATATATCGCCGTAGATATCCGTCCGAGTAAAGCGGATTATGATAAGGCACAGAGCGAGATCGAGAACTTGAAAGAGGAGCTGGCCACGTCTGAGAGAGTGGCTGATGTAGTAAACGAGAGCTCCGAGGTCCCTTATGTTGACGCTTTCTTCACGGAGAAGGCCTTGGATCCGGAGATGAAACAATTCGCTACGACTTCTGAGGTTGGCGCTGTCTATGGTCCTGTATTCGAAAATGACAAATATAGAATGTTTAAGCTTGTCGATAAGACGATCGCTCCGGACTCGGTAAAAGTGAGTCACATCATGTTAGCCGGTAAGTCCGAGGCTGAGACGGCCGCTTTGGCTGATAGCTTGACGGGGGCATTGAAAGGGGGTGCTGATTTCGCCGAGTTAGCTAAGAAATACTCAGCGGATCAAGCTGCCGAGAATGGAGGTGAACTAGGTTGGTTTACCGAGGTTACTGCTTTGAGAGGTGTGAACGATGACTTCAAGAAAGCTGTATTCTCGACTCCGTTGAATGAGGTAGCGGTTGTGAAATCTCTGTATGGAACTCACCTTGTGAAAGTAACAGAGAAGACCGGGAATGTGGAAAAATATAAGATCGCTGATATCGACATGACGGTATCTCCTAGCTCTAAAACCTATAGCGATATCTATAATGAGTTGAATCAGTTCGTGTCGAAGAACAATTCCATGGATAAATTGGAGGAGAATGCGAAGGAAGCCGGTTATAACTTGGTTTCAGGCGCGACGGTTACTACGGATGATCAATTGTTAGGTTCTATCAAGAATTCACGTCCGGTAATTCGTTGGGCGTTCCAGAACGATAAAGGTTCTATCTCTGAGATCTTCGAATGTAGTGATAAATTTGTCGTGGCTGCTGTAGAAGGAAGCATTTCCGAGGGGTATCGTCCGGTTGACAGGGTCGCTCCGGCTTTGAGAGCTGAATTGGCTGCTCAAAAGAAAGGCGATAAGATCGCTCAAGAATTAGCCTCTAAGAATTTGACCTCAGTTGAGGCATATGCTGAGACGATGGGTTCTTCCGTAGACTCAGTTAAGTTCGTGAACTTTGGCACTCGCCGTATCGCCGGTGTCGGTATCGAACCGAATTTGAACGCTATGGTTTCCATGGCTCAGGTTGACCAAGTAAGCGCTCCGGTTAAAGGGAACAACGGTGTATATGTGTTCAAGGTATATGCGAGAAGTAAAGATGGTAAAGAGTTCAACGAGGCTGAGGAAATTCGCGCGTTGGATGCTTCGAACGCATATCGTGTAGGATTCCAGGCTATCCAATCTATGGTTAACAACGCCAAGGTGGAAGACAACCGTATCCGTTTCTATTAATAAAGCGTATTTCTACTGAAGATAACTGGTTCCCTGTTTCGCGGTCAAGATATATTTATTTTGACCGCGAAACAGGGAACCTTTATTTTGTGGAATATTTCTCGTACTTTCGCGAGTGAGAAAGTATCGATAGCATGGTTGATAAAAGACAATTAGTGGGGATGACCTTGGAGGAACTGAAAGGTGTGGTGTCAGAGGTGGGTCTTCCAGCATATGCGGCTAAGCAAATGGCCGATTGGATTTATAAGAAAAAAATAACCCGGATTTCGGAGATGACGAATATAGCGGTAGCCAAACGCGCTTTATTAGAGGAATCGTTCGAGATAGGGGCTTATCCGCCATCTGAATATCAAAAGTCGAAAGACGGTACGATCAAGTATTTATATGCCGCCGGACCGGGGCGTTTTGTTGAGTCGGTTTATATTCCTACGGATGACCGGGCGACGCTTTGTGTCTCTTCTCAAGTCGGATGCAAAATGAATTGCTTGTTCTGTATGACGGGAAAACAAGGTTTCACGGCAAACTTGACAGCGAACCAGATATTGAACCAGATCCAGTCCTTGCCGGAAAACGACTCATTGACGAATATCGTTTTCATGGGAATGGGGGAACCTCTGGATAACGTAGACGAGCTTTTCAAGGTTTTGGAAATACTCACGGCTCCGTATGGGTATGCGTGGAGTCCGAAGCGTATCACGGTCTCAACTATCGGTGTGATGAAAGGCTTGAGACGCTTCTTGGCGGAGAGCGAATGTCATCTGGCCGTAAGTCTGCATTCTCCCTATCCTATGGAACGTCTTTCCTTGATGCCGGTTGAAAAGGCATTCCCGGTGAGAGAGGTGATCGATTTAATCAAACAATATGATTTTTCGCATCAACGACGGGTCTCTTTCGAGTACATCGTTTTTAAAAATTTAAACGATAGCCTGAAACATGCTGAAGCTTTGAGTTGTTTACTAGGTGGAATTCCTTGTCGGGTAAACTTGATCCGTTTTCATGCGATACCGAATGTGCCTTTGGAGACTTCCGATATCACTAAAATGGAGAGGTTCCGGGATTTCTTAAACGCTAAAGGAGTTGTATGTACGATAAGGGCATCACGAGGGGAGGATATTTTCGCCGCTTGTGGAATGCTTTCTACCGCGAAAAATGTTACATTTGTATAATATAAAACACATGGTATGAAAACACGTTCTTTATTCATCGGTATGTCGCTGCTTCTTGTTTTGATGGGAGCATGTAATTCAGGTTCTGTGATGACCCGAGCTACGGGCTTTGCGTATGAGGTTGTCGTGGTTATGAATCAAAAGGATTGGAAAGGCCTTGCGGGAGAATTTATAAAGTCTGAGTTGGCCTCTTCGGTGCCCGGACTGCCGCAAGCTGAGCCTTCCTTGAAGATTACCTACGTACAACCCAAGGATTTTACAGGCCTGTTACGGTATGTAAGGAATATATTGGTGGTTACGGTAGATCCAACCGCTTATACGAAAGTTTCTGTAGACTACGAGAATAATGTCTGGGCTAGAGGACAGGTAGTCGTTTCGTTGAAAGCCCCTGATACGGAGTCGATCGTCGAGTATTCAAAGACCCATGAGAAGGCGTTGGTCGATTTCTTCGTGAAGGTGGAGATGAATCGTGCGATAGAGCAATTACAAAAGGAGTACAGTGTGGTGGTTATGGATAACCTGAAAAGTGACTTGAACGTGATGTTAAACGCTCCGGCAAACTTTACGCACTATAAAGATACAACTGATTTCTTCTGGTCTTCCAATAACGCTAACACCGGTCGTATGGACTTGATTGTATATACTTTCCCGTATACTGATCCGAATACGTTTACGGAGGAATATCTGGTCGCTAAACGAGATTCTGTATTGAAGGCGAATCTGCCGGGTTCATTCCCGGGTTCCTATATGCAGACGGAAACGCGTGCGGGAGTGGAGTATACGCCGATAACCTTAAAGGGTAAATATTGCGGCGTAATGCGTGGCCTGTGGAGAATGCAAGGTGATATGATGGGAGGTCCCTTCGTAAGCCACACCCGTTTGGATGAAAAGAACCATCGTGTGGTTGTAGCCGAGGGATTTGTGTATGCTCCGGAGACAGACAAGCGTAATTTCATGCGTAGAATGGAAGCTGCCTTGTTTACGTTACGTTTACCGGGTGAATTCGATGAACCGGTAACAGAGACATTGGATATCCCGGAAGAGAAAAAGTAATAAACAAACAAAATATATGGAAGAACGACCGATTAAAGTGGGGATCACCCACGGAGATATAAATGGTATCGGCTATGAGGTGATATTAAAAACCTTTTCCGATACCCGCGTGGCGGAGCTTTGCACGCCGATCATCTATGGCTCGTCCAAGATAGCCGCCTATCACCGGAAGGCATTGGCGCTTCCTCCTGTCAATATGAATATTATTTCACATGCGGAGGAGGCGGGAGTAAACCGGGTGAACATTATTAACTGTGTGGAAGACGATACCAAGGTGGAGCTGTCTAAGTCTACTCCGGTTGCCGGTGAGTCGGCTTTCAAGGCATTGGAAGCGGCAGTTACGGATATGAAGCGGGGAGTCGTGGATGTACTGCTTACCGCCCCGATCAATAAACATACTATCCAGAACGAGGATTTTCATTTTCCCGGACATACCGAGTATTTGGAGAAATGCTTCGGTGGATCGGATAAAAAAGCCTTGATGATCTTGATGAAAGATGATCTTCGTGTCGCTTTGGTGACAGGGCATATGCCATTGTCGCAAGTAGCGTCTTCCATCAATGCGGGCGATATAGCGAATAAGCTGCGTATTTTCAATAAGTCGCTAAAGCAAGACTTCGGTATCGTGAAGCCTCGTATCGCGGTTCTTTCCTTAAATCCTCATGCTGGTGATGCCGGATTGCTGGGTACGGAAGAGGAGACGATTATCATACCGGCAATGCAGGAGGCCGAGAAAAAAGGCGTAATCTCATTTGGCCCTTATGCGGCTGATGGTTTCTTTGGTGCGCAGATGTATGATAAATTTGATGGTGTCTTAGCAATGTACCATGATCAAGGGCTCGTTCCCTTCAAGACGTTGGCAATGGATGACGGGGTGAACTATACGGCAGGGTTGCCGATCGTACGGACTTCTCCGGCACATGGAACAGCTTATGACATCGCCGGGCAGAACGTGGCCTCGGAAGAGTCGTTCCGACAAGCCTTATATGCGGCGTTGGATGTCTACCGGAACCGGCTGCGTTATCAGGAGGCTACTGTTAACCCGTTGCGTAAGCAATATTTCGACAGGGGGGGGGATAATGAGAAATTAGACTTGACGAAAGATGGCGATACGGACGGATTATAGCAGATCTTTCCGGACAAGTTTCAATAAATACATAAAATGTCATGTTAATAACGAACGCATGTTATTGACATGACATTTTTGTATGGAGCATGGGACGCTTTTTGGTTTTATACTTTTAAGATAGGAAAAGTTTGCGTAAATTCGCAGTTTAAAACGAAAATTACGATTATGTTTAAAGACAAAACGATAGTATATACATCCGGAACGTTTGATATGTTCCATTATAATCATCTTCGGATGATCAATTATGCCCGTAGTTTGGCGGATATATTGATTGTTGGGGTTAGTACAGATGAGTTGGTCTCTTCTTATAAGGCGAAGCCGATCATTCCGTTCCATGAACGTTTGCAGATCATCGAGGCGTTGAAGACTCCCGATATCGTTATACCACAACATTCCTTGGATCACACGGAAATCGTGAGGAAACTGAACATCGATGCTTTCGTGGTAGGTGATGATTGGTTCGGGAAGTACGACTATCTGAAGGATCTAGGTGTTCAGGTATTTTATTTCCCTTATGGGACGGGGGTTTCCTCCTCGAACCTGAAAAAAACGATACATGATTCTTATGAGGCGAATCTGACGACTCAACGTCAGGCGAAGCCGGAAACGGTGAAAGGATTAGCCGCTAAATAACGATCGTTTTCATGGATAAATTTATTTTAATTACCGGTGGAACAAAAGGAATAGGAAAGGCGGTAGCGTTCTGTTTAGGGAAGGCCGGGTATAACCTTATACTGACTTTCGCTTCTGATCGTGTGGCGGCCGAGGAGACGCGTGGCGAGTTGGTGGTTCGTTTCGGTATACAAGTTTTTATTTTGAGGGCCGATATCTCGGATCGGAATACGATCGGGATTATCGATTCTTTTTTGGCGGAGAATAGACTACGTCTGGACGGCCTTGTGTTCAATGCCGGAATGACTTGCCGTGATCCTTTTGAGGAACTTTCATTCGAGGATTGGGACCGGGTTTTCTTCGCGAATGTTCATTTCCCGGTTTTCCTTTTACAAAAGCTTGTCGGGCGGATTAATAAGGGGGGAAGTATCGTGTTTACGGGCTCCTTGATGGGGATAAAGCCTCATTCGGTGTCCTTGGCATATGGGGTGACGAAAAGTGCGGTCCATGCGCTGGTCAAAAACATGGTGAAGTTCTTGGTTCCCTATGCACTGCGTGTGAATGCCGTGGCTCCTGGCTTTGTCGATACGGAGTGGCAGAAGACAAAGCCTGCCGAGATCCGTCGGAACATAGAGGACAAGGTCTCTTTGGGGCGGTTCTGCGACCCGGATGAATTGGCGGAAGTTTATAAAATGTTGATAGAAAATAGTTATTTTAATGGTGAGGTAGTCGTCGTGGATGGCGGTTACTCGTATAAATAAGAAACAAATGAGCGAGTTGGATAAGGAATACGAAGCATCGTTAAAGTCAATAGAAACAGAAAATAAGATAGATCGAATTTTTTATCGCCCGATAGGATTTCGTATTGCTTGTATGTTGCGAGGCACGGGGATTACCCCGAATATGATTACGGTTATCTCGATCTTCGTGGGTGCGGCGGTCGGGTTTATGTTTTATCACGATAACCTGGCGTATAATATCTGCGGTATATTGTTGTTGGTATTTGCCAATATCCTCGACTGCGTGGATGGACAGCTGGCACGTCTTACCGGAATTAAGTCCGCGATCGGGCGTATCTTGGACGGGTTCGCCGGGGATATTTGGTTCGCTTCGATCTATATCGGATTCGCCCTTCGTCTGTCGCATGATTACGGTACGGACTGGTTTTTTGCCTTGGCGGTCTTATCCGGCCTGTCTCATTTAGTCCAAGCGAATATCACGGACTACTATAAGACGCTTCACCTTTATTTTATCAGTAAGGACAAAGGCTCGGAGTTTCAGTCTTTGGAGCAAGTGGAGGCGAAACACAAGGAGATGAAGTATGGTATTAACAAGTTTTTCTATTTCTTGTATCGTTGGTATACGATGTTGCAAGTAAAGGCTACGCCTACCTTACAGAGAATGTTACAAAATTTGCATGCGAAGTATGGGGATGATATACCGGAGAAGATCCGCGTAGACTTTCGTAAACAGAGCCGTCATTTAATGCGTTACATAGACTTGTTGACCTTTAATGGCCGGACGATGGTTATGTTTGTAATCGTACTAACGGGACGGGTATGGGCTTATTACCTATACGAGATCATCGTGTTGAACATCGTGCTGGCGATTGCGATGAAGAAACACGAGAAGATGTGTGCCTCGTTTTTAGGATAAAGTATGAAGAAGAGTGTAGTTGACATTTACGATCTGCAAGAGATGGTCCCGTTCTTCAAGGGACGAGTGGGGACATGGTTGGGTAAGTTGTTGATAAAGTGCTTACGCATGGATCTGGTTAATAAGGTACATGCCCGGAATTGTCATTTACGGGGCGCAGAGTTTACTTCCGCCTTATTGCGCGATCCCGGTATTGATCTCCGCTATGAGGTTCATAATAAAGAAATTTTAGATCATCTGCCGGAAGGGGCTTTTGTTACTGTTTCTAACCATCCGATCGGTTCGTTGGATGGAATCATGCTGATTGATATTTTTGCTTCCCGCCGTCCGGACTTCAAAGTGATGGTGAACGGCATCTTGACCAAGATCGGGGCGATGGAGGATAATTTCATATCCGTGGTGCCCGATTCCCACAAGCGGGGGGCGAATCCGGCGAATGTTAATGGCGTGAGACTATCCCTGCAACGCCTGAAAGAAGGTCATCCGATGGGTTTCTTCCCCGCTGGAGCAATCTCATTTTATAATAAAAAAGAGAAACAGATACGGGATTTGTCGTGGGCGCATAGCGTGATCCGCTTGGTTCGTAAGGCGAAAGCATCGGTATATCCTGTTTATTTTGATTTTCAAAATACCCGTTTCTTCTATTGGCTAGGAAATATCAGCTGGCAAATACGAACCTTGCGTATTCCTGCCGAGGCTTTCAATAAGCGTGGAAAGAAAGCGGATGTATATATCGGTGAGCCTATCTCTCCGGAGGAGATCGCCGCCATCCCGGAAGACAGGGATCTTGCCGAGTTCTTGTATAAACGTACGTATGGTGCTAAAAAATAAGAAACGACCGATAGAATCTGTTATCAATAGTGATAGTTTGAATTAAGATTTGTAATTTTGGCAGAGTAACTGAAATAATTACAGATTTTAAAAGTGAAAGAGAGATGAAGGTTGATGTACAACAGATAAAACAGCGTTTCGGGATTATTGGTAATAATCCGGGGTTAAATCGTGCGATCGACGTTGCGCTTCAAGTAGCGCCAACCGACTTATCTGTTCTTATTACAGGTGAGAGCGGAGTCGGGAAGGAGACTTTTCCACAAATTATTCACCAGAACAGTCTGCGTAAGCATGGACAGTATATAGCCGTAAACTGTGGCGCCATTCCGGAAGGGACGATAGATTCGGAGCTTTTCGGGCACGAGAAAGGTTCTTTTACCGGGGCATTGGCCGATCGTAAAGGATATTTCGAGGTAGCGGACGGTGGAACGATCTTCTTGGATGAGGTCGGAGAGCTGCCAACTCCTACGCAAGCACGCTTGCTTCGTGTGTTGGAGACGGGTGAGTTTATCAAGGTCGGTTCCTCTAAGGTGCAGAAGACAAATGTGCGTATCGTTGCCGCTACGAATGTGAATTTAGCGCAGGCGGTTTCGGAAGGTAAATTCCGTGAGGATTTGTACTATCGTTTGAATACGGTGCCTATTCAAGTGCCTCCCTTGCGGGAACGTCCGGAAGATATCATCTTATTGTTTCGTAAGTTCGCCGGCGATTGCGCCGAGAAATACCGGATGCCGCCGATCCGCTTGGATGATGAGGCTCGTCAATTATTGGTTTCTTACCGTTGGCCGGGTAACGTGCGAGAGTTGAAAAACATCATGGAACGTATCTCCGTGATTGAGGAGGGACGGGATATAACGGCGGATATTCTGCGTCTTTATCTACCAAACTTGAACGTTGAGAAATATCCGGTATTGGTGAAGCAAGATCCGGATCAAAAGATATTTAATAGCGAGCGGGAGATTCTTTATCAAGTCTTATTCGATATGAAGAAGGACGTGAACGAGCTAAAGAAGTTAGTGCATGATATCATGGGAGGGAATATCCCGATGCCAACGGTGGCGGACGATACCCCTTATGCGCATCCGATTCATCCGGCTGCGGTTCATGCGATGCACCCGACGATCCAAGATGCCGAAGATGTAGAAGAGGAGACTTTATCCTTGGAAGAGGTGGAGAAGGAGATGATCCGTAAGGCTCTGGAGAAGCATAATGGGCGGCGGAAGAACGCTGCGGCTGCCTTGAAGATATCGGAACGTACGTTATATCGAAAAATCAAGGAATACAATTTAGAATAATAATATGTTAAAGAAGATTGTCAACATACGCTTGTCGGCAGCCAATGGGCTTATACTCTCATTTTTGACGGTATTGGTTACGGCCTGCTCTATCTCCTATAAGTTTAATGGTGCCTCTATCGATTATACGAAGGTGAAGACCATTACGATTCGTGATTTCACGAACCAAGCTCCCTACGTGAATCCGACTCTTGCGCCGCAGTTTACAGAGGATTTGAAGGATATTTACATCCGTCAGACTCGTCTGCAACTGGTTCCAGGCAATGGCGACCTTGAGTTGGAGGGTGAGATTACAGGTTACGATTTCGCTCCAATGGCCGTAAAGGAGGATGCTATCGCCTCGCAGACGAGGTTGACGATCACGGTGCGGGTTCGTTACTCTAATCGGGTTAACTCGGACGAGGATTTCGAGCAGTCGTTCTCCGCTTACCGCGAGTTCGACAGCAACTTGATGCCGCAGCAGGTAGAAGGTACATTGTGCGAGGAGATCATTGAGGAAGTAGTAGACCAAATCTATAACGCTACGGTTGCCAATTGGTAGAATGAGGGTGGAGGATTTATATCGTTTGATGGAGAATCCTTCGGAATTGACCGAGGGCACTCTTCTTGAATTGCGACGAATCGTGGAGGATTACCCGTATTTTCAAGTGGCACGGATGCTTTATCTAAAGAATCTGGCCGTATTAAATGATATGAGTTTCGCCTCGGAGCTGGAGAAGATGGCGATATTCTTGCCGGACCGGAAAAAACTGTTTCAACTGATAGAGGGAGATAAATATGGCTTGGGCTCCCATGTGGAGCATGAGCCGGATATACGAAAAGAGGATACTTTCTCCTTGATAGACGCATTCCTCTCTAACCGTAACGAGGAACCGGAGTCTCAGAAAGAAGCCCCGTTCCTGTTCCAGCCATCGGTATCGTCGGACTATATGTTTTGGTCTTTATCAAAGGAGGACGGGGAGAAGTCATCTGTAGAGGGTGGGGAGAATAAGCTTCGGCATCACGACTTGATCGACTCATTCATTAAAAATGATCAACAGCGTATGCCGGGTAGCGGGTTGGAAATCCGGGAGGAAAACGGCCGTGCGGAGACTCCCGAATCGCTGAAAGATTGGGATGATGAGCGGTCCAAATCGCTGGAAGACTCGTGTCTTACGGAAACTTTAGCCCGGATTTATATAAAACAGAAGAGATATGATAAGGCTTTGCAAATTATTAAAAACTTAAGCTTGAAATATCCAGAAAAAAATATTTACTTTGCGGACCAAATCAGATTTTTGGAGAAGTTGATTATTAACACTAAAAAATAAAACTAAGATGTACGTATTTATTTCTATCTTAATCCTGATCGCCTCTATACTATTAATCTTGATCGTGTTGGTCCAGAATTCAAAAGGTGGAGGTTTGGCTTCAGGATTCTCTTCTTCTAACCAAATCATGGGTGTGCGTAAGACCACAGACTTTTTGGAGAAAGCTACTTGGAGTTTGGCGGGTACCGTAATCGTGTTGAGCATCTTGATTACCGCATTTATCCCCAGAGCGGAGCATGCTACTCAATCTGAGATCAGACAACAAGTAAATGAAGCTATCTCTATCGATCCGAGCACGATTGCTCCGGACTTTGGTACAGCGCAACAACCGGAAGTTCCGGCAGAGGAAGCTCCCGCTACTACTACACCTGCGGAGGGAAGCAACGAGTAAGATCCGATTCGAAAATGATATAAAAAGCCATGTCCGATAATAAAGGGTGTGGTTTTTTTGTACTATCTCAAGCGGGAACTTTACCATTGTTTTTTGACCACTAAGATATAGAGTGGGTGGTAAGTTAGTGTGACCCCACCCTCCGCCGATGGGAATCTCTCTTGATAATCCCGGCAGAAACGTTCCTGTTTTCCCCGTGTCCAGATGCAAGAGGCATTGGCCGTGACACCCGTGTACTTTAGATGTCTCAGCACTTCCAGCGGATGCCGGAAGGTCAGGGAAATATTGCCTTCCTCTTCATGGACGATCTGGAAATCGGCGGATAACCACTCCCTTAATTGTCCGGTGGCAGGATATGGAAGTCCTTCTCCGGTCAGCTCCTTGATCTCGTGGAGGTTGCTTGGCGTGAAGGTATTGAAGGCCAGCACGCCCCCGGGTGATAGAATGGACGATAGCTTATGGAGGAAACACGGAAGGTCTTTCATCCATTGCAGGGCGGAGGCGGAGGCGATCAAGTCGAACCTGCCGGGGAAAGCCAGTCGCTCTGCATCACCGGCCAAAAATAGAGGAGGGGCAGAAGGAAATAACTCATTGATGGCGTTTTGCCAAGTCTCGCAAAGATCGTTGAGTATCCATTCCTCGATCTGGCATTCTTGTTTCAACAAACGAGTGAATCCGCCACTTCCACAACCGATTTCCAGCACTCTGCGGAAATGGGAGGAGGTGTATGCGGTCAATAGCTGTACCAGATGGGCGCAAATTCGTTTCTGGGCTTCCGCATGATCATCGTATGTATTCACCGCTTGGCTGAAACGCCGGTGGATCCGTTCTTGTTCGATTACTTCCATAGTTCATCCCATGCTTGATAGTGGTAAAAGGGAAGATGAGGTGTCTTGATCTCTTGGATGGGACAACGGCCTCGCCAGTAGTTACGGAGGTTGGTTGCCGGGAATATCTTATCTTCGGTGGATAGGATGGCCTGATCCCAGAAGGTGGATATCTGCGGATCGGCTGATTCGAGCTTTTCCGGGAGGATCAGGTTGTATAGAGATTCCAGCTCCTCCTTGATCTCCTCCAGCGGACGTGTGGGGAGTTCCGAATAGCGATTGAAAGTCTCCTTGTCTCCGCACATCCTGCGGTTGAAGCGACGCATACCTTCCTCGCTGATATGACTGAGGGTTCCCTCGAAGATCGCGGTAGGGATGCCAAGTGTATCGTGCATGGGAAAAGGGGTACCGTTCAGGGCAGTCGCCGTGGTAAAGGATCGGTGGCCTGCCCAAAGATGGGTGGCTACCCATACGCCTAAAGACCAAGCGATCAGATGAACCTCTTTATAGGGAGCGAATGTCTCTTCGAACGCAAGCGTCCTGTAGTCGTAAGCAATCCATAGGTCTGTCCGCTCCGGTACTTCCAGATGGCGGAAAAGGACCGGCGAGATGGACCAGCCGGCGAGGCAGAGGATCAGACTCGGGGATCGCTTATCTATTATTTTATCTATATACATACTATCATCTAATTTATATACATATTATCTGTCTGGGGTTGCAGAGACAGTGCACGCCTCGGTGGAAGACGAGGCACACCCCGTCTCTACAATCAGTTGATGCATATTTTTTATTGTGAGGTTTGCCGTAAGGGAGAAGCGGATACGGGAGGTGCCTTTGGGTACTGTCGGGGGGCGAACCGGGAGACAGTAAAAACCTTTTCGTTGTAGCTCTTCCGCTTTCCGCACGCAATCCTCGCTTTCTCCCACGATGAAAGGAATGATATGGCTTTGGCTGATCTCACCGCCTTTGCCCGTTAAAGCCTCCGCTAACAATCGGCTATACGCTAGAAGATTCTCTCGTTCCTTCGTGAGCGAGGGGAGTTTCTCCCATATGAAGGAAGTCCATGCGATTTGGAACGGTGGTAGAGCCGTACTGAATATGAGTGGTCGCATCGTATTGACCAGATATTCTCGTATCACACGGGAACAAACCAAATAGGCTCCCATGGACGCTAACGCCTTGCCGAAAGTACCGACTAATAGATCGATCTCTTGGATACAGCCTTGTTCCTCGGCGATACCTAGCCCCGTCTTTCCGCGGGCTCCGATGGCGTGAGCCTCGTCCACGTACAATAGGACATCGGGATATCGCCTTTTGATAGCTATCAGGCGATTTAAGTCGGTTATATCCCCGTCCATGCTGAAAATGCTTTCGGTCAGGATGATGATCGTCTCGTATTGACCGGCGTTCTTTTGTACGATACGTTCCAGTTGATCATAGTCGTTGTGGCGGTAACGGAGGAAAGGGGAACCACTCAATAAGACGCCATCGATAATGCTGGCGTGCACCAGCTTGTCGGCGAGTAATAAGGTCTGCTTATCGGCTAAAGCCGGGAGGATTCCGGTATTGGCATGATAGCCGCTGTTGAAGATCAACGCGGCTTCTCGGTCGAAGGAGCTGGCGATCAGCTTCTCCAGTTTCGTATATACGGAGAAATTGCCCGTCAACAAACGGGATGAGGAGGATGAGTAGGGGTAGAAGTGACCTTGTGTGGATGCTTGAAACTCCTCTTGTAAATCCGGCCGGCTGGCCAGTCCCAGATAATCGTTGGAAGAGAGATTCAGCATACGTTTTCCCTCCTTCAATATCCATTCCCCTTGATGCTCTACTTCCGTTAAATGCCTGAGATTCCCGGAGGCTCGTAAAGCCGTAAGTTGCTCGTTATATGATTTCATCTATTTATATATTACCCGGTTGCAGATAGGTTAATTATGCGTTAATACTTTCAATAATCCGGAGGTTAGTTTGGATAGTTCATTCGTGGAGATAATGAAAGGAGGCATGAGGTAAACCAACCGTCCGAATGGACGTACCCATATCCCTTCCTCTACGAAACGGCGTTGCAATACCGCCATATCCACCGGATGCTTCATCTCGATAACCCCGATCGCCCCCAATACCCGTACCTCAGCGACTTCAGGTAGCTTGGTGGCTGGCGCTAATTCCGCTCGTAATTGCTCCTCTATAAGCTTCACCTTCTCCTGCCAATGACTGTTGGTCAATAATGAGATCGAGGCCGAAGCGATAGCGCATGCCAAGGGGTTTCCCATAAATGTAGGCCCATGCATAAAGCATCCTGCCTCGCCGGAACAGATCGTGTCGGCTATCGGCTTTGTCGTGATCGTGGCAGAAAGCGTAAGGTAACCTCCCGTCAATGCCTTTCCGATACACATGATATCGGGTTCGACTCCCGCATGTTCCCATGCGAACAACTTTCCGGTACGCCCGAAGCCGGTCGCTATCTCATCGAATATCAATAAGACGTTATACCGGTCACAAAGTTCTCGGGTACGAACGAGGAAAGTGGGGGAATAGAAATACATGCCTCCAGCTCCCTGTACGATCGGTTCCAAGATCAAGGCAGCGATCTCGTCCGCATGTCGTTCTAATAAATCCCGCAAAGGGGCTATGGCCTCCTCTCTCCACTCCTCGCCGAATCGGACCGAAGGTTGAGGCAGGAAGTATTGGAGGGGTAGGCTTTTCGAGAAGATCCCATGCATACCCGTTACCGGGTCGCATACCGACATGGCATGCCAAGTATCCCCGTGATAACCACTACGGATCGTGGCGAAGGTATGTTTTCCCGGTATGCCTCTGGACTGCCAGTACTGGATCGCCATCTTTAAGGCAACCTCCACGGCTACCGAGCCGCTATCCGCTAGGAATATCTTTTCTAGGGAAGGGGGCAATAGCGGTAGTAATTTAGAGGCCAATTCGACAGCCGGCTCGTGCGTAAATCCCCCGAACATGATATGGCTCATCTTATCCAGTTGGGTTTTAGCCGCCGTGTTAAGTACCGGATGGTTGTATCCGTGGATTGCGGCCCACCAAGAAGACATTCCGTCAATTAACTCTCTACCGTCCGCAAGGGTTATTGTCACACCCTCTGCCTTGGCTACTGGATAAACAGGAAGCGGATCGATGGTCGAGGTGTAGGGATGCCATAGATGATCTCGGTCGTATTGTAAAAGTTCAGTTGTTGTCATTTTTCCCAATCGGTGTTTTCGGTGAGTGAATAGCCTTCGGAGGTAAATAAGACATTGTCTTCCTTTACCTGGCTTCCGATAGTCGTCAGTAAGTCTCCGATGATTGCGGAGTTAATCCCGATATATAGGGATTTTCGTTGCGTGACCTCGCTCAATTGTGCCCGTCCACCGGAGAAGCGGAGAAATGCGTTTGGATTGATCAAGCGGAAAAGGGCGATCGTTGTCAGCCATTCCCCTTCTTGTAAGATCCGTGTATGCTCCATAGGAGTTCCCGGTATCGGCTGTAATAAATTGAGAGGAATGGATAAGATACCTTCTTTCCGTAAGAAACAAGCCATCTCGATTCGCTCCTTCATCGTCTCACCCATGCCGATAATACCACCACAGCAGATGCGGTAACCGATTTCTCGGGCGGCATGTATGGTTTCCATCTTCTGTTCGATTGTATGCGTGGAACAGAGTTGACGGAAATAGGAAGGGGCGGTCTCGATATTGCAGTGATAGTTCTCCACTCCGCTATCGTAAAGCGATTGGAGTTGGGAGCGGGTGAGCAATCCCATGGAGGCGCAGCATTTAATATCGCATTGCCGCTTGATTTGCCGGATTGTGTCGGTAATCTGTCCCATTTCTTTGTCCGATATTCGCTTGCCGCTAGTAACCAAGGCAAAACGCTGGATGCCCTGTTTTCGGTTGTATACCGCATGGCGGACACATTCCTTGGTCGGAAGCAAAGGATATAAGTTTATGAGGGTCTTGTAATGTCCCGACTGCGCGCACCATTTGCAATCCTCGCTGCAATTGCCGCTTTTGGCGTTGATGATGGAACAAGTGTCGAACTTATTCCCCATAAAATGGCGGGTGACTTGGTGGGCGGCCTCGTAAAGCGCCTCTTTGTCCGGGTGATTCGCCAAGCTTAAAGCCTGTTCCTCGGTAATCTTCCCACCTTCCAGGATGTACAGTTTTGCTTCTTCTATTGTCATTTTCTCCAATTTAATAATTTTACGTATATATACCCCGTCCCCACAACCAAGTGGAAATAATAAAGGCGGGAAATATCCTCTCGGATATCTCTCGCCTTTACTATATTATACAGTGTATAGTGGGCTACACGATGAACCGGATGAGCGATCTCATTGGAAGCCAATACCGGCAGTAATGTCGTAAACAGTCCATACGATGTAACAAAACTCCATCTATCTTTCCCTGTACGCTCCATCTTCTCATCATTCACTTCGAAAAATCCAGCCATAAACGTACCGATTCCGTTATGTAAAGACTGATTCTTTTTCTCGAAGCGATCGGCTACGGAAAAAGACAATTGTCCGATCGTAACAGCCCTCTGTATACTAATGAAAGCCGCATACGCCTTCCGGCTCCATCTTCTGAAACGGAGTGCCTGCGAACGAAATATATACGACTTTCTCATCTTACTTCTCAATTATCAAGCCACTTTCTCCAGTTTCTTCATGATAGAAAACATGAACAACGCAGACAGTAAGCAAAGAACGATCAACACGCTCCATACCATCCATAACTGCATGCCTCCCCACAAATAGCCGATGATGGCGACCAGATAGTTGCCGATAGCCGTAGCCACGAACCATCCACCCATCATCATACCTTTATATTTAGGAGGAGCCACTTTGGATACGAAAGAGATACCCATCGGAGAAAGCAATAATTCGGCGAAGGTCAATACCAGATAAGTCGAGATCAACCAGTTTGGAGAAACCAATACCTGCAATTTGCTATCCGCCGCTAAAGCGTCCGGTGTAGGCAAACCCGTAGAACCGATCGCCAAGATCAAGAAACCGCAAGCGGCGATCATCATACCCAATCCGATCTTACGAGGAGCGGACGGCTCTTTCTTCTTATTAGCCAGATAACCAAAGATCGCCAATGATACCGGAGTCAATACAACCACGAAGAACGGGTTAAATTGCTGGAAGGTCTGCGGAAGGATCGTTACGGTTTCCGGCATAGCCATATATTTGATACCTAGAGCGGCTAATGCGGCCACGGTCACGATGCCGGCGACCGTTTTGCCTTTGCTCGTTGTGGATTGTGCGATAGCAAATCCTCCATACACGGCGATAACCAATAATGTTAAGTTAATCACATCAAAGCCGATACGATCCAGTCCGGTCACTTGGTTGACCGTATAGTCACGAGCGAAGAACGTCATTGTCAGACCGTTTTGATGGAAAGCCATCCAGAAGAACAATACCACGGCGAATACCAGCAGCAAGGCGGTGATACGTTGTTTTGTCTCGGCGGGTGACAATTCCTCTTGCGGAGCATGGGCAGCCTCTGCCTGTTTGGTGTTGACATCCGCATGCTTAAAGGTAGAGCGGAATCCCATATAGATAGCCATCGATACGATTAATGAGATACAAGCCACACCGAATCCATAGTTGTATGCCTCAGACAACTTCTCGATATAGGTGGAACAGAACGTAGCCATATCACCGGTGAAACCTTGTGCGCTTTGCAGAGTGGCGAGTACCTCTTTGTTCTCTGCGGAGATCGTTCCGTTTAAGAATTGGTGAGCGAGCGCCGGGATTTGTGACTCGTAGAAAAGGTTGTACTTACCCAACATCCAGTCTGTCATTTTAGTGGCTGCCGTAGGTGCGTACATGGCACCGATATTGATCGCCATATAGAACAAACTAAAGGCTTGGTCACGTTTACTTCTGTATTCCGGTGCATCATACAGATTCCCTACCATCACTTGTAAGTTACCTTTAAATAATCCGGTGCCGCAAGCGATCAGAGCGAGCGATCCGAACATCATGATTTTTCCCGAGGCGGCATCTGTTGGGATGGCTAATAAAAGATAACCGACAAACATGATGATGATACCCGAGGTAACCATCTTTCCATAGCCGAATTTATCGGCCATCATACCGCCAATCAATGGCATAAAATACACGAACGCTAAGAAGCTAGCGAAAATCGTTGATGTCTCAGCGGCCGTATAGCCGAATTTCGCTTGCAAGAATAATGTGAAAATCGCAAGCATAGTGTAATAACCGAAGCGTTCGCCCGTGTTTGCGAGCGCTAGAGCATAGAGACCTTTAGGTTGTCCTTGTAACATGTGTTTTAAATAATATTAGTTTATACTTATTGAATAATTTGCTTTATTGCACCGGTTTCCGGATAGAAAAGAACCTTGACGGGGGCTTTCTTATCTTCAAACATAACAGGAGCTAATCCTTCCCGTGTCCCGAATTGGGTGATTTGAACCTCTCCTTTGTAGAGTGTTTTTTTGTCCATTCGTATTTCTATGCGGGCTTTGCCTGGGACATTGTAGACGATTCCTCTCAATGATTTGTCTTTCTTCTCAGCCTCCTTGGCATCTAGAATCGGAGCTCTTTCTGTCGCTTTCAGGCTCATATAGACAGGGATACCGCCCAAATCATCAGCGTCTACGATACCTAGTTGCTTGGAGAAACGGAACAAAACTTCTTTATCCAAGTCATCGTGAGGGATAATGCTTACCTCATAATGCTCGGTTTCTTTGGTCAAGATCCCGGTAAAAAGGTTTGTCAATGCTTTTTCTTGCTCTTCCAACTGCTGGATCACCAGTTTCATGGATTCACCATCGGGAGGTAAATTATCCGCTTCCCCGGTCAAGATATTCAAACGGCTTTCTCGAATACGGTAAATTTGCTTAGCGGCTACCTCTGCTTGCTTTGCCGTAGACCCAGCCATCAGTAGCTCTTCGGAGAATACGGATGCGTCCGTTACTTTCTGTTGGGTGCCTTTATTTTTCTTTACGGCATCAAGCTCCGACTCTACCGGTGTATATTCTGCGTTTATCGAGCATAATAGTCCATCTTCAGTAAGGCAAGCGTAGGGGGCAACCGTGCCTTGCTTGAATTCTACGATATAGGTATTATCCGCATCGGGTAATCCCCGGTTGATCAGACTGATTTTTCCGAGATCGAAATAAACCTTGTCTTCGGTGACCGCATCTTTCACGCCTAAATACTTCTCAGTATATTGATAGTAAGGCCCGGCTTTGCAGGTCACTTTCGTCACTTCGGCATCAACGACCAGCGAGGTTTTGGGTAATGAGTAGGTGATTCCGAAATTATTTGCTTTTATGGCGTTCTTTTTCACTACCTTGGTTTGTGCCATAAGCGGCATCCCGAGAAGTAAACTAGCTATAATGATTATATTCTTCATATCCCAGTTTATTTAATCTGTATATTATTGCGCAAAACTATGAAATATTTTGCGTAAAACCAATTGGAAACATTAGAAAAGTGGAGCGTACATATAGGAACTTAGCAAGTGGCTGCGTCCGGAAATATTAAAAGGTTATCTTGGCATATCCGGCAAAGAAAAACCGTTGTTATACGTATGCTTGATCCATTCGTTGGCCATCTCCGCAGCGTTAAACTCAGCGAAGCGACGGTCGAAACGAGGGTCTCCGTCAATTACCTTGAAATCATCCACCGTGACGATCTTGATCTTATCGTTTGGGGAGATGTTCGTAAACCGCATATTCTCTCCATCCCATTGCAACTCACGATGCAAACCTTGCAGTCCGGAGAGGCGAACGGCCAAAACTCCCATCACGACCATCTCGTTGAATGGACCGGAGAACTGGAAATTGGAAGAGGCCTCCGTACGATTTTCCGGGGATTCCTTGCAAGCGCGGATCCAGTCTTGCTCGTGGGCGTTGGTAGACCAGATGTCTCCATTGCCGCCTTTCACTCTCGGGATCGTAGGTTTGGGCTGGTTGAAATGCTCCATGTCGGAAACCGGTAATAGGGTCGGGTTCATTCCGTAACAGCCTGTCATGATTTTTCCTTTTGTACCAATGAAGATGATACCGCCGTTCTCGTCGCCCATCATCTGTCCATCTTTCAATTCTTCCGGACGGGGGGGCATCAGACCGCCATCGTACCAATAGACCTTCACTTCCGGCATCTTGACATTCCCTTTGGGCGGACGTGCGGGGAATGTATAGGTTACGATCTGTGCGTGAGGAGGGGAGTACAGGTTACTCAAAGTAGAGCTGCCGATTACGTTGGTCGGATATTTTAAGTCGAGTGCCCAATACAACGGGTCCATGATATGGCAAGCCATATCGCCTAAGGCTCCGGTTCCGAAGTCCCACCATCCACGCCAGTTCCAAGGGGTATAAACCGGATTATAAGGCCGCTTTTGAGCCGGGCCGATCCATAAATCCCAATCCAGAGTCTTCGGACACTTTGGGGTATCGCTCGGTTTCACCAAGCCTTGGGGCCAGATAGGGCGGTCTGTCCAACAATGTACCTCATATACATCGCCGATTACGCCGGACTGTATCCATTCTGAGATCTGCCGGCACCAGTCGAATGAGTTACCTTGGTTACCCATCTGAGTGGCTACCTTATATTTCTTTGCCAGTTTGGTAAGCAAACGCGATTCGTAAACGGAGTGGGTGAGCGGTTTTTGTGTATAGCAATGTTTTCCTAGTGTGATTGCGTGGGCGGTTACGCCGGCATGTGAATGGTCTGGAGTGGCAACCATAATCGCATCGATAGACTTACCCATTTCATCGAACATGACACGCCAGTCTTTAAAGCGTTTAGCCTTCGGGTAATCCTTGAAAGTCTTGTCCGCATAATGCCAATCTACATCGCATAAAGCTACGATATTTTCCGTGTTCATATTGGCTAGGTTCCGACGTCCCATACCGCCGATACCGATACCCGCGATATTCAGTTTGTCACTGGGAGCTGTATAACCAAAGGATTTACCGAGCACGGAACCCGGAACGATCGTTAGTCCGGCTGCCGCTACGGCTCCGGTTTTGAGGAAACTTCTTCTCGAAATGTTTTTCATAACTATTAAATTTTAAGAAAACGATATACTATAGTGTTCGTAAATGAAGGTTGCGCCAAAGAACCTTGATGCCGCCACTATTTTCCCGTCTCGTCCGGGATCTGTATCCTGTCATATGATGTAGCCAAACGGTGCTATAAGAGTTATTGTAGCAAACGAAAGTAAAAACGCCCGTTTTGTTTTTGCTGGATTCATTTGATTTGCTTAAACGCTTTTCCGAGCATATCTGTGATATCGCTGGCGATCATGCTCTCTTCCGAATGGAAGGCGGCTGCGAGATCACCGGCTGTGCCGTGCAAGAATACGCCGACTACGGCGGCAGTCTCAGGAGAATAACCTTGCGCCAATAAACTGAGGATGATACCCGTCAGTACATCTCCGCTACCAGCGGTTGCCATACCCGGATTTCCGCAACTATTGAAATAAATGTTTCCTGCTGGAGAACAGATAGCGGTATAAGCACCTTTCAATACGATACAAATCTTATGTTCGGTGGCGAAAGATTGCGCTTTCATCAAACGGTCGTATGCGTTCGTGCTCTCGCCTGCTATCCGGTCGAACTCCTTCGGATGGGGAGTAAGGATACTTCGTGGCGGGATCTTATTGAATAAGTCCTTGTTAGACGCCATAATATTAATAGCGTCCGCATCGATAACGACCGGTTTTGCGCTGGATTGCAGGAGGCGTTCGATCACGGCTGCGGATTCCAAGTGTTGTCCGAGTCCTGGTCCCATACCGATAGCGGAGTAGCTACCGATTTCGGGAACCGTAGAGAAATAATCCGGATTTGCGTCAAAACTTAACATCGCTTCCGGGAAAGCGGTTTGGAAGATCGATTCGCCTCGGGTTGGGATATGTACGGTCAATAGTCCGGCTCCACTTCGTAAACAGGCCTTTGCGGATAATAGGGCGGCTCCCATTTTTCCTTTACTTCCGGCGATCAACAGGGCATGTCCGAATGTTCCTTTGTGTGAGAAACGTTTGCGAGACTTTAACGAATAGGATATATCTTCTTCCGTGACCAATGAGTAAGGCGAGTCCGTCTCATAAATCGCGTCCGGATGGATTCCGATATCCAGTATTTTCCACTCGCCTACGTATTGTTCATTCTCTGGGAAAAGAAACGCCAGTTTTGGGAAACCGAATGTCAAGGTTAGGCTGGCCTTGATGATCGCCTCCGAGTCATTTTTTCGATTATCTTCTCCGAATAAGCCTGAAGGAATATCGATCGCTACGACTTCTGCCTCGGATTGGTTAATATAATTGACCATAGCGGCGAAACCTCCAGTGAGAGGACGGTTTAATCCCGAACCGAACAAGCCATCGATCACCACGTCTCGGTCGGTTAGCGTCGGCGGTTCAAAGTCTCGGACCACTTCCGTAAATTCAATTCGTTCGATGTCGAGCAGACGCTGCTTGTTTTGCTCGCACTCTACGGACAGATGCTCCGTCGGGTTGAATAAATAGGTCTCTACCCGGTATGATTCCTCGTTCAAAAGGCGGGCGATAGCTAAAGCGTCGGCTCCGTTGTTGCCTTGACCGGCGAAAATCACGATGCGTATTTGCTTGGAGTAGCGCCGGCAAAACTCATGGACGAACATCGTGGCGGCACGTTCCACTAAGTCGATCGAGCTGATTGGTTCGTGTTGAATCGTATATTGGTCGAGCTCCTTTACCTTGTCTGTTGCGAATATCTTAATCATAATTCTAAATGTCTGGGGTTTTATTCTGCTTACAAATGTATAACAAACTTTGGTATGTTGCTACACTTTTTTGCGCATCGCCGAAAAAGTTGTACATTTGTCCCTTCGAAAACCGAAAGATTTATGGACAGGATTCGTCTAAAAGACAAAGAATTTGAACTGTTTATTCCAGAGTCGGATATTCAGGCGGCTATCGCTAAAATGGCCGTTCAGATTAAAGCGGATGTGGAAGGGAAGAATCCCCTATTCGTGGGTGTGCTAAACGGGGCTTTTATGTTTGTCGCCGAGCTGATGCGTGAGTTAGATGTCCCGTATGAACTGACATTCGCTCGTTATTCCTCGTATCAAGGAACTTCCAGTACGGGCATATTGAATGAGGTCATGCCTGTGCAGGCTGATATTCGTGGACGTGTGGTGATCTTGTTGGAAGACATTATCGATACGGGCCTTACGATGAGCTACGTGATGGAGAAGCTTCGGAGTGAGGGTGCCGCTGATGTGAGATTGGCAACAATGCTTTTCAAGCCGGAATCCTTAAAATGTGAATTGACCCCGAATTATGTAGGCTTGCAGATTCCCGCTGATTTTATCGTGGGACATGGTTTGGATTATGATGAGTTGGGCCGTTCGTATAAGGATATCTACAAGGTCGTGGAATAAAGTAGTATACATTAATACATAATAAAGAAACAGTCGTATGTTGAACGTGGTTATTTTTGGTGCTCCCGGTTCAGGTAAGGGAACACAAAGTGAGCTGATTATTAAAGAATACGGTTTGGATCATATCTCTACTGGCGACGTGTTGCGTGGTGAGATGAAGGCTGAGACTGAACTGGGTAAGATCGCTAAAGATTATATCGAGAAGGGACAATTGGTTCCGGACGAGCTGATCGTTGATATGTTGGCGAATGTATTGGATAGCAAGAAGCCTGCCAAGGGCGTAATCTTCGATGGTTTCCCTCGTACGATCCCTCAAGCAAAGGCTTTGAAGAAGATGTTGAACGAGCGTGGAACCGATGTTTCCATCATGTTGAACCTTCAAGTAGAGGAAGAGGAGTTGATCAAGCGTTTATTGGAGCGTGGTAAAGTATCCGGACGTTCTGACGATAACTTGGAGACCATCAAATCCAGACTGGATGTTTACCATACCCAAACAGCTCCCTTGGCAGACTACTATGTAGGCGAAGGCAAGCACGTAGCCATCAAAGGTATGGGAACAATCGAGGAAATCTTCGGTCGTATCAAAGAGGCGATTAATAACGTGAAGTAATTGAGATAAACTGATATGGCTGAATCGAACTTTGTAGATTATGTCAAGATCTATTGTCGCTCGGGAAAGGGCGGAAGAGGGTCTTCTCACTTCCGTCGTGAGAAATACATTCCGAAAGGAGGTCCCGACGGGGGCGATGGAGGGAGAGGAGGTCATGTGTATCTCCGTGGCAACCGGAATTACTGGACGCTCCTTCATTTGAAATATGAGCGTCATATCATGGCTACCCATGGAGAGAGTGGTGGTGCGAAGCGTAGCTCGGGCAAAGACGGGGAGGATCGGGTAATCGAGGTCCCTTGCGGTACGGTCGTTTACGACGCTGAGACCGGCGAGTTTATCTGCGATGTTACGGAAGACGGTCAGCAGGTGATGTTGCTGAAAGGCGGTCGTGGCGGCCTGGGAAATTTTAATTTCAAGACGGCTACCAATCAAGCGCCCCGTTATTCGCAACCGGGTGAGCCTGCATTGGAACGTACGGTGATTCTTCAGTTGAAGTTGCTGGCCGATGTTGGTTTGGTAGGCTTCCCCAATGCGGGTAAATCTACTTTGCTTTCTGTCGTATCCGCCGCTAAGCCAAAAATCGCCAATTATCCTTTTACTACGTTGGAGCCTAATTTAGGCATCGTGAGTTATCGCGATAACCGTTCGTTCGTAATGGCCGATATACCGGGTATTATCGAAGGAGCGAGCGAGGGTAAAGGCTTGGGACTGCGTTTCTTGCGCCATATCGAGCGTAACTCGTTATTATTGTTCATGGTTCCCGTGGATGCGGATGATATCAAAAAAGAGTACGAGATCTTGCATAATGAGTTGGTGAAATATAATCCGGAATTGCTGGATAAACGCCGTGTACTGGCGATCACCAAGAGCGATATGCTGGATGAGGAATTGATCGAGGCTTTGTCGCAAGACTTGCCGGAGGGAATACCGTATGTCTTTATATCTTCTATCACAGGGCTGAATATCGTCGAGCTGAAAGACCTTTTATGGAAAGAGCTGAATAAGGAGAATTTCCATGAGGCTGAGCGAATTGTTCATAAGAGCATAGATGTAAGTACGTTGGAGTTTGAGGATGATGATGAATACATCTTCCCCGTGGATGAGAATGAGGACGACCCGGATGAGGAATACGAGGAATATTGGGACGATGATGAAGATGAGTATACAAGAAAATAAGCAAATAGAGGTGTCATGGGATCAAACGTATAATAGACATGATTTCAATCACTCTTTCATCTGAGATATCGGAGGCTTGCCCCGATCTTCATGTGTTGGCTATCGCTTGCCAAGTAAAGAATACGGAGCCCGATGAGCGGCTTTGGGAAGAAATAACCCGTGTTGAGGAGGAGATCCGCTCTACCTGTAGGATAGAGGATATTAATAAGTGGAGCCCTATTTCCGCTACCCGTCAGGCTTATAAACGTCTGGGGAAAGATCCGAACCGGTATCGCCCTTCCGCCGAGGCGTTAAGACGGCGAATCCTTCGCGGACTTCCTTTATATAAGATAGATACCTTAGTGGATATCATCAACCTGGTTTCTATCCGTAGTGGTTATTCTATCGGAGGATTTGATGCGGATAAGATTGTCGGCGGATTGGAACTGGGTGTTGGAAAAGAGGGGGAGCTTTATCACGGTATCGGGCGAGGTGAATTGAACATCGCCGGTCTGCCAGTCTACCGGGATGCGATAGCGGGTGTCGGAACGCCTACCAGTGATGAGGAGCGCACTAAGATAGAAAGGTCGACTACTTCATTGTTAATGATTCTGAATGGTTATTCCGGTAAGGAGGGCTTATTGGATGCGGGTCGTTATTCGATCGACTTATTAAGAAGATATGTTTCAGCGGTAAACGTGGAAGCGGAACTAATATGCCGAGAAAGCGGAGGAAAAATAACGTTATAATCGTGTTAAATTTGTTTATAAAGTAAAAAATCCCCGTCTTTTATGCTAAAAAACATCTATAATCTTTTGTTTTAACCATTTAATCTATAAATTTGTCCCCTGTAATCAAATGTTATCATAAAATGATCGAGTTAATTGGTACGAATGCCGGCCTTGTATGGAACGCTTTAAATGAAGGCGGCAAAATGAGTTTTAAGGCAGTGAAGAAAGCCACGAAGATTAAAGCGGAAAAGGATATGTACGCCGCTTTGGGCTGGTTGGCAAAAGAAGGCAAATTGGCTTTCGAGGAGATTGAAGGTGAAATGTACGTTTCTTTGGTGTAAACAAGAGGGACGTTTACAAGAATTAGGGAGGGCTGTTCGATTTTTGGACGGCCTTTTTATTTACCCGTACGTTTTCTGTCAAAATAATTAAGGCTATTGTTGGTTAATTCAATTCAAAAACTTACTTTTGTGTAGAATTTGGTGTGAAATGACCGAAGATCATAAGAGATTGTTAGCTGTGTTTGAGGTTAGGGTTCGAGATTTGATGGTGTTATGCGATCAGCAGAAACGTAGAATTGACGAACTTACAGCTGCTTTGAGCCTTAAAGACGAGGAGTTGCGGCAGGCGAAGGATATGATTGACGGATTGAATGCCAAATGTGATAACATGCTAACAGCGCGAATTGTTTCCACGAATGAGGAAGAGATAAGGAACGCCCGGATGCGGTTATCGAAGTTAGTGCGGGAAGTAGACAAGTGCATCGCACTTTTAAATGAATAAAAGCGATGGACGAAGAATTTCTTATAAACATTGATATTGCCGGAAAGAAGTATCCCCTTCTGATTAACCGGGCGAGAGAAGAGCTTTATCGTAAGGCAGCGAAGTCGCTTCAATCGAAGGTTTTTGCGTATAGTGAAAATTATAACAAGAATGGGGAGTTGGATACGAAAGACTTGTTAGCAATGGCTGCTTTTGACCTTGCGCTGCAAAATGTGGAGTTGAGGGAGCGGAATGAGACAAGTCCTTTTACGGATAAGATACAGGAGCTTACAACTGAGTTGGAAGGATATCTGAAGAAGTAATACCTATTGTAAGAAGAGAGTTTTCCGCACTGCTTTACACGGTGAGACCGTGTGATGGAGTGCTTTTTTGTATATAAATAAATGAATCTTAAATTATTAGTTAAATGGTTGGAATGTATATAATCATACCGATAGTAACCTTCATCATTGGCGGGTTGCTTGCGTGGCTGGGCATGCGTTTCCTTCTGAAGTCGAAGTACGACTCTGTGCTTCAAGAGGCGGAAAAGGAGGCCGAGGTGATAAAGAAAAACAAGATGCTGGAAGTGAAGGAGAAGTTCCTTCATTTGAAAGCAGACTTGGAAAAACAGGTATCACAGCGTAACGCTAAGATCCAGTCTGTTGAGACTAAATTGAAGCAAAGAGAACTGACGATGAATCAACGTCAGGAAGAGTTGCAGCGTAAGAATAACGAGGTAGAGGCTGTGAAGGAAAATTTATCTTCCCAGTTGGAGTTGGTGGAGAAGAAGAAGCAAGACTTGGATAAACTTCATCAGAAGGAAGTGGAGCATTTGGAGGCTATCTCCGGGTTGTCCGCAGAGGAAGCCAAAGAGCGTTTGATCGAGTCCTTAAAAGATGAGGCAAAGACGCAAGCCGCTTCTTACGTCAACGAGATCGTTGAGGAGGCGAAGATGACCGCTAATAAGGAGGCGAAAAAGATCGTGATCCAGTCTATCCAGCGTGTAGCGACGGAGACGGCTATCGAAAACTCTATCACCGTGTTCCATATTGAATCGGATGAGATCAAAGGCCGTATCATCGGTCGCGAGGGACGTAATATCCGTGCTTTGGAGGCCGCTACCGGTATTGAAATCGTGGTGGATGATACGCCAGAGGCGATCGTTCTTTCCGGATTCGACCCGGTTCGCCGTGAGATCGCTCGTTTGGCCTTGCATCAATTGGTGCAGGATGGCCGTATCCATCCGGCTCGTATCGAGGAGGTGGTAACGAAGGTGAAGAAACAAGTGGAAGACGAGGTCGTAGAGACTGGTAAGCGTACCGTGATCGATTTGGGTGTACACGGTTTGCATCCGGAATTGATCCGTATGATCGGAAAGATGAAGTATCGTTCCTCTTATGGACAAAACTTGTTGCAACATGCTCGTGAGACGGCCAACCTTTGTGCCGTGATGGCTTCTGAATTGGGCTTGAACCCGAAGAAAGCGAAACGTGCCGGATTGTTACATGATATTGGTAAAGTGCCCGACGACGAGCCGGAATTGCCGCACGCAATCTTGGGCATGAAGCTTTGTGAAAAATATAAGGAGAAACCGGATATTTGCAATGCCGTAGGCGCTCATCACGATGAGGTGGAGATGCAGACGCTATTGGCTCCGATCGTACAGGTTTGCGACGCTATTTCAGGCGCACGTCCGGGCGCACGTCGCGAGATCGTTGAGGCTTATATCAAGCGCTTGAACGATTTGGAACAATTGGCTTTATCGTATCCGGGTGTTGTCAAGACTTACGCTATTCAAGCGGGTAGAGAGTTGCGCGTAATTGTTGGTGCTGATAAGATTGATGATAAGGATACTGAGAACCTGTCCGCTGAGATCGCTAAGAAGATTCAAGATGAGATGACTTATCCGGGACAGGTTAAGATCACGGTGATTCGTGAGACTCGTGCGGTAAGCTACGCAAAGTAATAAAATCGCTTTGAGAGATATATACAAAAGGCCGGCTTGTGTGAGTCGGCCTTTTGTAGTATGACGGGCATGCCATACATCTGTGGTGAAAGTCCATGCGGGGCGTGGTTGCCGACGAACCCCAAAGCGACTTGCATTAGGCAGGAAAACCTATTTTGTTTCCCTACCTGCTCGATTTATTTGATCTCCAACTCGAAGGCAGGCGATGAGGGGGCTTATCGCCTGTAAGCGTCCAAGCACAGCCTGAGTAAAACCGACTACATTCGCGGCTGTAACATTAATCTTGATAAATTATGTATTACAGCAACGAAGATTTTGAAAACTTTTACATTCGCTACAAGGCGGAGGGTC
>NZ_JAAKDT010000023.1 GCF_011038785.1 Parabacteroides sp. ZJ-118
GAAGACAACGCCATCTTCTATACCTTTATGGTGTCCTGTGAAATCCTTGGCGTAAACCCTTTTCGCTGGCTGAAACACACGCTGGAGAATATAAGGCCGGACATGGAAGAACTTCAACTAACCGGTCTCCTCCCTTGCAACTTCGAAGACAAAATCTAAGCCTGACTTGAACTTAAAAAAACAAGTCGGACGGTTTCGGACGGATACTCTAAAGTGACTGCTTACATACGATACTGACATGCCCGTCATACTACAAAAAAAAAAGCGATCCGTTTCACACGGATCGCTTTTCTTATATGATTGTAAAAAACTTGCTTATTCAGCTGCTTTTTCCTCGCCAGCGACTTCAGCCTCGGGAGCTTCAGCGACCGCCGCTGTTGATTTTTTACGAGAACGTCTGGTTTTAGAAGTTTTCTTGGCGGCTGTATCCTTCAACATGTTTTCGTTGTAGTCTACTAACTCAATAAAGCACATGGCCGCGTTGTCACCTAAACGGTTACCCGTCTTGATGATTCGGGTATAACCACCCGGACGATCACCAATCTTCTGAGCGATTTCCTTGAACAACTCCGTTACCACGAATTTATCTTGCAAATAGCTAAATACCACACGTCTGGAGTGAGTCGTATCCTCCTTAGACTTCGTGATAAGTGGTTCTACATACACACGTAACGCTTTTGCCTTTGCCGTCGTAGTAAAGATTCGCTTATGCTTGATCAAAGAACAAGCCATATTCGAAAGCATCGCATTACGGTGAGTATTCGTACGACCTAAATGATTGAATTTCTTATTATGTCTCATCGTTTACTTACTCTTTATCTAATTTATATTTTGTGATATCCATACCGAATGAAAGGTTCAAGCCCTCAAGCAGTTCATCAAGCTCAGTGAGCGACTTCTTGCCGAAGTTACGGAATTTCAACAAATCATTCTTATTGAACTTAACCAACTCACCCAGTGTCTCAACATCCGCGGCCTTCAAGCAATTCAACGCACGAACGGAAAGATCCATATCAGACAGCTTGCTCTTCAGCAACTGACGCATATGAAGTACTTCCTCATCGAACTCTTCATTGCCTTCAGTATCCGCCGTCTCGATCGCGATCTTTTCATCTGAGAACAACATGAAATGATGTATCAGAATCTTCGCCGCTTCCTTCAACGCTTCCTTCGGATGAATAGAACCATCTGTGGCTATTTCAAGAACCAACTTCTCGTAGTCCGTCTTCTGTTCAACACGGAAGTTCTCGATTGAATACTTCACGTTACGTATCGGAGTGAAGATAGAGTCGATAGCGATCACATGTATATCCGCGTTCGGGTCTCTGTTCTCATCCGCCGGCACATAACCGCGACCTTTATTAATAGTCAATTCAATCTGGAAACTCGCGGTCGGATCCAAGCGGCAAATGACCAAGTCAGGATTCAAGATCTCGAATCCACTCAGCCGCTTACCAATATCACCGGCTCTGAACACTTCCGAACCCGAAACGGTAATACCCACTTTTTCATTCTCGATGTCGTCTACGATATGCTTGAAACGAACTTGCTTCAGATTCAAGATAATGTTTGTCACATCCTCGATAACACCCGGGATCGTACCAAATTCATGGTCAACCCCGTCGATCTTAATGGATGTAATAGCAAAACCTTCAAGTGACGACAGGAGAATACGACGCAAAGCATTACCTATCGTAATACCATAGCCGGGTTCCAACGGACGAAATTCAAACTTTCCGAAGAAATTGTCCGCTTCCAACATCAATACTTTATCGGGTTTTTGAAATGCTAATATCGCCATGGAAATCAATTATTATTTAGAATACAATTCTACGATCAACTGCTCTTTAATGTTTTCAGGGATGTCAGCCCTTTCCGGCAGATGCAGTAATTTCCCGCTCATTAAAGACTGATCCCACTCAATCCAAGGATACTTGCTGTGGTTGAAACCAGACAACGCGTCGGCAACAACCTCCAAGGATTTAGATTTTTCTCTAACACCAACAACCTGACCGGGTTTCACAGAGTAAGAAGGAATGTTTACAACACTACCGTCTACCGTAATGTGACGATGAGAAACCAACTGACGAGCAGCGGCTCTTGTCGGAGCTATACCCAAGCGATAAACCATGTTGTCAAGGCGGCCTTCCAACAATTGGAGAAGAACCTCACCGGTAATACCCTTAGAGCGTGAAGCTTTTTCGAATAAGTTTCTAAACTGCCTCTCCAATACGCCATAAGTGTATTTTACTTTTTGCTTCTCACGAAGCTGAATACCGTATTCAGAAGTTTTTCTCTTTCTGGAGTTACCATGTTGTCCAGGAGGATAGTTTTTCTTTGAAAGAACTTTATCCGCTCCGAATATTGCCTCACCAAACTTGCGGGCAATTCTTGTTCTTGGTCCAGTATATCTTGCCATTTTTTTATTTTTTTAGATGTTCTGTTTGAATCGGGAACCGTGCAGCCGCGATTACAGAGAGGATAAGGTCAATATGCAATCTATTCACTATTCCGGATTCAATGTTTAAGAAACTATAATTATTATACTCTTCTCTTTTTCGGAGGACGACATCCGTTATGAGGAAGCGGAGTAACATCAACGATCTCTGTTACCTCGATACCTGCGCCATGGATCGTTCTGATAGCGGACTCACGACCGTTACCCGGACCCTTAACGAATACTTTCACCTTTCTTAAACCAAGATCATAAGCTACCTTAGCGCAATCCTGCGCCGCCATCTGAGCTGCATAAGGAGTATTCTTCTTAGAGCTTCTGAATCCCATCTTACCAGCGGAAGACCAGCTGATTACCTGCCCTTCGCTATTCGCTAAAGACACAATAATGTTGTTAAAAGAAGAATGAATATGAGCTTGACCGTAAGCGTCAACTTTTACGTTTCTCTTCTTTGCTGCGACTGTTTTCTTTGCCATATTAACTCTTATTATTTAGTAGCTTTTTTCTTATTTGCGACAGTTTTCTTCTTACCCTTACGAGTACGAGCGTTGTTCTTTGTGCTTTGACCCCTCAAAGGCAAACCAAGACGATGACGAACGCCTCTGTAGCAACCAATATCCATCAGACGCTTAATGTTCAACTGAACTTCTGAACGAAGGTCACCTTCAACCTTGTACTCAGCGCCAATGACTTCACGAACTTTCGCGGCTTGATCGTCTGTCCAATCCTTAACCTTGACATCACGATCAACCCCAGCCTTATCTAATACGGATTTTGCAGCGCTACGACCAATACCATAGATATAAGTCAAAGCGATCTCTCCTCTTTTATTTTGTGGCAAGTCTACACCAACTATTCTTATAGCCATATTACTTAGATTATTTCGCAAAAATAATAAATTATCCTTGACGTTGTTTATACTTAGGATTTTTCTTGTTAATTACGTATAAGCGACCCTTCCTTCTTACTATCTTGCACTCGGGTGTACGCTTCTTTAAAGATGCTCTTACTTTCATATCGTGTTTAATTTTATTTGTATCTAAAAGCAATTCTACCTTTCGATAGATCATACGGAGACATTTCCACCCTCACCTTATCCCCCGGAAGAATCTTAATGTAATGCATACGCATCTTTCCCGAGATATGAGCGGTAATTTCATGTCCGTTCTCCAATTCTACTCGAAACATCGCGTTTGACAATGCTTCTACAATTACTCCATCTTTTTCTATCGCTGATTGTTTAGCCATATAAATCCAATTAAATTGCGTTTTCTCCTAGAACTTCCTCTAAAAACTTGAATGAAGATAAGATCAGGGGGCCATCCGGACGTATGGCGATACAATGCTCAAAATGAGCGGAAGGCTTCCTGTCCTTTGTACGAACCGTCCATCCGTCTTTCTCAAACGCGACGTTCTTACTTCCCATGTTGATCATCGGCTCAATGCAGATACACATTCCGCTACGCAATAACGGCCCGCACCCACGTCTGCCATAGTTAGGCACTTCCGGCTCCTCATGCATCTTCCGACCTATACCATGCCCCACCAGCTCTCTTACAACAGAGTAACCCTGAGACTCGCAATAAGTCTGAACCGCATTACTGATATCACCCAAACGGTGACCTTCAACAGCACATTGAATACCTAAATAAAGCGAATCCTTTGTCGCTTTCAACAATTTCTTCACTTCCGGCGCGACCTCACCGACACAGAACGTATAAGCGGAGTCACCGACAAAACCATTCAATATTGTCCCGCAATCCACAGAGACTACGTCTCCTTCTTTCAAGATCATCTTAGAAGAAGGAATACCATGTACCACCTGCTCATTCACGGAGGCACATATTGAATTTGGGAAACCACCATATCCCAAAAAAGCCGGAACAGCGCCATTATCTCTAATGAACTCTTCCGCAATCTTATCAAGTTGAAGTGTGGAGACTCCGGGAACGACATGCTTAGCGATCTCGCCAAGTGTCTTACCCACCAGTTGATTAGCCTCACGCATCAACTCAATCTCTTCATCTGTCTTTAAATAGATCATTCTATTAGTAAGCGGCAACAGAGCCTGTACGACCTTTAATTCTTCCTGACTTCAACAAACCGTCATAATGACGCA
Source organism: Parabacteroides sp. ZJ-118 (assembly GCF_011038785.1). Classification (GTDB taxonomy): domain Bacteria; phylum Bacteroidota; class Bacteroidia; order Bacteroidales; family Tannerellaceae; genus Parabacteroides. The sequence goes on from NZ_JAAKDT010000023.1 coordinate 4,575, forward strand.
TTAACAAATGACTTTCGATTTGTTGCAATGTATCCAACACCACACCAACCAAAATCAACAAAGATGTACCACCAAAGAATTGAGAGAACTCCATACTTACACCGGCAATTCTAGCGAAAGCAGGCATAATAGCAACCACCGCAAGGAAAAAAGCACCCGGCAAAGTAATACGGTCCATAATGGTATCCAGATAGTCTTTGGTATTCTTACCCGGCTTTACACCCGGAATAAAACCATTGTTTCTCTTCAAATCATCTGACATCTGAGTCGGATTGATCGTGATAGCCGTATAGAAATACGTAAACAGAATAATCAACACCGCAAACACGAAGTTGTACCAGAATCCCGTATTATCCATGAAAGCAGCCCAAAAACCACTCTGCTCTCCCGTACTAGAGAAACCTACAATTGAGATCGGGATAAACATGATCGCCTGAGCGAAGATGATAGGCATTACGTTAGCAGCGTTAACCTTTAACGGAATGTACTGACGTGCACCACCATATTGCTTATTCCCGATGATTCTTTTCGCATATTGCACGGGCACCTTACGAGTACCTTGTACCAATAAGATCGCACCCGCGATAACAAGCAAAAGGAACAACATCTCAAACAGGAACATAACCAGACCACCGGTTTTCTCACTTGTTCTAGAAATGAACTCTTGGAACAAAGAATGCGGCAGACGGGCTATAATACCCACTAAAATGATAAATGAAATACCATTTCCAACACCTTTATCTGTAATTCTTTCACCTAGCCATAAGATAAACATACTTCCCGCGGCCAAGATGATCGTAGATGAGATCGTGAACCAAATACCACCCGGTAAAGCGGCGCCAGCAGCTTTAAGCTGGACACTCAGATTCACCAAATAAGTGGGGCCTTGGAATAACAAAATCGCTATCGTCAAGTAACGAGTCCACTGATTGATTTTTCTACGGCCACTCTCACCCTCTCTCTGCAACTTTTGAAAAGAAGGAACCGCAATGGCTAACAACTGCATAACAATTGAAGCGGAGATATATGGCATGATTCCCAACGCAAAAATAGATGCGTTAGAAAAGGCTCCACCTGAGAACATATCCAACAGTGCAAGCAATCCGCCTCTTGTCTGCTCCTGTAAAGCGGTCAACGCTTTGGGATCGATACCCGGAAGTACGACATACGTACCAAAACGGTATATAGCCACCAATAAAAGAGTGGTGAGGATCCGATTTCTCAGATCCTCAATCTTCCAGATATTCTTGATTGTTTCAACAGCTCTCATGACTTAGAGTTTAACAACTGTTCCACCTACGGCTTGGATAGCTGCCTCTGCGCTCTTAGAGAAAGCGTGAGCCTCAACCTCTAACTTAGCGGTCAAACTACCGTTACCTAGAATTTTAACCAATTGAGAAGAAGAGACGAAGCCAGCCTTCACTAATTCATCAATACCAATCTTAGTCAATTGCTTAGCCTCAGCCATTTGTTGCAAAGTATCGATATTAATAGCTTTATATTCCACACGGTTAATATTCTTGAAACCGAATTTAGGCAACCGTCTTTGAATAGGCATCTGACCTCCTTCGAAACCTATCTTGTTCTTGTAGCCAGATCTTGATTTGGCTCCTTTATGACCTCTTGTTGAAGTTCCGCCTAATCCTGACCCCGGACCACGTCCGATTCTTTTCCGGGTCTTGGTAGATCCTTCAGCCGGTTTTAAATTTGATAAATCCATATCGTATAATTTATTTTTTCAACCAATTATTACTTTACTACAGAAACCAAATGTTTCACTTTCTCAACCATACCTAAGATCGCCGGATTAGCTTCATGTTCCACAATCTGGTTCATCTTTCTCAGCCCTAGTGCGTCAAGCGTTCTCTTTTGGTCTTTCGGGCATTTAATTCTACTTCTAACTTGCTTTACTTTAATAGTCGCCATAAACTTATCCTCCCTAATTAACCTCTAAATACTTTTTCAACTGTAACACCTCTGTTCTGAGCAACATCGAACGGGCTTCGCAACTCACCCAGCGCAGCAATAGTAGCTTTCACCAAGTTATGGGGATTAGAAGAACCTTTAGATTTTGCCAAAACGTCTGTAATACCCACGCTCTCCAATACGGCACGCATAGCACCACCCGCCTTCACACCGGTACCGTGAGATGCCGGTTTGATCAGCACCTGAGCACCACCAAATTTAGCCAATTGTTCGTGAGGGATCGTACCTTTGTGTACCGGGACCTTGATCAAGTTCTTCTTAGCAGCTTCTACACCTTTAGCGATAGCTGTCGTTACCTCACCGGCTTTACCTAATCCCCAGCCAACGATACCATCCTCGTTTCCTACTACAACGATAGCAGCGAAGCTGAATGTACGTCCACCTTTCGTAACCTTAGTTACACGGTTGATTGCAACCAGTCTGTCCTTCAACTCTAAGTCGTTGGTCGATTTAACTCTATTATTTGCCATCTTCATTAAAATTTAAGGCCGCCGTTACGTGCAGCATCTGCTAATTCTTTAACTCTCCCGTGATACAGGTAACCATTACGGTCGAAAACCACTGCCTGAACACCAGCCTCCTGAGCGTTCTTAGCGATTAACTCACCAACCTTAGCAGCGATCTCCTTTTTGGGAGCCTTAACATCTAATTTCAAAGATGAAGCAGCGGCTAAAGTCTTACCTGTAGTATCATCTATCACCTGTGCGTAGATTTGCTTATTGCTTCTAAACACGGTCAGGCGCGGACGCTCAGCAGTTCCTGAGATTTTGCCGCGTACGCCTGCTTTTATTTTTAATCTTCTTTCTAGCTTCGTTGTCATGATAATTTCAGTTTACGTAGATTACTTACCTGCTGACTTACCAGACTTTCTGCGAATCTCTTCACCCACAAACTTAATACCCTTACCTTTATACGGTTCCGGCATTCTGAATGAACGGATCTTCGCACAAATCTGACCTAATAATTGTTTGTCAGCCGATTCAAGGATAATAAGAGGGTTCTTATTTCTCTCAGACTTCGTCTCAACTTTCACCTCCTTCGGCAACTGCAAATAAATATTGTGAGTATACCCCAAAGAAAGATCCAACAGCTGACCTGTATTTGTCACACGGTAACCGACACCGACAAGTTCCAGCTCTTTTTTGTATCCTTCCGAGCAACCGATCACCATATTGTTGATCAGCGCACGGTACAAACCGTGCAACGCACGATGGTTCTTTTCGTCTGTCGGACGTGTCAGATGGATGATTCCATCTTCAAAAGACACTTTAATATCAGGATTCACAGCCTGAGTCAGCTCGCCTTTGGGACCTTTTACAGTCACTACATTATCCTTAATGGTAATCGTAACACCAGCCGGCACATGAATTGGTAATTTTCCTATTCTTGACATTCTTCTTTCCTCCTAATTAATAAACATAACATAATACCTCGCCACCGATCTTCAGATCGCGGGCCTCTTTGTCAGTCATCACTCCTTTAGAAGTAGAAAGAACAGCAATACCTAAGCCATTCAATACTCTCGGCATTTCTTTGTAACCAGTGTACTTACGCAAACCGGGCGTAGAAACTCTCTCAAGTTTCTTAATCGCATTAACCTTGTTTACCAGGTCATACTTCAAGGCAATCTTGATCGTACCTTGAGGACCATCCTCTACAAACTTAAAATTAAGAATGTAGCCCTTGTCGAAAAGGATCTTAGTGATCTCTTTCTTTAAATTTGACGCCGGCACCTCAACAACTCTGTGCTTCGCTTTGATTGCGTTACGCAATCTTGTCAAATAATCTGCAATAGGATCTGTCATATATAAATGAATTAAATTGATCCGGCCACCCGGACAATATTTAAACTAAAAAAACTCTTACCAGCTTGCTTTTTTTACACCCGGGATTAAACCGCTAGATGCCATTTCACGCAATTGGATACGAGAAATACCGAACTGGCGTACATACCCCTTCGGACGTCCTGTAATCTTGCAGCGGTTGTGCAAACGTACAGGAGAAGCATTTTTAGGTAAAGCCTGCAAAGCCTCATAGTCACCCTCTGCCTTGAGCTGAGCTCTTTTAGCGGCATACTTAGCAACAAGCTTCGCTCTTTTAACCTCACGGGCCTTCATTGATTCCTTAGCCATAACTACTTAGTCTTTTTTCCGTTTTTAAAAGGCAATCCAAATTCTCTCAAAAGAGCATAACCTTCCTCATCTGTTTTCGCAGAAGTCACAAAGGTAATATTCATTCCCAATATTTTGGTAATATTATCGATATTTATTTCAGGGAAAATGATTTGTTCCTGGATACCGAGTGTATAATTGCCCCTTCCGTCTAACTTACTCTCAATTCCCTTGAAGTCACGAATACGAGGAAGGGCGACACGAACAAGTCTCTCTAAGAACTCGTACATCTGCTCACGACGCAATGTCACCATTACACCGATTGGCATCTTCTTACGCAACTTGAAGTTTGAAATATCCTTTTTAGATACGGTAGCGACAGCTTTTTGACCCGTGATCGCAGACAACTCGCTGATAGCGACATCGATAATCTTCTTATCAGCCGTAGCCATACCTAATCCTTGATTAATCACGATTTTCTTCAAAACAGGTACCTGCATCACGGATTTGTAACCAAACTCCTTCGTTAAGGCAGGAACAATTCTGTCTTGGTATTCTTTCTTAAGACTGGCAGTATTGCTCATCACTTAATCTCCTCCCCTGATTTTTTAGAATAACGCACTAAAGCACCCTTCTCATTCAACCTACGGCCGATACGTGTAGCTTTACCAGATTTCGGGTCCACCACGTTCAGGTTAGAAAGATGAATAGGAGCTTCCTTCTTTTCGATTCCTCCTTGAGGATTCTTCGCATTAGGCTTGGTATGCTTGGATACCATATTAATGCCTTCGACAATGGCGCGGTTCTTCTTCACGAGAACTTCCAATACACGCCCTGTCTTACCTTTGTCTTCGCCGGCATTAACAAAAACTATATCGCCTTTTTTGATATGTAATTTACTCATTACTTTAAATATTACGAGATTAAAGCACTTCAGGTGCAAGTGATACAATTTTCATGTTTGTTGCACGAAGCTCTCTGGCAACCGGACCGAAAATACGGCTACCACGGATATCGCCACCGGCATTTAATAACACGCAAGCGTTATCATCGAAACGGATATAAGAACCATCCGGACGGCGGATCTCCTTCTTAGTACGAACGATGATAGCCTTAGAAACAGCACCCTTCTTAACGTCGCTAGCCGGGATTACGCTCTTGATTGCTACCACGATCACATCACCTACAGTGGCATAACGCTTTCTCGTGCCGCCCAAAACACGGATACACAAAGCTTCCTTAGCTCCACTGTTATCTGCTACTACTAGTCTTGATTCTTGTTGTATCATCTTACTTAGCCCTTTCGATTATTTGAACTAATCTCCATCTTTTAGTCTTGCTCAAAGGACGAGTCTCCATAATCTTTACGGTATCGCCAATGTTGCATTCGTTATTTTCGTCGTGAGCATGATATTTCTTCGTCTTGCTAACGAACTTTCCATAAATGGGATGTTTTTCCTTCCATTTAATAGCAACCGTGATGCTCTTATCCATCTTGTTGCTCGTTACCACGCCCGTTCTTTCTTTTCTTAAATTTCTAGTTTCCATCAGGCTCAATTATTTGTTGTTAAGTTCTCTCTGGCGCAATTCTGTTTTCATGCGCGCGATCAATCTGCGTTGCTGTTTAATCTGAGAAGGATTATCCATAGGCGAGATGCTATGGTTAATCTTCTTCTGATCATAGGCCGCAACCTCTGCATCTACTCTCTCTAGCAACTCTTTCGTGCTTAGCTCTCTAATTTCTGCAATCTTCATAACAATTACGCATTTTGATTTTGCATGTCATAATCACGTCTCACAACAAACTTAGTTGTAACCGGAAGTTTTTGTGCGGCAAGGCGCAACGCTTCCTTAGCAATATCAAAGGGAACACCTTCGATCTCAAAAATCAGACGCCCCGGAGTAACAGGCGCAACAAACCCCTCGGGATTACCTTTACCTTTACCCATACGAACCTCTGCGGGCTTCTTCGTGATTGGCTTATCCGGGAAGATACGAACCCAAACCTGACCCTGACGTTGCATATAACGCGTAACGGCGATACGGGCTGCCTCGATCTGACGACCGGTAATCCATTTATTCTCTAATGACTTTATTCCAAAAGAGCCGAAGGCCAGCTGGTTGCCGCGCTGAGCTTCGCCCTTCATGCGACCTTTCTGCTGTCTTCTGAACTTGGTTTTCTTTGGCTGTAACATCTCTACTTAAATTCTAATGTTTAACGATTAGCTCTTTTTCTCTTGAAGTTCTTGTCTCTGTTGCCACCGGCATTGTCGTTTCTACGGCCTGTCTCCTTGGTAGCAGTGAAAGAAGGAGCAAGATCGCGCTTGCCATAAACCTCACCACGGCAGATCCAAACTTTAACACCCAGCAAACCAACTTTTGTCAAGGCCTCGGCCAAGGCATAGTCAATATCTGCTCTAAGAGTGTGCAACGGAGTTCTTCCTTCCTTATACATTTCCGAACGAGCCATTTCAGCACCATTCAAACGGCCAGAGATTTGAATCTTTATACCCTCGGCGCCCATTCTCATGGTAGAAGCAATAGCCATCTTCACCGCACGACGATACGCGATTTTACCTTCAAGCTGACGTGCGATGTTGTTTGCTACGATAACAGCGTCCAATTCAGGTTTCTTCACCTCGAAGATATTGATCTGCACCTCTTTGTCTGTGATCTTCTTCAACTCTTCCTTCAACTTATCAACTTCCTGACCACCTTTGCCGATGATGATACCCGGACGTGACGTACAAACAGTAATCGTGATCAACTTAAGCGTACGTTCAATAACGATACGAGATACACTAGCTTTTGCAAGACGGGCATTCAAATATTTACGAATTTTGCTATCTTCCAGCAAAGTATCCCCGTAATTCTTACCGCCATACCAATTGGAATCCCAACCACGGATAATTCCTAAACGATTACTAATCGGATTAACCTTTTGTCCCATCTACAAATTAATTTTGACTATCGTTTTTACTAAGTGTATCTACAAACAGAGTTACGTGGTTCGAGCGTTTACGAATTCTGTAACCTCTTCCTTGAGGAGCCGGACGCATTCTCTTCAACGTAGTAGCGCAATCAACGCTAATTGAAGACACGCACAACTCTCCTGTTTCTGCTTTACGTTCATTTTTCTGTTCCCAGTTTGCGATTGCTGAACGAAGCAACTTTTCTACTCTTGCTGCAGCTTCCTTATTAGAAAACTTCAAAACACCAAGCGCACGGAATACTTCCATACCGCGAATCATGTCCGCTACCAAACGCATCTTACGAGGAGAGGTAGGCACATTGTTCAACTTCGCGAAATACATGGTCTTTTTGGCTTCTTTTCTTGCTTCAGCTGATATTCTTTTTCTAGCACCCATTTTATTCGATTCTTTTTATTTTCAGATTCCTGAATTCCTGTTACTACCGACATTATTTCTTCTTGTTACCGGCGTGACCGCGGAAAGTACGTGTCGGAGAGAACTCTCCCAACTTGTGACCCACCATATTCTCGGTCACGAAAACAGGAATGAATTTATTTCCATTATGAACTGCAATAGTATGGCCTACGAAATCAGGCGAAATCATTGAAGCTCTTGCCCATGTCTTAACTACGGCTTTTTTTCCTGACTCATTCATAGCCAGAACCTTCTTCTCAAGCTTCACATTAATATACGGGCCTTTTTTTAGCGAACGACTCATAGTTTACTTTATTAATCAGATTATTTCTTTCTTCTTTCAATAATATACTTTGAAGAATGCTTCTTAGGAGCTCTAGTCTTCAAGCCCTTAGCATATAAGCCATTACGGGATCTAGGATGACCTCCGGAAGAACGACCTTCACCACCACCCATCGGGTGATCAACCGGGTTCATAACAACACCACGGTTGTGAGGACGACGGCCTAACCATCTAGAGCGACCGGCCTTACCTGATTTTTCGAGAGCATGGTCTGAGTTTCCAACTGCACCAATTGTAGCCTTACAAGCCGCAAGAATCTTTCTAGTTTCACCAGAAGGCATCTTAATAATCGCATAAGCGCCCTCCTTTGAAGTCAGCTGAGCGAATGCACCCGCAGAACGTACCATTTTGGCACCCTGTCCGGGACGAAGCTCAATGTTGTGAATAATAGTACCAACGGGAATATTTGCCATAGGCAAAGTATTACCTACCTCAGGAGCGACATCGCTACCTGAAACCACTGTCTGGCCGACTTCCAATCCGTTCGGAGCGATGATATAACTCTTTGCTCCGTCCGCATAATACAACAAAGCGATACGAGATGAACGGTTAGGATCATACTCGATAGACTTTACTGTCGCAGGAACGCCATCTTTGTTTCTCTTGAAATCGATAATTCTGTACCTCCGTTTGTGACCGCCACCGATATAACGCATCGTCATCTTTCCAGTGTTGTTACGACCACCTGTTCTCTTCTTACCTACTACAAGAGACTTCTCTGGTGTACTTGCAGTGATTTTATCAAATGCACCAATAACTTTGTGTCTCTGCCCCGGTGTCGTGGGCTTTAATTTACGTATTCCCATTTCTCTTTTTAGATATTACTAAAGAAATCAATTGTTTCCCCTTCTTTCAACGTTACGATCGCTTTCTTGAAAGCCGCCTGCTTGCCGTTGATGATACCAGATTTAGTATAACGGCTTTTGCGTTTTCCGGAGTAGTTGATGGTGTTAACATCAACTACTGTAACACTGTACATATCCTCCACAGCTTTCTTAATCTCCAATTTGTTGGCACCAGGAGAAACGCGAAAACCATAGCGATTCGGAAATTTCTCTGTGATCGCTGTTTGTTTCTCAGTTACTATAGGCTTAATAATAATTCCCATTATTCTACTCCTTATGCTTTAAAATTTTGTTCAACAACAGCGACTGAACGTTCCGTCAGAACCAAATTAACAGCGTTTAACACAACGTATGTATTTAGTTCAGAAGCTGTTATTACACTTGTCTTCTCTAAATTTCGAGCGGACAAATATACTAAATTATCCTTCTCCGGTAAAACCATAAGTAACTTTTTGTCAGCCACTTTCAGGTTTTTAGCAATTGTTATAAATTCTTTAGTCTTAGGAACTTCCATCGTGAAATCCTCTACGACAACAATCGCATTGTTCTTTGCCTTGTAGCTCAATGCTGACTTACGAGCCAAAGATTTTACTTTCTTGTTCAGCTTAAATCCATAATCACGAGGCTTCGGACCGAATACACGGCCACCACCCACCAAAACCGGAGAGTTGATATCACCGCGACGTGCGCCACCTCCACCTTTCTGACGGATCAACTTACGTGTACTGCCAGATACTTCGCTTCTCTCTTTCGACTTATGTGTTCCCTGACGTTGATTTGCCAAATACTGCTTTACGTCCAAGTAAATAGCATGATCATTGGGTTCAATGCCGAAGATCGCATCGTCCAAAGTTACCTTTCTTCCGGTATCTTCACCTTTAATATTAAATACGCTCAGTTCCATTACTTTTCAATTAATAAGATTGAACCTTTTGCTCCTGGAACAGATCCCTTTACCAATAAGAGGTTGTGTTCCGGCATTACCTTGATCACTTGAAGGTTCTGAACGGTTACGCGTTCGTTACCCATCTGGCCACCCATCCGCATACCCTTGAATACTTTCGCAGGGTAAGAACAAGCACCGATAGAACCCGGCTTACGAGCACGGTTATGCTGACCGTGAGTAGTTTGACCCACACCACCAAAACCATGACGTTTTACTACACCTTGAAAACCTTTACCCTTTGAGGTACCAACCACATCGACGAAACCTGCGCCTTCCAAGAAGTCTACAGTGATCACGTCACCCATCTTGTACTCAGTTTCGAAATTCTTGAACTCGGCCAAGTATCTCTTGGGAGTTACACCGGCTTTCTTGAAGTGACCCAACTCAGGCTGTGTGGTGTGTTTCTCTTTCTTGTCCTCGAAACCCAACTGTACAGCTTCATAGCCATCTTTCTCCAAAGTCTTGATCTGCGTAACTACACAAGGACCCACTTCGATAACAGTGCATGGAAGATTTTTTCCCTCGGCACTGAAAACGGATGTCATTCCGATTTTTTTTCCTAATAATCCTGGCATTTCACTAATTGTTAAAAACTTACACCTTAATTTCCACTTCTACACCGCTAGGTAACTCTAGCTTCATCAAAGCGTCAACCGTCTTAGCGGTCGAGCTATAGATATCGATTAATCTCTTGTAAGAAGAGAGTTCGAACTGCTCACGAGACTTCTTATTAACGAAAGTAGAGCGGTTCACTGTAAAGATACGTTTGTGCGTAGGAAGAGGTATAGGACCGCTAACGATAGCACCTGTAGCCTTTACCGTCTTTACGATCTTCTCGGCAGACTTGTCTACCAGAGAATAATCGTAGGACTTCAATTTAATTCTGATCTTTTGGCTCATATTTATTATATGTTTCTAAATATTATTTGATCAAATCAACGCGACCTTGAACCTCTGTCAATACTTGCTTAGCGATAGAAGAGGATACCTGGGCGTAGTGTGAGAACTGCATTGAAGAGGTAGCGCGGCCTGAAGTGATCGTACGCAAAGCGGTCACATAACCGAATGTCTCAGCCAATGGAACCTTAGCCTTCACGATACGAGCTCCCGTACGGCTAGTCTCCATACCCTCAACCTGTCCACGACGCTTGTTCAAGTCACCGATAACATCACCCATGCTCTCTTCCGGAGTAACGACCTCCATCTGCATGATCGGCTCCATCAATACAGGACCTGCCTTAGCGGAAGCGTTCTTGAACGCTTGGATAGCGGCGATCTCGAAAGACAACTGATCGGAATCTACCGGGTGGAAAGAACCATCGATCAAAGTCACTTTCAACTTATCAAGAGGATAACCTGCCAACACACCGTTCTTCATAGCCTTCTCGAAACCTTTCTGCACAGACGGGATGAATTCCTTCGGAACGTTACCACCCTTAACCTCGTCGAAGAATTGCAAAGTACCCTCGAAGCTCTCGTCAGCCGGTTCCATACGAACGATGATATCAGCAAACTTACCACGACCACCCGATTGCTTCTTATAAACCTCACGAAGCTCAACCGGCTGCGTGATAGCCTCCTTGTAAGTAACCTGTGGACGGCCTTGGTTACATTCAACCTTGAACTCACGGCGCAAACGGTCGATGATGATATCCAAGTGAAGCTCACCCATACCGCTAATAACGGTCTGGCCTGTCTCCTCATTTGTCTGTACGCGGAAAGTAGGATCCTCCTCGGCCAACTTAGCCAAGCCCATACCTAGCTTATCCATGTCTTTCTGGGTCTTAGGCTCTACAGCGATACCGATAACCGGTTCCGGGAATTCCATAGACTCCAATGTGATCGGATGATTTTCATCACAAAGCGTATCACCTGTACGGATATCCTTGAAACCGACACCTGCTCCGATATCACCACAACCAATCACCTCCATCGGGTTCTGCTTGTTAGAGTGCATCTGGAACAAACGCGAGATACGCTCCTTCTTCCCGGAACGAGTATTCAATACATAAGAACCGGCGTTGACAGAACCGGCGTATACGCGGAAAAAGCACAAACGGCCTACATACGGGTCGGTAGCGATCTTAAATGCCAACGCAGTCAACGGCTCCTCGAACAGAGGTTTACGAACAACTACTTTATCAGGATCTGAAGGATCCGTACCCTCGATAGCCGGAGTATCTTCAGGAGAAGGCAAAAACGCACAAACCGCATCCAATAGAGTCTGTACACCTTTGTTCTTGAAAGAAGAACCACAAGTCATCGGATTGATCTGCATAGCCAATGTACCCTTGCGGATAGCCGCCATAATCTCCTCTTCTGTGATCGTAGAAGGATCATCGAAGTATTTTTCCATGATAGCGTCATCGCACTCAGCCAAAGCCTCAAGCATCTTGTCGCGCCATTCCTCAGCTTCAGCTTGCAAATCTGCTGGGATCTCCTCAACGCTATACTCGGCACCCATCGTCTCGTCGTGCCAGAAGATAGCCTTCATCTTGATCAAGTCCACAACACCCTTGAAAGTCTCCTCTGCTCCGATAGGGATCTGGATCGGACAGGGATTTGCTCCCAAAACTTCTTTTACCTGACGAATGACCTCATAGTAATTAGCCCCCGAACGATCCATCTTGTTAACATAGCCGATACGAGGTACATTATATTTGTCAGCCTGACGCCATACGGTCTCAGACTGGGGTTCTACACCACCCACAGCACAGAATGTAGCAACAGCACCATCCAATACACGAAGAGAACGCTCAACCTCAACCGTGAAGTCTACGTGTCCCGGAGTATCAATCAAATTGATCTTGTAGCGATTGCCTAAATAGTTCCAGAATGTAGTCGTAGCAGCGGAAGTAATCGTGATACCGCGCTCCTGTTCCTGCTCCATCCAGTCCATTGTGGCAGTACCATCATGAGTCTCACCGATCTTGTGCGTCAAACCTGTATAAAACAAGATGCGTTCAGAAGTTGTTGTCTTACCAGCGTCAATGTGAGCCATGATACCGATGTTCCTCGTGAACATCAATTGCTTGTCGTTGTTTGCCATATTCTTTTTTATTGCCTTAAAAATTAAAATCTGAAGTGAGCGAACGCACGGTTAGCCTCAGCCATACGGTGCATATCCTCTTTTCTTTTGAATGCGCCACCTTGGCTATTGAAAGCATCCACAATCTCTGCGGACAACTTGTCAGCCATAGTCTTACCTCCGCGTTTACGTGCGAAGATAATAAGGTTCTTCATAGAAATTGACTCTTTACGATCCGGGCGGATTTCAGTAGGGACTTGGAAGGTGGCACCACCTACACGGCGCGACTTAACTTCGACTTGAGGAGTAATGTTATCAAGCGCAGCTTTCCAAATTTCGAGAGCGGACTTTTCCTCGTTAGGCAATTTGCCCTTAACGGTTTCCAAAGCGGAATAGAAAATCTCGAAGGCAGTATTTTTCTTGCCATCATACATCAAATGGTTAACGAATCTCGTAACCTTTACATCACCGAAAACAGGATCCGGAAGGATCTGTCTCTTCTTTGGTTTTGCTTTTCTCATTTTGTTTTCAAAAATTTGTTCTTGTCGTTGGTTGCCTTTCATTCGTCTTCAACGGTTCCGCTGAACCATTTACTCAACCTTATAGCCTATCCAAATAACTCAAACCTGTTTTTAATACTTAAATTTAAATCTCAGTTTGAAGGCATGTAATTAATTACTTCTTCTTACCTTTTGCGGCAGCTGCTGCTTGACCCGGTTTCGGACGCTTAGCTCCATACTTGGAACGTCTTTGCGTACGGCCGTTAACACCCGCTGTATCCAACGTACCACGTACGATGTGATAACGCACACCCGGAAGGTCTTTTACACGACCACCACGTACCAATACGATAGAGTGCTCTTGTAAGTTGTGCCCTTCTCCCGGGATGTAGGAGTTAACTTCCTTACCATTTGTCAAACGTACTCTCGCTACTTTACGCATTGCAGAGTTAGGTTTCTTCGGAGTCGTAGTGTAAACACGTACGCAAACGCCACGTCTTTGAGGACAAGCGTCCAACGCAGGTGATTTACCCTTCTCCACCAAAGTTTCCCTTCCTTTTCTAACTAATTGCTGAATTGTAGGCATTTCTTTTTTTTTTAAAACTTTGAATGTTATTATTATTTATCTAATCTTTTTCTATTTTGAGCCGCAAAGCTACACATCATTTTTGGCAATCCAAAAGTTGTGCCTATTTTTTTCGTATACTTCGCACTAAAAACGGTGCAAAGGTACATATTTGTTCTCGGTCGGCAAGGCAGACCCTAGCCGTATTTATTAATATTTAACATTTACTTTAGATGGTGAGTCTGCGACAAAAAAAATTATTGCTTCAACGCTTCAATCAAATCGGTAAAGTCTGTGAAGGTAGAAGTCAATTTACCTGCATCAAGTGGTGGGAATAAACGGATGAAATCACGCACTTTATGATAATTGCGTCCATTATCCTTATAAATTCTCCCCACAAGGTCGCTGGGATTGGAAATGCGGGTCAAATCAGTCCGATTATACGACAGGTTCTTCAAGCCCTCTTTCTTCAAGACATCAGGCTGAGACAAAATCCAAGTTTCTGCTTCTTGAATCATAAAAAATGTATTGGAGGAAACGATATCCGTCACGCGGTTAGGCTTTGTTTCGTATAAAAAGCATCTTAGGTCCATCCCCCAAGTATCTTAGGTGCGTTGGCAAAGTATCTTAGGTGAGTGGCGCAAGTCTCCTAAGATACTTTTTTGCTCAGCCTTCGTCGCATTGGGGCGTGTTGGTAAGCATGACCTTCTCAAAAGATATCCCCCACAACTTTTCTATAGCGTCGAACATCAAAACCGACTACGGAAGACTGCATTATATATTCCTTGATTCTCCCAATGGCCGGGGCAGCAGCTTTTTTTGCCTCATTGATCCAGTTGACCATCGAACCCTGGCTGATTTCAAGACCGAACACCTCTTTGAAGAAGGATGCTATACGGTTATAAGGCAGGAACTGAACCGTTGACAGGTAGGCGACCTTCTTGATAACCGAAATGGTCTCCTCGATTCAATCAATTTACTATGTCCGCTGAACAGTTACCTCTATTTATCTCACCGCCACGTATAGCGACTGTACTTTTATTTGAATCTTTTCTCCAGCTCCTCGTCCGTCAGCATGGAAATGATCGTCTTTCCGTACGGGGTCAAGTTCGAGTCCGGACAAGAGAACAGGGAGGCGATCAGATGATCCATTTCTTCCGGGGATAAGGATTTGCCGAGACGGATAGCGGCAGCTTTCGCTAAAGACAAGGCGATGGCTTCGCAGACATTCTCATGCACCTCGCATCCGGTCTCGATCGCCCGGTCCACAATATCCTTTACCAAGTTTACAGGATCAAGGTTCTCTATACCGGCAGGCAGACCATTGATCGCATAATTATCATTTCCTAGATTACTCAGATCAAAGCCGACGAAGCGTAAATCTTCCAATAAGAAAGGCAGTACAGCCGCCTCGGCAGCGGTAAACTCAACAATCTCCGGGAATAGGACTTGTTGGGAGACACCCTGTTGCTGACGGATATTCGACAGATATTGGTCAAACAAGATACGTACATGTGCACGATGCTGGTCAATAATAGCCAAGCCCGATTTCAAGGAGGTTATAATATATCGCCCTTTATATTGATAACAAGGATTACTTACCTCCGCAAACAGATTCTCCGGATTAGAAGCCTCAGCCGGCAATTCCTCGATCGGGGCATCCTCGAAAGTCTCGGACTCCATTCGGACAGCCACCCGGTCGTTCTCAAACCCTTGATATAATTTAGACCAATCGAATTCCGGTTTCTTATAAGGGGTAGTGTCAAACGGATTATAACTGGAATCCACTTGCACTTTCGGGGCCTTATAAGTACTAGGCTCACTTTTCTTGACCGGGTTGTAAACAGGAATATCGATCGCATCCTCCACGTCGAAATCAATCGTAGGAATAGCGCTCGATTTGGCCAACGCCTCCCGGGTAGCGGCCATCAAGATCTGCCAGATCGGTTGTTCGTTCTCAAACTTAATCTCTGTCTTCGTCGGGTGGATATTGACATCGATCGAAGAGGGATCCAACGTGAAGTAAACAAAATAGTTCGGCATATCTCCAGCGGGGATCAATTGCTCATAAGCCTGCATGATCGCCTTATGGAAATATGGGTGCTTCATATAACGGCCATTCACGAAAAAGAACTGCAATGCCCCTCGCTTCTTCGCCGAGTCCGGACGCCCCACGAAGCCGGAAATAGTCACCATGGGACTTTGGGCATCCAGAGAGAGCAATTTTTGGTTCAGATTCTTACCATATATATTAATGATGCGCTGACGCAAGCCCGAATCAGGCAGATTGAATATCTCTGCATCATTATGATAAAGAGACATACCCACCTGTGGATTCACCAAGGCGATTCGCTCGAACTCATTGATGATATTCCGGAATTCTGTCTCATTCGACTTCAAGAATTTCCGGCGGGCGGGAACATTAAAGAACAGATTCTTTACCGAAAAGACACTTCCTTCGTTACAAGCCTCCGGCTCGATATTCTCCAAACTAGAACCTGCGATGGATAGGCAGGTGCCAAGCTCTGCCCCCCTAGCCCGGGTACGCAACTCGATATGAGCGACAGCGGCAATAGAGGCCAATGCCTCACCCCGGAAACCCATCGTATGCAACGAGAATAAATCCTCGGCTGTAGAGATCTTAGAAGTAGCGTGACGCTCAAAAGCCATGCGGGCATCCGTCTCGGACATACCTTTCCCATCATCGATCACCTGTATCAATGTCTTGCCCGCATCCTTTATGTTCACTTGGATATTGGAAGCGCCAGCGTCCACCGCATTCTCGACCAACTCCTTAACGACAGAGGCCGGACGTTGGATCACCTCTCCCGCCGCAATTTGGTTGGCAATATGGTCTGGAAGTAAATGAATGATATCGCTCATTACCAGAACAAATACCAAAAGAAAGCAGCCAAGACCGCCAAGGCCACCGCCAGTTTCACATTCTTATACCTACGAGCCCGGGAATCCTCGCCTCGTTCCACGCTTTTCTTCAAATGCGAAGTGCCTTCAATGAAAGTTCCCTTGATATGCGGTTTATACTCCTCCAACGGCTCCTCTACACCCATTTCACGTTTGACCTTGCTTATACGTTCTTCCAAGGCTTCCTTATGAGGATCCCAATAAATAGGCTTATGATCAAATTGACGCGGCTTGCGCATGTTATAAAACGAGAAAAGTGCCATAGCTTTACCTATTAATTATGAATACGACGCTAATGTACGAATTTATTGCTTCTCTTCGGAACATCTTGAACTTTTCTTTTCACGACCTGATAAATATCATCCTTGTCTTTAGGACGGATATAATCAAACCAATAAAAGTCTTTCAAGTATTTCTGGTCGGACTTCAGATCGGGAATAGGGGTCATCGTACCCGTTGGAGTCGGCCAGATTTTTAGTTTATCCAACTTATTATCTTTTAGCCAAATCGTAAGGAAACCACTCTTGGTCTCGTTCATGCCGACCATCGAGCCATCCTTTTCCAATGGGAAAAATATAGATTCGGCGTTACCCAACACATCGATCTGATTCACGACCTGCCCCTCGAAATAAGCCTTCAAGTCATTTCCCTTTAATTGGTTGAATGCGGTAGAATCGATTTGCTGTATCGCAAAAGCGAATTGCTTCACGTGGGCAAAATCGATCGAGCTATCATTCATAAATACCAAGATCGTATCCCCATAGATCTGATACTGTTCGTTCCAGACAATAGGGTCTGTATACATGTATAATACAGAGTCTTTCGTATTAAACTGCATCGAGTCGCAAACACCTTGCAAATCCGTCCGATAGAAACGGACGCCGTAATAAGCTTTTACTTCCCGGTAAAGCGAATCCACCGTGATCATCTTCAAGGTATCGCCATGCAGAAACAAGGTATCCCCTTGACTGAACTCCAAGAAACGGGCGCTATCCGTAGCGAAAGCATACTCAGTCTTCTCGCTGTAAAAGCCGTATTGGCCTTCCAGCATGACATGCTGCGCCGTGTCTTGCAGACACATATTACCGAACGCCTCCCCGAAGCCCAGTTCCCGGTTGTAAGCGATAGAATCGCCTGTCAAGATACGGTCGCCGGAAACCACCTGAGAACGATCCAACAGCAAAGAGGTATTATTCACGGTATCATACCAACCTCTGGAGGAATAGATCGTGCCGCTATCCGACACGATAATAGACGGTCCGAGGATCGTGGCGATCTTCGAGCCTGTATTATAATGCAAGGTATCGGAATACAACGTGAATTGCTCATTTTCCAGACGGACACTATCATTGAAGACAGCCAATTTCGTACTAGGCGAATACTGCCCGTAAAAAGAAGAGAGCTGATTCAAAGAGTCGACAATCAAACCTCCGTCGAAATAATATCCGATATCCGGGATTCTCTCATAGTTCAAGCTATCCGTAAACAGGGTAACTTGTCCATTCTCCATGCGGACATTCTCCCGCAAGTAAGCGATCTGGGTATTTCCATCGTAAAACAGGTAATTTCCATACACGAACAAAGTATCCCCCTGTTCCATCCGGACATTACTAAACGCCTCCAAGGAATTGGTCTGCTCGAAGAAATATGCACTATCGCAATACATATACGAACTATCATGGCGAAAACAAACATCACCATTCAATACCTGAGCCTCGGCGTTCCTCTCCTTGTCGAACGAAAGTGTATTCGCATGCTCCAAAAAGACCTTCGTCTTCTTGGGGGCTACACGATCTTTGGCAGCTATCCCCATGCTATCTTGCGTTTGCGCAAATACACCAACCGATAAAACACACGATAAGACCGCTAGAAATAACCTGTTAATTAGTCTCATTCCTTAACCCAACCCGGATATTTGAAATCACAATTTCTCCAACCGTCGCTAATACGCACGTAGGTTGATTTTTGCTTCTTCGTGATCCAGTCGTTCAATAACTCCTCACGTTTCTTTGCCTCCACGATCGCTTTCAAGGCTTGGAAGTCATCGGCCAGATTCGCCTTATGTCCTTCCGTCCGAGCTTTCAGCTTAACAATAGCTACCACCTCTTTCTGCTTATTCGTCAACATGGTAAAAGGCTTGGAGATCTCTCCGACTTTCATGCCATATACCACCTTGCCTATTTCCTGCGGAAGTTCTTGCATCTCGAACTTAGGGGTTCCCATATTGCGACTCTCGTAATCCTGGTTTACCATCAAACCTTTATTATTACGCGTATCCTTGTCGTAAGAGACGAATGTGGCGGCTTCCTCGAACGTGAATTTATTCGTCTGCAAATCATTGTACAATGAATCCAGACGCGTGGTAGCATCCACCAACTCCTTATCGGAGACCTTCGGTTTCAATAAGATATGGCGGCAGTTGATACGGTCTCCGCGTTTCTCGATCAATTGGATGATATGGTAACCATACTCCGTCTGTACGACCTGGGAGACACGTTTCGGGTCTTTCAAGTTAAACGCTACGTTCGCAAACTCCGGCAACAGCTGTGTCTTGCTCATGAAACCTAACTCACCACCTCGAGACGCCGACCCCGGATCTTCCGAGTACAAACGAGCCAACGTAGAGAATTCCATCTTGCCGGAATTGACCTGCTCCGTGAAATCACGCAAGCGAGCCTTGATAGCGTCCGTTTCCTCAAATGGGATCTTCGGTTCCAAGGTAACGATTTGCACCTCTACCGTCGTAGGGATGTTCGGCAAGCTATCCTGAGGCAACTGGTTGAAATATTTACGCACCTCGGAAGGAGTCAGCTTGATCTCACCGATCAATTGATGCTGCATCTGTTGCACGATCTGCTGCTCTCGCACCATCTCCTTACGTTCGTCCTTAATCTGGGAATATTTCTTACCGAAATATTCCTCCAATTTCTCGCGAGACCCGATTTGGTTAACAGCCATGTTCATCCACTGATCCACGTTCTGGATCACTTGGTTTTCGTTCACGGTGATACTGTCGATCTTTGCTTGATTCAGGTATAGTTTCTGTATCGCCATCTGCTCCGGAATCACGCAATACGGGTCACCATCCAAACGGACTCCCTCGTTTTGATTATACAAACGCTGTGTCTCAATATCCGAACGTAAAATAGCGTCATCTCCTACCACCCACACAATTTCATCGATTACATTGTCTTGCGCCATTACAAGGCAAGAACAACAGGCAAGAAAGAATACACTTAAAATCTTTTTCATCATGTCTACCCATTTATAAAATTAGAGATCACGGCTCGGAATGGAATTGCACGTCACCGCTCCGGATCGCATCGTTATATAACTCGTCTTCAAATTTTTTCAAGAATTCCACTTTTCGCTGGTTGACCAGTATTTCCATGACGTGCGGACTGGCATAATCATACGGTTCCACACTGCCGGAAGGCAAATACTCCTTGATATTCAGTAGATAGCAATAGCTACTATCCGCTACTTCAACAAACTTATTCGCCTTCAGAAACGCATTCGGATTCGATACATGGATCGGTATATTATCCATCACCTCATCGAAATCAACCCATTTGTCGTAAAAGTACTCATAAATTGTGGCATTTTGCACACTATACTTCTCAATTTTTTCTAAAGAGCCCACATCTGTGGATTTGTACCACTTTTTTACGTCGGTAAGTCCCGGGGCATCAACTGGGATTTTTAAGAATAACCCCTTGATCAAGCCTTTATCCAAGATGAACTTTTTCTGGTTTTCCTCGTAATAGTTTAACTTATCACTTTCCCGGATATCGGCTTTCAGCTTCTCCTCTACTAATCGTTCCTGATAACGGTAACGAACCAAGGAACGCCTGTATTCCTCTACCAATTTATCGACCTCCTCTTTCTCATCCCCCAAGTTACGCAAAGCCACATCGTACACCAATACATCCTTTATCCATTTCTTGATAAAGTTCTCGGTCAGCAACAGACTATCTGCGTAGGAAATCCCCCGGGGTATTAGCTTATTCACCTCCGAATGACTCAGGGTACGTCCTTTCACGCTAACCAAGACATCCGTAGTATCAGCCGGCTGAGAACCTTTACAGGCACCCAACAACACGACGAACGCCAAGAACATGGAGACTATCCTCATATCTATACTTTGTTTTATTTCTTTAGTTCCTTCAATAATTTCCAGTTTACAGTCACCGGATATTTCTTATTCAAATCCGCAATCCATTTTGCCTCCAATACCTTCTGCTGGGCGGAGGGTTTGCTCCAGATCTCCCGGTTACTGACCTCAAACAAGAGGATCCCATCCCGGTACTCCTGCATCAAATGAGGAATCTCCGGATATTTCGTCTCCAGGTTCTTGCGTTCGGCAGTCGTCACGATATCGCGGATAAACAAATCATAGACCTCTTGCATAAAATCACCCGCATACGTCTTTGTAGAGAACGGGCAGCGTTGGATATAATAAGCGAACTCTGCTTGCGAGAAATCCCTCCCGTCCAAATGCATCAACGCTTTGTTCATATCCTTCGCTTTCTCATAAAACGCCTCGTCCGTGGGAAAACAATCATTACATAAGGCTTGCAACTCCGCATAGGCTTCCGGATAGAAAACGTATCCGTATTCCTTTTTCATGCGGTCGTCGAAAGCTTTATACAACTCAAAGTTACGTTCACCCTGCCCCATACGTCTCGACAAGACTTTTTCCTCTTCCTCAAACGAAGGGCGTCCTTTCTTATCGATCAATTTAATGATATGGTAACCAAAACGGGTTTCCACCACCCCGGATAAATCACCCGGCTTGCTCAACGCAAAAGCGGCTTGCTCAAAAGGCTGGACCATCTCGCCGACCCCAAACCAAGGTAATACTCCCCCCTTCTTAGCGGAAGCCGCATCCCCCGAGTATTCTTTCGCCAACTCAGCGAAATCCGCACCCTCTTGCACTTGCTTATAGATCATCTGCGCTTTTGCCAGAAAAGCTGATGAATCCCGAATAGCGGAATCTTTCGGAAAGGCGATCAAGATATGAGCAACACGTACCCGCCCCGGATTGGGTTTACGGCTATGGACTTTTATCAAATGAAACCCTAATTTCGTGCGAACAGGTTCAGAAACCACGCCAACCGGCAAGGAATAGGCAGCATCCTCAAACACTTTTAGGGATTGCATCGGGAGCAAGCAACGTACATATTCGCAAGCGACATGCTCCTTGTCCTTCTCGGCCAAAGCTTTTCCGACAGTTTCCATATCCTCTCCTTCCTGAAGACGTCTGTATATCTGCATGGCCTCTCGATATACGGCTACCGTATCTTTGGATACCGTCTTCTCCGGCAAGCGGAATAAGATGTGGGTCAACTCTAGCGAGCGATCCCCCCGGTCATATATCGCACGGGCAGCCGCTTTCTCACCCTCCTTATCCGACATATAGCTATCGATCAACTGAGCCCGATATCCATCCAGCTCACTTTTGAACGAAGAAGTCTGGTCGATCCCTAAAGATTCCGCCTCCGCCACTTTTAGCTTAAAATTTTTAAATAGCTCGACATAGTTTTTGACAGATTTCGCATTCGACAAATCCACTTCTCCATTCTTCTCTGCGATAAACATAAATTCAGATAAAGGCACTTGTTTTCCCGCGACCGTCATAACGACCGAATCGGACGCGGTTTGAGCGCTAACCGTCACACAAGCGAATAGCCCTAACGAGATAAGTAACTTTTTCATCAAAAATTCTTTTACCATAGCATGAATATACATTACAAAAATACCACTAATTTAACGGAGAGCTGATAAGAAAAGTATGCTATCTCATTAAATTATTGTTTTTTATAAAACGCAAAACTTGTATTACTATTCACCACGGCTATAATCCGGAGTCTCTCGTATAATCGCCACATCATGCGGATGGCTCTCTTACACACCGGATTAGTGATTCGAGTAAAACGAGCTTTATGCAACTCCTCGATATTACGTGTCCCGCAATAACCCATTCCCGCACGTAAACCACCTACCATCTTTTCACGCAATAAATCGATACAGGAGAAAGTAAAGTTCCTTCCGAATGAAAAATAAATCTCTTTCGGAAGGAACAATAAACTTCTTCAATTTGTTTTTCCTTTGGGGTGGGATTGGGCCACCCTTCCATTAGTTCGCCATTTCAGACAAGAACTTGACACGAACCAAGCGAATCTCCTCTTCTGTATAGTCACCGCCCAATTCCTCGATGGCATCTTCCAGGCCGTCGGTCTCCGAGTCCTTGAAATACTCGTAAATATCCTCGATATGATCCTCATCCATTACATCGTCCAAGAAATAATCGATATTGATACGTGTACCGGAATATACAATCGCCTCGATCTCATCCAAAAGCTCGGTAAACTCAAGGCCGTTAGTCAACGCAATCTCGTCCAACGCCACTTTACGGTCGATCCGCTGAATGATTGAGACCTTCAACTTAGACTTATTAGCGACCGTACGCACGCGTAAATCCTCCGGACGCTCAATCTCGTTCTCCTCTACATGTTTCTTGATCAGCTCAATGAACTCCTTGCCATAACGTTTCGCCTTACCTGCGCCCACTCCCGGAATATTCTGCAACTCGTCCAACGTGATCGGATAAGTAGTAGCCATAGCCTCCAAAGAGGGATCTTGGAAAATCACGAAAGGCGGAACTTCCAACCGCTTGGATAATTTCTTACGCAAATCCTTCATCATGGAATAAAGAACCGGGTCTACCGCACAAGAGGCGCCCCCACGAACCGGCACCTCCTCTTCCTCTTCATCGAATTCATTGTCCTCAGTAATCTTGAACGATACCGGCTGCTTCATGAACCCCCTACCTTTTTCCGTGATTTTCAGCAAACCATAATTTTCGATATCCTTCGCTAAATAGCCGGCGATTAAAGCCTGACGAATAACGGCGTTCCAAGTTTTATCATCCTCATCCCGTCCGGAACCGAAGATATCCAATTCATTGTGCTTGTAATTTTGGATCTCGGAAGTTTCGTTACCTACCAAAATATTTACGATATAATCTGCCTTAAACTTTTCTTTCAATGTACTGATAACCTCCAGTACCGCACTTAACAATTCCTTCGCTTCCACCTGTTTCTTCGGGTTCAAACAATTATCACAATTACCACAATTATCTTCCAGGTACTCCTCACCGAAATAATGCAATAGCACTTTTCTCCGGCAGACGGAAGTTTCGGCATAGGCCGCAGTCTCTAAAAGCAACTGTTTGCCGATTTCCTGTTCGGCCACGGGCTTCCCTTGCATAAATTTCTCCAATTTTTGCAAGTCCTTATAAGCATAGAAAGCGATACATTGGCCTTCTCCACCATCCCGACCGGCACGACCGGTTTCCTGGTAATAACCTTCTAGGCTCTTCGGGATATCGTAATGAATCACATAACGGACATCCGGCTTGTCGATACCCATACCGAAAGCGATCGTAGCCACGATTACATCCGCCTGTTCCATCAGGAAGGCATCCTGATTGGCGGAACGCACTTGCGAATCCATTCCCGCATGGTAAGGCAAGGCCTTTATTCCGTTAGCTTTCAAGATGTCGGCAAATTCCTCCACCCTTTTACGGCTTAGGCAATATACGATACCCGATTTACCCTCGTTGGCTTTAATATACTTAATGATCTCGCGGTCTATATTCGCTCCTTTCGGACGAACCTCATAATACAAATTAGAGCGGTTGAAGGATGATTTAAAGACTGTAGCGTCTATCATACCCAGATTCTTCTGGATATCGTGCTGTACCTTAGGCGTGGCGGTGGCGGTCAGAGCGATTAACGGGCGTTTACCGATCTCATTGATAATCGGTCGGATTCTTCGGTATTCCGGACGGAAATCATGCCCCCATTCCGAGATACAATGCGCCTCGTCCACCGCATAGAAAGAGATCTTTACCTGGCGCAAAAAGTCCATATTCTCTTCCTTGGTCAAGGACTCCGGCGCTACGTACAGCAACTTGGTACGCCCTGATAATATATCCGATTTCACCTGGTCGATAGCCGACTTATTCAAAGAGGAATTGATAAAATGGGCGACCCCATCTTCCTCACTGAAATTCCGCATCGCATCCACCTGATTCTTCATCAATGCGATCAACGGAGATATCACGATCGCGGTTCCTTCCATTAGTATGGATGGTAATTGATAACAAAGGGATTTACCTCCCCCCGTCGGCATTAATACAAAAGTATCCTTCCCGGCCAGCACGTTCTCAATAATAGCCTTCTGGTTCCCTTTAAAGGTACCGAAGCCAAAGTGCCGATTTAGCTCTTCTGTTAAATGATCCTTCTTTGCCATACTTCGTATTATTTATAGTAAACCGCCTACGTTTACGCGACCTGTAAACGGTTCACGTCCGATTTTTCAAATTTCTCTTTCGCATACCCCAACGTTACATGGAGTTCCTTTACTTTTTGAGATGGCATACTGTACATAGCGTCCATCATCACGGCCTCTACGATTGAGCGTAACCCACGGGCACCCAGTTTAAACTCAAGCGCCTTATCCACGATAAACTCATAGACTTCCTCATCGAACGTCAGCTTAATGCCATCCATCTCGAATAATTTGACGTATTGCTTGATAATGGAGTTCTTCGGCTCAGTCAAAATATTGCGAAGCGTATCACGATCCAGCGGATTCAAATACGTGAGGATAGGTAAACGGCCGATAATTTCCGGAATCAAGCCAAACGATTTCAGATCGGTCGGGGTGATGTACTTCAGTAAATTATTCCGGTCTACGGTAGCCGTCTCCAAACTAGCCGAATAACCAACCACACGGGTATTTAAGCGTTGGGCGATCTTCTTCTCGATTCCGTCGAAAGCGCCACCGCAAACAAACAGGATATTCTTCGTATCCACCGCGATCATCTTTTGCTCCGGATGCTTACGTCCCCCTTGAGGAGGCACATTTACGACCGATCCTTCCAAAAGCTTCAGCAAACCTTGCTGTACACCTTCACCACTAACATCCCGTGTGATAGACGGATTATCGCTCTTACGGGCGATCTTATCGATCTCATCAATGAAAACGATACCCCGTTGAGCCGCCTCCACATCGTAATCCGCGGCCTGCAACAATCGGGTCAAGATGCTCTCGATATCCTCGCCCACGTAACCGGCCTCGGTGAGTACCGTAGCGTCCACGATAGCGAACGGGACATGCAATAACTTAGCGATCGTACGGGCTAACAAAGTCTTGCCCGTACCGGTAGCGCCCACCATGATAATATTAGATTTCTCTATCTCCACATCGTCGGCGGTAACCTTTTGAAGTAAACGCTTGTAATGATTGTACACCGATACCGACAGATAACGTTTGGCGTCATCTTGTCCGATCACGTACTGATCCAAGAAGGTCTTGATATCTTCGGGTTTCGGCAGATCTTTCTGCTTCAAGCCAAAAGAGGTTTTCCTACCTCCAGTCTGCTCCTTTACGATCTCGTACGCCTGCCGGGCGCAATCATCGCAAATGCAACCGGAGATCCCATTGATAAGCAAATTAACATCACGGCTACCCCTGCCGCAAAACGTACATGTATCGCCTGTTGTTTTGGCCATAGTTCCTTATTGTTGTTTTTGTTATTTACGTGTTAAAACATCGTCGATCATGCCATACTTTTTCGCTTCCTCCGCAGTCATCCAGAAATCACGGTCTCCATCACGCTCGATCTCCTCATAAGGTCTGCCGGAATGATCCGAGATAATGGTGTACAATTCCCTCTTAACCTTTAAGATCTCGCGAGCTGTAATCTCGATGTCTGAAGCCTGTCCTTGTACGCCACCAAGCGGTTGATGGATCATTACACGGGAATGCTTCAAGCCGAAACGTTTTCCTTTGGTTCCAGCCACCAATAAGACAGATGCCATAGAGGCAGCCATACCCGTACAAATCGTAGACACATCGCTGGAAATAAACTGCATCGTGTCGTAAATGCCGTAGCCCGCGTATACAGAGCCACCCGGCGAGTTGATATAAATAGAGATGTCCTTTCCGGGATCACTGGAATCCAGATACAACAACTGCGCTTGAATCACGTTAGCGGTATAATCATCCACTTGCGTACCCAAGAAAATAATACGATCCATCATCAACCGAGAGAAGACATCCATTTGAGCAACATTCAACTGTCGTTCCTCTATAATTGTCGGGGAGATATAGCTGCTGGAGATGTTCATATAACTATCCAGAGCCGTACCACTCATACCCAAATGCTTTGTAGCATATTTTCTAAAATCTTCCATATATTCTCCTATCTTTTATTTACCGAGAAGACGTAAAAAAGGGATTCCCCTCTGTGACTTAACGGAAAAACAAAGTTATAAATAAATTTCTGAAAGAAACAATTTATTCGCTATCCGCTAAGATATTTTTTAGAGAGTAATCCCTTTTTTGATATAAAACAACCTCTTCAGAGGCCGGTAAAGATCTTTTTATTCAAAAAGTTTGTTGAATTCGTCAGCGGTTACTTCCTTAACATCCAATTCCACTTGCTCTTTCAACCAGGCAGCCAATTTCTCCTCAGCCGCACGGTCGATAATGTTCTGAAGTGTTTGCTTATTTTTCAACATGTCTTTCGCATAGTTGTCAAGTACATCCTCGGGTACAGACAACATACCGTATTGAGCGAACTGAGCCTTAGCCACACGTTTAGCGAAGTTCTCGACATCGGCATCCTCAACCTTCAAGCCGTTCTTCTTAACCAAGCTCTCCCTGATCAACTGATATTTTAAATCCTGAAGGATCTGAGGGAAGTCCTCATCGATCTTCTCTTTCGTGTTCTTCTCGTTAGCGGCAAGCAACCAGCGTTTCAATAAATCGTCAGCGAAATTCAACTCACCCGCTCTCTCGACCAACATATCACGAGTATCCGTCAAGAACTTAAAGTCACTCTGAGGAGCGAACTGCTCAGCCAAAGCTTCCCTGATCTTGTTCTTGAACTCTTCCTCGCTGGTAACCACGTTCTCGCCAAATACTTTGTCAAACAACTCTTGGTTCATCTCAGCGTCTTTATGACGGGTGATCTCCTTGATCTCAAAGCTAAAGTCGCCTGTAGTCTCAGCCACTTTCTCCTTATCGATCTTCAAGAAAGAAGCGATCTCAGCCTCAGCGCCCTCGTAAGCCTTATTCGGGTTGAATATCACTACAGCATTTACTTTAGCACCTATAAATTTAGCTTTTTCTTCCTCATCCTTGATATACATAGGCATCAGGACAGCGTCCTCCACAACGATACCTCCTTCTTTCGGGGTACCGTTCTCAAGCTCGGCAACCGTACCTTTTACCATATCTTTTTCCTCAACCTCGTCTGCATTGTCGTAAGAACCGAAGTTTGAGCGATAAGCGTTTACTTGGTTATTCAGCATTTCCTCATCGATAGCGACTTGATAGAACGGAAGTTTATCGTTTTTGCTCAACTCGATATTGATCTCCGGAGCCAACGCCACGTCAAAACAGAATTCGAAATCCTCCTCCTTATCAAAATCCAACGGCTTTTGCTCGGTCTCGTTAGGCATCGGCTCGCCTAAGATATGCAAATCGTTCTCACGGATATACTTGAACAGATTCTCAGAAACTAATTTGTTTATCTCCTCTACCAGCACGTGCTTTCCGTACATTTTCTTAATCATGCCCATAGGAACCATGCCCCTACGGAAACCCGGCACATTGGCTTTCTGACGAAGGCTACGCAGGCTCTTGTCTACCTGATCAGCATAGTCAGCTTTCACTATTTCTAATTTCACGATGCCACTGACGGCATCATTGTTTTTAAGCGAAACGTTCATTCTGAATGATTTATTTAATTAATAGTCGTATCGAATTTTAGGTCGCAAAATTAGACTTATTCTTTTAATCGTGCAAATTTTGATCTGTTTTTATTCTTTTGTTTATATTTGGCGGCAGTTATTTACCCTTTGAATGAATCACGATGAGAATAAAAGGAATATGTGCTACCCGTCCGGCGATTATCCAACTTCTGATACTCTCGCTATTCTTATTGGCTGGAGCCGTTTTATCGTCTATTATATCCACGGGCTTATTACTCGCGACCCATGGCTTACAGGCTGATATAACCCAAGATGTCAACTTAATGAGGCTCGTTCAGTTCATCTCGGCGATCTGTACCTTTTTGCTACCTGCTATCGCTATGGCTTGGACCTGTAGTGACAATCCCTGCCATTATCTATCGATCAAGAAAATCAAGAACGGCAGGATCTGGATTCTCACCCTAGTTTGTATATTCCTATTTTCTCCGGTTATCAATTTGCTGGGATTGCTTAACAAGCAGATGGAGTTACCCGCGTTTATGGCTCCTATCGAGGAATGGATGCGAATGCAAGAAAGCCTCGCCGAGCGACTGACGACAATCTTGTTATCCGGCGATAGCATTGAGGTGATTCTAGCCAACCTTATCGTTATCGCCTTCACAGCCGGGATAACGGAGGAGTTCCTGTTCAGAGGGGCCTTGCAACGAGTGATCGGGAGATGGATCTCCAACCCTCATACGGTCATATGGGTTGCCGCCATACTGTTTAGCGCCTTCCACTTACAATTTTACGGATTCTTACCCCGGATGATACTCGGAGCCTATTTCGGCTATCTACTCTATTGGAGCAAGAGCATATGGATACCGGTGTTCGCCCACTTTGTCCATAATGCTTTCGCCGTAATCGGGATGTCGGACAGTCGTCTCAAGGATAACGAGTTTATCACAGGCGATATTCCCGCCGAGCATCTTTTGGACTTTTGCCTTATCGCCGCTTTATTTTTCCTGCTGTTCATACAGGCGAACAGGCGATTGAAACAGCTGCTATAAGTCTTTCTTACGCAGCACGAAGTCTTTTCCCAAGTATTTCTCGCGCACGATCTCGTTCTCGGCAAGCTGCTCGGCAGTTCCTTGGAAAAGGACTTTTCCCTCGAACAAAAGATAGGCCCGGTCACAAATACTCAATGTCTCATACACATTGTGGTCGGTAATCAAGATGCCGATATTCTTATGTCTCAAGCGAGCCACGATCGTCTGGATATCTTGCACGGCGATCGGGTCTACACCCGCGAAAGGCTCATCCAACATAATGAACTTCGGATCAATCGCCAGACAGCGGGCGATTTCCGCACGACGACGCTCCCCACCCGAAAGCTGGTCTCCCAAGTTTTTACGAACCTTATTCAAGCCGAACTCAGAAATCAAGCTTTCCAGTTTTTCTTTTTGGTATTCAACGCTACGTCCCGTCATCTCCAAGACCGAGCGGATATTATCATCCACCGTCATTTTCCGGAAGATCGAAGCTTCTTGCGCCAGATAACCAATACCGTTGCGAGCCCGCTTATAGACCGGGAATTTCGTAATCTCCATGTCATTCAAGAAGATCTTACCCTCGTTAGGAGTGACCAGACCTACCGTCATATAAAAGGTAGTCGTCTTGCCCGCTCCGTTCGGACCCAGCAAACCAACGATCTCACCCTGTTTCACGTTAATCGATACATGATTCACGACCGTACGAGTCCTATATTTCTTTACCAAGTCCTCCGTACGGAGCACCATTCGTTGTTCGTCTGACATAAGCTACTTAAAAATTTAACGCGAATGTACGTGATAATCCGCAGATCTACATCACATATATTCGCAAAAAAGCGATAAGAGAATTCTCTGACCTCTCCTAGAAAACGTTTGCTGAACCAACATTGCATGCAAAAACACTTAAGCCGACTGTCTCTTACTCATTCGTGAAATAACAAACAAAACCAATCTTGTTTCTAAGATGTTATATGGTTATAGTGGATTTTACGTTATCTTCGCGAGCTGTAATCAGAAATTTAACACGATAACAATGAATAAGGCGTTACACAGAATGGGTGAGTATACCTTACTGATGATGAAGAGTATAACACTTCCGGATCGGTGGAGTATGTTCTTTAAGCAATTGATCAAAGAGATCTACAAGCTAGGCGTGGATTCTCTTTGGATTGTCATAATCATATCGGTCTTTATCGGTACGGTTATCGCCATCCAGATCTCCCTGAATATCAGTTCCCCCTTGATCCCAAAGTTTACGATCGGCTATACTACCCGCGAGATTATCTTGCTGGAGTTCTCTTCCTCTATCATGGCACTAATCCTAGCGGGCAAGGTAGGCAGTAATATCGCCTCCGAGATCGGGACCATGCGAGTCACCGAGCAGATAGACGCCATGGAAATCATGGGTGTTAATTCCGCAAACTTTCTGATCCTCCCGAAAATGCTCGGTTTGATGATCTTCATCCCGGTATTGGTTATCTTCAGTATGTTCACCGGTATCATGGGCGGTATATTCGCCAGTTACTCAACCAGTACGGGAATGACGCCCTCCTCGTTCGAGTACGGTCTGCAATTCTACTTCAACGAGTTTTACATTTGGTATTCTATTATCAAATCTGTAGTATACGCATTCATCATCTCATCCATCGCCGCCTATTTCGGCTATAATGTAAAGGGAGGCGCTTTAGAGGTAGGTAAGGCGAGCACGAATGCCGTAGTCATGAGCAGCATCATGATTTTGCTCGCCGACGTAATATTAACCCATTTAATGCTTACTTAAAAATGATCGAAGTTAAGAATATAACGAAGTCTTTCGATGGACGTGCCGTCTTGAAAGATATAAGCGCGACGTTCGAGGATGGCAAGACGAATCTGATCATCGGACGAAGCGGTTCGGGTAAAACGGTAATGATCAAGAATATCATCGGGTTAATGAAACCGGACATCGGACAGATCTTATATGACGGCAGAGACTTGATCACGATGAACAAGCATGAGTTAAACATGCTGCGCCGGGAGATGGGTATGTTGTTCCAAGGTTCCGCTTTATTCGACAGCATGACGGTAATGGAAAACGTGATGTTTCCTTTGGATATGTTCTCTAAAGACTCGACAAAAGAGCGCAGGAAACGTGCCGAGTTTTGTTTGGAACGCGTAAACCTGTCCGAGGCCGGGCATCTATATCCTTCCGAGATCAGTGGAGGTATGATGAAACGTGCCGCCATCGCGAGAGCGATCTCCTTGAATCCTAAGTATCTGTTCTGCGATGAGCCAAACTCCGGACTGGACCCCAAGACTTCTCTGTTGATCGATGATTTGATTCACGACATTACGGTGGAGTACAATATGACGACCGTTATCAATACCCACGACATGAACTCCGTGATGAACATTGGTGATAATATCATCTTTATCAAGGAAGGCGTGAAGGAATGGCAAGGAACAAAAGAACAGGTAATCACCTCTAATAACCGGGCGTTGAATGATTTCATCTTCGCCTCAGACCTGTTCCGAAAGGTGAAAGAGGTAGAGATGCAGGAAGAGGAGGGATAAGTTTAAAGATCTTATTTCAGCGAAAAGAATCTCCCAGCTTCAACAAATGTATACTTCAAGTGCCAACGAACATATACCGGATTGGCACTTGAAGCACTGCCGCATGAAATGACGAGCGCTGTTTTACGCCCCATCTATCTTACAGCCCGAACACCTCCTTAATCTTATCTACATAGTCAAGCTTCTCCCAGGTGAATAACTCCACGTCACAAGTAATCGGCTCCTGCGAATAACGGGAAGAGAATGTCTTCGTAACAGTTTGAGGCTCGCGTCCCATATGACCATAAGAGGCGGTCTCGAAATAAATCGGGTTACGCAATTTCAAACGCTCCTCGATCGCTTTCGGGCGCATATCAAAGAGGTCCCAAATCTTAGCGGCGATCTCTCCGTCTGTCATATTCACCTTCGCACGGCCAAAAGTATTCACGAAAATATTCATCGGTTTAGCCACACCGATCGCATAAGAAACCTGTACCAGCATCTCATCCGCCACACCGGCGGCAACCATATTTTTAGCGATATGACGAGCGGCGTAAGCAGCCGAACGGTCCACCTTGGAAGGATCCTTCCCTGAGAAAGCGCCACCGCCGTGAGCGCCTTTGCCACCGTATGTATCTACGATGATCTTACGACCGGTCAGACCGGTATCACCATGAGGGCCGCCGATCACGAACTTACCGGTCGGATTCACATGATAAATGATGCTATCATTAAACAAAGCCTGTACATGAGCCGGATATTGAGCCTTCACACGAGGAATCAATATCTTCTTCACATCAGAGGCGATCCTCTTTTGCATAGCTTCATCCGCTTCCTTCTGCGAAATACCTTTCGGACCGATAAACTCGTCATGCTGCGTAGATACCACAATCGTATCAATGCGCAACGGTTTACCGTTATCCTCATATTCAATCGTAACCTGACTCTTAGCGTCCGGACGCAAATAAGGCATCAAATCCGGTTCTTCCTTACGGATCTTCGCCAATACCCGTAATAAAGTATGAGATAAGTCCAACGCCAAAGGCATGTAATTCTCAGTCTCATGGGTCGCATAACCGAACATCATACCTTGGTCGCCGGCACCCTGCTCATAGGGATCCGCACGCTCCACGCCACGATTGATGTCGCCACTCTGCTCATGGATAGAAGAGAACACACCACATGATTTCGCTTCAAACTGGTACTCGCTTTTCGTGTAACCAATCTTCTCGATCACGCCACGCGCCACTTCCTGCACATCCACATACGCACTTGATTTAACTTCTCCAGCCAAGACAACCTGTCCGGTTGTAACAAGGGTTTCGCACGCGACTTTCGAATTCTTGTCATACGCCAAGAACTCATCCAGCAAAGCATCCGATATTTGATCGGCTACTTTATCGGGGTGCCCTTCAGACACCGATTCGGAGGTGAATAAATAACTCATCGTTTTAAATTGAAAATTGAGAATTGAAAATTGAGAACCAAGGGATAAGCCACAGGTCTCGATTGACAATGCCCGTTAGTTATTAATCTATGACCGAACTGAACATGGAAGGATTCTTCTGCCGGACGGCTATGGAAAAGAATATGTTTTTAGCATTTTTTCCCGTGGTTGCAAGCAATACAAATCTATCCACGTCAATTCACCCGCGAAGATAGCGAATAATTGAGAATTGAAAGCTGAAAATTGAGAATTATTTCTTCCTTTTGGAATTGCGTAAGGCTTTTTTATATTTAAAGCCGGCCTTCCATTTCGCGGAATCAGACCCGTGTGTCCCTCTCAAAAAATCAGAGAACTTAATTTTCTTTCCATTCGGATCTACCGCCTCGCTTTTCGCTTTCTTAAAAACGATCCCTTGCGTCATCGCTTTATTAATTTCCTCATTCATAACTCAAATCTCGTAGTTCATAATTAAAACTTATAATTCGGATAAAAGTTCACGCATCGTCTTACCTAACACGGGATGTTTGACGGACGGAGCGACTTCTGCCAACGGTTCCATAACGAACAACCGCTTGTGCATCAGCGGATGCGGCAGTGTCAGCCTCTCCGTATGTATGACTTGCTCATCCACCATCAACAGATCGATATCGATGATACGGTCCTGATACGCGCCGTCACTTTTCTCGATACGTCCCATCTCGATCTCGATCAAACGGGTAGCATCTAATAAATCCATCGAGGAAAGTTCCGTCGTCATAACGATCACAGCGTTCAAGAAAGTGTTGTCCGATTCAAACCCCCAAGGCTCCGTCTCATACACATCAGAAAGGGCGAGAACATCTCCCACCCTTTCAGCCAACAGCGCCGCCGCTGTCACCAAATTCCCTCGTTTATTACCTACGTTCGTACCCAATCCAAGGTAAGCTGTCGCCATAGAAACCGGATTAAAGGATTAGCATAGCGTCACCGTAAGCGCCAAAACGATATTTCTCCTTCAAAGCGACATCGTAAGCGTCCATGATCAACTCATAACCACCGAAAGAAGCGGTCATCATCAATAAAGTAGACAACGGCATGTGGAAATTTGTCACCATGCTGGTAGCTACGCTGAATTCGTATGGAGGGAAGATAAACTTATTCGTCCAGCCCTCGAACTCTTTCAAATGACCATCCGTACTTACGGCCGTCTCGATCGCACGCATCACGGAAGTTCCGACCGCGCAAACCTTGTGCCCCTCATCCTTCCCCTTGTTCACGATATCCACCACATCGGCATTTACGACCATTTGCTCAGAATCCATCTTATGTTTCGTCAAATCCTCCACGTCGATCTCACGGAAATTACCTAAGCCCGAATGCAAAGTCAAGAAAGCGAACAGGCAATCCTTGATCTCCAACCGTTTCATCAACTCACGACTAAAATGCAATCCCGCGGCAGGGGCTAC
Source organism: Parabacteroides sp. ZJ-118 (assembly GCF_011038785.1). Classification (GTDB taxonomy): domain Bacteria; phylum Bacteroidota; class Bacteroidia; order Bacteroidales; family Tannerellaceae; genus Parabacteroides. The sequence continues at coordinate 39,454 of NZ_JAAKDT010000023.1, forward strand.
AACCGCACCTTCTTCCGCGGCGAAAATATTCTGGTAACGATCCTCGTCTTCCGGTTCCACCTCACGTTCGATATACTTAGGCAGCGGAGTCTCCCCCAAGGCATACAAGGCCTTCTTAAACTCGTCGTGGCTCCCGTCATACAAGAAACGGAGCGTACGACCCCGCGAAGTCGTATTATCGATTACCTCTGCGACCATGGAATCATCCTCGCCAAAGTATAACTTATTACCGATACGGATCTTACGAGCCGGATCCACCAACACATCCCACAAACGTAAGTCCTCGTTCAGCTCGCGCAACAAGAACACCTCGATACGCGCCCCTGTTTTCTCCTTGTTGCCGTACAAGCGAGCGGGGAAAACTTTCGTGTTATTGAAGATAAACACGTCACCTTTTCCATAATAGTCTAGAATATCCTTGAACTCGCGGTGCTCGATCTCACCCGTATCCCGATGAACGACCATCAACCTCGACTCATCTCTGTTCTTCGCCGGATGTAAAGCGATTAATTCCGACGGCAAGTTAAATTTGAATTTCGAAAGCTTCATAATGCACTCTATTTATTTTTCTTCCTCTACTTTTACCACATTCTTCTCTAAGAAATCGTCGATCTCCTCCGGAGGCATACACATATCCAAGGTTACCTCTCCGACGCGAGTCCGTTCCAAACCAATCAAATGAGCGCCGGAATCCAAGGCCTTCCCAATATCCCGAGCCAACGCGCGAATATAGGTACCTTTGCTACATACCACCCGTATCTTTATAACAGGCAAGTCGCACTCCAGCAACTCCAGTTCGTCTATAACCAACGTCTTGGATTTTAGCTCAACTTCCTCTCCTTTCCGGGCTAGCTCATAAGCACGCTTACCTTCCACCTTACAAGCGGAGAACACCGGGGGAATCTGTTGGATCGTACCCACGAATGTCTTTAAAACCTCCTCCACGAACTCACGGGTTATATGTTCCGTCGGATACACAGCGTCTATCTCTTTCTCCAAGTCGAAAGATGGAGTAGTCTCTCCCAACTTCAACGTAGCGACATACTCCTTCGTCTGATGTTGAAACTCATCGATCCGCTTCGTAGCCCTTCCGGTACAAACGATCATCACACCTGTAGCCAAGGGATCCAGAGTTCCCGCATGTCCAACTTTAATCTTCTTTACCTTCAGTTTCCGGCTTAGCTTATAGCGAAATTTATTGACTAAGTCAAATGAAGTCCACGTTAGCGGTTTATTAAAATATACAATCTCTCCAGCTATAAAATCCATCCTTTATTTCAGTAACGTACAAGCGATTGTCGCCAATCCCGCGATCGCGCAATAGATGGCGAAATAAATCAGTTTGCCCTTTTTCACGATGTTGATCATCCATTTACAAGCCACACAACCGGATACGAAAGCGGCCACGAAACCTATCGCCAATGATAATGCGGGAATGTCTCCGGCCACATCTTCCCCTTTCACCATCTTCATTACGTCCAGCAACGCCTCTCCTAAGATCGGGGGAATTACCATCAGGAAAGAGAACTGGGCCAGTTTCGCCTTATTATTTCCCAATAACAAACCGGTAGCGATCGTTGATCCGGAACGTGACAAGCCCGGCATCACGGCGCAAGCCTGAGCCAGACCGATGATAAAAGCATCTTTCATCGAGATCGACTCTTTCTGGCGCGGTTTGGCATAATACGAAAATGCCAGCAAAGCCGCCGTCAATAGCAGCATGCAACCAACGATCAATAAACCCGATCCAAAGACTTGTTCGACCGTATCTTTAAAGAATACCCCAACGATCCCGATCGGAATCATGGAGATCAAGATATTGATCACATACTTCGCCTCCGCGTTCATCTGAAATTTAAACAAACCGCGGAATATCCAATCGGTTTCCTTCCACAAAACCACCAACGTACTGAATACGGTCGCCACATGCACGACGATCGTAAACGCAAGATTTTCCTCTCCCTCTACACCAAACAAAGCTGAGCCGATCGCTAAATGACCGCTACTGCTCACTGGCAGATATTCGGTCAACCCCTGTACGATACCCAGTATCAAGGCCTCTACCCCACTCATTCTGTTATTCCTTTATCTTTGCTATTCTTCAAGATTCCAAAAATCATCATCACGAAACCGATAACCGTAACCACCGGAGCCACCACGATACGGCGTGCGCTGAATATATCCGGATCGAACGTGTTATCCCCAGAACCTCCACCACTCATCAATACGAAACCCAGCACGATACAGGCAACTGCAACGGCGATCAGTATAAAATTCTCCTTTCCGAAAGCAAAATCTCTTTTAGCCATCTTTCTCAACTCTTTATTATTCGTACATTAAATATAATACAACTTGTCGCCCTCCATCCGCAAATATTTATTCACGGCAAGAATGGTCGCGATCACGGACAAGACAATACCTAAAGCAAACACTGCCACATAGACCAATAGTAACGCTTGCATATCCAATAGCTGGATAAAACCTTTCAATTCATTTTGCAAATAATATAACGCCCCGGTTAGCATCCATATTGCCAATACAGAGGCGAAAATGCCACTTACTATGTTATATTTCACAAAAGGCCTACGTATAAAGCCGGAGGTAGCTCCCACCAGCTTCATCGTATGAATCAAGAATCGTTTGGAATAAATCAACAGGCGAATCGTATTACTGACCAACACGAACGAGATGATCATCAGTACCGCCGCCAAGGTAAGCAGGATCAAGCTCAGCCGATTCATATTATTATGGACCATCTCCATCATATCCTTTCGGTAAAGCAGCTCCGAGACCGACGTATAGTTCCTGATCTTCTTCTCTATCACCTGGAGGCTATCGGGATTGGCGTACTCCGAACGCAGTTTCACCTCGATCGAGGCCTGTAAAGGGTTAAAGCCTAAGAAGGTTTCCGGGTTCTCGCCCAGTTCCTCCTCCAACTCTTTCGCGGCTTGCTCTTTCGATATATACTCGGTTGATTTTATAAAAGGGAGAGCGTCCAAGCTCTTCTGCATTTTCTTTATCTCAGTCTCTTTTTGATTATCTTTCAGCACGATGGAGAAAGACAGGTTCTCTTTCACATAAACGGAGAGTTTATTCCCCAACATCCCTATCAATAGAATGAGTCCTAGCAAGAATAGTACCAAGGAGATACTAATAACAGACGTAAGCCGGGAGTTAAAGAAAGAAACAGAACTAACTTTTTTATTTTCAGCCATCAGACTCTACTTATTAACGTTAAATAAATTAAGGAGATGCGTACAGAGAACACACCTCCCAATTTTCTTGCAAAAGAACGAATAAAATAAGTAAGCCAAAAGGGTTTTAGAATATTTAACCTCTACATCAGCCTACCGCGAGATTGGCGCATGCGAGACGAATGTCGCCAATCTCGCTCGAAATGGAACGTATTGGCGTTCTCTTTCTCTTATTCCTCCACAGGCTCCCCGAACAGGGTAGCCGAGGAAGCCTTATGAATCTTGACTTTTATGAATTGGCCTACGTGATAGTTCTTCTTGTCAAAGATAACCACCTTGTTTTGGCTGGTTCGTCCGAACAACTGCTCACGGGAACGTTTGGAGAATCCTTCGATCAGGACCTCGAAAGTCTTGCCTATATCCCGCACGTTACTTTCCTCGGACAACCTGTTTTGCAAATCGATCATACCTTGCAAACGGCGTACCTTCTCTTCTTCCGGCACATTATCCGCCAAATGGCTGGCGGCGTATGTACCCGGACGTTCAGAATACTTAAACAAGAAAGCGCTATCATATCCCACTTCACGCATCAAGGATAAAGTCTCTTGATAATCCTCCTCGGTCTCGGAATGGAAACCACAGAATAAATCGGTCGAGATCGCGCAATCCGGTATGATCCGACGGATCGCCGCTATACGGTCCAGATACCATTCACGGGTATATTTACGATTCATGACCTTCAAGACGCGGCTGCTGCCGGATTGGGCGGGCAGATGGATAAACTTACAGATATTGTCGTTCGCGGCAATCACACGTAAGGTATCATCGCTCATGTCCTTCGGATGAGAGGTCGTAAAACGAATCCGCATATCGGGAACCTCTTTCGCCACACGATCCAACAAGATCGGGAAGGTTAGGGTCTCTCCTTCCTTCTCGAAAGAATAGGAGTTTACATTTTGTCCCAACAACGTAACTTCCTTAAAGCCTTTCTCTCGCATATCCCGTATCTCATTCAAGATACTCTCGGTATCCCGGCTACGCTCGCGTCCTCTTGTATAAGGTACGATACAATAGGTACAGAAATTGTTACAACCGCGCATAATAGACACGAAACCGGAGATATGTACGCCCGGCAGCTTCAAAGGGATAACATCCTTATAAGTCTCTTGGGTAGAAAGCTCCACGTTGATCGCTTTCTCTCCGCGCTCTACCGCTCCCACCAAGTTCGGCAAGTCCAGATAAGAATCCGGTCCTACCACCAAGTCGGCATGATGCACATGGATCAGGTCTTCCTTCACCCGCTCGGCCATACATCCCAATACGCCGATAATTAATGACCTCTTTTTCCGTTTTAAAGACTGGAAATACTGTAGCCGCCCATAGATTTTCTGTTCGGCGTTGTCGCGGACGGAGCAAGTATTCACGAAGACGGCATCCGCCTCCTCGATATTCTCCGTCATGCTATAGCCGTCCATCTTCATGATGGAAGCTACGACTTCGCTGTCCGCCACATTCATCTGACAGCCGTAGGTCTCGATAAACAACTTACGTTCATTACTTTGGGTGGCGGATTTTAAGTCCGCGCCGTTTCCTTGATTTACCATACTTATGTGTTAATAGAATTTAAATAAGTAAGATGCTTAAAAATAATCGCGCAAATGCTTGCACAGTTCAAATTCCTCCGTTACATTTGCACTTGAAAAACGTAAATTTTTTCATAGTTAAGGTTTTGGTTAAATCGAGTAAGGGTGGCTGTGAAGTTACCCTTATTCACTTTTATACCCATCTGTATTCACTTTTATACCTATCTGATGTTTTATGGATTCTCCCTTTTTCACTTCTCAATTATTCTTCTTACATTTGGAGGTGCAAAAATAATCAAAGTTTATGGATAACGTAGGAGATTGGTTATATATTGTTTTCCTGATTATCGCCGCCGTCAGTGGCTTATTCGGCTCGAAGGACAAAAAGAAGAAGAGTCGCCCCGATGTATTGAGGCAACCCGAGAGGGAGATTGTACCTAATGACCAGCCAACTGAAGAAAAGGGCTTCCGGGATATCCCGGATTCCACCGTGCCCCAACCCTCTGTAAAGATGAGTGCCATTAAGGAAGAACCGGGGCTTATGCCGGAAGATACCTTCAGAGACATCGAGGAATTGAAGAAAGCGATCATTTGCGCGGAGATTCTAAACCGGAAGTATTAATTTACGCCACACTTATATTCGATTCAGCGTAATTTTATGTAAGTTTGCGCCCGAAATATTGAACAGTAAGTATTTACCTAAAAACATAAAAACTAATTATCATGGCATTAAAATTCATTACAGCTGAAGAAGCCGCGTCGTATGTACATCACGACGATCATGTAGGTTTCAGTGGTTTTACACCCGCAGGATGCCCGAAAGTCGTTCCCGGAGCCATTGCCCGGAAGGCTGCGGAAGAACACGCTAAAGGTAACCCTTTCCAAATCGGTATGTTTACCGGCGCTTCTACCGGTGATAAGCTAGACGGAGAGTTGGCTCGCGCCAACGCCATTAAATTCCGCACCCCGTACCAATCTAACAAAGACTTACGTGCCGCGCTAAACGCTCATCAGGCACACTATTTCGATTTGCACCTGTCTGAATTGGCACAAAGCTTGCGTTACGGATTCTTGGGTAAGATCGATGTAGCGATCGTAGAGGCTGCCGATGTTACCGAGGATGGTGAGATCGTTCCGACTTCGGGTGTCGGTATCCTTCCTACTATCTGCCGTATGGCAGACCGCATCATCGTTGAGTTGAACTGCCGTCACCCGAAAGAAATCCGCGGTATGCACGATATCTATGAGCCGGCCGATCCTCCTTTACGCCGTGAGATCCCTATCTACACGCCTTCCGACAGAATCGGCAGCGATTGTGTAAAAGTGGATCCGGCCAAGATCGTGGGTGTGGTACGGACCGATGAGCCGAATGAGGGCGGAAAATTCTCTCCGCTGGATGATGTTACGATGGCGATCGGCAAAAACGTCGCGGACTTCTTGGTTAGCGAGATCAAGGCCGGCCGTCTTCCGAAAGAATTCGTTCCATTGCAGAGTGGTGTAGGCAACGTGGCTAACGCGGTCTTGGGCTGCATGGGAGCGAATGAGTCTATCCCCGCGTTCAACGTATATACCGAGGTTATTCAAGACGCGGTCATCGAGTTGATGAAACAGGGCCGTGTCAAGTTCGCCAGCGGTTGCTCTTTGTCCGTAAGCAACGAGGTAATCCGCGAGATCTACGCGAATCTTGATTTCTTCAAGGATAAGATTTTACTTCGTCCGCAGGAGATCTCCAACAATCCGGAGGTTGCCCGCCGTTTGGGCTTAATCGCTATCAATACGGCTTTGGAGGCCGACATCTTTGGTAATATCAACTCTACGCACGTATCCGGTACTCGTATGATGAATGGCATCGGAGGCTCCGGCGACTTTACCCGTTCGGCCATGCTCTCGATCTTCACGACTCCGTCTACAGCGAAGGAGGGTAAGATCAGCGCGTTCGTACCGATGGTATCTCACTTGGATCATAGCGAGCACTCCGTGAAGATCATTATCACGGAATATGGTGTAGCGGACCTACGCGGCAAATCTCCGATCCAACGCGCTCGTTGCATCATCGACAATTGCGTTCATCCGGATTACAAACCGTTATTGGAAGAGTACCTCGCTATGGGCATCAAGGGGCATACGCCTCAAAACCTGAAATGCTGTTTCGCTTTCCATGAGGAACTAGCGGCCAGCGGCGATATGCACAACGTGGATTGGAGCAAGTATACTAAGTAACACAGGCATTAGCTACACATACGAGAGAATGCGGGTTAGATGATCTCTAAGCCCGCATTTTTCATACCCTGCGGATTTACGTTTAGAAACATTAAGGGAAACGCGGTACATAAGATACGCGTTTCCCTTATTTCTTTCCCGCCCTCCTTCCTCACGGAGGTAACG
>NZ_JAAKDT010000024.1 GCF_011038785.1 Parabacteroides sp. ZJ-118
GAAAGAACTGATAGGAAAATGGGAGCCGGAACGTATGGCCAACGGAGAAACAATGCCGCAGATTATGGCCCGCGGCAAACATATCATCCTAAAAAACAGAAGTAAATGGAACGAGCAGCAGAGCGCCCGCGCAGCAATCCTGTTTGAAAGATTTCCGCGACTGAAGCAGGCTTACGAACTGAGTACGCGGCTTACCGAAATATACAATAAATTGACCACGCCGGATGCCGCAAGACTGCTGCTGGCGCGATGGTACAATGACGTGGAAAACTTTGATTCCTTAGAATTCAACAGCGTTTTGGAAACATTCATGAACCATAGCACAACCATCGTGAATTACTTCGAGGACAGATTGACGAATGCGTCGGCAGAATCATTCAACGCCAAAATCAAAGCTTTCCGAAGCCAGTTGCGCGGTGTATGCGATGTGAAATTCTTTATGTTCAGACTTGCCACGCAATATAGTTGAGAATGTCATCCCCCCCAACCGGAAAAATCCGCTGAGCCCTTTATAAGCCTTTGGCCTTGGCTTCATTCCAGAGTTGATCCATTTCCTCCAAGGTCATATCTTTCAAGGAACGACCCGCTTGGATCGTGTGTTCCTCCAGATAATTAAAACGGCGGATAAACTTCTGGTTCGTACGTTCCAACGCGTTGTCCGGGTTTATTTTGTACAGGCGGGCAGCGTTGATCAAGCTAAAGAAGAGATCTCCGAACTCCGCTTCCGTCCGGTCTGCGTCCATCTTGTCTATCTCGGTTTTCAACTCATTAAATTCCTCTTGGACCTTATCCCATACTTGATCCCGCCGTTCCCAGTCGAAACCTACGTTACGGGCCTTCTCCTGGATGCGATGTGCTTTTACTACGGAAGGTAGGGAGGCCGGAACACCTTCCAGCACGGTTTTGTTACCCCCCTTTTCTTTCAACTTGAGCTGCTCCCAGTTTTGCTCCACCTTTTGAGCGGTATCGGCGGAGGTATCTCCGAATACGTGTGGATGGCGGTAAATCAGTTTCCGGCAAAGGCTATCGCAAACATCCTTGATATCGAAAGCCTCTTTTTCCTCGCCGATCTTGGAGTAAAAGACGATGTGCAATAACAGGTCTCCCAACTCTTTTTTTATGTTTGTGTTATCTTCACGCATCAGGGCCTCGCATAATTCATAGGTTTCCTCGATCGTATTCGTGCGGAGGCTCTCGTTTGTCTGTTTACGATCCCAAGGGCATTTTACTCGTAATTCATCCAGAATGTCGAGTAATTGCCCGAAGGCTTCCATCTTCTCTTCTCTAGTTGCCATATTATTTACGTATTTTAGAATGATTGTAAACGAAAGAGGGCAGGGTAGAACCCGGCCCTCTGCAGGAGTTTTATTGTTGTGCTTTCTTGAATTCTTTCAATCCGTCTTGAAGGAACCGGATGTATTTGGAAACATCCTCATTGAATGCGTATGAAGGTCCGAGAGGCTGTCCCTCGTCATTCAACAAGATGTAGAATGGCTGGGCGTTAGAACCGAACTTGCTTCGTTGCAAATAGCTCCACTTATCACCGATCGTCTTCAACTTACGCGTCTTTCCGTTCTCTTGGATCTCGATGGGCCGCGGGAGTTTCGTCTTATCGTCTACCATGAGCGTGATTAGCACATAATCGTTTTCTAGCATTTGCTTCACCTTGGGATCCGTCCAAACGGAAGCCTCCATCTTACGGCAGTTTACGCAGCCGAAACCGGAGAAGTCGATCATGACGGGTTTATTTACCTTCTTGGCATAAGCCATGCCGGATTCATAATCGTCGAACGCGGCGTGTACCTCGTTTTTGTATAGATTGAAATCTTGTGTATACAACGGAGGGGCGAATGCGCTGATCGCCTTTAACGGAGCGCCCCAAAGTCCCGGAACCATGTAGATGGCGAAAGCGAAAGAGATAATTGCCATAAACAGGCGGGGAACAGATACATATTTTACTTCGCTATCATGGCTAAATCGGATCTTTCCTAACAGATAAGCGCCTAATAAGCTGAAGATCGCGATCCAAAGCACGATAAAGACCTCACGGTCCAGTAAACGCCAACCATACGCTAAGTCCGCTACGGAAAGGAACTTCAAGGCCAATGCCAACTCCAAGAAGCCCAATACGACCTTCACGGAATTCAACCATCCGCCGGATTTCGGCATACTTTGCAGCATATTCGGGAAGATGGCGAAGACGCTGAACGGGATGGACAACGCCAAGGCGAAGCCAAACATGCCGATAGCCGGTCCTACCGCTGTACCCATAGATGCAGCCTGTACCAACAAGGTGCCGATAATCGGACCCGTACAAGAGAAAGATACCAATACCAACGTAAACGACATAAAGAAAATACTCAACACACCGGTCGTTGAATCGGCCTTGCTATCCAATTTGCTAGTCCATGAGGCGGGTAATACCAGCTCGAAGGCCCCGAGGAAGGAGACGGCGAATACTACCAGCAACAAGAAGAACAGGATATTGAAGATCGCGTTTGTTGATAAATCATTCAATGCGCTCGCTCCGAAGATACCGGTGATCAACAAGCCCATAACCAAATAGATTACGATAATAGATAATCCATAGGTGACAGCGTCGCGAATCGCTTTCTTACGATCTTTCGTACGTTTCAGGAAGAAGCTGACCGTCATGGGGATCATCGGCCAAACGCAAGGGGTCAATAAGGCGATCAAACCACCCAAGAAACCGGCGAAGAAGATGAATAGCCAAGAGGTATCAGCCGCGGATACCGTAGAGTCGCCGAACGATTTCAATGCGTCGATCACCGGAGACCAAAGACTCGGGCTGTCGGTTAAGCTATCGGACGCTTTGAGAGATGGCGTGGCCGGCGTCTTTTTCGCGGCAGGTTCAGGCGTATTCAACTCGCCAGCCTCTTCCGCTACGGCTTGCGTATCCGGCTGTACGACTGTGGCGTCATCTTTATCCACCTCCGTGGTCGGGCTATTCGCTGCCAGAGCTGGGTCTATATGAATACTTTTCTTATCGAAAGAGAAAGCTATTTGATCCGGGGGAAGGCAAGTCTCGTCATTACAAGCCATAAATTCCACCTCGCCTTCCGCCTTGAATTGAGCGGGATCAGTGACTTTCAGTTTTTGAATGAACGATACCGTACCCGGATACCAACGGAGGTTCATGGCGAATTGCTCGTCGTAAACCGTGGTCGGCTTTACTGAAGGAACCGGTTGGCCTATCAGTTCAGCTCCATTCAATGTCTCGAATGTGAAAGAGGTAGATACAGGACCTCCTTCCGGCAGGTTCATGTCATACAGGTGCCAGCCTTTGTCTGCCGTGGCGGTAAAAACGATCTCTTTCTCGGGTGCGCCGCCCTTGTCGTCTAGTTTAATTTTCCACTTGACAGGCGTAAGTATTTGTGCCTGCGCTACCAGCGCCATTAGCGCCAGCATGATCGAACTGATGAGCTTTTTCATTTTTTGTCCTTATATTGATAGTTACTTTGCTGTAGATGTGAATTTCTCCGGGATCCGTGTCTCGAAGCGCATCTCCTCGCCTGTTACCGGATGGATGAAACAGAGCCTGCGGGCATGGAGCATCAAGCGTCCGGCGGGACTTGTCTCCGCCCCGTATTTAGCGTCTCCGGCTATCGGATGGCCGATGGACTGCATCTGCGCGCGGATTTGGTTCTTGCGTCCTGTCTCCAGATCGAGTTCCACGAGCGAATAACGATTGTTCGTTTGCAACAGGCGGTAGCGTGTGATCGCTTCCTTCCCGTCACCATCTCGTGTTACGTACACTTGCATATGCTTGTTCTCCACGAGGTTGGATACGATCAAATCCGTGTCTTTCTCCGGTCGTCCCTCTATCACGGCCACGTAGGTCCGTTGCGTGATGGCCTCGCTCCAGTGGGACTGTAGTTGCTCTTTCACCTTCTGGTTCTTGGCGAACATCATGATACCCGATGTGTCTCGGTCCAGACGGTGCAAGACGAATATCTTGTTGCGCGGGTCACATGCTTTCACGTAATCGCTCAGTATACGGTAGGCCGTACGCTCCTTGATACGATCGGTAGATACGGATAGCAAACCTTCCCGTTTGTTGATCACGATGAGGTCGTCGTCTTCCCAGACAATTCTAAGTAACGGATTGTCGAACTCAACCTTTCCTCTTCCATAGTTGATCCCGACCGTGTCGTTAGGGTTTAGCGGGGTATCGAACTGCCGGGTGACCTTCCCGTTTACCGAGATCTGCCCCCTGCTCAGTAATCCTTTCACTGATGAACGGCTCTGATCTTTCAATAACTCGAACAGGAAGGGTAGCAAAGTGTCACTTTCTTTGACCATTACCCGTCGTTCTTTAGAGGACTTATGTCGATTATCCCCCCCCTTATACTCCGATCGCTTTCTCATATCTATTTTTTATCGTGCGCGAAGATACTGGCATTTACGCAAAGCTGCAATAGCGAGGAATAGAAAAACCGTTATAAATAGTTGGCTTGTCAATAGGAATAAACCTTCAGATCCCCGGATGTGAAAGTCGTTGCAGGTAACTCTATTTTCAAAATCACGACGTGGTCTGTATAACCCATGTCATGATCCGTACAAACCACGACGTGGTCTTTACAAACCATGCCGTGGTTTATGGAATAACGGCCTGTCCGAGAGGACATGCCGATTGTCTCGATCGACTATATTTTCCGATGCCCAGCGTTTTTGTCTATATTTTTTGTACTTTCGCGGATCGAGAAATGTGTAAAGACTAATTCGTTATAAGAACATGGAAATCGCTAGTAAGTACAATCCCGCTGAAGTAGAGGGGAAGTGGTATCAGTATTGGTTGGATAACGGCTTCTTTAAGTCGAAGCCGGACGGCCGCGAGTCGTATACGATTGTAATCCCGCCCCCCAACGTCACCGGCGTATTGCACATGGGACATATGCTTAACAATACGATCCAAGATATCTTGATCCGCCGTGCCCGTATGCTGGGGAAGAACGCATGTTGGGTACCGGGTACGGACCATGCTTCGATCGCTACGGAGGCGAAGGTCGTGAATCGTCTGGCCGGGCAAGGAATCAAGAAAACCGATCTGACTCGCGACGAGTTCCTGCGGCACGCTTGGGAATGGAAAGAAGAGCATGGCGGTATCATCTTGAAGCAGCTTCGTAAACTGGGCGCTTCCTGCGATTGGGATCGTACGGCGTTCACGATGGACGAGAAACGTTCGGAGAGCGTTATCAAGGTTTTCGTCGATCTATACGAGAAAGGGTTGATTTACCGGGGGGTCCGCATGGTGAATTGGGACCCGAAGGCGTTGACGGCCCTGTCCGACGAGGAGGTTATCTACAAGGAAGAGCATAGCAAGCTGTACTACCTCCGCTATAAGATCGTAGGCGAGGAGGGATATGCCATTGTTGCCACGACCCGTCCGGAGACGATTATGGGAGATACGGCGATGTGTATCAACCCGAACGACCCGAAGAACCAACATCTGAAAGGAAAGAAAGTGATCGTTCCGCTGGTAGGCCGCGAGATTCCGGTGATCGAGGATGACTACGTAGATATAGCGTTTGGTACGGGCTGTTTGAAAGTGACTCCGGCACACGATGTAAACGACTATATGCTTGGCGAGAAATATAATTTGCCGTCTATCGATATATTCAACGATAACGGCACGCTGAGCGAGGCGGCCGGTCTCTATGTGGGCATGGATCGTTTCGACGTCCGCGAGCAAATCGAGGAAGACCTGCGTAACGCCGGCCTTTTGGAGAAGGTAGAGGCTTACGACAACAAGGTGGGTTTCTCGGAGCGTACGAACGTGCCTATCGAACCGAAATTATCCATGCAATGGTTCTTGAAGATGGAGCATCTGGCTCAGATCGCCTTGGAGCCGGTCCTGAAGGATGAGATCAAGTTCTATCCGTCGAAGTTCAAGAATACCTACCGTCACTGGATGGAGAATATCAAGGACTGGTGTATCAGCCGTCAGCTTTGGTGGGGACATCGTATCCCGGCCTATTACTTGCCGGAAGGCGGTTACGTAGTAGCCGAGACGGTAGAGAAGGCCGTGGAACTGGCAAAAGAAAAATGCGGTAACCCGCATCTGACGGTATCCGATTTGCGTCAGGACGAGGACGTATTGGATACTTGGTTCTCCTCTTGGCTGTGGCCGATCTCCCTGTTCGACGGTATCAATAACCCGGATAACGAGGAAATCAATTATTACTATCCGACCGGCGATTTGATAACCGCACCGGATATCATCTTCTTCTGGGTAGCCCGTATGATTATGGCCGGTTATGAGTACAGAGGGAAAATGCCGTTCAAGAACGTCTACTTTACGGGTATCGTTCGCGATAAGCTGGGACGTAAGATGTCTAAATCTTTAGGAAACTCTCCCGATCCGTTGCGATTGATCGAGCAATACGGTGCGGACGGTGTACGTATGGGCTTGATGCTCGCGGCTCCTGCCGGAAATGATATTCCTTTCGATGATGCTTTGTGCGAGCAAGGACGTAACTTCAATAATAAGATCTGGAACGCTTTCCGATTGGTGAAGGGCTGGACGGTAGACGATACGATCGCTCAGCCGGAGGCTTCCGCGATCGCCGTGAAATGGTTCAGGGCGCAGTTGGACAAGACGATCGCCGAGGTAGACGACTCTTTCGGTAAATATCGTCTGAGCGAAGCGATGATGGCGGTGTATAAGTTATTCTGGGATGAATTCTCCTCCTGGTATCTGGAGATGGTAAAACCCGGGTATCAGCAGCCGATCGACAGGATCACTTACGAGGCTACGCTAGGTTTCTTCGATGCCTTGCTTCGTTTGCTTCATCCTTTCATGCCGTTTATTACCGAGGAATTATGGCAAGCCCTCGAGCCTCGCGAGGAAGGTGAGAGCCTGATGGTCGCCGAAATGCCGAAGGCTGCTGTCGTGGATAACGCTTACTTGGATGCTTTCGAGATCGTGAAAGCGGTCGTTGGCGGTGTCCGCACCATTCGTCTGCAAAAGAATGTACCGAATAAAGACGCATTGGAATTACAGATCGCGGGTGAGCACAAGGAGGAGTTCAACGCCGTGATCGTCAAGATGTGTAACCTCTCTTCCATCTCCAAGGTAGAGGAGAAATCGGCCGGCGCCGTATCGTTCTTGGTCCGTACGACTGAATATGCCGTACCTTTGGGCAATCTGATCAATGTGGAAGAAGAGTTGGCTAAGCTTCAGGAGGAATTGAAATACCAAAAAGGTTTCTTGGCCTCTGTCATGAAGAAATTAGGCAATGAGAATTTCGTAAGCAAGGCCCCGGCGAAGGTAATCGAGATGGAGAAGAAAAAGCAAGCCGATGCCGAATCGAAGATTAAGTCTATCGAGGAAAGTATCGCCGCCTTGACAAAATAAAGAGAACTGCCGTTCCTTTGAGAGAAGAGCCTGTGTCAGCCTCTCCGGCTGATAGAGGCTTTTTGTTATAAAGTTGAAAAGTCTTGTTAAACTTGTCCATGGTGATATATAGGTATTTAAATTTTTATTAACTTGCCAAGCATTAGATAATAGATAGGTGTATTAATTCCTCAAGGTATATATGAAGAAACTGTTGTTTATTGGTTGTTGGACGTTGATTTTTACGTTGCTTATTTCGGGTGGGGCGAAGGGCGACACGTTTGTCGATAGCCTACGAAGAGAGATCGAGGTTTTGCCGGATAGTAGTAAACTAATACGCTTGAACGAATTGCTTTTTGCCAATACGCACGACAAGGTATATAAAGTATACGCGGATTTGCTGCTGGAAGAAGCGGAGAGACAGCATGACGATTTTTACAGGGCAAATGCGTTGATGTTCTTGATGCGTTATTACTACGCGAAAGATCCGGATAGCCTACGTGTATATCTGAAAATAGCGGAACCTCTTTTCATCGCAGCGAACCGGATCGAGGAATTATGTAGGGTGAAGGGATGGAATATCTATTCTTTAGTGAATGAAGGGATGCGGGATTTGGTAATCCCGGAGGTGGACAGCTTGAGGAACCTCGCGATCCGTTTTAACTATCCGGATGGGGTGGATATGGCAAACCAGGCTTTGGCGAGTTACTATTTTAGCATAGGATTGGTTAAGGAGGGCATTCGATTAAGCCGGGAGGTCTTATCCGACATGGAGGAACGTAATGTCCCTACGATGCGTTGGTATTACGTGTTACGACTGTTGCTTACGCGGGATTTGAACCCGGAGTATTTGCATAAATTGGATTCTTGCATACAATCGTGCGAAAGAAAAGGTATCACTCAATTGGACGCGGAACATACGATCGCTTTTTTAAAAGAACGCTATCATTTTTTCTCGGCGCAGTATTATGTGAAGAAAAAAGATGCTACCTTGGCTTATCCGCACCTGTTGAAGATGGAGGATATCAAAAAGAAGAATAATCTGAATGCCGAGCAACTTCAGCCTAAATTTGTTTGGATGAATTATTACACTTTAGTGGGGAAATATGAGGAGGCTTTGGATTTAGCGAACAGATTGGGACAGGAGCTCTCGGATAAGAAGCGCATCAGGGATTGGATCATCGTGGAGACTTTGAAGGCGGATATCTATTATAAGCTTGGAAGAGGGATGGAATCGGCCACGGCTTACAAAGATGCCAAAAGAGTGAACGATTCGATCATGCAGGTAAAATATTATGAGGATCTGGCGATGTTGAGAACCCAACGGGACATGGAAAAACTAGAGGTACAAAAAGAGAAACTGGAGCTGGAGGCGGAAAGGTCACATGTTCGTCTCATAAAGCTTGGAGGGGGACTTCTCTTGGTAGCGCTTCTTTGTGTGGGCTTGGGTATAATCGCCTATACCCGTCATCGCACGGGGATACGATTAAGGATCGCGAAAGAGAAAGCGGAGGAGGCCGATCATCTGAAGTCCGCGTTCTTGGCAAACATGAATCATGAGATCCGGACGCCATTGAACGCCATCGTCGGATTCTCGCAAGTAATCGCTGATGAGGAAGACGCGGAAACTCGTCATGAGCTTTCCAATATCATACAGAGTAATAATGAATTGTTGCAACGCTTGATAGAAGACGTATTGGATATATCGAAAATCGAGTCGAATATGTTGACTTTCGTTCTGGCAAATCATGAGATGAAGGATTTGATGAAAGATATCTATAGCATAATTTTATTGCGCATGCCGGAAAATGTAGAACTTCGGTTGGCTGATTGCCAACCATTTACGCTTTATACCGATCGGGGGCGATTGACACAGGTCCTCACTAATTTATTGACGAATGCTATCAAGCACACGAAAAAAGGCTATATTTGTTTCGGATATGACGTGACTGCGAAGGAAATTCGTTTTTATGTGACGGATACAGGCGAAGGAATCCCGAGCGACCAATTGGAACGGGTTTTCGATCGTTTTGTCAAGTTGACGGAATGGACCAAAGGAGTCGGGTTGGGATTGGCGATCTCGAAGGGGCTGGTTACAAAGCTCGGCGGTCGTATAGAGGTGACTTCCACGCAAGGGGTAGGTTCTACCTTTAGCGTTATTTTCCCAAGATAAACAGCATACATCATATAGGATAGTATAAATATGAAACACTCAAGACGTATATTTTTTAAGCAAGGAGTGGCGGGTGCCCTTTTATTGGGCTCCTCCGCGATTGTCCGGGCCACTTTGCCGGATCCTGTAAAACCAAAGGCTCCGAAGGCCGCGAACCCGTTCCACCTGGGAATGGCGGGATATACTTTCGTTAATTTTGATTTAGATACAACGTTGAAGACGTTGGAACGATTGGATATCCATTACCTTTGTATCAAGGATTTCCATTTGCCGCTGAATAGTACGGATGAGCAGATCAAGGCTTTTCATGATAAATGCGCGGCCCGTAAAGTGACGGGATATGCCGTAGGTCCTATTTACATGAAGAGCGAGGAAGAGATAGACCGTGCGTTTGATTACGCGAAGCGGGTGGGAGTGAGATTGATCGTCGGTGTCCCGAATTACGAGTTATTACCGTATGTGGATAAGAAGGTGAAGGAATATGATTTCCATTACGCCATCCACTTACACGGTCCTGATATCAAGACGTATCCCGATGCTACGGACGTTTGGGAGCATACGAAGGATTTAGACCCTCGTATCGGTATGTGTCTGGATGTCGGGCATGATTTGCGAAACGGCTGTGATCCTGTGGCCGACTTGAAGAAATACCATACCCGGGTGTTTGATATGCATATCAAGGACGTGACGGATTCTTCGAAGGCGGGAGTCGGGATCGAGATCGGTCGCGGAAAGATCGACTTCCCCGCGCTGATCCGTATGATGCGGGAAGTTAATTACACGGGAATGTGTAGCTTGGAATACGAGAAAGACATGAAAGACCCATTCTTGGGGATCGCGGAGTCTATCGGCTATTTCAAGGCTGTGAGTGATTTGATAAGATGAGAAGCATTCTTTTTATAGGCTTGGCGGGTTTGTTGTCCGCTTGCAGCACGATTAATTATATAGGTATCGAGACTTATAATCCCGCGGAGGTGACATTTCCTGAGCATGTCGCTAAAGTACTCATCGTAAACAATGCCGCCCCTCAACCGGAGGATACGGGTTACGGATACACGTTGCAGGGAGAAAAGCAGGATACTTGCAAAGCGAAAGCGGATAGCGCGCTGTTTGACGCGTGCCGTACTTTAGGGGAGGCTATTGCGGAGGCTTCTTATTTTGACGATGTGTTGCTTTACCATGATGCCGTTCGAAAAGATAATCAGGCATTTTCGGATACGAAGCTTACCCGGGGGCAGGTAGTGTCGCTCTGCGAAGAGACCGGTACCGACGCGGTTATCTCCATTGACCGTTTGCAGTTCGATATGAAGAAAAACGTAGGTGCCTTGGGCGAAGGGTATGTAATGGGGATGATCGATGTGCAGATGGCCGGCGTGATACGCGGTTACGTTCCCGATCGTGAGGTCCCCCTGGCGACGGTACATATGAAGGATAGTATTTATTGGTCGGAGAGCGCGGATTATATGTCGGTCTTGGATAAGATATTGCCCTCTCCGGAGGATGCTTTGCGCGGAGCCGGTACATATTTCGGGGCGAAGGTCTACGTTAATTTTGTCCCTCATTGGCAGAAGGAGACTCGTTGGTATTTTACCGGAATGGGGGCTCGTTGGAAAGAGGCTTCCGCTTATGCGGCGAATGAGAAATGGGATATGGCGGAAGATCGTTGGTCCGGGCTTTACCAGGGTACGGAGAGCTGGAAGAGCCGGGCGAAGGCGGCCTCCAATCTGGCCCTGTGCCATGAGATGAAAGGAGATTTTAAAGAGGCCTATGAGTGGGCTTGTAAATCGTACGATTTATTCAAGCGTAATAGTGGTGATGCGGATAAGAGTACCCAATTATTGGAACTCTATGTACAGGCGTTGGCCGGACGAATTCGTTCCGATAAGAAACTAAATGTGCAATTTGGTGGGGATTGACGGCGTTGTTCGGTGAATTATTATTACTTTTGACGCATATTCGAATAAAGGAGAATTAATATATGAGCGCAAATATGGCAAAGGTTCAGTCCCTCATCGAGAACGCTTTTACGTTGGCTATTGAAAAGCTGGCCAAGGATGAGTCCGGTAATTTTATAAGCGACTTATATGTGCAGGCCGACGCGGAAAGCGGAGAGCTGCAAATCTATGATGATGAGGAGCGTTTGATAGAAAAGATTGTTATCTTTGATTGGGTGAACTCGGATGAGGAGGAGAGCGCTTTTAATAAGCGGGTTGCCGCTTCGGTAAAGGCGGTTCTTACGATCTTGTCTACCAAGAATATTTTTGACGCTCCCCGGTTCATGAGGCCTCTTTCTGTTAGTTTGACGGATGAGGATTTTGTTGTAATCGAGGAACTTCTCTTCATCGACGATGATGTGCTTCGTCTGGACGATCCGCTGTTAAAAGATTTAGATGCGGATTTAGATGATTTTTTAGCGAATCTTCTTGCAGATGTCAAATAAACCCTGTATCTTTGCGCCCGAAATGAAGAAGTAAATGTTGCCGAAATAGCTCAGCTGGTAGAGCAACGCATTCGTAATGCGTAGGTCGCCGGTTCAAGTCCGGCTTTCGGCTCGCGGTAGAAGGCAGTTATCTAAAAGGTAGCTGCCTTTTTTGGTTCTATCAATAAGAAAAGCGGCTACTTGTTTTGTAACCGCTTGATCTATCAGGGGTGGAGCATATCGGACTCGAACCGATCACCTACAGACTGCCAGTCTGTCGCTCTAGCCGGATGAGCTAATGCCCCGTCTCGTTAATTCATGCGCAAAGGTAAGGGTTTTCTTGATATATGCGTTATCTTTGTGTAAGAATTTTGAAGTAAAAGAAGATGATAATTTATAATACGACTTTTCATATCCATAAGGATATCGTGGATGAATGTCTGGAATATTTGAAGACCAGTTATATACCGAAAGCCTCCGAGAGCGGTATCCTTTACAGTCCTTATTTGAGACGAGTCTTGGATTCGCGGAATGAGGAAGGTGAAAGTTTCTCCGTACAGTTCCATACGCGGGATATCGATTCGTTGAATGAGTGGGTGCGTAAGGAAGGCGGAGCCTTGCAGCAAGATTTGATAGGACGTTACAAAGAGAAAATCGCAGGATTCTCTACCCTGTTGGAAGATATAGCATTGCCCGAATGATAAAGGAACGCGTTATATTAGGCATAGACCCCGGTACGATCGTGATGGGATACGGAATCTTGAAGATCGAGGGGAATAAACCAAAGTTGGAAGCTATGGGCATCCTGCAATTGAGTAAGTATGAGGATCATTATCTCCGCCTGCGTAAGATATTCGAGCGGGTCTTGGCCTTGATCGATCAATACCATCCGGACGAGTTGGCTATCGAGGCACCATTCTTCGGGAAGAACGTACAGAGTATGTTGAAACTCGGCAGGGCGCAAGGGGTAGCGATGGCAGCGGCCTTGGAGCGGGATATCCCGATCTTTGAGTATGCTCCGCTAAAAATCAAGCTCTCGATCACGGGAAATGGAAACGCAGCGAAAGAACAGGTTGCCGGCATGCTGCAACGCTACCTGAAGATACCGGATGAGTCCATGCTTCCGCAATTGGATGCTACGGACGGGTTGGCGGCGGCTGTCTGTCATTATTTCCAAACCGATAATCCGATCTCGGAAAAGAAGTATACGGGATGGAAGGATTTTATCGCCAAGAACCCCGGGAAAGTCCACTGATACGAGCCGGAAAAAACATAGCTATGAAATCCTCAAACCTCAACGAAGATTCAAAGAATCCATAGCTACGTTTTTATTCAGTCCAAACAGACCTTATTCTTATACGATACCTTGAGCCATCATCGCTTTCGCTACTTTCATGAAGCCTGCGATATTCGCTCCTTTTACATAATTGATATATTCACCCTCTTTACCGTGAGCTACGCATTGTTCGTGGATCGCGCTCATGATCTGATGCAATTTAGCGTCTACCTCGGCGGCGGTCCATGAGATATGCATAGCGTTCTGGGTCATCTCCAATCCGGAAGTAGCTACGCCACCGGCGTTGACAGCCTTACCCGGAGCGAATAATTGCTTATGCTCGATGAACAAGTCTACAGCCTCGGCCGTACAACCCATGTTAGAAACCTCGGCTACGCACAACGTCTTGTTCTCGATCAACTTACGAGCGTCAGCCTCGTTCAGCTCATTCTGGGTGGCGCATGGCAACGCGATATCTACTTTTTGTTCCCAAGGTTTCTTGCCGGGATAGAAGGTAGAGCCCGGGAATTCGTCAGCGTAAGGAGCTACAATATCATTTCCGGAATTACGCAATTCCAACATATAGTCGATCTTCTCGCCGGAGATGCCCGCCGGATCATAGATATACCCGTCAGGTCCGGAGATTGTAACCACCTTGGCACCCAACTCGGTAGCCTTTGTAGCGGCACCCCAGGCCACGTTGCCGAAACCGGAGATAGCGACCGTCTTTCCTTTGATATCGATTCCGTGAGTCTCCAACATCTGATGTACGAAGTAAAGAGCGCCGAAGCCGGTAGCTTCCGGACGAAGGATAGAGCCTCCGAACTCCATGCCTTTACCCGTGAATGTACCCGTATTCTCGCGAGCTAATTTCTTGTACATACCGTACATGTAGCCTACCTCACGGCCACCTACACCTATATCGCCTGCCGGAACGTCTCTGTCCGGACCTAAATTACGCCATAACTCAAGAATAAACGCTTGGCAGAAACGCATAATCTCAGCATCGCTCTTTCCTCTCGGGGCGAAATCGGATCCACCCTTGCCTCCACCCATCGGAAGGGTTGTCAAAGCGTTTTTAAATGTTTGCTCAAATCCTAAGAATTTCAAGATAGACAAGTTGACGGACGGGTGGAAGCGGATACCCCCCTTGTACGGGCCGATCGCGTTGTTGAACTGAACGCGGTATCCCAGGTTAACTTGTATCTCACCTTTATCATCTACCCAAGGCACGCGGAAAGTGAAAATACGTTCCGGCTCAACCAAGCGCTCGATGATTTTCGCTTTCTCAAATTCCGGATGTTGGTTGTACACTTCCTCAATTGATAAAAGCACTTCTTTTACGGCTTGCAAATACTCCTTTTCTCCCGGATGTTTTGCCTCTAGTGCTGATAAAATAACTTCAGTCTTCATAGCGTGTATATTATTTATATAAGGATAACATTCTGTTGGCAAATGTAGGTAATTCTCCGGAATGACCAAGAGTTCCGCTTACTTTTTATCAGTGAAAAGCTAAAAAACTTCAGCTGGAGTCAGAATGCGTGCTTTCCTGTTTCAATAGTTATTATTTTTCCTTACATTTGACTCGAATAATACTATCAAATCTATTATGAGCGGTATACCAAACTTAAAAGACTTGGTGTTCAGAGACACTCCGTTTGCCAATCTGATGAATAAGCGTATATATAATGTATTGCTTATCGCTACGAAATATGATTCCTTCATGCTGGAAGATGACGGGCGTGTGGATGAACAGATATTTAACGAATATACTTCCTTAAGCCTCCGTTACCCACCCCGATTTACGCAGGTGACTACCGAGGAGGAGGCTTTGAATGAGTTGAAGAGCCGGAACTTCGAATTGATCATTTGCATGCCGAATATGGATAACCGGGATATATTCGCGGCGGCGAGCGAGATAAAGGTGCATTATCCGAATATCCCGATCGTCGTATTGACCCCTTTCTCGAAAGAGGTGTCCAAGCGGATCGCCAACGAGGATCTGAGCGCTATCGATTATGTGTTCAGCTGGTTGGGCAACTCGGAGTTGTTGCTGGCGATCATCAAGTTGATCGAGGATAAGATGAATGCCCCAGACGATACAGCCAGCGTAGGTGTACAGATTATCTTGTTGGTGGAGGATTCCATCCGTTTCTATTCGTCCGCTTTGCCTCATTTGTATAAGTTCGTGCTGGAGCAGAGCCAGATGTTCGCGAAGGAGGCGTTGAACGATCACCAGCGTACGTTGCGTATGCGGGGTCGTCCGAAGATCAAATTGGCCCGGAATTACGAGGAGGCGGTACGTATCTTTGATCAGTACCGGGATAATATATTGGGTATTATCTCGGATATGAGTTTTATGCACGATGGCGTGAAAGATCCGTATGCCGGTTATAAGTTCGGGCAGTATGTACGGAAAACGGGTTTGATCATTCCTTTCGTGTTGGAGTCTTCGGAGGCCGGCAACCATGTGTACGCGAAGGAGCTGAACGCTTCGTTTATCGACAAGAATTCCAAGAGCTATCCGCAGGATCTGAAAAAGGAGATCATGCAGCGTTTCGGTTTCGGCGATTTCGTGATCCTGGATCCGCATACGAAAGAGGAGATCATGCGCATCGAGGATTTGAAAGACCTCCAGAGGAAGGTCTTCCAGATTCCCGACGATTCATTGGTTTACCATCTCTCCCGGAATCATTTCTCCCGTTTCTTTTATTCCCGTGCCATGTTTCCGCCCGCGGAGGTTTTGAAGCATGTGGACGTAAGTGACTATAAGGATATGGATGAGGCCCGGAAATTGATTTTCGACTTGATCGTGCAATATCGCCGGATGAAGAACACCGGTGTCGTTGCGGTTTATCAGAAGGACCGTTTCGATGAGTATAGTAATTTCGCCCGTATCGGCGACGGCTCGCTGGGCGGTAAGGGGAGAGGTCTTGCCTTTATCGGTGCGATGGTAAAGCGATACCCTAAGCTGGAGCATGATAATTTTGCCGTGAATATCCCGAAGACGGTCGTGATCTGTACCGATATCTTTGACGAGTTCATGGAGACGAACGAGTTGTATCCGGTAGCGTTGGGCGACGCGGACGACGAGACGATCCTCCGGTATTTCTTGCGGGCCAGCCTGCCCTCCCGTTTAATCGAGGACTTGATGGCGTTCTTCGATGTGGTGAAAAGCCCGATCGCCGTGCGTTCCTCCAGCCTGCTGGAAGATTCGCATTATCAGCCTTTCGCCGGGATCTATTCTACGTATATGGTACCTAAGATCGATGAGAAATACGATATGCTCCGCACGGTGAGCGACGCTATCAAAGCGGTATATGCCTCGGTCTTCTATCGGGATAGCAAGGCTTATATGACGGCTACCTCGAACTTGATCGATCAGGAGAAGATGGCTGTCGTCTTGCAAGAAGTGGTGGGCTCCCGTTATAAGGATCATTTCTATCCGACGATGTCGGGCGTGGCTCGTTCCTTGAATTTCTATCCGATCGGCAACGAGAAGGCGGAGGATGGGATCGCGAATATCGCCTTAGGATTGGGTAAATATATCGTCGATGGCGGGCAAACCTTGCGCTTCTCCCCCCGGCATCCCCATAGCATCCTGCAGATGAGTACGATGGATTTCGCTCTCAGGGAGACGCAGACGCGTTTCTATGCCTTGGATCTGAAGAATATGGCGAAGGCTTTGTCGGTAGATGATGCCTTTAACTTGGTGAAGCTGGGCCTGAAAGACGCGGACGCTGAAGGCTCCCTGAAATATATTGTCTCTACCTACGATCCGTGCGATCAGATTATCCGTGATGGTTATTACCCGGGCGGACGTAAGATCCTTTCTTTCGTGAATATCCTACAGCATGACGTATTCCCGCTGGCGGATACGTTGGATCAGATCTTACGGATCGGGCAGCAGGAAATGGGTCGTCCGGTCGAGATTGAGTTCGCTGTTAACATGGATCCCTCGGATCATACGAGAGCGGCTTTCTACCTGTTGCAAATCCGTCCGATCGTAGATAATAAAGAGATTATGGACGAGGATCTGGCCTCGGTGAAGAACGAGGAAACCATCCTTTCTTCTACCAGTGTTTTGGGACATGGTATCGTAAACGATGTACAGGATATCATATATGTAAAGACGGGCGCATTTAATTCATCCAATAATCAGTTGATCGCTTATGAGATCGAGAAGATGAACCGCTCGTTTACCGATCAAGAGAAAGGTTACGTGTTGGTGGGACCCGGCCGGTGGGGGAGCAGCGACCCTTGGTTGGGTATTCCGGTGAAATGGCCGCACATCAGTAACGCACGGGTGATCGTGGAATGCGGATTGGAGAACTATCGGGTAGACCCGAGTCAAGGTACCCATTTCTTCCAGAACCTGACTTCGTTCGGAGTGGGCTATTTTACGGTTAATCCATTTAAGGGAGATGGCTGGTTCGATGAGGCGTTCTTGAATGCGCAGCCGGCCGTAGAGGAGACGGAGTATCTTCGTCATATCCATTTTGAGGCTCCGATTATGATTAAGATGGATGGGAAGAAAAGTCTTGGTGTGGTGCTGAAACCTTGAGGGAATAACAACAGGCATTGTAAGGAGCTAACGATCGCCATTGTTAGCCCTTTATAATGCCCATTGTTAGTCCTTTATAATGCCCATCGTTAGAAGCCTATAATGCCTATCGTACTATCTTATAATTTTTGTAACCACTCCTCCGCCTTAGCCAGCGTCTCCGGCTTGCCGATATCCAGTAGTTTCAGGTTATCCGCCAGATAAGCCCTGATATCGGTTTTGGCGCAAATAGCCAGATAGAAGTTAATGATGGAGAACTTTCCGGTCCATTCCTCCATCAGCTCCAATATCTTGGGTGAGAGTACGTGGATTCCGCTAAAGGCGTACTCATTGTATTGATCCGGGTCAAAATAGGGATAGTAAGATTTAACCTCGCCGGTCTCGTGGTTCCGCCAGCCGCACAGTCTGTTCTCCTTATTGAACAGTAGATAACGCGAGGTGTTACGCTGGCTGACGAGTAAGGTAGCCAACGGGTTCGTCCGTACATGGGTATCGTATAGTTTCTTCAGGTCCACGTTCGACAGGATATCGACATTATGTATCAAGAAAGGTTCGTTCCCGCATAAAAGAGAAGTGGCCTTCTTGATTCCTCCTCCCGTATCCAGCAGATAGTCACTCTCGTCAGAGATCTCGATCCGGACACCGAAGTTGTCGTTCGCTTCCAGGAAATCCACGATCTGGTTGCCTAAATGGTGGATATTGATCACGATCTGATCGAAACCGGAGGATTTCAGTTTCAGTATGACGTGTTCTAGCATCGGTTTGCCCCCGACAGGTATAAGCGCTTTTGGCGTGTGATCGGTTAACGGCTTCAGCCTGGAACCGGTACCGGCCGCGAAAATCATAGCTTTCATAACGTAGGGTTAAAATGTTGTTCTATATTTTGCTCTCTATGTACTAAATGCACTTTTACTCCGAACTTAGTGTTAAGATGTTCCGCCAGATGTTGCGCGGAGTAGACCGAACGGTGCTGTCCTCCCGTACATCCGAAACAAATCATCAAATTGGTGAATCCACGATCCATGTATCGTTTTACCGAGGCGTCTACGATATGATAGACATGCTCGAGGAAGTGCGTGATCTCCCCGTCATCTTCCAAGAACTGGATGACCGGCTCATCCAAACCGGTGAAATGATTGTAACGCTCGTATTTACCGGGGTTGTTTATCGCGCGGCAATCGAATACGAATCCACCTCCATTCCCGCTAGGGTCGTTCGGGATTCCTTTCTTATAGGCGAAGCTCATGACTTTTACTTCCAGCATATGTTTTTGGAGATCGTCCGTGAATTGTTTCAACCCGGTGAGCTCGCGAAGGACGGAGCATAAATAGGGGTATTCCGGATAGTCATTCTTCAATAACTGCCGCAGGTTCTCGATGGCGAACGGGACGCTTTGGATGAAATGGGGTTTTTTCTCGAAATATCCCCGGAAGCCATAAGCCCCCAATACCTGCAAGGTCCTGAACAGGACGAAATGGCGCAGCTGGCTATGGAAATAAGCCTCGTCTACCGGGATATATTTACGTAAGGCCGTGATATAATCCGATAATAATTCATTTCGTAAGTCCTCCGGATATTTCGCTTTCGCCTGCCAAAGGAAGGAGGCTACGTCGTAGTAGACCGGACCTTTCCGCCCTCCTTGAAAATCAATAAACCAAGGTTCCCCGTCCTTTACCATAACGTTTCTCGACTGGAAATCGCGGTACAGGAACGTGGCGGAAGAACTACGCAACAACACATCGCTCATCTTCAAGAAATCATCCTCCAGGCGGTTTTCCTGAAACTCCATCCCGGTAGCCTTTAAGAAACAGTACTTGAAATAATTCAAGTCCCAGAGGATAGACCGTTGGTTGAACTCGGCTTGCGGATGGCAATACGAGAAATCGAAACCGTCGGATCCCAAGAATTGGATGTCGGGGAGCTTGGTGATTGTCTTGTGTAATAAACAGCGTTCCTCCTCGTCGAATACGCTACTTCTACGGCCTTTCTCGATGGCGTTGAAAAGGAGCGTATCTCCCAGATCCTCCTGGATATAAAATGAATGGTCGTCCGAGCTGGCATACACTTGCGGTACGGGTAATCCCTTCTTCCGGAAATGGTTTGCCATATAGATAAAAGCCTTGTTCTCCTCCGTAGAAGTGCCACTAACTCCAATCAACGTCTCAGGACCTTTTATCCTGAAATACCGGCGGTTAGAACCGGATGACGGTAATTCCGTCATTTCTTCTGCCGGTGATCCGGTATATGATTGGTATAGCTTCCTAAGTTCTTCTGTTATCATACGTATCGATTTTCGGCACTAAGATACCGTTTTTTAATTGAAAATTGAGAATCGCAAATTGAAAAATAAAGGGATATTGGACTTGTCTGAATGAAGAAAGGAGTAGAGCTCACTACGAGCCTACTCCTTTACGTATAGGGTCATCAATAAATAATCGCTATCATTTAAAGGATGCCCTGTGCCATCATAGCCTTAGCTACCTTCATGAAGCCGGCTACGTTAGCGCCTTTCACGTAGTTTACGAAGCCATCCTCTTGCTTTCCGTACTTCACGCATTGCTCGTGGATGTTTTCCATGATGCTCTGAAGTTTCTGGTCTACTTCCTCGCTGCTCCAGCTTAGCTTCTGTGCGTTTTGAGTCATCTCAAGACCGGAAACGGATACACCGCCAGCGTTAGCGGCCTTGCCCGGCGCGTAAAGTATCCTGGCCTCAAGGAACGCGTCGATAGCTTCCGGCGTAGAAGGCATGTTAGCCCCCTCGGATACGGCGAAGCAACCGTTAGCCAATAAAGTCTTGGCATCGTCGCCGTTCAACTCATTTTGGGTCGCGCTAGGCATAGCGATGTCACATTTCTCTCCCCAAGGCCGAGCGCCTTGTACGTATTTGCACCCGTATTGCTCCGCGTATTCACGGATACGGCCACGATACAAGTTCTTCAACTCCATGATATAATCCAGTTTCTCACGGTCGATGCCATCCGGATCATAAATATAACCGTCGGAATCAGACATCGTGACCACCTTCGCGCCAAGGCTGATTAATTTCTCTACCGTATATTGAGCCACGTTTCCGGAACCGGATACACAAACGACCTTGTCCTTGATGTCGATGTCGCGCGTTTTCAGCATCCGCAACAAGAAATATACGTTTCCGTAACCTGTAGCTTCCGGGCGGATCAAAGAACCGCCGAACTCGATACCCTTACCCGTGAACGTACCTGTATTCTCACGAGCCAGTTTTTTGTACATTCCATACATGTAAGCCACCTCACGTCCGCCTACACCGATATCGCCGGCGGGAACATCTGTGTCCGGGCCGATATGGCGCCATAGCTCAAGGATGAAAGCTTGGCAGAAACGCATGATCTCGGCGTTTGACTTCCCTCTCGGACTGAAGTCGGAACCTCCTTTACCACCGCCCATCGGCAATGTAGTCAGTGAATTTTTAAACGTCTGCTCAAAAGCCAAGAACTTGAGGATCGACAGATTTACGGAAGCGTGGAAACGGACACCGCCTTTGTACGGGCCGATCGCGTTGTTGTGCTGGATACGGTAGCCCATGTTTGTCTGGATTTGCCCCTTGTCGTCCATCCAAGTTACACGGAATGAGAAAATACGATCGGGAATACAAAGGCGCTCGATCAAGTTGCTTTTCTCAAATTCCGGATGCTCGTTGTAAGCATCCTCGATAGTCCCTAAAACCTCTGATACTGCTTGATGATATTCCGGTTCGTTCGGAAATCTTCTTTTCAAGTTGTCTAAAACTTCACTTGCCTTCATGACTGAATTTTATAGTTAGAATGTTATACCATTTTGTTATCCGTACGCCGTTTGTTTAACGACGTGGCAAAGGTAAGCTAATTTTTGACACTAGCAAACAATTGAAAGGGAAGATGCGTAAAAAATATCATTTAGATATATTAAGTTTGAAAAAGCGACGAAATGTCATTCGTTTCTATGTTTGAAATTCTTATAGATCGGAACGAACACAATGATAGCGGAGGCTACAAGGGCAAATATGACGTTGAAATTGATGGTTTCGCTGTATGCAAGCAGTATGTAGCATAAGACACCCCATAGTAAGGTGATACATGCGGCTTGACTATTTGTTATCTTTCTGCGTGCCATTGATTACATTTGTTTAGTTTGAGGAAATAAGCGATCCGAAGTAGATCACCAAAGCCAAAAAGACAGCTACGATGACGAACAGGATCATGATTTGTTTTTCTAAGGGATATTTTCGTAGCGAAGGGATATGACGTGCGAGTCTGGCGACTTGCCCTACTGGTTCTGCTTGCTCATCTTCCCGGGGCAGGTCGTAACCGCCTTCCTCCATGATCTTCATGGCCCGGGGTACGTCACTTCCCAGAATCTCCACCCGTGCGCCGCCTACGTCTACGTAACCGGCCATAATCTGGCTGCTTAACTCGTTACGGAGATAACATTCTATCCCTTCCGACCTCAACAGGGCCATTAGCGGTTGGGCATCCGTCGGATAGGTAAACCGGGCTATTTCTACGATCTTGTCCATGGTACTTGTTTTTCTGCAAATGTAAGTAGACAATCACGAATTAATCGTGTTTTTTGCCGTAATTCACTTTTTTTATACGTGAGGATATCCCCGTTTTTAGACACGAAAGGGGGCAAAAGCCTATGCGCATAGTCGCGTTGGGCATTGTAAACCGCCATGAATAGGATTGTAAACCGCCATGAATAGGCATCGTAACTCAGTTAGAACCCAGCCGTAATCCAATTAAAAGGCGATCGCTACCTCTGCGCCGATCTGGAAGGGCTTACCCAGTTGGATAAACGGATTCCCGAACGACTCGAAATAAAATGCCGAGTAATGGGTATTCGTTATATTACGGCTCCATAGGCTTACGTTAACGATACCTTTACGTACGCCTACCTTTGCGTTCACCGTTCCGTAGAATTTCTGGTAGATGTCGTTTCGCTCGGTCCAGAAAATCTTCCCGATACCGCTGAGTTGGGCGGAGGCGGAGAATTGGTCTATCCATGCGTTACGGAACAGGCGGGTGTATTGTAGTCCTACGTTGAGGGTATGACGCGGGGTATATGGGATGAGGTTGTTCTTGAAATCCTCTTTCCCATTGTTGTAATCCCGGAACGTGGCACGGGTGAGGCCGTAATTGGCATCGGCTGTCAAGCCCTCGATGATACGGGCACGCAAGGAGGCCTCGATACCGTAGCTTTGGGCTTTCCCGGCGTTGGTGAGGATACGGCCGTTGCCGCTATTCACGAATTTGGTCAGTTGCACGTCTTGGATGTCCATATAGAAACCTGTCAATTCCGCGCTTAGGCGTTGGAATAGCAACTCACTACGGATACCGATCTCGTAGTTCCAGCTTTTCTCCGGTTTGTAGGCGGCTACTTCCTCGATGGGGGTAGGTTCTTTGACCTCGATCGGCATCATATCCTTGAAAGCGCTCATCATATCGTATTGCATCTGGCTTTGCATCACGTCCGCCGACATTTGTACGTTGTAGCCCCCGGTCTTATAACCTTTCGCTACCGATACGTAGGTGAACGTGTTTGGCGTGCATTCGTACTTTAAAGATACTTTCGGAAGTACTTGCCAGAAATCTTGGGAGACACTGGCGTCCATCACGGTGGTCGGGATCGGGAAAAGTTTCTCGATGTCGATAACCGGTCCGTTTTCTACGAAGCCGAAACCCATTCTCATCTTAGCCTCGGAATTGTAATCCATCTTTTGCTTCTCGTAATCCAAGCGGATGCCGGCGGTAATTGACAGGCCTTCCGTGAACAGGTTGTTATAAGTGGATTGGTGGTACAAAGCGAGGCCGTAAGAAGGGGTGTCGAAAGAACCAGGAATATAAAGATGATCGTCCAGTATTTTCAGATAGGGCATCTTGGGATGATCTTTCTTCAATTGATCGAATACGGGCTGGAGAACGGCCTTGACTCCATCTTCCTTGAAATCGACCGGACCGTCCGTATGCAGATCATCGTAGAAACCGTAGAGCCCGAAGGACCATTGGTACTTGTTCCTCGTGTTACTCTTGATCGCCAATTCCTCGCTGAAGGCGTTTTGCTTTTGCTTTTGGTTGAGGGTAAAGATCGAGAGAGGGGAGAAGTCTTGATCCATCTTCATATCATCTTTGAAATATTGATGACCGGTGGTGCTGCTCAGTATCACGTGCTCATTCCGGTATTCGAGAGACAGGTTATTGGCGATGACCGTCCGTTTATAAGAACTGGGATCGTTGATATTGATAGGATTTACATACCTGTGATCGGTATTGCCGCTTCCGATGAACATACCGTATGGAAACGCTCCTTGGTCCGTATAATCTACGGAAAGGGAGTAGGAGGCACGGAAGTTCGGATTGAAGCGACCTTCTAACTTGAAGCGGCCGCCGACGTTGTCTTCCTTATCGATCTTTTTCCCGTCGTAGTCATTGGTGTAGAAACCGTCGCCATGATCATAGTAAACGGCGGCGGTGAATCCGATCGTTTCGCTCAACTTCGCATAATGGGAGGCCTTGACTTTATATTGTCCGTAGCTTCCGGCCGATAGGGAGAGTTTCTTCCCTTGGTAGTCGAACGGGGAGATGGTGTAGATATTCACGATGCCTCCCATGGCGTTACGGCCATACAGGGTTCCTTGCGGCCCTCGTAATACCTCGATACGTTGGATGTCGGTTAGCTCGAAATCGAAGGTGCTTTTATCCAGATATGGCACGTTGTCTACATATAAGCCCACGGATTGTCCGCTACTTCTCGCTCCGATACCGCGGATATAGATGGCCGAGGTTAGTTTTGCCCCATAATCCGGCATGTATAGGTTCGGGACGAAAGAACTTATATCCTTTAATGCGTCGATCTGCCTGCCGGAGATCATTTGTGGGGAAAGGATCGATACGGAACCGGGTAACGTACGGAGGTTGTTTGTCTCCTTCGTAGATGAGGTCACGATTACCTCACCCATGTTATAGGTTTTTATCGTGTCGTTCTCGTTAGCCTTGGTATTCCCGGCGTATATATTTTGCAGCCCCAACGCACCCAGGGCGATGATACCTAAGTAGTGCCTTTTCATCGAATTCCTTTTGTTAGTATATTTTTTCAATCGCGAAGAAACGGTAAAGAAACAGGATGGTCAATCACTAGATGTAGTGATTTTGAAAGCTGGCTTGTTGGCTTCGCTATAGTTCGATATCGTCGCCGGAGATGATTCCGTTCATGATGGCGTAGAAGGTGAGGCCGGATACGGTCTTGATGCCTAGCTTGGCGGTGATGTTCTTACGATGGGTGAGGACGGTGTTCAAGCTGATGTTCAGCCTATCGGCGATCTCTTTATTCGTGATGCCTTTTACGATCAGTTGAAGTACGTCTACCTCACGGCCGGACAGATCCTTGTTGTTTTCGGCAGTGGTGTTGCCGGAACTGTCGCTCGTAAATAATTGTTGCAATTGCTCGATAAGGGTCTCTTGGGAGGAACGTAACGTGATGCGGTTCGTAGACGAGAGCGCCCCGTGTTCTTCGGCGCTGTCGATGAGGATGGCGGTCTTGTTCCTTCTCGGAAGGAAGAAATCCGCGTTGAGCACAAGGGTATCTGAATCGGTGAAATAGTAATCGTAGGTGTCGCTTCCCGCGGAGGAAAGCATCTCGAAATTTGGGAAATAGCACACCTCTACCGGGGGAAAGTAGTCGGTCAGCAAGCTTTGCAGTCCGATACTTCTCAGGGTATCAGGCAGTATGATCGCTATTTGTTTGTTTCGATGCATTTCAGATCGTTATAATTTTTCCATGGCCGAGACCATGGGGGTAAGGATTCGATACCGAATCCGGTTGTGTTGCTTGATGTCTTTTTCCAGGCTACAGATGGAGAAGAGGACGGCATAACATAAATTCTCGTCGTAATCTCCCGAAAGATGCTTGACCATGATACTTTTTAAGTCGGCCAAGAGAGCCTCGATGGTATCTTCCGAACGTTGCTCGGAGGTGATTTGCAATCCCTCGATCGTTCTCGCCGGTTCTTCCCCCGTTTTTTTACTTAACGACATGCAGTAGGGGAACCAGATCGTATCATCTTTCTCGATGCGGGCGATAAGTTCTTCCTTGAACGAGGAGAAGAAGCGTCCTATCAATCCAAGAGTAGGATTGCTGGGCGTACTCATCGAGATGAAGGAGCCTAGATGGCGTTCTATGTTGGGAAGCTGATAACGTAAATAGTATTGGTTCGTCTGTGTCAGGTAATCGATGATCTGCGATGTATGAAAAGTTTGTAATTTCTGCATCGGAAAATACTCTTCGTTGAGGAATGTATTGATTACCGTCAGTAAAAAGTCCGTATCTAGCGAATGTTCTTCACAGAGCATCTTCACCGATTTGTCGCCAAGTCCGAGGCGAATCCCAAAACGGTTGATTACGGGAATGAGTGAGGGGTGTTCTTCCACCACCTCACTCAATTGCATATTGGGGTACACTAAAGGCATCTTATCAAGCTTGTTCCCATTGTTCACGTAATAACTTGACGGCGGCGGGGACTACCACGTTGCGGTCGCCCTGACATCCGCACTCGAAGCTTACGTAGTTGTTATAACCAATCATTTTCAATCCCTTGAAACCATTGATATAGTTATCGGCATCTCCATCCTCACCCGGCATGCTACGACGTTTGCGGCTGGCCACGTGTACGTGTTGGAGAAACTCTCCTGCGGAGATAAAGGCTCCCATATCAGAGGTCTCTTCCCATGTCATATGCCAGAAGTCGCCCATGCAGCGTACGCCCGGATTATTGATATCCCGGCATAAAGAAGCGGCGTCGGCTACTTGACGTAGATAAAAACACTCTTTTCGGTTCAAAGGCTCAAAAATGACGCTAGTCCCGTGCTGGGCGGCGAAGGTTCCCATCTCGTTGAATTGCTCGCAAAGGAAATCCCGTGTTTCCATCGTATGAGGCAAGGCGGGGACTTGGCCATTAAAGGCGGGGACGATAATCACGCCTGTAGAACCTAATTCACCGGCTGCGGCGATGATCTCTTTCATCGTATCCATGCATTCCTTGCGGATGGCTGGATCGGTAGAGAGAATAAAGCCTTTGAAGCCGGCGCAGATGGCACTCACTTTGATATTACGCCCGTTTAAGGCCTGCTTGATCTCGTTTACCCGTCCGGCTAATCCTCCGCCACTCGGCTCGAAACCAACAACGCCCAACTTCTCCATAAAATCAAGTTTCTCATTCAAACTTTCACCGGGGGCGATGCCTTCTTGGAAAGAAAGCTTTAACTCAAGATCCTTGCCGGGCTTCTCGCCTCCTTTTTCTCCTTCGGCAGTGCTTGCCGGTTTGGAGGAGCAGGAGGCCAAGACCGCACTACCTACTGCTAAAGCGGCACCGGATAAGGAGGTTCTTAAAAAATTTCTTCTATTTAATGTCATAAACAATCTGGTTTATTTCTTGTCGATTGGTTTACCCGGAACAGGAACGACGAAGCCGCTCATATCCATCTTCCCTAAGTTCAAATCTTTCGGAGTGTAATCCAAAGCAGAGGTAGTCATGGCATCCCAAGTGGTCTCGGCACCCGTGTAAGCGGACTCGCGACCCATGATCGCTGCCATATTGGCGATAGCGGTCTCGGAAGCTTGCTCGATTTGTTTGCCACCACGGATGCAGTTGATCCAGTTTACATGCTCTAGTGTATACGGGTCGGTTTGCTTGAAGTTCGCTTTTTCAGCCTCGCTATCATATTTCCAGATAACGTTTCCTGCCAAATCCTTGATCTCCATCGTGTCACTGTTCCATGACCCCTTGGTCCCTTGGATGAATTCGCTTACATTATTCGCGCAACCGTCTACCTGGCGGCACATACTATGCATATGGATACCATTTTCCATTGTGAAATCAACGCTGAAGTTATCATATTGGTCGCCGGTGATACGACGGTGGCGAGAACCGAAACCTACAGCCTTGACCGGCTTTAAGCCGCTGAACCAAGTGAATACATCTATATTATGTACGTGTTGCTCTACGATATGGTCGCCGGAAAGCCATTTCCAGTTTACCCAGTCCTTGATCATATATTCGCAATCGTTCCATCCCGGTTGACGGTCGCGATACCAAAGCATATTTTGGTTCCAGTAAACCGTACCGCCCGTGATCTCACCGATCAATCCTTCCATGATCTTCTTGTAAGACTCAACATAACTACGTTGGTGATGGCGTTGAGTACCGGTTACGACACACAAGTTCTTTGCCGCGGCTTGTTTCGCGGTAGCCATGATGGTACGGTAACCAACCGGATCCACGCAGATCGGCTTCTCCAAGAAAGAATGTTTGCCTTTCTCTGTCGCATATTGGAAATGCACAGGGCGGAATACGGGAGGCGTGGCGACGATCACTACATCTACTCCGCTATCGATCACTTGCTTGTACGCATCCAAGCCAACGAAACGTTTGTCAGCCGGTACATCTATTCCCTTTTCGTCTTTTAATTTCTTTGCCAAATCGTCGACACGTTCTTGGAATGTATCGCCTAAAGCTGCGATCGTAACGCCGTTCGCAGCATTCAAGAAGTTAAAAGCGGCTCCGGAACCACGTCCGCCACAACCGATTACACCGGCTTTTAGTTCTTTTCCATCAGTTGCCAGATCGGGTAATTCGGGTACGTAATAAGTGCCGGGTTCTTTCAAGGGCTTTGTCGTGTTCGCACTTTCACCTCCACCACAAGAAGTTAATACACCCACTGTACTGCCTGTTCCAATTGCTCCAAGCGCACCCGCCAGGGCTGAACTTTTCAGAAATGATCTTCTGCTAATGTTGTTCTCTTTTTTCATGATATTATCTTTAAACACTATTTATTAGGTTCACATACAACACGGAAACCGATCCCTCTGATATCGGAGTACCACCAGATACTCTTCGGCTGCTGCGGATCGGTTTTTAACCAAGCTTCATGTTTGGTATAATCACGGGAAGCGCAGCGAAGATCTGCTGCGTCGGAGGTGTAATTACCGCCTCTTACTACCCATTCTGTACCTTCGGTAACCAACGGATCTGTGGCGCTACTTCCGTTTTTAGCGTAAGCTTCAGGATCATACCTGTCGGCACAATATTCCATTACATTACCCAACATATTCTTTAAACCAAAGGGATTGGCTTTTACCAAACCCGGTTCTTGCGTCTTGTTCTTGCTGTTCTTGCTATAAATCACATAAGAACCGATACTATCTGTCTTAGCGTCGAAAAAATTACGCCAGAAGCCTTGATCGGAGAAGTCTTTTGGATTGCCCGTAAAGAAATAAGGTGTTTCCGTGCCGCCGCGTGCCGCATATTCCCATTCCGCCTCGGTCGGTAAGCGATAAAACTTTCCTGTTTTCTTGGATAACCATTGACAGTAAGTTTCAGCCGCATAATGAGTCATTGTAATAGCCGGGCGATCTCCGCCGCCCCAGCCTTGATCCGGAAAACCGAACGGAGGTGTCGGGCCGGAAATGGCATCGACATTCGGATCACTGTTATTAGCGTATACGGTCTCCGGCGGGGTACGACCCTCGCTCATCGTATTCCCATAGAAAGCCCAGTATTGATCCCAAGTCACCTCGACCTCTGCCATAAAGAACGGACTAACGGTTACGTTGTGTACAGGCGACTCATCTGCTTTATGAAACGCCTCTTTCTCCTCACTACCCATTTTGAATGAACCTCCGGGGATGGCAATCATCTTGAATGAGACCATTGTTCCGGGAATTTGTTCTACATAGTCGGTAAAAGAGGTTACTGTAGCGGGCTCCTTAAAAAACAGACTGGTATCGGTCGAGGTTGCTCCGGATGTGTTTAGTCCCGGTATGCCAACCATCTTGGAGTGATTGTAGTTCGGATTGTAATGTCCTGCATCCAGATGGCAACTGATACATTGTAGATCTAGCTTTTTCTCATTCTCATCATAATATAAATGTGCTGTTACACCATCATCGGTAATTCCTTCGGGGAATAAGTTCTGATGGCACTCCTTGCAAGATTCATTGGGAATATATTTGACAGCGTGTTCCAACTCGGATTTCGTTTCCCAATTGAAATCTGCACTGTCCTTAGTCAAGTATGACCAAACATCTTTCACACCCAATTTTGCTTTTGCGCTATAATGTTTCCAAGTATTTGTTTGGGGTGGGAGGTGACAAGCCACGCAATGTGTCTTAACGCCGCTTCCATTATTTACATGTTTGGAAAGTTTCCAGCTGTTTTCTACGTGAGGATGTACGTGGCACATCATACAAGATTCATCTGTTGAGAAATATACAGATGTTTTATAAAGGGCGATCATAATCCCTGCTCCCAGGAATAATCCGAGGAACAGGATAAACGCCTTACTTTTGAAAAAACATTTTTTCCTCTCAGACGAGTATCGGTTTGAAAATTTGTTAGTTGCCATCTGTTTCTATGGTATACGATTTACACTAAGTCACGATTGGATCTAAAATCGGCAATAAAAGTAGTATATTCCTTTATATATTGAAAGAAAAAAGAGTTTCTTTAACGAAAAATATTGTCTTGTTTACGCTTTTTTATCGCAATGGAAAGAGAGAGGATAACAAAAACGGTAACGCAATGAATATGTGTTATCGTCCACGCACGGAAGGAGAGGCTCGAACTCCCGACACCTGGTTTTGGAGACCAGTGCTCTACCGACTGAGCTACTTCCGTATTGCGGGTGCAAAAGTAGTTTAATAATTTGAATATGCAAGTAAATGTGAGAAAAAATAGTCTGGGCGGAGCGCCTTGTTTTTTATTCTGCCGGTGTAGAATCCTACCAATCATGGGATTGGTTAATGTCCCGTTCACTAATTATCCAGGCCATTCCGTGTTGTGCGAATGCTGTGTAACTTAATATAAACAAGAAAGCCAAACATCTGACAACCAAATGTCTGACTTTGCTGCTTGTCGGGATGAGAAGACTCGAACTTCCGACCTCCACGTCCCGAACGTGGCGCGCTAGCCAACTGTGCTACATCCCGTCTTTCTGTTTTGTTGTATCGCTGTTTCGATTACGGGTGCAAAGGTATATATTGTTTTTGAACCTGCAAGAGAAAAGTGAATTTTTTTCTCAAAAAATGGATATTCTACTTTCTTGTAAAATTTTCTTTCAAAATAGTTGCTAGATTAAAAATAACGCCTACCTTTGCGCCCGTAATCGAAACAGCGATATGCAAACAACATGATGGTGCCATAGCTCAGTTGGTAGAGCAAAGGACTGAAAATCCTTGTGTCCCCGGTTCGATTCCTGGTGGCACCACTTTGAAGAGAGGCAATAAGCAGTAAAATCCTGATTCCTAAACGGAGTTGGGATTTTTTATTTCCTAACGGAACGCAAAATACGGCAGAAGGCTTTTTTTCGTATAAAAAGCATCTTAGGTCCATCCCTCAAGTATCTTAGGTGCGTTGGCAAAGTATCTTAGGTGCGTTGGCAAAGTATCTTAGGTGCGTGGCGCAAGTCTCCTAACCTACTTTTTGCTCAGCCTTCGTCGCATTGGGGACCTCGTGTGTTGCGGAGGTTCTTTGCGCTGGGTAACAATTTGATTCTTCTTAATAGTGCCCTTCCGCAAGTGTATTCACCGTATAATAACTCTCCAAAAGTCATTAAGCAAAACAACTTTTGGAGTGCGATGCTGTGAATCGCAAAATTTTGCCGATATTTGTATCATCAATAATTCACAGAACAATGATCATAGGGCGCAAACAAGAGCAGCAGGAACTTCTATCTGCATATCAGGCTGAGTATTTGGAGAGACCGGAGCATGCTGGGACAGCATGAGGGCTGAAAACGAGTGCCTAAAACGGCAATTCGCCGTTGGAAGGCATAGCTGATTATCAGTTGTTTGCATTTTTCGTTTATGGTATCAGGCCATAAAAACCGGAGCATGTTGGGACACTTTTGATGATTTTCGGTTATATTCTTCTGCAAAAAAGGATATAGCGGTGTTCCAAAAGGTGGAGCAAAAAGGTGTCTTGTCGCAAATAAGAGATAAAAAGCCTATAGAAAACACATAGCAACCATGAACCCCATAAACAAAAAAAGCGTGCAACTCATTGAGCCGCACGCTTTTGCTTGTTGTTTATTTTTCCGTTTTCTTATCGAAATTATTTGACTTCCTCAAAGTCAACGTCTGTAACGTTACCATCTTTATTGTTGCTGCTACCTGCGTTACCGCCAGCTTGTTGGCTGCCGAAGTTAGAGCCTGCTTGCGGGCCGCCCTGAGCTCCACCTTGAGCGTTGTACATCTCTTGGCTAGCTGCTTGGAATACGCTGTTCAATTCTGCCATAGCAGCATCGATACCTGCGATATCCTGAGCCTTATGAGCTTCTTTCAATTTGTTCAAGGCGCTTTCGATCGGAGCTTTCTTGTCTGCTGGAAGTTTGTCGCCAAGATCTTTCAACTGCTTTTCTGTCTGGAAGATCATGCTATCTGCTTGATTCAATTTATCGATGCGCTCCTTCTCTTTCTTGTCGGCCTCCGCGTTTGTGGCAGCCTCTTCTTTCATACGCTTAACCTCGTCATCGCTCAAACCGCTGGAAGCTTCGATACGGATACTTTGTACTTTACCGGTTCCTTTATCCTTAGCGGATACGTTCAAGATACCGTTAGCGTCGATATCGAATGTAACCTCGATCTGAGGGACACCACGCTGTGCGGCAGGTATTCCATCCAAGTGGAAACGACCGATAGACTTGTTATCTTTGGCCAAAGAACGCTCTCCTTGCAAGATGTGGATCTCAACAGAAGGCTGGTTGTCTACGGCAGTTGTAAACGTCTCGGACTTCTTGGTCGGTATGGTAGTGTTAGACTCGATCAATTTGGTCATTACACCACCCATAGTCTCAATACCTAAAGACAGCGGAGTAACATCCAGCAATAATACGTCTTTAACCTCACCTGTCAATACACCACCTTGGATCGCTGCACCTACGGCTACTACTTCATCCGGGTTAACTCCCTTAGATGGAGCTTTACCGAAGAATTTCTCAACGACAGCCTGCACAGCCGGGATACGAGTAGAACCACCTACTAAGATAACCTCATCGATATCAGAAGTCGACAAACCCGCGTCTTTCAAGGATTGACGGCACGGTTCGATACATGCTTGGATCAGACTGTCAGCCAATTGTTCGAATTTAGCACGAGTCAAAGTCTTAACCAAGTGCTTTGGAATACCGTTTACCGGCATGATATACGGCAAGTTGATCTCAGTGCTAGTTGTGCTTGACAACTCGATCTTCGCTTTTTCGGCAGCCTCTTTCAAGCGTTGTAAAGCCATAGGGTCTTTACGTAAATCCACGCCTTCTTCACGTAAGAACTCCTCTGCCAACCAGTCGATGATTACATGGTCGAAGTCATCACCACCAAGGTGAGTATCACCATTGGTTGATTTCACCTCGAATACGCCGTCACCTAACTCAAGAATAGAGATATCGAATGTACCACCGCCTAAGTCGAATACAGCGATCTTCATGTCTTTGTTCGTTTTGTCCAAACCATATGCCAAAGATGCGGCAGTCGGTTCGTTTACGATACGGCGTACGGTCAAACCAGCGATCTCACCAGCCTCTTTCGTAGCCTGACGTTGAGCGTCGCTAAAGTAAGCAGGTACTGTGATAACGGCTTCCGTTACTTCCTGTCCCAAATAATCCTCAGCGGTCTTTTTCATTTTCTGCAGGATCATCGCTGAGACTTCCTGCGGAGTATACAAACGTCCTTCGATATCTACACGAGGAGTGTTGTTATCACCACGCACCACCTTGTAAGGAATACGGTTGATTTCCTTTTGTACTTGGTCATAAGTCTCACCCATGAAACGTTTGATAGAGAATATAGTCTTTTCAGGATTGGTGATAGCCTGACGTTTTGCGGGATCACCTACCTTACGTTCGCCGCCTTCCACGAAAGCTACGATTGAAGGTGTTGTTCTTTTGCCTTCGCTGTTCGCGATAACAACCGGTTCGTTACCTTCCAATACGGCAACACAGGAGTTGGTTGTTCCTAAGTCGATTCCAATAATCTTTCCCATGATTGTAAATATTTTAATTGTTATTATTCATCGTCCGTCATCCTCCTTTACTGAGAGGATTCGTAAAGTATTCAACAAATGCCGTGCCAAAGAAGTTTGACTTTGAAAATAAATAACACGTGTCATGAATCGTGACATTTTGACGGTTATTCTTTCCGCTTTATACCTGCTTGATTTACAGCCGTGGTTCCGTATAGCTATCGGGCGTGCCAAGGACTTCCACCTGTTAGAATGAATACATGCTGGGCGAACAACGAAAGTAGGAAGAAAACTACTTCGTTTTCCTCCTACTCGATTTATTTGTTGATTATTTCCTTTTTTTCTTTCATGTCAAGCTCATTCTTGTCGGTGTCAAAGAATTTGTATTCAAGAAAGGCGAGACTTTGGTTGGGAATAACTTTTAAACCATGTGTGTACTTCATTTTCCACTTCATGCTTAAGGGGAGCAACCCCTTGTTCACATACGCTGCGACATACGGATGTACGTGCAGGGTGAATTTCTTCACGTGATGTTTGTTTACTAAGCAAGCTATTTTTTCTTCCAGGCTGTCGGTAAACAGGATGGAAGGCTTAACCGTTCCTGTTCCGAAACAGGATGGGCAGTCTTCAGACGTATCCACGTCCATTGCCGGACGTACCCGCTGACGGGTAATCTGCATCAAGCCAAACTTACTAAGAGGAAGGATGTTGTGTTTAGCCCGGTCATTTACCATTGCCTTTGCCATGTGTTCAAATAGCTTTTGCCGATTAGCAGCCTCTGCCATATCGATGAAATCTATAACGATGATACCTCCCATGTCTCGTAAGCGGAGCTGACGGGCGATTTCATCGGCGGCGGCTATATTTACGTCGATAGCTGTCTTTTCTTGGGCATCGCTGCCTTTGGAACGGTTCCCGCTGTTTACGTCGATAACGTGCATAGCTTCCGTGTGCTCGATAATCAAGTAAGCCCCACTCTTGTAAGTGACAGTTCGTCCGAATAGCGACTTGATTTGCTTGGTGACTGCGAAGTTGTCAAAGATAGGAAGCCCTCCCGTATATAATTGTACGATTTCTTCCCGTCCCGGTGCGATCAAGCTTACATAGTCGCGGACATTATTGTAGACCTCCTTGTCATTTACATAAATATTTTGGAAAGAGGGGTTGAATATATCCCGAAGTAAAGCTACGGTACGCGCCGTTTCCTCATAGATGATAGCTGGAGCTTTGAGTTTAGACACCTTCACGATATTATCTTCCCATCGTTTCACCAATGTCTTTAGTTCATGATCGAGCTCCGCAACACGTTTGCCCTCCGAAGATGTTCGTACGATAACACTGAAATTCTTCGGTTTGATGCTTTGGATTAGCTGACGCAAACGAGCCCGTTCCTCGCTTGATTTAATTTTTGTGGAGACAGATACTTTATCGGCGAACGGTATCAACACGATATATCTTCCGGCAAAAGAAAGCTCGGAAGTCAATCGAGGACCTTTCGTCGAGATAGGCTCTTTAGCGATTTGAACCAACACCTCTTGTCCTACTTTCAGCACATCGCTGATACTCCCGCTCTTTTCGATCTCCGGCAGAATCTGTATCTTCGACAGCACCGGCGCCTTTTTGGGATCGCTCAGCAATTGCTTTAAATATTTCTGTTGGGTACTGAAGTTAGGACCTAAGTCCAAATAGTGAAGAAACGCATCCTTTCTGTAACCGATATCAATGAACGCAGCGTTTAAGCCCGGCATCAGTTTCTTAACCTTACCTAGATAGATATCACCGACGGCGAACGAGACATTGCGAGCCTCCTTTTGGAGTTCCACAAGGCTCCTGTTCTCCAATACGGCGATAGATACCTCTTTGGGCTGTACATCAACTACTAATTCACTAATCACTTAAGATGTGTTTTTAAAATCAGACCTTATAAAATACGCAAAGAACAAACTTAAAAGGTCACTTATTAAGTTTGTTCTTTAGAGTCCGTTAGATAGACTTATTTCTTCTTATGTCTATTCTTCTTCAGTCTCTTTTTGCGCTTGTGCGTAGACATTTTATGTCTTTTTCTTTTCTTTCCGCTAGGCATCGCTTTAAAATTTTAAATTAAACGTATAATAATTAATTACTTAACTTCACCGATGAAAGTCTTAGCAGGCTTGAATGACGGAATGTTGTGTTCCGGGATGATGATCGTAGTATTTTTTGAAATATTACGAGCTGTCTTTTGAGCTCTTTTCTTAATAACGAAACTTCCGAAACCTCTCAAGTAAACGTTTTCACCTTGTGCTAAAGAACTTTTTACGATATCCATGAAGGACTCGACGCTTGCTAGCACTGTCTGTTTGTCGATACCAGTGCTTTTTGAAATCTCGCTAACAATATCTGCTTTAGTCATGTCTATAAATTAATTAATTGATTTTGACCTAGTAATTTTTTGGAATGCAAATATATAGCTTTTTATTTAAGTGGAAAAAGAATTGAGCTTCAATTTTTAAATAAAAAGATTCTTCTTGATTCGCAATATATATGTATGTTTGCGGTAATCAAATAGTTATGATGTTGAAAAGTAAGAAAGAAAGCCGTTATGTTACAGTCTGAAAGTGAGTTGGAAATCAGCCGGACATTGGTTGAGTGGTATGAGATCTATAAACGAGAGCTTCCTTGGAGGGAAACAAGAGACCCTTATACCATTTGGATATCGGAGATAATATTGCAACAAACCCGGGTTGTGCAGGGATTGGAGTATTTTTTGCATTTCACCGAACGTTTCCCGGATGTGGCATCCCTAGCGGCGGCGGAAGAGGATGAGGTGTTAAAATATTGGCAGGGCTTGGGGTATTATAACCGGGCTCGTAACTTACATGCGGCAGCTAAATCTATCATGGAACGGTTTAACGGTGTTTTCCCGGAGAATTATAAAGCGGTATTATCCTTGAAAGGTATCGGGGAGTATACGGCGGCGGCGATTGTCTCTTTTGCTTGGGATCAACCGTATCCGGTCGTGGATGGAAATGTGTACCGGGTACTTTCCCGTTTGTTCGCTATAGATACGCCGATCGATACCACGAAGGGTAA
Organism: Parabacteroides sp. ZJ-118; assembly: GCF_011038785.1. GTDB lineage: Bacteria > Bacteroidota > Bacteroidia > Bacteroidales > Tannerellaceae > Parabacteroides. The sequence continues at coordinate 36,883 of NZ_JAAKDT010000024.1, forward strand.
AAAGCAATTTGCGGAACTGGCCGGAATGATCTTGGATCGTAAGAACGCAGGGGCACATAATCAAGCGATCATGGAATTGGGTGCCTTGCAATGTGTTCCCAAAAATCCGGATTGTAGGGTGTGTCCGCTAAAAGATAAATGCATGGCATTTGTTTCCGGTAATGTGCAAGCTTATCCGGTGAAACAAAATAAGACGAAGATAAGGGATCGTTATTTCCACTATCTATACATCACATGTGAAGGACAAACTTGGATGAACAGACGGGGGGAAAAGGATATCTGGGCCGGTTTGTATGAATTTCCTTTGATCGAGACGGATCATGCGGTGGATTTTTCCGGTTTGTGTGAGACGCAATCCTTTCGTGACCTATTTGGGAGTGCAGGAATATTGAGTATCACCCAAGGGCTATCGAATGTCAAGCATACGCTCTCGCATCAAATTTTATACGCTTCTTTCTATCAAATAGAGATAGAGCGGGTCCCGGAATCCTTGGGAAATTACCTTTCCTTGCCTTGCCGGGATATTGAGAAGTATGCCGTTCCTCGACTGATACATATTTATTTAGAGAAATTAAACGGAAACTTGTGAGAATGATTGAATTTGTGTTTCTTTGTATGGTTATTAAGAATTTGAGCTATGTCATTGAATAAGGTTATATTGATCGGCAACGTAGGCAAAGATCCTGACGTTCGCTATTTTGACAGTGGTGCCGCTGTCGCTAATTTCCCGTTGGCAACTTCGGAACGTGGGTATACGTTGGCAAATGGAACGGTGGTTCCGGAACGTACGGAGTGGCATAATATCGTAGTTCGCAGGGATTTGGTTCCTTTCGTGGAGAAATGGGTACGTAAAGGCTCCGGTGTATACGTGGAAGGCAAGATCCGTACTCGTAACTACGATGACCCAAGCGGCGTGAAACGATATGTTACGGAGATCCATGCGGATCGTGTCGAGTTTTACAGCACGGGCTCCCGCCCGGTCGATGGTGGAAATACGACTGCGCAAGGCAGTAGTACGCAGCCTGATAAGGGACAAGGGCGATCGGCTCAACCGACCACGGCGCTAAATTCCGCTTATCAACAGCCGGTCGCCTCGCAGCCTGGCGCATTCTCAGAATCCAGTGACGCGGATGATCTCCCGTTCTGATATTGTTTAACTAATGCTGTTTCCCTTGGACTCGGGTTATTCTTTATCGGGCTTATTTGAAAACGTGACGGTACAGGCGTTGACAGCGGGTTCTGTGATCGCGTTAAGCCTTGCCTTTTTACTGCTGTTTGTTTCCGGCTTTGTGTCGGCCTCAGAGGTGGCGTTCTTTTCCCTAACTCCGAGCGATCTGAATGAGATTGAAGAAGAAAATCGCCCGGCGGATCCTGTTATCAAACGTCTCCTCGAACGTTCGGAGTATTTATTGGCATCTATATTGATCGCTAATAATTTTGTGAATGTGGCGGTCGTTATGCTTTGTACCTATGCGATCAACGCTTGGATTGATTTCTCGGCCGCACCCCTTCTAGGCTTTATGCTTGAGACGATTCTTTTGACTTTCTTGCTTTTACTTTTCGGGGAGATCATGCCTAAGATTTACGCACAGAAGAATTCTTTGCGCTTTGTTCGTTTCTCAGCCTCCACATTGAGAGGTGTGGAGCACTTCTGCCGCCCATTCTCGAAAATCTTGGTTAATTCCACATCGGTTATCAATAGAGCACTAGCGAAAAAGAAATATGATATTTCTGTAGATGAGCTCTCTAAAGCGTTAGAGTTAACCTCTACCGAGATTCCGGAGGAGAAGGAGATGCTGGCGGAAATAATCAAGTTTTATAATAAGACCGCTGATGAGATCATGACTTCTCGTCTGGATATGGAGGATATCGAGATTAAGATCAGTTTCCGAGAAGTGGTTGATTTTATTATCAAATCCGGCTATTCGCGCATTCCTGTATATTCCGAGACTGAGGATAATATAAAGGGTATCTTATATATCAAGGACTTATTGCCCTATATAGACAAGCCTGATACGTTCCGTTGGCAGAGCTTGATCCGACCAGCTTATTTTGTGCCGGAAACCAAGAAGATTGATGATTTGCTGGAAGAGTTCCGCACGAATAAAATTCATATGGCGATCGTGGTCGATGAGTTCGGAGGCACCTCCGGTATCGTGACGATGGAAGATATCCTAGAGGAAATTGTCGGAGAGATCTCTGATGAATATGACGAGGATGAGCAACAGTTCATCCGTTTGGCAGACGGTAACTTGATCTTTGAGGCAAAGATCTTATTGACGGATTTCTTCCGGGTTATCGATGCCGATCCCTCTGATTTTGGTAAATTGACGGAAGAAGTGGAGACTTTGGCCGGTCTTTTGTTGGAGATAAAGGGGGATTTTCCACGCCGTAGGGAGATTATAGATTATAAAGAATATCGTTTCCAAGTGCTGGAAGTGGATAACAGGAGGATATTAAAGATTAAATTTAATCGTATTCCAGAAGATACAGGGAATGATGAGAAAGGGAAAGATACGAGGTGAATGTTTATGAAATGGATAGCTGCTGTCATGGGAGGTTCTCTGCTTTTAGGGATATGCTGTATCTCGTGTGTGGAATATACGCCGAAGCCACGGGGCTATGTTCGTATCGAACCTCCGACGGCACAATATAAACCGCTTGATCTCAGTTATCTGCCTTTTAATTTTGATGTCTCTCAGGCTGTGGTCATAGAGGTGCCGGATCAAAAGACGGGTGTTATGGGCTTGAATATCTCGTATCCGGAATTAGAGGCTAAGCTTTATTGCAGCTATTTGCCAATTACTCCTACATCCGTGGTTACGGCAGAGGCGGAAAGCCGCTCTTTCGTCGCCCGCCAGATAAAGTCGGAGAATCGGATATCGGAGAAAGTGTATTCCAACCCTGCCGCGAACGTCTATGGCTCGTTGTTCCTTTTGGATGGAGAATCGGCTTCCCCGATACAATTCCTGTTGACAGATAGCGTATCGAATTTCTTCCGGGGAGCCTTGTATTTTGACTGTAACCCCAATGCGGATTCATTAGCTCCCGCTATCCAATATATCCGGAAAGATATCATTGAGCTTATACAAACCTTTAGTTGGAAAGAATAATATGGCCCTGCTATATAAACAATCCTCACCGCTGCATGGAGTCTGGAAAATGGAAGAAAGCTCTGATGAGCTTTTGGGCATGCTTGCGCGTAAAGCGGATTATTCTTCTTTTTTAGAGCGGGTATCGGCAGAGAAACGGAGGCAGGAACGTTTCGCCAGCCGGGTGCTTTTAAAAGAGCTTTTAGGAGAGGAGGTGAGGGTTGACTATCGTTCTACAGGAGCCCCGTTCCTCGCGTGCGTACCCTTATACATTAGTATATCTCATACGAAAGATTATGTGGCGGTAATCTTGGATAAGCATCCGACAGGGATCGATATCGAGTATCGTTCAGACCGGATCTTGAACATACGGAGCCGCTTTATGAATCCGGAGGAAGAGACGGGAATCGATCCGGAGCATGAGGTGGAGCACCTATTAATCCATTGGTGCGCCAAAGAGACCTTGTTCAAGGCAATCGGGCAGGAAGGGGTGGACTTTCAAAAGCATCTTCACGTGAAATCTTTTCCTTACTTACCGAGCGGGACGTTTACGGGACGGGAAACCCGGACCGAGGCATGCCGGGAATATGAGTTGGCGTATCAAGTCACACCGGAATATGTGTTGACTTGGCTGGGATAAACGTGCCGCGACCTTGGTCGCGGTACCACCGCAAGGCTGGTGCAGTAAAATTTCGCGCTTTATCTCTGCCAGATCTCCCAAGCCGAGAATGCTTGTAATAGAAGCATCTCCAAACCATTTTTCACAACGGCGCCTTTTTCCCTCCCTTTCTTCATAAAAAGGGTCTCGTCCGGATTGTAAAGTAAGTCATACAATAGATGATCCGGCGTAAGCAAATCGTACGGGATATTCGGACATGAGTCGATATTCGGGAACATGCCTAGGGGGGTCGTGTTTACGATCACCGTATATTGCTCCATGATTTTCGGTGTAATCTCGTCGTACGTGATACAAAATTCTTTCGGTTTGCGAGAAACCAGCGTGGCACCGACACCTAGCTGTTTCAGCCCGTGGAAGACTGCTTTCGACGCTCCTCCTGTACCAAGGATCAACGCCTTCCGGTGCGTTTCTTTCAATAATGGATCAATCGATTGCTTGAATCCGATAATATCCGAGTTATATCCCTTCAGTTTCAGTTTGCCGAAAAGACCTTTCGTGAATTTGATTACATTTACCGCTCCGATCTGACGGGCGTCGTCATCCAAATCGTCTAGATAGGGGATTACTTGTTCCTTATAAGGGATGGTCACGTTTAAACCGTTCAGCTCAGGGTTTTCTTTGATTACGTTCTTAATCTCCTTGATGGCGGGAATCTCGAAATTCAAGTACTCTGCATCGATCTTCTCCGCCTCAAACTTCTGGTTGAAATACGTTTTAGAAAACGAATGTCCGAGGGGATACCCCAGCAAGCCATATTTCTGCATAACCTTTTTATTGTTTATTCTTTAGATCCTGTATATAATGAGCAGATCCCGAAGGTAAAGGTTCGTACACGTGCCTGCTTGAAGCCTTGACGGGTGAGTAGATCCGTCATGACCTTTCCTTGAGGAACTACCTTGATGGAAGCCGGCAAATAATCGTACGCGGCTTTTTCTTTAGAGAGTAGACGCCCGATGAAGGGGATGACGGTCTTTGAGTAGATCCGGTAGAGTTGTCTCATGGGAAAATGTTCCGGTGTGGAAAGTTCCAAGATCATGATATGCCCACCGGGCTTCAATACTCGGTACATTTCTGAGACACCTTGCTCTATGTCCTCAAAATTACGAACCCCGAAAGCGGCGGTTACGGCATCGAACGAGCTTTCCTCGTAGGTCAAGGCCGTACAGTCCTGTTGCTCAAAGGATATATGCTCCGAATAGCCGGCGGCGGCTACTTTTTCCCGTCCCACCTCCATCATGCCTAGCGAGATGTCGGCACCGACGATATGGTCGGGTCGCAGCTTTTTGTACATGGAGATGGCCAAGTCTCCGGTGCCGGTAGCGATATCCAGTATCCTTTTAGGAGAGAAAGGACGCAGGAAAGCGATCCCTTTCCTGCGCCATATCCTGTCAATACCCAATGAGAGCGTATGGTTGAGCTGATCATACGTTCCTGCGATCGAGTCGAACATCCGTCTGACCTGCGCGCCCTTTCGTTCCTCTTTGTTATAAGGAAGTATTGTCTCAGAACCATACGGTGCCATTGTGCGGTATCTTATTTGTCCTGTAAATATTCGATAACGTTTTTCTCGATGCGGTTCAGCAAGTTGCCGGTTTCGCTCTTTACGAACGTCTCGCCCGTGATATGCTCGAACAATTCGATGTACCGGTTGCTGATTCCTTCTACGATCTCCGGTGTCATCTCGGGAACTTTCTGTCCGGATTTACCTTGGAAGCCATTCTTCATCAACCATTCGCGAACGAACTCCTTGGAAAGTTGTTTCTGCGGTTCACCCTTGGCAAAACGATCCTCGTATCCTTCTGAGTAGAAATAACGGGAGGAATCCGGGGTATGGATCTCGTCGATCAAATAGATCTTGCCGTCGCGATGGCCGAACTCGTATTTCGTGTCAACCAAGATCAAGCCACGTTCCCGGGCGATCTCGGTGCCGCGTTTGAACAAGGCCATCGTATAGTCCTCGAGAGCCTCGTAGTCCTCTTCCGAGACCAAGCCTTTAGCGAGGATCTCCTCTTTGGAGATGTCTTGATCGTGCTCTCCGATCCCTGCTTTTGTAGTCGGGGTGATGATGGGTTCGGGGAAACGTTGGTTCTCGCGCATACCTTCCGGCAGTTTCACGCCGCAGATCTCGCATACGCCGCTCTGATAAGCGCGCCATGCGCTTCCGCACAGGTAGCCGCGTACGATCATCTCAACCGGGAAACCTTGGCATTGGACGCCAACCGTTACCATCGGGTCCGGAGTAGCCAGTTTCCAGTTCGGGCAAATATCAGTCGTGGCGTCGAGGAACTTGGCGGCGATCTGGTTTAACATTTGTCCTTTGTAAGGAATACCTTCCGGCAAGATAACGTCGAAAGCGGAAATGCGGTCAGTAGCGACCATTACCAATACTTCGTCGTTGATGTTGTACACGTCGCGCACTTTCCCATGGTATATGCTCTTTTGTCGCGGGAAATTGAAGTCTGTTTTAACTAATGCCTTCTTCATGACTCTTACTTTTAGTTGTTGTCTATATTCGTTTTCTTCTCTTTTGCCTCTTTGCTCTCTCTCTTCCGTTTATCGTCGAACTTATCATAGGCCTCTACGATTCGTTGGACAAGTTTATGCCGGACAATATCTTTCTTGGTGAACTCAATCTTGCCGATCCCGCTTACGCCCTTCAATATTTGCATGGCTTGTATCAACCCGGACGTGGTAGAAGGCGGAAGGTCTATCTGCGTGACATCTCCGGTGACGATCATCTTGGCGTTCATACCCAAGCGGGTCAAGAACATCTTGATTTGATGCGTCGTCGTGTTCTGCGCCTCGTCTAACAGGATGACGGCATCGTTCAAGGTACGACCGCGCATAAACGCCAACGGGGCGATCTGTATCACGTTATTCTCCATATATTCCTTCAGCTTGGCCGCTGGAATCATATCCTGCAAGGCGTCGTAAAGCGGTTGCAGATAGGGGTCTAGCTTGTCCTTCATCTCTCCCGGCAAGAAACCTAGCTTTTCTCCGGCTTCCACGGCGGGACGGCTCAAGATGATCTTCCGTACTTCCCTATTCTTTAATGCTTTTACGGCTAAGGCGATGGCGATGAATGTTTTGCCCGAACCGGCGGGGCCTGTGGCGAAGACCAGGTCGTTGTTCTCGAAAGCCTTTACCAATAGCTGTTGATTCTCGGTGCGTGCGGTAATCGGCTTGCCGTTCATGCCGTGGATGATCAGGTTCTCCTGCTTCACGACCGCGGGGCCTTTTCCTTTGATAATATCCAGGATCACCTCTTCGGAGAGCGAGTTAAACTCCTCGCAGTATTTTTCCACCTCACGGATTTTCTTGAGAAAAAGCTCGGACTCATCCTCATCTCCAATCACTTTCATCACATTCCCTCGGGCGACGATACGCAATTTCGGGAACAATGTCTTGATCAATTGCATATTGGAGTTATTCACGCCGTAGAAAATCACCGGGTCTACACTTTCAAGAATATAAATTCTCTCAATCATCCGCTATTCCTTTTATTAAATTACGCTTCAAAAAAATGTGCTGTTTTTAGTATTCACCAAGTCGCGAAGTTAGTAATATTCTTTATCCATCGACGCAAAGGGAGCGGTTTTATTTCCTTGGGACACATCTTTCAGCCATCGCTCTGTCATTTGGGGAAAAACGGGTGGGTGTTAAGGGGTAATCTCGGATTTTTCCGTATGTTTGCCGGGTAAAACGGAGATCATGAAGATGAAGAGAATGTTTAACGTGATGTTGTCGCTGACCGTGATCCTGTCGGCGGCAGTTTTTTTCTCTTGCGAGGAGAAAAGAGGTGAATTGAAGAAGATCTGGTACGATGGAAGTTATAATCGCGATTTTAATGATTTGAATGACGTTCATTTGTCCGTCGCGAAGAAGATCGGTATAGCGCCTGTCTCCTCGCGGGAGGAGGCGGAGCACGCCTCCCGCGATATGGTAGAGATCGAGACGAACGACTATTACGAGGTCGAGGAGTTGACGCACTCCATCCCGTATCTGGTGCCGGAAGCCGCCACTTTGTTGAGCGATATCGGAAAGAACTTCCAAGACTCCTTGCGCAACCTGAACGCTTCCCTCTATAAGATAAAAGTGACGAGTGTGACCCGCACGGTAGCCGATGTCAAGAAACTGAAGAGAAGAAATTCGAACTCGTCGTTGAACTCAGCGCATCAATATGGGACGACGTTTGACGTGTCATGGGCACGCTATGCCAAGGTCGACGAGAAGGATACCTTGACTATTGACAAGGATCGTTTGAAAATGGTGCTTGCCTCTGTGCTCCGGGACTTGCGCAGGGCGGATCGTTGCTATATCAAGCACGAACGCAAGCAGGGTTGTTTCCATATCACGGCTCGTGAGCCGTGATATGTTTCCGCGAGGCGCGAAAGCGCTTCCTTTTTTTCGGAAGCCTTGTTGCCTATTTTTTTGGGGAAAAAGGAGATCTTGATCACCCGGAGAAATAATCAGAATAAGGAGCGCATAAGGAAAGATACTCCGTGGGGGTATAGCCGGAGAATAGCTTGAACTCTTTTATCAGATGTGACTGATCCGAGAACCCGCATTCGTAAGCCAATTGGGCGAATGAGATGGAAGAATCCTGTTGTATCTTGAACAAAGCCCGCTGCATCCTGACGATACGAAGAAACGCCTTGGGCGTGGCTCCTACATAACTCAAGAAAATACGGTTGAACTGTTTAGGACTCAGGCACGCGATTTCTGATAACTCAGGGATATCCGTTTTCGCCTGTTTATTGATTTGATAGAGGACCGCGGTGATTCGCTTTACGTTATAGGCATAGCCTTCAAACCGATAAAGACGGCGAATCAAAAACCGCTCAATCAAGCGGACGCAAGTCTCATGATCATCGGCCTCGGTCACTTTCCCGGATAGTATTGATAATTCCGGATCTTCCAGGGCATCCACCGCGATCAGTTTCCCATAAAATAAATCCAGGGGAAGTTGAAGGATGGCTCTTGCCGCGTACGGCTGAAAAACGACCGCGATCATCTCAATCCTTCCGGCCGACATCACATCTGAGAAGCCGAGGCATTGCCCGCAGATGAACGCCTGAGGTTGTGACTCTTTTTTCCCTACCAATAAAAGCCTTTTACCCCGATGAAATATCAGTTGTACGCAGCCCGTTGGCAAGGTCCGTTCTGATACAGGGACCTCCGCGTTATCTTCCAGTATCCAATAATGTTTTACATAAGGAGTTAATACATGAATAGGCTTTATGATCTCAAATGACTGCATTTTGTAGAAGTTAATTTATCGAACACAAATGGGTTATAGGCATCTTTCCTGTCCCCGAATTAGAATCGTAGAATGCGAGGCGGGGCAAAGGTAGGAAAATTATCGTACTCAAGTTTCGGATTTAGCTCTAAGCTGTTTGAGCATAAGCCTGTAGTGCCTCCAATCTCTTGTCGTTCATGATAAGCTGTGTCATGAGACATTCCTCTTCCGCCCCTGTAAGCTCTGCAACGACAGCCACGACCTCTATGATAATCGCCCATATTTTCTCGACAACGGTTAAATCGTAGGTCCCCGCAAATACGTCGTTGAACAGTCCTCCGATGGTTTCGTAGTCCAAACTTCTTTTCAAGGATGCCAGCAGGTTATAGCGGATCATCACCAATGAGACATGTGCCAGCTGTGAAGTGTAGTCGCGTGCGGAGCAATCGGCCAATCCCAGCAACCGTTTGCTGTCGGCAAAGAAAACCTCAATAGCCCAGCGCATAGCATAAA
>NZ_JAAKDT010000025.1 GCF_011038785.1 Parabacteroides sp. ZJ-118
CCGTCATCTGACCCCGCCCGATACCCGCGCAAATATTCGACATCCGGTAATTGTACCCGATCCGCTCATGCTGGTAATACGGATAAGCCTCCCGAGCCTGCGTAGCGTAAAACAGGATCTCTTGCTTAGCCGCCTCGTCCGGACAGATCAACGCGCCGCCGCCACTGGTCGTAATCATCTTATTCCCATTGAACGACAGCACCCCGTATCTCCCAAACGTACCCAACATACGTCCATCATAACGAGAGCCAAAGCCCTCCGCCGCATCCTCGATAACCGGTATCTCATAGCGGTCGGCAATCTCCATGATGCGCCCTATCTGATACGGCATACCATATAGCGCTACGGGGATAATCGCCTTGGGTGTTTTTCCCGTCTTCCCGATACGATCTTGAATCGCCTCTTCCAGCAACTCCGGATCCATATTCCACGAATCCCGTTCCGAATCCACGAACACAGGCGTAGCCCCAAGGTAGGTTATTGGGTGGCTCGACGCACAGAACGTAAACGACTGCACAATCACCTCGTCGCCCGGCCCAACACCACACGCAATCAGCGCCAGATGCACCGCCGCCGTACCTGCCGACAGCGCCACAACCTGCTTACTCAGTGAACAATGAGCATTTAACAATGAAGAATTGTCGGATGCACCAACTTCATTGTTCACTGTTAACCTTTCATTGACGAAGTCTTCAAGGTCTTTCTCAAAACCGTTGACATTCGGGCCAAGGGGCACAACCCAATTAGTGTCAAACGCCTCCTTAATAAAATCCTGTTCCTTGCCGCTCATGTGCGCAAGGCAGAGCAATATTCTGTCTCGCATAATTATTTATTTATCAATATTTACCAATTAATTGCACTTTACGAATGGCTTAGCATAATCTCGGGGAGTCTGCAACGGTGCCAAATTCGTAAAGGCCTGATACATATTCTGTTTTCAGAGTTTCAAAATCATCAAAATATACAATGATGTTGTTGCCGTCGGAGTCTGTTACCTTAAAGTGGGAATTTATGAACTCAATAGTCCGGCACAACTCATCGGCATCTTTTGCCACTATCCGCATAACTCCCATTGTCGAACGGTAACGGGTCTTGCAATGCGTTTTTTTAGGGACATCAATCGTAATATTGGGCTGCCTGACTATATTCTCTAATCCGACTATTGAGTCAATGGTTGTCGCCTTTGTCGTAAACAGAAAATATGAGGCGGCTATTTGTGTACGAGCCCCGTCAAGGGCTTCCGGCATATCGTCCGACGTATGGCTTACCCCCATTGCAATCTCAATCATATACCTAATTGAATTGAAACCGTTGATCTCCTTGTAAGGCGCATAGATCATTCCGCCGCCATAGCGATGAGCCATTTCGATCAGATAAAAACGGCCATCCTGGTCAAGCATAGCTTCGGCCCATGCTATGCCGTTGGTCAGACCGGCGGCCTTAAACACATCTATGACCTTTTGATTTACGGTTTCAAGATACTGTTTGAGGTGATATGAAGTCGTGTCAATCATTGAGTATATATTGTGTGGGTATCCGGACTGGTTATGCAGAGCGCCGAAACATAGCAATCGAGCTTCTCCATTGCAAAGCACATAATTGGCCGAGAATACCGGACCATGAAGCTGTCGCTCAACTATAATGACCGGATTGTCGGATATAGCCCTCGCCGCTTTATACGCTTTAATCAGCTCGGCCTCGTTGTCACAGAAACTTACACCTTCGTTACCACTTTTATCCACCGGTTTTACGACAACCGGATATCGGATTTTATCCAACTCTTCCCTGTTGAGGCTGTCCGACAGGAAATAGTCGGTGGCTACCGGCGCCCCGACGCTCTTACAAGTGGACTTGAACACCGACTTATTGCAAGCACACTCCCATGCCGCGTCATTGTCGCAACAGTGCGGCAAACCAAGACGCTTGCACAGTTTGCGGGCATTGGTGGCATTAAAGTCGCTGGCTCCATACGTCACACCTGCTATTCCCTTTGCAATACATTTCCCGACAAGCGCGTCTATATCGGCGGTGCTGATATTCCATGCTTCATCCGCGGCTTCTTTAGTCGGAGACGTCGGCATATTATCTGTTACAATGACATATAGCCCCATACGATGGGCTTCAATTACGGTGTCCAATGTCCCGTAATCGCTTCCTAAAATCAGTAGTCTCTTTTTGCCAGTCATTTGTTTGTGCTTTTAACGTCATCAACATACCGCCCCGTGTAAAGATAATCCAGAAGCTGCTCCTTGGTCAGATGGCCTATGCCGAGGTAGGCCAAATTATACTTTGTCTCCTTAAAGAAACTCTTCTCGTGAAAGGCACCGCCGATTGTAATCATTGCATCAATAATCGGGGTTGGAACTCCGAATTTCACTCCAAGATCATGATAAATCTTGCAACCGACGGGTATATCTTCCGTAATATAGCGGTGATAGATGTCGTTTGGGCCGGTGTTGCCTTCGTCACAAGGGCGGTCAAGAGGGAAGACCACATTGTCCTTGCCGTTTTCGTCCAACCCCATATACTCTTGGGTAAGGATGCTCCTGCGGCTGAAGAACATCTCATAATCCCACTTGGGATAATCAATGCCTATCTTTTTGGCAATGGCGACCTGCTCCTGATAGAATTGATACTGAACGCGACAAATGCTGGGGCACAACCCGTGGGAATACATCGAATATGATTCGGGCTCATTGCCATACACGAGCGACCAGTTTTCCATGCTGGAAACGCCAAGGATGGATGCCGGCACATGAATCAAGGGATTGATATTTGAGAAGCCTATATCAATCATTGTGTCCCCACGTTCAGGACCGTTGCCCGTATAGACCGAGTCCATGCAGGGCAAATATTTCCCACTTTCGATGAAATCATCCATGTCGCTCATCGGCAGACTGGCACCGCGCAGCGTTATTGCACGGTACTTAATGCCAACGTGGTTCGTCCGGAATCCCTGGATCTTTTCTACGCGCGTACCATACGGAGCGCTTCCCCAGCCCCCTGTTATCACGTCTTTGTCACATCCTGATTCGCGCATGAATCTCCGAAGCAGAAAGCTGGCATAATTGTCAGGATAGGTGTGTATCACCATGCCGTCTTCAAGGAGTGGGACAAGTCTCCTGAGATATTCTTCGTGACCCAAAGCCGGAATAGACAACAAGATAAACTTCGCACCCTTCACAGCCGCTGCCATATCGGTGGTATACATATCAAGTCGGGCGCATCCGCTACGTTCAAACCCGTAGAGATTCCTTTGAATACCATCCATCTGTATACCCGTCCGTTCCATATAGGCTATCGACTTTTTACTGCGGGAATACAGCCTTACTTCACGGTCAGGTTGTCCCAATTTGCAGTCGGCCGCCAGTGTCATGCCCACGGCGCCGGCTCCCAAAACAGCAATAGGACAATTCTTTAAATAGGTCAAGTTTCTCATTCTCAAGTATGTTTTATTATTGGGAATTATTTCTTTAACGCTGCATTGATTTTGATTACCCAATCTTTCATTCCTATTTCAGATCCGGAATCGGTTACAAGACGAATGATCTCTTCCCGACTCTCCGCCTTTAACATCGGCTTGGTAATACGCCTGAATTTGTCTTCAATCCATCCGAGATTCAGGTCGGGGTCTTCCGGCTCGCCGGGTGCTTCGTATATTCTTGATTTACAACAGCTGCCGCTTTTCAGGCAAATCTCGACATACGCCAACCGTTTCTCGGGGAATTGTGACTCAAGCACAGGGTCAACGACGAAAGACAGTCGTTTCATCATATCCAAGACCCGTTCGTCCTTCAGAGCTTCATCCCGCACCTGTTGGTAACCGACATCTCCGTAGACCAAGGCACTTGCAACAGGCCAGGCAATGTTATATTGTGCTTCATCCGTGTTTGACGGCTCGATCTTGCTCAGCCTTGTGGCCGAGCGGAATGTATAGACCATCACCTTGTCGACATCCGTATAGCGGAAAGAATACTCTTTCATCAAGTCGATTACCGCTTTGATCGGTTGGTGTGCCCACCTACAACAAGCGTAAGGCTTGTAATACAGTTCAAGGATATGCCAGACCTTTCCAAGATTGTCCAAGTGTCTCGCATATTCGGGCTTCTCCAGAATATGTATTTTGCCGGTGCTGCCGTTTATCGTTTCCAAAACGGCCATGGTACCCACCAATGCGCCGAACGGAACACCGTCCTTGTTCATTGACGGATGTTCGACCGAACGCATGACCGGTGTCATCGGCGCATGGAAATCTGCGATGGATAAGGCATTGTTCAACTGTCGCTTGTCAAACCCGAGCAGACGGCCTACGCCAAGCGCTGTCCCGAAAGCGCCGTATGCACCCGTGCTATGCAGATAACCATACTCCTCTTGCATGGCCAAAGCCCAGCGGATTGTCAGTTCATAACATACCACAAGGGTTGACAGATAATCTGCATACCTGACATTTTGGGAGACGGCTGCCGCCATGACTCCGGCAATGAACGAGGTCCCGGGATGACCTTGTATCTGCCTGTGGCCGTCGTCAATGTCAAATGAGTTGCAGCTGTGCCCCATTGCGATGGCTGCTCCCAAAAGATTATAAGTATTGCTGCTGCCTATTATCGGAACATTACCGTTCAAGCCGACCGACTGAGCCAAACGCTCACCTATCGCGAACTGCCGGCCGTAACTGCCCAGAATCAGAGCGCCGAGGAGATCGAGGCTGCACATTAGGGCGTGCTCCCTTACCTCGTCGGGGAACTCTTCCCATCTTGCGTTCAGCGCAAATATTTCCACTCCATAGTTTGCCTCGGACATCATGGCTTTATCTCCGAATTACAGCCTTGTGGCACAGTTGTTTGTAGTTGTCTGTTAGAGGTCGGGGTTAAGAAGCTGTCTAAATTTGTGAGCGTTTTTTATTATAGCAGATTTTCGAGTCAGTTTTGGCATTCGAAGAGGGAGCGTAGCCGTAACTACGTGACCGGTGAGAAGGACAAAAATGGCCGAAAAGATGATGCAAGAAAAAAGTGCTCATAAATTTAAGCAGCTTCTAAATATGAGAAAGCGATGAAATAACGATCAAAGCATGATCTTTGGAAACAAATTTGAATATTGCTCTGCTTGCCACTTATGTGCGCCAAGCAAAGCAATATTTTTCGCTCATGCAATTAGTTGTCGGTGCTTACCAAATAATCGCACTTGGCAAATGTTTTGCCATATGTAGGGATTAGTATTGAATTGTTAATTTCATTACCCTTAAGCCATTCGATTATGGCTTTAGGAAAGTTGACACCTGCTTCGTAGCTGAACGGGAAGCCGCCTCCGAAGCGAGGGTTGAGTTCGAGGACATAGTATATTCCATCTTTTTCGGACACATCAACATCAAGGTTGCCGATATGACGGAGTTGCTCTCCCAATCTATGTCCTACGTTGCGGATTGCCGGATTATCTACGGTCTGCGCCTTGTCGGTCTCACCGGCACGCATGGCAAGTTTCTTTTTCACGGAAACGCCACGGTTGTTGCCTCTTAGGTCATTCATTACATCCAAGCCATATTCCTGGCCCTCGATTTTCTCTTGAATCAGGATATATTCATCACCTTGCGAAGCTGTAGCCAGAATTGATTTCTTGACCTTCTTAAGCAGCATGGCGTAGACTTCTTCAAGTTCTTCAATGTCATTGACAAACTCGATGCCTATTGACCCGGAGCCCCAACGCGGCTTCAGAACAAGCGGAAACGCAAGTTTGCCATCGGTTATAGCTTCTTTGGCTTTATCGAGGTTGACAAACGTGAGCGGTGTATTCAGACCGATAGATGCGACATATTCGGCGGTACGGTATTTGTCGAAGCATATATCAATCACCTCTTGCCGTGAGACAAGAAGCGTTACGCGCTCCTTTTCAAACCGACCGCGATTAGCAGACAAAATCGGCAATTCCAAGTCATTCAAGCTGATAACCGTCCGAATATCATGTCTGCGGCAGATGTCAAGCACACAGTCGATGTAATTGTCGGCATATACAGTCGGAACCTGCTCTTTAATATCAGCCGCCGAAAGCGCGGGCGCAGATAATTGCATATCAGCACCGATAATCAGACCGTCGTCGCCTAATTGCTCTTTAAAATATTTCAGCAAGTAAGTACGACGCCCGGCACAAGTGAACAGGATATTCATTATTTATAGATTGTATAGAGACATAACATCTTCAAGGTTCTGTCTTCTTCTGATTAAGAAGGCTTTTCCGCCTTTCAACTCTATTATGGGCGAAAGATAATTGATAAATGTTGGCGACAAGACTATAGTATAGGCTCCGACACCATCGATTCTGACATAATCACCATGGGCAATCGAGGCGGGAACAGCGATATCCTTTAGTATCACATCCTTCTCCATGCAGGTTGACCCCACAAGATTGGCCAAGTATGTCTGAGCACTCGCTTTATGTGTATAAAAAACATGCGGAAGATTATTGCTGTGCATTGTCGGCTTCACATCAAAAACAGTCCCATCCGTGGTCAGGAATTTCTGACCACATATTTCCTTGACCTGAAAGATTTTCGAAACGTAGCTGAATACATTGGCCGTTACGGACACACCCGGCTCGATTACCACGGAAGGTGCTACCCTCCCGAACCAATCGTTTGAGCTACATTCCCCCACAATGCACTCCGCATAATCCTCATAAGTTGGTTTCCCGCTGGTATCGATGCCTTCGGCTGCCACACCGAAAAAGCCGCCGCCCACATCGAAATATCGCAAATCATCAAGGCTATATGTTTCGCAGATTTCAAGCATCTGCCTGACTATTATCTTGTAGTTGGCAACGGCGCGATCCGATGATGATGTATGGCCATGAAGTGATATTATCTTAATACCGGCTGTTCTCAGGCGCGAGATAACGTTCCCGATTAGTTCTTTCGGAAAACCAAACCGCCCCACTCTAAGGTCACACTGTATTTTGGAAACCCCCGAATCGTTGGTCAGTCCTATATTGAGGCGTAAACCGACTGAAACAGGAACGTCGGTATGCTCTTCTCTAAAGCGAAGCACCGTATCAACTTCGTATAGTGAGTCGAGATTGATCACGGCTTTGTCTTTGAGAGCTTCGATAAGAACGGATTCGTTTTTTATCGGGCCATTAAAGATTATACGCTCAAAGCCGATGCGCTTGGCTAAGGCATATTCCATCTCGGAAACGACCTCTGCATAACAACCTGCATCTTTGGCTATCTTACATAGTGCCGGGACATAGTTCGTCTTAAAAGAATAGCCAATGACAAGATCGCATTTTGATTTGAATGCCGTCTTGAAAGAGTTGATATTCTTGAGATATTGTTCACCATCCATTAAATAGAATGGCGTGCCGAATTCCTTGGAGATATTCTCCAATTGACTTAGAGTCATGATAACCAAATTAGTGGATTGTATCTTCTGCTTCAATGGCCCCCCACATTAATTCTATGGGATTCGCCTGAAGCTCATGCTTCATGTCCTCACAAGCTGCTTCCCATGTCCATTTTGGTTGCCAGCCAAGAATTTCCGCACTTTTTTTCCCTGAAAGCAATATCTGAGGGGTGTCAGGCATATTCGGGCAATATTTCTTTTGGGCATCTTTTGAGGCGAAAGCATGCATGATACCGTCAACCATCTCATCCAAAGAATACGGCTTATAACCCGAAAGATTGAAAATGCCACAAATATGGGTGTTCGCTGCGCGAACCACAGCAGCTGCAAAATCCTTGATGTAAAGAAGTTCCTTAAGTCGAGTCGGGTCGCCATAAACATCAACACCTTTACCGTTGATGCATCTGCGAATCATATACCGCCAAGGCAACATTTTTTTCTCTCCGTTGAGATAGTAGTATGCATCAGGATGCCAACCATATACCATAAAGTGACGGAAAACGCAAGGTTCGAAGCCTTCTGCAATTCGTAAATGTTCGAGAATATCTGTTGCCGCTCGTTTGCAGATTGCATAGACTGCGTGGTCATTGCCATTTTTGGGGAACGACCGGATGGCATCATCATCAATAGGTTCGGTCGAGCCCCAATAATCTACCACATCACTCGGTGTTGTATTGAATACGATTCTTTTTGAACCATTATCCTTCATCCAGTTGCATAAGTTGACCGTTCCCACTACAATACTCTGCACATAGGGCATCATGTTCATATCAGCATGAGCCGGCATTGTCCCTGCCATATTGACGACGACATCGAAGTGCTCTTTCGGAAGTAAACCGAAAGACTCGACTTTAGATATGTCGAATCCGCCGATGAACTTAATTCCTTGAGTGGCAAAAAATCCCCCATCCGAATGCCGACGGCCAACAGCTATTACATCAAAGCCATCTTGCTTTAAGGCCAATGCACTGTAACAGCCAAGCTGACCGGTCGCACCAAGGACAATTGCTTTTTTCATCTTTATTATGGCTTATTTGACTATCCTATTTATTGTTGGGGTTAAACCCTGTTCGTTGCCGATATACATCCAGCGCTTCCACTCCGGCGACCTCAACAGATTCACGTTTAATAACCACTCGAATAGTTGTAAACAGTATATCTAAATCAGTCTTAAAGGAAACGTTATTTACATACCAGACATCCATTGCCAATTTATCATCCCAAGTCACATTATTTCGTCCATGACACTGCGCCCATCCGGTTATTCCAGGCCTTACATCGTGCCGATGTAGTTCTTCTTCTGTGTAAAATAGCATATATCGGGGGAGCAACGGTCGCGGACCAATCAAAGACATATCACCTTTGAAAACGTTCCACAATTGTGGCAACTCATCTATGGATGTTGAGCGGACGAATCGGCCAACATTAGTAAGTCGCTGCGCATCCGGGAGCAGATTCCCATTCGCATCGCGTTCGTCAGTCATCGTCTTGAACTTGACCATGCGGAAAATTTTGCCACCCTTGCCCGGCCGCTCTTGGAAGAAGAACGCCCCAGCACCGCGGTTGGCGAAGTGCAACCATAGAGCGACAACAGCAAGAGGTGCCGCCAGCACTAACAGCACACATCCCGACAGCGCTACATCAATTCCCCTCTTAAAGAAACGTTTATATAATTTCATCGTTGAGTCTTAGTCCAATATGAAATTAATGGCCTATTGGGATGTGTTGTGACCGGGAAAGATAGTACGACCAATGGCCAATTGTCTTATCAACTCTTCCGACTCCTTAGCCTGCTTGCGGTTGCCGCTGGAAAGATTGGCAACTGTTTTATACCCGGAATAAGCGAATCGCCACTGAAAACCATGTCATTGATTACCCAAGTAATACAACTGGGATTATGACCCGGCGTAAACACCGCACGCTATCAACGCCAGATGCACCGCCGCCGTACCGGCAGACAAAGCCACAACCTTTTTATTCACGGTTCCCTCTTCACTAACAAACTCTTCGAGCTCCTTTTCGAACCCGTTGACATTGGGGCCAAGGGGCACCACCCAGTTGGTATCGAATGCCTCCCGGATATACTTCTGTTCCATGCCTGTCTCACTCATGTGAGCCAAACACAAGTAAATACGTTTGTTCATTGTTATGATAGATTATTAGAGTTTCATGTATGATTAAAACTTTTCAACTTTTTCGGGAAAGTTTTAAGTATGATTAAAACTTTTCGTACATTTACCGAAAGTTTCATGTATACTTAAAAAAACTTTCAGCAAATGAATTTACCTCAAACACTCATCAATCGGAAAGGCTATTCAGAGAAAATAAAGCCTTTCATGAAAAAGAACATAGCCAAAGTGCTAACCGGCCAAAGACGTGTCGGCAAAAGTTTTCTGCTTTTCCAGCTGATGAAACAGGTTCTTGAAGAAGAGCCGAATGCCAATATCATATATATCAACTTTGAAGATTTTGCCTTTAGTCAGATTCAGACAGCGGAAGATATGCACGCCTATATCACGTCACGGCTTCAAGAAAACCAATTCAACTACATTTTCATTGACGAGATACAAGAAATACAAGATTTCGAAAAAGTGATTCGCTCTTTGCTGCTATCACCTTGGAATGACATCTACCTGACAGGCAGTAATGCCAAAATGCTTTCCGGTGAACTGGCCACTTATCTGAGCGGACGATATATAGAATTCAAAATCTACAGCCTCTCCTATCCGGAGTTTCTGGAATTTCATCAGTTAGCCAATACCGAGCAAAGTCTTGATTTATACAGTCATTACGGAGGTTTGCCCTATTTGATCAATCTGCCTCTGACAGACGAGGTTGTCAATGAATACCTGAAAAGCGTATATTCCACCATTGTATTCCGTGATGTAGTCTCTCGTTATAATTTGCGGAACAGTGACTTCTTGGAACGTCTCATTCGTTTCCTGTCTGAAAACATCGGGAGTCTATTTTCCGCCAAAAACATCAGCGATTATTTAAAGTCCCAACACACTACGATCTCTGTCAACCAGATACAAAACTACACTCAATATCTGAGTAATGCTTTCCTCATTCACCGGGTAGAAAGATACGACCTGGTAGGGAAACGGATCTTCGAGATTGGAGAAAAATATTATTTCGAGAATATGGGAATACGCAACATTGTCATCGGTTACCGTCTCACGGATAAAGCCAAGATATTGGAAAATCTCGTCTACAACCATCTCCTCTACCGCGACTACACTGTCCGGATCGGTTATTTAGGCAACAACGAAATCGACTTCATCGGGGAAAAGGATCATGAGAAAATCTATATCCAAGTGGCCCTGCGTATCGACAACGAGACGACCGCCCAACGTGAATTCGGTAATTTATTAAGGATACAAGACAACTACCCCAAACTCGTCGTCACCTCAGATCCCTATACCGGTAACAGCTACCAAGGTATCCGCCACTATCCGATACGGGAATTTCTATCGGAGTTCTGAGTGCGCCGGGCAAAGCAAGATTCTCTCTTTTCTCGTCATATTTTTATTGGTTTTCTTGTGCGTGTCAAATTTAAGATGCAACTTTGCACAACATTAAGACGACAACTTAAATTTGAGTAATGAATGATTTTGTTTCCCGGCATATAATGCCCCAAATAGAAGAGTGTGTTAACTATTATCCCACTATAACCATTACCGGACCCCGACAATCCGGTAAAAGCACTATGTGCCGCCGTTTGTTCCCGGATTATGAGTATGTATCATTAGAAAGGATTGCTACAAGACAGGCAGCCGCAAACGATATAGAATCTTTTCTCAACTCACTCGGAAACAAAGCAATTATTGATGAAGTACAACACGTCCCGGAACTTTTATCTGACATTCAGTGCCGTGTGGACGAAGACCGCAGCCTGAGATACATACTGACCGGAAGCTCCAACTTTTCGTTGCTTAAAACAGTCACACAATCACTTGCCGGAAGAACAGCGGTTTTTACATTGCCCCCTTTCATTAACCGTGAGGTGAAAGAATACTGCCGTGCTTCCGACACCAATACGCTTCTTTTCAACGGCAGTTATCCGGGGGTAATAGCAAAAGAGATGCCGGCTTACGACTTCTACCTTAATTACTATGATTCATACGTTGAGCGAGATCTTCGCAACCTGCTGAAAATAGGCAATCTGCTGACCTTTGATAAATTTGTTAGAATGTTGGCCTTAAGAGCCGGGACAGAATTTAATGCCTCTGCAATAGCAAGAGAGATTGGTGTAGCTTCGGTCACTATCAACGAATGGCTGAGCCTATTGGCTACCTCTTATTTGATCTTTCTTCTTCAACCGTATTATAGTAATGTGGGAAAACGCCTGACCAAAACTCCTAAAGTATATTTCTACGACACCGGGCTGCTATGCAGTTTGCTTGGAATACGTAATCCCACGGAATTATCTTCACACCCTCTGAGGGGACAAATTTTTGAAAATCACGTGGCTGCCGAAATCAGGAAACAGACCGACATCGAACGGAACAGAACCGCCTTATTCTTTTACAGGGAAAACCGGGGAGTTGAAGTTGACTTGATAAAAGAGCGAATGATTGGAGTCAACTATGAACTGTATGAGATTAAATCCTCAATGACATACCGAGCCGACTTCTCCGCAAATATGAAGCGAGCATCTGAAGTCATACCCAATGTCAAGTCTACCACAGTGATTTACGATGGCGAGACCATTGGCCGAATTGCCGTGAACTTCAGAGATATCTAAGTCAGATATTTTCTTGCCCGACTTATGCGCCAAGCAAAGCAATATTCTGTCTCGCACATCTATCGTATGAATTTAGTATAATCTCAATATACATCCACCCCAAGAGTATCCCACGCCGAAGCCACAGACAAGCACCGGACCATGCAGTAATCCTTGCTTTTTGGCATCATAAAGGGCAATGGGAATGCTGTTACTGACGGTGTTGCCGATGTTCTCCATATTGATGAAGAACTTCTCCTGCGGGATTTTGATTTTCTTTCGCAGGAAGTTGAGCATATAGCTGTTGGCCTGATGGAATATGACAAGTCCGAGGTCTTCGAGAGTCAGATTATTTTTGGCAAGAGTTTGCCCAACGACCACCGGCACGTTCTTCTGTGTAAACATGAAGATTTCAGAGCCGTTCATAAAGAGATAATCGGAAGAATGCGGATTCCCGTTCTCATCAAACGAGAGGTCTACGACCTTTTCAGGACAACGTGCACCGCCGGATTTGATGATAAGGTTTTCGGCGCCACGTCCGTCTGTGCCGAGCGCAAACTCTCCAATCTCGGCAAAACCTTCCGTTGAAACGACAGTTGCGGTCGCCGCGTCTCCGAATATGGTGCGGTTGCCTTTGTCTCGTGGATGAAGATGCTTGTTGTAGGTTTCGCCGGTCAGCAAAAGGACATTCTTGGCGATACCTCCGGCAATCAAACCCTTTGCGACTGACAGGCCATAAACGTAACCCGAACAGCCGAGATTAAAGTCAAACGCTCCGATGTCAGTACGTAATCCAAGACGCTGCTGAATCAGACAAGCAGACGTTGGCAGAAGATAGTCCGGACTTTGCGTGCAGAACAGGACAAAATCAATCGACTCCTTCGTTAGCCCCGGATTTTCAGCAAACAACTTTTCAGCTGCTTTTACAGCAAGGTCAGTCGCGGTTTCTTCTTCTCCTGCGACATGGCGTTGTCTTACGCCTACTTTGTCAGCAATCTTTTCTACTGTCCATTCGGGAAACTTAGCTACCAATTCTTCGTTGGTGACAACCTTTTCCGGCAGACTATAACTTATACTCTTTATGTATGCCTTCATTTTAAGTTGTCAAAGAGAACTCGCCCCCCCTGTTATGTCTATACAACTACCCGTCATCCAACAGCTCGCATCCGACAAGAGATATACCGTAAGGTTTGCAACATCGCTTGGCTGTCCATATCGTTTCAACGGATATGACTTTTCTAATTCATGATAATCAACTCCGTTTACTTCAGCATCACGTTGCACAAGATCCGTCCAAACCATGGCCGGACATATGCAATTTACTCGGATGAGCTGATTGGACAATTCAAGACCTAACACTTTGGCATATGCTATTATTGCTCCTTTTGATGCCGCATACAGACCATTGCCTACCGTAGGGGCAAAAGGAGCACGGGAGGCTATGAATACAATGGAAGCCCCGGGATGCACTTTTTTCTTTTTCAACAAAGTGCGTTGTAGCAGAACGGGAGCCTTAAAGTTAGTTGCCATTGCAAATTCCACATCCTTTTCTTGTACCATTTTGAGTGGCAATCTGCGTCCTACTCCGGCACAATGCACTATCCCGTCAAGGGCAGGCGTTTCAGTAGATATTTTGTCAATGTCTTCTGTGGCTGTTACATCGGCAGATATTATTTTATGACTGCCTTCTGACATCTGCGATAGGGTTTGCTCAAGACGCTCTTGATTTCTCGCAGTAATAACTACTGTCGCGCCCATTTTTGAGGCAACAATAGCAATAGAGCGACCGATGCCGGAAGAGGCACCGGTCACAAGTATTGTTTTCCCTTCAAGAGAGAAGGGGTTGAATGTTTCGCTCATATTTCTATAAGTTCGGGTACGACAATTTTATCAGTCTCAAAGTAGACGCTGCCCCACGAAAGGCCTACACCGAATCCGCAGGCAACATGTTTGAGTTTTTCAGTTTGAAGTTTTTCTCGTTCCCTTGTCACAAGTGCCAAAGGAATTGATGCGGAAGATGTGTTGGCGAACTCATCCATGCAGTAAGGGACTTTCTCCTCCGGCAGTCTCAGTTTCTTGCGAATCATCTCGTTCATCATCAGATTGGCCTGGTGGAACGAGAAGATGTCAATGGAATCTTTATCTATGCAAAAATGCTCGCAAAGTCGCTTTACCGATTTCGGAGCTTTGGTGATGCCGAATGAGAAAACATCCATGCCGTCAAGCTCAAGATCAATGCCTCTACGGAAAATGTCATCTCCACAATCTTTCATTTTCAGCGAGCTTTCCGTTACCGGTGTACGATAGCCACCTTCTCTTACAATGATTGTTTCGTAGCCACTACCATCGGTATTGAAGACGAACTGCATACCGTTGCTTTCTACAGAATATTCCAATGCAGTAGCGGCTCCGGCATCACCGAACAGAGGCCAAGTGCTTTTATCCTCCGGAGAGCAACCTTTTGTAGGTGTGTCACCTACAAGGAGTAACCCTTTCTTAATTGTCCCATTTTGAAGCAATGCTGCAAGGGCACTGATTCCATAGACCCATCCTGAACAACCGAGCGAAATGTCAATGGCATGACATTCCTTGGACAAACCAAGACGATGTTGTAAAATGCAAGATGTCGCAGGAATTTTATAGTCCGGTGTTTGGGTAACAAACACCAATGTTTCTATCTCATTCTTGTTCCATCCAAGGTCGGCAATCAACTTTTCGGCCGCACAGCAGCATAAATCAGCTGTTGTCACATCGTCGGAAGAACGTCGGCGAGCTTTTATGCCTGTCGACTCCATGAAGTTATCCACCCCGCCCCATTTGTATATATCCGATATGCGATCAGATGCAGAAGGGACGCAAGCAGAAATTCCTTTGATAGCAATGTTCTTTATATCAAGGTATGCCATAAAGTTTATTTCGATGTGATGAGATTGAAGAGGTCCTCGATGGTTTTTGCTTGGCGCATTTCAGTGCCGCTGAGTTCCACGTCGAATTCTTCATCGGCGAGGGCGATTACGCCAAGGGCTGTGAGCGACGACCATTCATCAAGTTCGCGGAACTTGGTTGTGGGAGTGAGCATTGAAGCGTCTGTATCGTCGAAGATTTCGGCGAACTTTTCAATAAATTCTTTAATTTCCATTACTTGCTTTTTTAAGTTAATAACTATATGAACTAAAATTCCAATTTATTTGCGGGGTTTCCAACGTAAGTTCCTGGCTGCTTGATGTTTCGCATTACCACGGACGACGCTCCGATGACGCAATCATCAGCAATAGTTTTGTATTGCAATATCACGGAGTTTACACCGATAAAGTTACGGTTGCCGATCATGACTCCTCCGGAGATGTTGCACGAGGGCATTATGGAGTTGTAATTACCGATTATTGCGTCGTGACCAATGATTACATTTCCGTTGAAGGTGTTGAAATTTCCGATTTCAACATTGCATGATATTGAGCATCTTCCACCAATTATGTTGCCTTTGCCAATCTTTACATTGTCTTTGTCTACGAATATTGTTCCGGGACCGATTATGTTGGGAAAGTCAATGTTGGCGTTGGCTACCTTTGAATAAAGAGACTCAACTGTTTTTGGCGAACCGATAGCGAATACAATCGCCAATGGTTTATTCCAAGAGTTGAGGGTATCGATATTTCCGAGTACTTTCCCGTATTCGTTTTCAGTTCCGAATGTAATACCGTCATCGAAGAATCCGATGAAATTCCACCGGGGCGACATTCCCGTGTCCATCATGCGCAGGAGGCAAGCCGTCTCTCGACCAAATCCTCCTGCTCCGTATATTGCTATGTCTTTAACTTCAGCTTTCATAATTCTTCCCTTTCATAAAGATGTCTGTAGATGTACAAAAGGACAGATTAATTACTCCCATTTGCTTGTAAATATGATGGTTATACTTTATCCTTGCAAATTGAAAGTCAGATTTTCAATTTGCAAGGATTTAATCTATCTGCCTAAATATAAGTTATATAGAACCTGTTTTTTGATTTGCACAATGGGGCGCTGTCAGTTATTGCCATTGAACGGTTCCATAGTGGCGGAGGTTGCGGAACTGATGTCCGTGCGTCCCAGCACTTTCTTTATGGTGGTGAGGATCACCTTGCAGTCGGTACTAAAAGAGAGATGGTCGACATACCACACATCCAATTCAAACTTCTTCTCCCACGATATGGCGTTGCGCCCGTGGCATTGCGCCCAGCCGGTGATGCCCGGGCGGACCTCATGGCGGCGTGCCTGTTCAGGCGAGTAAAGCGGCAGATACTGCACCAACAACGGACGCGGACCGATCAGCGACATATCGCCTTTGAACACATTCCACAACTGCGGCAACTCGTCAATGGAAGTGGAGCGAACAAAGCGACCGACCTTAGTAAGCCGCTGTGCATCGGGCAACAGATTCCCGTCCGCATCGCGCTCATCCGTCATCGTCTTAAACTTGATCACCTTGAATATTTTGCCTCCCTTTCCCGGCCGCTCCTGCAAGAAGAATGCTCCGGCACCCTTGTTAGCGAAGTGCAGCCACACAGTGATGATCAAAAGGAAAGGCCAGATCATCAGAAGGACGATGAAAACGATGACAACATCCAAAAGACGTTTGCAATACTGTTTATACATGGGATAAAGCTTCTTTAAATACCTTTCAGTAAAAAATCATAGAGACTCATCACAAGAATACCCTCTTCGTTGTGATAAGTGATATACCGATCTCCCTCGATAAGGATTTTGCGGAATCCGTCCGCTACATTTCTGAAAGATGCCAGTTCCTGATTTCGCTTTTCTTCGTTCGGCATACGATAGGCCGATTGGATATACACTCGTTGATCATGTCGGTTCACAACGAAGTCAATCTCTAAATTCTTTCTGATGGTTTTACCTTCGGCATCATTACCAAAAGTCTCTACCATGCCAATGTCAACACTATATCCCATGCGGCATAATTCGTTGTATATTACATTCTCCATGGTATGGTTGTACTCAATTTGACGGAATCCTACAACTGCATTCCGAATGCCGGGATCCTCAAAGTAGTATTTGGTCTCCGTTCCTATGTATTTCCTGCCTTTTATGTCATAACGCAGTGCCTCACTGATGATGAATGAATCCTGCAGATATTCCAAATACCGATTGATCGTGTTGGCTCCGATATCAACTTTACTCACTGACTTAAAAGTGTTAGAAATTCGCTGCACATTCATGCTACTACCCATAGAGGATGCGAGAATCTTTATCAGTTCGCTCATGCCATCGGCATTTCTAAGGTGGTTGCGCTGCAGCACATCCTTGAGATAAACAGTTTCAAAGATCCCTTTCAAATAGTTCTGTTTATCCTCCGGCTTTTCTAATTGAACTACAGCAGGAAGCCCACCATATAGGTAATAATTCTCTAAGGTTTCTTGTTTATCCCCTCCAACTTTTTCATAGTATTCGGCAAAGCTCAGTGGACGAACTCGTATTTCCCACCCGCGCCCACGGAACTCAGTAATGACATCCTTTGACAGGAACTTTGCATTAGACCCCGTAACATATACATTGACATTTCCAATATGCAGATATGAATTCAGGACATCCTCGAACTCGGGAACCAACTGAATCTCATCCAACAGAATGAAATATCTCTCCGAATCTTTTATCTGTGAGTCGATATATTCAAGAAGAGCATCAGGGTCACGCAGTTTCTTGCTACGTCTGTCTTCCAGATTTACCTCTATGATATGATCTGCCGGTATCCCTCGAGATAGCAGGTTCTGCTTGTATATGTTGAATAACAGGAAAGATTTACCACAACGCCTAATGCCCGTGATTATCTTTATCATTCCATTGTCTTCCGCAGTTACAAGCTGCTGTAGATATTGTTTCCTTTCAAAAAGCATGTTTTATGGAAGTTTTTTGTGGCTTTACACAAATTTCTGCCACAAAAGTACACACTATTTCTTGAAAGCAGGTATTCTGATAAGAGATTTTATCTATCGCTCACAAATGGTCTTGGTCCTTCCTTTTCGGACAATGCCCCGCGTATCCCGGATACAACACGCGAAGCTATTTGGATACTGACAGTATATTAGCTGTTTATCAGTTTTTCTATCCATTCATTAAAGTGTTTACATTGGACACGAAGTGCATCAATACCGACACTTTTTGTAACCTCTTTGCCGGTAGCCGGCTTATTGTAGTTGTAATACTGCTTTTTGTCTCCTTCTATCACCTTGATGATACGTTTGCTTGGAGCCGTTTCCCGGCTGTTGTTAATGAGTTCGGGATTTCCTGTTCTTTCCAAGTCTTTTCTCAGTCGTTCGCAGCGTTTTTCACAACGGGGATAGCGTTTCGCCAAATGCTCGATGCCACAAAATAGAAGTGCCTCAAATTCATGCAATTGGATATAAGGAATGAAACGCCCGTCATTTATCGCTTCTGCAAACGCCGTTTCCAAGAGAGCAACACGTTCGTAAGGGTCACCTAGATCCTCGGCTTCTTCAAAACCGGGAAAATCATTCGGCAGTGCATAGAGGTCAAACATCGTTGTGAAAATATGCCGTTCATATTCCCCGTCTAACTCCGTTTTCCGCGAGATCTCGAGGTCGGTCTCGGCTTGGGTGTAAGTTAGCATTCCGCCACGGGCATTCTTTTTCTTATTGGTGGTGATCAGGATACTTTTCACTCCTGTCACTCCATGCGCCTGAAGGTAAGGGCGTAATACTTCCTTAACGAATCCCTGTTCCGTCTGGCCCTCACAAAGGACGTGAACTATTTTCGCTTTCATACGGGCCGACCTCCTATGATGTTTTTATCCCAAAGCTCGCTCACTGTATAGTTCTGAAGCCAAAGATGATATTCTTCATCGCCAAGGTGAGTGACGGAGGTAGTCTGCGTTTCCTTATTCATTTCCACAACAGAGATATTACCAATGTCAAAATGGTCAACCAGATCCTTGCTCTGCGTAGCGATAATGACCTGTGCATGTATGGATGCATCCTTGATCATTTCAGCCAGTTGGGTTATGGCATAGGGGTGTAGCCCAAGTTCCGGCTCGTCCAATATGATTACGTTAGGCATCGTCCGGGCAGGCTGCAAAAGCAAGGCCGCCAATGCAATGAAGCGGATAGAGCCGTCGGAGAACTGATAGGCATTGAAACGATAGTCCGTAGCGGAACTGTCCACCCAGCGGAGAGAAATGATGCCATTGGTCGGTTCCAAATAAAAATCTTGGAACTGTGGGACGACATCACGGACATAGTCAACGATTCGTTTGTAGGCATCCTTGTAGTTCTCTCGCAGGAACAGCAGGAAAGAGGGCAGATTGTTCCCGTGCGACTGGAGGTAATTGGCCGTCTCAACAGGACACGCTTGGCGCAGAGGTCCCTCAGCCGATGAATCGTGAAACTGGTATACTTTGCAGTAGGACAGCATCTGGAAAATCGACTTGGCAACAGGATCGTCACTCTCAGCGAGAGCGGATTCCCTAAAGTTCGGTTCCAATGCTATCTCATAGGGCCTTTCCTCCCCCTTGCGATGCCATGTGATCCGTTCTTCCGTGATAACCAACCTGTCAGGAGTGGCATTGGCTAATGAAAATTCATAAATACCAATGGAGTTCTCATCTGCAAATTTCAGTATCCCGGACATGGCCGGTGTCTTTTTTACGCCATAATGCAACAAGGCATGGGAAGTACCCGATATTTCCACATATTTCCCGAACGACCTGCTCATCATATAGCTCAACATCCGAAAGAAACTGATGATATTGCTTTTCCCTGCCCCATTAGCACCCAACAATATGCTGACATCACCAAGCTCCAAGGTCACAGGTTTGTCAAAGGCGATGGATTTATAGCCCCTGATCGTTACTTCTTGTAATTTAGTCCTTTGGTAAGTCATTGCCTTCATACTCATTCTAACATTAAACCACAAAAGTACACACTATTTCTTGAAAACAGGCTTTCTGATAAGAGAAAATCGATTGTAATGCCTTGGGCGACGAATGCTTGGGCGACGAATGACGGATGCCCATGCGCAAGACGACGAATGCCCATGCAAGGATATCCATAGCGCGTTTGAAGAGGCCGCGGTAGAGGTTCATCTCTTCGCTTTTTCTATTTCTTCCAGATAGGCATTAACAACGATAGTACGGTCAAACTCTTTTTCCATCTTTACTCTGGCTCTGCGACCCATTTCAGCCCGCTGTTCAATAGTCAGTGCCAAGAACTTATCAATGGCATCCAACAACCCTTTGGTATCTCTTTCTGCAAAAAGAAAGCCGGTCTCTCCGTCATCCACAGCTTCCATGCACCCATGGCGGCGAGTCGTGATAACAGGACGCCCAGAAGAGGCCGCTTCAAGAATTACGTTTGACATCCCTTCAGGGTAGAACGTCGGATGAATCAGGCAACTCGCCTCAGCCAAATAGGGTCTGACATCTTTTTGTTGCCCATGATAAACCACTACGCCCTCGTTCGCCAATGCTTGAAGTTGCACAGCGTAGTTCTCCTCGCAATCACCAAGTATATGGAACTCTACCTCTTTATGTAATTTCCGGAAATGGCGAGCCGCCGCAAAATATTCTTCAATTCCCTTCTCTTTCATTATTCTTGAGATATACAGGAATTTAACCGGTTCGGAGGCAGGATATGGAGCCACGGTAAATTTATGGATATTAGCGCCTGAACCGGGAATCAATCGATGGACATCACGGTTAATATTCTTACGTTCAAAGAAGCCTTGATTGCCTTTATTCTGGAAGAAAATACAATCTGCTTTACGCATGGCAAGCCGATACAGATTTACTGTCAGTTTTTGCAGCATGCCGGGCTTTTCAACAGCCGAACCCAGTCCCGTAATATTCACAATATAGGGTATGCCTTTCATCGCGCAAGCCAGTCCGCCATAAATATTGGGCTTTATCGTGTACGTGAGTACCACATCCGGCTTTAAGCGGTTGAGCAACTGCCTGTAGTATCTGAAAAGCTGAAAGTCGGCAATAGGATTAGTTCCCCGTCGATTAATGGTTGCTATATCCAAGCGACATCCAAGCGCCGTGATCTCATCCAACCGATCACCTTGTGGCAGTGAAACAGTCACATTATGACCACGCAGTATCAATGCCTCAATCAACTCTTGCCGGAAGCTAAGAAGTCCGGCATCGCTATTGGCGAGTATAACTATTTTCATGCATCCAATCAATATTAAAACAGCGACCTAATTCTTCATCGTATGAGTCCGGAGTGAAAGCCATATAGCCGGAGCCGTCGTAGAATGTCAGCTCACCGAAGTAGATTCGTCCGACAACGTTATATAAATCTACGCGGACGTGTGGAAAATACCGTCCGATGTTCTCGGCAATCTCCACCATGCGCTCGTAATTGAGCGGTTTTGACAAGGGCTGTTCCTGTGCAATTTCATCGTTTCGTACGACATCGAGTTTCACAAAATCGCGTGAATAAATACCAACCTGCGCACCGGTACCCAAATTACGACCGCTAATACCATATACCACGCCGACTTTCCCTCCGAAACAGAAAAACTTATAATCGCACAAATCTCCCGCATCTGGGATTATATTTAACGTGTTGTATATAAGGCATTTACCCCCCCCCCGCTGTCTTTCTAAGATTTTCTGTATCAATCAGTTCTCCTAATTTCTCATCCCATTTGTCAGGAGTAAAATGGCCAAAGCCGCTCGCCGGGTAGAAAGTAAGTTCCCCAAAATAGGCTTCATCGCCGACACTGTACAAATCGACACGTACAAAAGGATACTCCTTTGATAACCTTGCTGCAATTGTCTTAAGTCTTTCAAAGTTCTTCGGTGGAGGAGCGATATCGACAGCATTTTCACAATCCGGGTTCAACCCTCTGAATGGCATGTGATTCCAGTCCATGTCGTAGAAATCGATCGTTTCTTTGGTTGAACGGTCGCCGATTAGCTGACAATATACCGGTTTTCCATCGAAGCAATAGAATTTATAATCGGGAAGGTCTTTTGTTTCGCACGTTTTTATCAGTTTCTCTATGATAATCCTGCGAGGATATCCATTTTCATACGCCCATTCTCTTCCTGCCGGTTTGGTTTTCGGCATAGCCATCCATTCATGCAACTGATGCAAAAAAGCAACTCTATCAAGCTTGCTCTTATCTCGACAGATAAAAACCTGCTGTCCACCACCTCCATCGGTCGTTTTGGCAACAAACTCATCAGGCAAATTATTAAGAGGTATCTCCTCCGGAGAATTATAAACGCCGATAAGCGGAATCAGAATATCACCATAGCCCATTTCTTCTATCACGCTTCTGACCTCATATTTGTCAGTGCACCGAAGCATTAAAGGGTTACGGTAATACAGTTTGTAGAGCTGTAGTTTCTCGGTGAATCTTGTCGGATTCTTAAGATTTAACTTTCTGCCGGTGTGAATCCGATACTGCAACGGAATCATCCATTTGTCTGGAACCCAGCTTAAAAGCCTGAGAATATTAAGCCTAAGACTTCTCGATTTTATAATCTGCTTATAATTCATTATTTAAGGAATGGGATGCGGAATACTTTCCAAGTCGTAAATCAAGCTAAAAAGGCTCGACAAATACCTTTCGAACTTCATCTTTGTGTTTTGCACAATAATCGATTATCTCATCGGTATACTTCCCAAAAGCAGTTCCGGAAGTGAACTGGAACAGCCATGGCGCAAAAGCCCGTATATTAAATTCCACAAGACACGGCTCTCCGTCAGCCTGCAAACAAATATCCTGCGCAACAAGACGATGATGCAATATGCTGTCTCCAACCTTTTCAGCAAAAGAAATCACCTTTTCAAAGTCAGGAATACGATAATTCTCGTTTTTGAAATCTATTCCATTAAAAGTATCGTATTTGTTACCGTATTGATCACAAGCATATTTACCTATAGTACCATCCAATCCTACACCTATAAATAAACCTCCGGCATGTGCGTTGTCTACAGACGCTCCCTGCTTGCCAATACGAAGTATGATAGCACAAACATGAGTGCGGTTATCCACTACAGATTTATATGTCGCCACTCGCAATGTGTTGATGGAACTCGGATTAAATTGCGCAATATATTCACTCTGACTTAGAGCTTCCTGTACGATGAAGTTGGAATTAGACTTGCTATATTCGTTCAGGAAATTGACATTGAAAAGTTGGTTAGCATCTTTACAAATCAGTGTATCTTTTTCATTGCGAGAGAACTTAAGCACTCCATGTCCCGAAGAAGAATCCGTTGCCGGTTTTATAAAAAGGACATCAACACCCTTTGTCAGTTCATTCAAGTCGATATCGGACAGTTCGCCTAAAGGCTCATAATCGGCAGTGAAATATGCGCCATTTATCATTCTGAACAACGCTTTCGGAAGAAATGCACTTGGCAGTATCTTTTCGAATGCATTCTTATCTTGATAATACGGCCTCGTTTCGATAGGATTAAGAAGCGGTTGAATGATAGAGGCCGAAATATCCTCCGGCACTATATTTATATCCGGGCCAATGTAAAACAAAAATAAGCGGAAGGACTTACGGTCTGGGGTCTTCGATAGACGAAGCCAGTGTTCTCTCCATTTCTTTTCTGCCGCGCTATCAAAATGATTCATTTCCGGATATTTCTTCCGTAACTGATTGTAAAGATTGTTGTAGTGTCGACGGTACATCATTCTTCCTCCAAATGCCAACAATTGGGTCTCTATTTGACTTAATAGTTCTATTATTTTTTTTTGAAGAGACATTATGCTTTTATATTCTATTAAATTAAGTTTAGCGGAATTTAACTACTCTGCCTTTTGGCTATAATCATTTAAAAAGTCATGAAGCCTTTTGGATTGAACTCTATAATCAAATACTGTTTTAACCAATTCTAAGCCCTTCAAACCTCGCTTTGTAGCTTCCTGCGGATTTAGGATGGCATATTTTATAGCATTTCCGAATACCTCATTATTATCAGGTTCCACTATAAATGAATTCTCTTCATTTAGGAATAATGGAATATCCCCTACTGCTGTTACTATTGCAGGATTTCCTGTCGCTAAGTATTCCCCAAGTTTCGTTGGAAATCCACCTAATGATTGCAGGCTGGATGGACGAGCCAAAGCCAGTACTTCTGCGTTTTTAAGTAATGAAGGCATTTCATCGCGAGAAGCTCGGCCATAAAAAATAATATTTCTATACCCAGATGCCACAACCATTTGTTTTAGTTCGTCAAATCTTTCAGGCGTATTTGTACCCCCAATTAAAACTAACGAGACATCGGGTATTTCGTTAGCAACTCTTCCAAACGCAGAAATTAAGTTTTCAACACCGTCTTTATTCCCTGACATATTTCCGCAATATGCTATATATCTACCAAATCGAGAATCAGATTGTTTCGTGATATTAAATCTACTTGGATCTACAGTCATCGGTATTTGTATGATTCTACAACTCTTTCTTAGCAGCGGAGTACAATACTCTAAAAGAGGATTTGTCATTATATAAACAGCATCGAAAAGCTTATATAGTATATGTATTTGTATTGGTGCCAATATTTTATTAATACGGTTGCTACTCATTAGAACAAAAGGGAATTCACTTATTCCATGGATTAGTTTAGCCTTATATATTTTACAAATAAAGAACAAAGACCATATTAAAATTGCACTTCCAGTATTTGCGGCCACGTAATCATAATGTTCCGCTCTAATTTTTCTCGCTATTTTTATCAAAGAATGTGCAAGCCCCATAATGGAGGTCGATTTACCCAAATTATAAATCTGAACTCCATCTATATTGCATTTCTTGTATTCTTTAGAATGCACAGCGGATGACAGAATGTCAACTTCATCGCCATTTTCAACAAGCCCTTTTGCAAGCGAAAGCATCCTATTAACAGAAGCTTCCCCAGACGGTACTTTAAGCGTATTAACAAATGCGACTTTACTCATTTGGAATTGTTTTTATTACTTTGGCAGGATTACCAACAGCTATGGAATTAGATGGTATGTCTTTTACCACAACAGATCCTGCGCCGATTGTCACGTTGTTTCCTATTGTTATATTTCCTATAACATTGCACCCTACTCCAAGAGACACATTATTACCTATTACGGGGCGTCCTTTCCCATTAGTGCCTATTGTAGTGCATTGCCCACAAGAAAAATTATCTCCTATTGATTCTGCATTTAGGATAGTTGAAAAGGGATGAAAGGCTATCATGCTTTTACCTATTCTTGTAGAGTAAGGAATTATAAAGTATCTGTCTCCTGGACGATACCACGATATTAATATCGATTTTACAGGTCCTATACGATAGTAAAATAGACTTCTATAATAAGCATCCGTATGAAGTAGCGTCAGCAGCTTCAACCACTTATTCAATCTAACCTTCAATACACGACAGGCTTCTATATCACTAAATATCAGCGATTTACCCCCCCCCCTCCCCCGCTACACATAATATAACCATCATAATATGAGGTAGATAGAGCCAACTAAACAGAAGACTCCATACTAATTTATTGGTATCGCGAAGTATTCTTAAATCCATATTTGTTTATAATTTCCTCCAGACCATTTTGTTGACAATACCGGTATAGGACTGGATGAGTTTGACGATTTTGGTGGAGACGTTGGTGTCGGTATAGTTGGGTACCGGAAGACCGAGGTGACCGTTGCGATTCATCTCCACAGCGACATCAACGGCTTGAAGCAACGAGTGTTCATCAATGCCGGCAAGGATGAAGTCGCCTTTGTCGAGGGCTTCGGGACGCTCGGTGGAGGTACGGATACAGACGGCGGCGATAGGCTTACCGATACTCAGGAAGAAGCTCGATTCTTCAGGCAGTGTGCCGGAATCGCTGACTACGGCAAAAGAGTTCATCTGCAAATTGTTATAGTCGTGGAATCCGAGCGGCTCGTGGGCAATCACTCGCTTGTCGAGTTGGAAGCCGCTTGCCTCGAGACGTTTGCGGCTGCGTGGGTGGCAGCTGTAAAGGATCGGCATATCGTACTTCTCCGCCATGGCATTGATGGCGTTGAAAAGCGACAGGAAGTTCTTCTCCGTATCGATGTTCTCTTCCCTGTGAGCAGACAAAAGGATGTATTTACCTTTTTCAAGACCAAGGCGAACGAGGATGTCGGAAGCCTCGATGTCGGCAAGGTTGTTGTGCAACACCTCGGCCATTGGCGAACCGCATACGTAGGTGCGCTGCGGTGCGACGTTCGAGGCGTTGAGATAGCGGCGGGCATGTTCCGAGTAGCAGATGTTAACGTCGGAGATGATGTCAACGATGCGGCGGTTCGTTTCTTCCGGCAGGCATTCGTCGAAGCAGCGGTTACCGGCTTCCATGTGGAAGATAGGAATGTGGAGTCGCTTTGCACCGATCACGCTCAGGCAGGAATTGGTGTCACCGAGAACAAGCACTGCATCCGGCTTTGTCTCAACCATCAACCGGTACGAAGCGGCGATGATATTCCCCATCGTCTCGCCGAGGTCTTTGCCGACGGCATCCATATAGACTTCCGGATCTTTCAGCTTCAAATCCTTGAAGAATACGCCATTGAGGTTGTAGTCGTAGTTCTGCCCCGTGTGGGCAAGGATCACATCGAAATATTCGCGGCAACGGTTGATGACTGCCGCAAGGCGGATAATCTCCGGTCGTGTGCCGACGATAATCAGCAGTTTGAGTTTGCCGTTATTCTTAAATTCAGCCATTTACTTTTTCAAAGAATGTGTCGGGATGGTTGGGATCGAAGCACTCGTTGCAGTACATCACCGTCACGAGCTCTTCGGTATCCGACAGGTTAATAATATTATGCGTGTATCCGGGAAGCGTATGGACGGCTTCGATTTGAGAGCCGCTAACAAAGAAATTCAATATCTCAGGCCCCTCCCCGACGAGCCCCACCCCGGCCCTCCCCACAAGGGAGGGGGTGGGAAGATGCTTGAGGGAGTTCTTGATAATGGCAATGACATTGTCGGTATCGGACAGTACCTCCTCGTTCGTGAAGCGCAAGACACTATACCCATTGTTTTGAAGCCATTGGGTGCGAAACAGGTCATACTCCTTTTGTTCGGGATCATTATGATAACCACCGTCAATCTCTATCACAAGCCCCTTATCAAGATGGACAAAGTCTACGATATAGTCACCTATGACATGTTGCCTTCTGAACTTCGCATCGACCCCTTTATTCCTCAGCAGCCTCCACATCAGCACCTCCGCTTCGGTCTGGTTCTTGCGATTTTCTGAAGCGTTCTTCTTAAGAGCACCGTAATTCAACGGATTAGCCTGTCGGGGCATCACGCCCTCCCTTGTGGGGAGGGACGGGGAGAGGCTTCGCTGCTGGATGAGCCCGTGACCTTTCACGACAATGAACTGTTCCCACTTGGTATTGTGCCAGTGCTCGCCTTTGATGACACCTGGCTTGGAGATGTTGATGCTAACCTGCCCGACATTGACACTCTTGACGAGTTCAGTAAACGAGCCGCGATGATCCACATTCATCTTCAGCGGAAATGCCACTTTCTCCTTTGGCAAGTAGCTCAGATAGGTGGAATAAAGCGCCTTGGCGAACGAGCCATCGGGTATCTCGGGGATAACGAGCGTCTGCGGTTGTGCCTTGAATTGGTTGAGCAAGTCAACGATCTGCCCGAGCGTCACCTTATGGGTGTGCGGCACATAACAGTAACGGCCATTAGCCCCACCCTTGCCCTCCCCACAGGGGGAGGGATTTATGCCGTCATAGTTACAATGGTGCTCTTTGCCCTGCAGGGCGGCAATCATCTCATCAACGAGGTCGTCGATATAGAGCAGTTCCAACTCCACCGCCGGGTCATTGACCTGTATCGGCAGGTCGTTGGCGATGTTGTGGCAGAACGTCGCTACGGCGGAGTTATAATTCGGACGACACCATTTGCCGAACAGGTTTGGGAAGCGGTAGACCAATACTTTCGCGCCGGTCTCCTTGGCATAGGCAAAGAACAGCTCTTCGCCGGCCTTTTTGCTCTCGCCGTAGGGGTGTCCGGCATAGCGACCTATCAGTGTCGCTTGAATGGAGCTTGACAGCATCACCGGGCAGCGGTTGCCATGCTTCTTTAGCGTGTCGAGTAATGTCGAGGCAAAGCCGAAGTTTCCTTTACGGAAGTCTTCGGGATGCTCCGGGCGATTGACTCCGGCAAGATTGAAGACGAAGTCGGCCTCGGCGCAATAGCGGTCGAGCTCTTCCGGTGTGGAGTCGATGTCGTATTCGAAGATTTCAAGCCCCCCTCCGGCTCCCCCCACAAGGGGGAGGGTCAAGACACGGCGGTCTTTGCCATCCCGGATAGTGCGCAATTGGGACACAAGGTTTCGACCGACAAACCCTCGGGCGCCGGTCACTAAGATTTTCATAAAATGACGTAATTCTGTTTATCGCAAAAAGGAAGAACAAAAGCTACAGCAGTCGGTAGAAATCATCCAATCCTATAAAATCCACTTTAGGGAAATCATATTGCTTTAGGATATGGAAATGGCGATCCTCCGTGACAATAAACTTGGCATTGGCTACAATAGCGCAATCCACAAACTTGTTATCATCTGGATCGGATTTAATCAGATTGAATTTATAATAAGGAGTAAAAAACAACGTGTAAGGGCTGTTAAGTATGACATCAATAACCAGTTTGGCTATTTCCATACCCACCAACCGTTCCAAAATCTCTTCGTACTCATCGAGAATCTCATCTGACACGCACAGCCGATGCTTCCCTTCCAAAAAGCAATCCCAGATCTTACGGTATCTGCTTTTCGGAGAGATGCACTGCACCAAACTATTGGTATCCAATACTATTCTGTTCATCTCTTTGGAAGTGTACGGACATCCATCTTTCTCAGTTCATCAAGTTTCCCCTGATCCAAGACTCCCGAATCCCATAACTCATTCAGACGGTCATCTAATTTCCGAGAAAAATAGTCAGTCAACACCTCTTTCACTTCATTCAACCGTTCCTCCGAACCATCAAAAGCAAACATTTTCAAAAGATGTTGCTGGACTGAATTTAATACTGTCGTTGCCATATTCCCTATTATTCGTTTCAATATGCCAAAGATAGGATTTTTTCTACAGAAACAATCATTCTTTCTTTTTCCCTGTTGTATTATTCAACTATTTCTTATTCGCTCCTGATCTCCGTACTCTTGGCTCTCTCCTCCAATCCGAGATCTTCGCGGATAAAGCGAAGGCGCATCAACTGCTCCTTCATTCCCTCCACATCGAGACGATGCGTATTGTGACTGTGGTAATCCTCAATCCTGCTAACCGCCTCGTTGCCCTGCGTGAAGAACTTGTCGTAGTTTAGGTCGCGAGTATCGCAAGGAATACGAAAGTAGTTCCCCATGTCGATAGCCTTCGCCATCTCCTCGCGTGTCACGAGCGTTTCATACAGCTTCTCGCCGTGGCGGGTGCCGATCACCTTGACCTCGGTTTCGCCGTATTTCGGATCCACCTTGGCATAAATCTCTTTCAGTGCCTGGGCGAGCGTGGCAAGCGCCGCCGCTGGAGCTTTCTGCACAAACAGGTCGCCATTGTGACCGTGTGTAAAAGCATAAACCACAAGATCCACCGCATCATCGAGCGTCATCATAAAGCGCGTCATCTCCGGGTCGGTGATCGTAATCGGCTGGCCATTCATCATCTGGTCGACCCATAAGGGAATCACTGAACCGCGCGAAGCCATCACATTACCATAGCGAGTGCAGCAGATTGTCGTTGTCGCCCCCTCGCCCAACTCACGCCCTTTGGCAATCGCAATCTTCTCCATCAACGCCTTGGAAATGCCCATGACATTGATAGGATAGGCGGCTTTGTCGGTCGAGAGCACCACAACATTTTTCACTCCATGCTCAATGGCTGAAAGCAGCACATTGTTAGTTCCCTCCACATTGGTGCGCGTAGCTTCCATCGGAAAGAACTCGCAC
Organism: Parabacteroides sp. ZJ-118; assembly: GCF_011038785.1. Classification (GTDB taxonomy): domain Bacteria; phylum Bacteroidota; class Bacteroidia; order Bacteroidales; family Tannerellaceae; genus Parabacteroides. The sequence goes on from NZ_JAAKDT010000025.1 coordinate 30,061, forward strand.
GATGGCACCTGCTTCAACGCCGCCGCCGAGAACACGTAATCCACACCGCGCATGGCGATATCAACCGACTCCTTGTTGCGCACATTACCGATGTAATACTTCACCTTCGGATTTTGCAGCTTGTGCCGCATATCGTCCTGCTTCTTTTCGTCACGGCTGAAAATACGGATCTCCTTGATGTCACTGTCAAGGAAGCGCCGTAGGACGGCATTACCGAAACTTCCTGTGCCACCGGTGATTAATAGGGTTTTATCTTTGAATATTGACATGATTATTTCCTCTTCAAAAGCTTTTGAATTTTTTCAAATTTATATGGACCGATTATATTAAGCATAATACCTAAAAATTTTAACCGAATTGAAAGATTCCTCTTGTAAAGAGGCGTATCTTTCCAAGGCGATATGCTTTTATATTGTAAAAAGATATCTCTTAAAGGATGTGAGCAACCCTTATTCCATGGGCGGTCATAAAAACCGCTCAAATAATGTATTATAACAGGATTTCTACAACTATCGCGAAGTTCACTTTCAGAATAGTTCAATTTCTTGCTCAAAAAAGTCGGGTCCAATCTTATTATCTGATATAGCCCCGCCATCATGTTAAATCTTGGTGAAACCGTTTTAATATGACCTTCACATACTTTATTAAGAACACCTTCGCTCAACACTGGCGGATTCCCATCATAACTGTTAATCACGGAAAGACATTTCGTAATCAGATTGTTTTTCCTACAGTAATCTACATTTACTAATGCCACACCATCATTAAAAAATGAAGCATCAGGTTTCATTCCTAACACATTCTTAGCTTCTTCTCCAGTGTATGTCTTAACCATACCCATATAAGAGTCACTTAAGTCTGTGTTGTAAAATTCCGCAACGGAACCATTGATTATGGTATCACTATCAATATACAATATTTTGTCTATAGCGGACAACCGACTAAAGAAAATCTTGGCATATATGGTAGCTATATGTCGTCCGGTAGAAGTCAATTTTAGATCATATGCAATCTGGTCAAAATCTACAATCCTTAGGGTTCTGTTATATCGTTCGCATATTTTTTCAATTACGACAATATTCTCTCTTGAGATACCCTTAGATATCAATACTACCTCTATCTGATTGAAACTCCTATTGTTTTCGAATAAAGAAATTAAAGAGATACCCGTTTGGAGAATGTATCCATCATTGCATGAATATGCTACTACGAGTTTATTTCCCATATGAATTGAGTTGTCTTATATATGTTTCTCTATCTTGGTTTATCTCCTTGTCAAAAATAGAAGAGTATGGATACCAACACACATACCACTTTGCTTTATATCCAACAGTATTACTTACATCTGTAAAGTACGGACTGATAAATCCATAACAAAATACCATAGAATATACCATACTCCTAACAAATTTAACATTTAAACATCTATTACTATGGTAAGAATGAACTAAATCAGATATCAGTATAATATAGAAGATTATTGTATAATTGTTAAACCTATATAGAATATAAAATAGCAAACTTGCACAGCCACAGTAAATATACAATTTGACACCTTCCTTAACCCCTGAAGTTGAAAAGTTTCTCGATTTACGATAGAAATAGATAGGGATTATTATCTGAAAGAGTATTATAGACAGCTTTCCAAAAATAGTCGAGTTGTACTCTGTATATGTATCCATGTACATTGAAACTAGAGAACCGACATAACTGTAAGAAATAACTACCACCAAACCAATAGTTATTATACCTACTATAATTTTCCAAATAGACTTGACATTTGAATATAGAACAGGTAGTATAAAGATGAACACGGCAGAAGAGTGGCACATAAATGACAAAAATGCAAAGCTATAATATTTAATATATTTGTTTGATATTAAATAGCGATATCCCAATAGGAAGAAAGAGACTGCGAGAGACTCGCGCATAATCTCGCAATTAAAGCGCATATAGAAACAAAGCGCATAAAAGAGAATGGCGGTGAAACAATATCGAGTATTTTGTTTTATAAACCAGAATATAACTCCATTTACAAATATGGCAACTATTGCCTGATATACCGCAAACTCATCGAAAGCATGTTTGCAATAAGACATTAATATCGTTGGTATTGGCTGCGAATGACCTATATTGAAAAGACTTAGCTCGTTCAATGGTGGTATATTATCGAAACGCCACATATAGTTTAGAGTGTCACCCCCGACTCTGTACCTGAGAGCGGCTAAACAAACTAACACGATGTATGAAAGCCCGTAAAAAAATGATTTCCTGACTCTTGCTTGCCTTACATCAAAGATATAAGTAACTATGCATAAATAGAATAGAACAAATAAATATATCATAGCTGCAATTAGAGTGTTATATATATCAGCATGTATGATAGTACTGATATACAGATAAACATTGCCATATTGTAAACTGCGGATTTATTAAATGCTTGATCAGTCTTATAATAGCAATAAACAGCTGAGATAGTTTGGCCGATGGCAACACTCCATACAATTGCCTTCAGCCCCACAGGGATGGCGGCGAACAAGGTAATCAACACCACGGCTGTCTTTACACTTTCAATTCTTAATACTGTCGCTGTATCGCCCAATGCCTTTAAAATATTACGGCTTAATACCATAAGCGTAGTAGGAATAATTGTTAAACTTATAATATTAAACATCCATTTATAATCTATATATTCATCACCCAAAAGCAGTGAAATAATAATTCCGGATAATTCGCTTATAATCAAAACAAATATCAAAAGACCCAAACACAAATATTTAAGCATCCTTAAGTATTTAGCATAAAGAATATCAATGTCTTTTTCCTGCGCCAACACAGGAAAAACACTTTGATTCATTATAGAACTTAAAAAATTTTGAGAAAAAGATGTTACTCTTGAATACTGAGTGTAGTTTCCGGTGACAGATAATGGAGCAAATTTTGCTATAATATTAAGACTTATATTATTGGCAATAACCTTGAGTGTATCTGCCCCCAACAACTTGATTCCAAAGCCAAATTGCTCCTTGAAAGAAGAAATGGAAAATCCTGCTGTTGGAAGAAAACGATTCTTCACGCTCATTAATACAACATTCAACAAGCCGTAAATGATTGTCTGAGCAACAATAGCCCAATAACCCCATCCTATGTGTGCCAAGTAAATAGTTATCAAAAGAGATAATACTCCACTTGTTACTGAAATGACAGCATAATACTTAAAATCAAAGGATCGAAATATCATAACTTGCTGTACAACCCTGAAGGCATGTATTATGATAGCAATACCTATCACTCTAATAACATCGGTCAAAAAAGGGCGACTATATAATTCAGAAATGAAAGGTGCAAATATGAATAATATTAAATATAGAATTATGCTAATACCAAGATTGTAATAAAACAAAGTTGAATAATCTGTATTTGTTACTTCTTTCTTTCTAAGGAGAGCTCCACCCATTTCCGAATCCACCATCATAGTCCCTAAAGTAATAAAGATTGTAACCATTCCAATTACACCGAAATCATCAGGTGTCAGTAGTCTAACCAATATGATCGTTGACAGGAATTGAATGCCCGACTGTCCAAATTGAGATAGAGAATTCCACACGACTGCTTTCTTTAATCCTGCCATTATGTGTTTCCTGTAAATTCTATCTATAAATAAATCAGCGTTCTTTGTACATTTCCTCATAATACCTCTCATAGTCCCCGGAAGAGATATTGTCCATCCAATCTTGGTGATCAAGATACCAGCGGACGGTGCGCTCGATACCTTCCTCAAACTGGAGTGAGGGTTCCCAACCGAGTTCTTTTTGCAACTTGCGCGAGTCGATTGCGTAGCGCATATCGTGACCGAGACGGTCGGTGACGTATGTAATCAATTCGTCTGAGTACCCTTCAGGATTGCCGAGCAAGCGGTCAACGGTCTTGATGATCACTTTGATGATGTCGATATTCTTCCACTCGTTGAAGCCGCCGATGTTGTAGGTTTCAGCGATAGTTCCTTTGTGGAAGATCAGGTCGATGGCGCGGGCATGATCCTCGACATAGAGCCAGTCGCGCACGTTCTCGCCTTTGCCGTAGACGGGGAGCGGCTTGCGGTGGCGGATATTGTTGATGAACAACGGGATCAGCTTCTCGGGAAACTGATAGGGACCATAGTTGTTCGAACAGTTGGTGACGATTGTCGGCATGCCGTAGGTATCGTGGTAGGCTCGGACAAAGTGGTCGCTCGACGCCTTGGATGCACTGTATGGCGAGTGCGGATTGTACTTGGTGGTCTCCAAGAAGAACTCCGTGCCGTAGGCATGATGATGTTCCGACGAGGCGGCCGTAGTAAACGGAGACTCTATGCCCTCCGGATTTGTCAGTTCCAATGCGCCATATACTTCATCGGTGGATATATGGTAGAAGCGTTTCCCATCATATTTTTCCGGCAATGTTTCCCAATACTCTTTCGCTGCCTGAAGCAGCGACAACGTGCCCATCACATTGGTTCGGGCGAAGGTGAACGGATCCTTTATGGAGCGGTCGACATGGCTCTCGGCGGCAAGATGGATGATGCCATCGATTCCATGCTCATCCATTATCCGACGCATAGCCTCAAAGTCAACGATGTCTGCCTTGATAAATGTATAGTTCGGTCTGTCCTCGATGTCTTTCAGGTTGGCGAGGTTACCGGCGTAGGTCAGTTTGTCGAGATTAACGATGTGGTAGTCGGGATATTTGTTTACAAACAGCCGCACGACATGGCTACCGATAAATCCGGCTCCGCCGGTGATGAGAATGTTACGCTTCATGATTTTTATTCCGTTTGTAGTTAGACTCTTCAATCGCCTGAAGAAGGCATTGTTTGTGCAGGTTTTTTAGTATGAGTCTGGCAACTTTACGTAGCTTAGGGATACTCGTGATGTCCTCATAACCACACTAACTTGGTAGAGCCAGGTTGGGAAAGATGATTTCCCTTACCAGGGAAACCTCCTTTCCCTGATAAGGGAAGAGACTATTCCCCGATAAGGGAAAGATGATTTTCTGTATTCAGAATTTCAACCTTGATTTATCTAATTCCTTCAGGCAGTCCTGTCGAATGGCATCAGACAACTCTGTCGAATCACCTTAGACAGGACTGTCGAAAGACATTAGACAGCCAGCCACTCATACTCATAGCAATTGTGTTTTTCCCTCTTTTACGTTGTGTACGAGTGACTTCCCAAATCCATCAAATCTCACCCGGGACCTCGCTATCGTCATCTCCATCCTCGGGTTTGCCGCCAACCCAGATCTGCGTGCTCACACTACGGGGCGTTTTCAGTATATGACCGGAATTGGCATATTGCGTCGTCACCGTCAGCGTGTACTCGCCCTCCGCCAGATCGGCCGGCAGGAGTAATGTAAGCGAAGAGGGATTGTTGATCGTGATCAAGTCGTCCGCCAGCTTCGTGACAGCCTTTGCCGCATTGGTCAGCGTAACGCCTACCGACTCGTTGTCGCCCGCCACTTTCAGCATGGCACCACGCACGAAGAAGTTACGGCCAGCCGTGGCACTGCCATCCTTCAAGCCCGTCTTCTTATCTTCGGTCTCTAAGATGTACATGATATTCGACTTCTCGCCAAGGATATCCACCGACGTCTGGGCGATCGCCTCGCGCAACGCCTTGTCCTGCGTCAGGGAAACGTAGATAGAGTTCTTCTCCTTGTTCCATACGCCGCCCTCAACCACACCGGTCAGTTGCGGAACCGCACGGAACAGGCCCGTGTTCACGCTGTAGCCGGTCAGGATCAGATCCGTCAACACCCGATGATACAATGTCACCGAGTGACGCAATGTCTCCGGACGCAGACCGGTGTCCTGCTTGTACATCTCCTCCAACACATCGTTAAGGGTTAAACTTCCGGCCGAAGCCAGCAACAAGATCTTGTCAGTCTTGTTGTCGGTGGTCACCGAATTGTCGATGAGCCAGCCTTTCAATACTCTCTTCATGGCTTTTTGTTTTAACAGAGAGGCTGAATTGCCTCTCCTTTATATTTTTAGAATTTCATCTTCCTTCCTCTTGTTTCTAAGCATCTCCCGATAGAACCGGTTCGTATCCGGATGTGCGATGAGCGCATCGGTGATGGAGGCGCGGTAGCGGAGGGAGGCTGCGAGGAGCTTGTCGAAATCGGGTAATACACCATCGGCTTGTCAAATATTGGCAGCAACTGCTTTAATATTCCCTTTGTGATAGGATACAAACGCGTGCCGCTGCCACCCGCGAGAACAACACCTTTCATGTTATATTGGAATTATTTATCAGAATAAAACCGCTTATACCATATAGCGAACTTGCGGAGTCCTTCGCACAAAGAAGTGTGGGGTTTAAATCCGAAGTCTTGCTCCAATGCGCTCGTATCCGCAAATGTTACAGGGACGTCTCCGGGCTGCATCGGAACAAGTTCCTTGTGCGCCTCGAAGTCATAACCGGCAGGCAATACACCTGCTGCCAACAGCTCCTCCTGGAGTATCTGCACAAAGTCCAGCAAATTTTCGGGACTGTTATTTCCTATGTTGTATATTTTGTATGGCGGTATCGGCAGACCATCCTCGCCAATCTTCTTTTCGGGGGCATGTTGCATAACCCTTACAACGCCTTCCACGATATCGTCAACATAGGTAAAATCGCGTTTGCAATTGCCATAGTTGAAAATCCGGATCTTCTCGCCTTTGAGCAACTTGTCTGTAAATCCGAAGTACGCCATGTCCGGACGGCCGCAAGGACCGTAAACTGTGAAGAACCGCAATCCTGTGCTCGGAATGCTGTACAACTTGCTGTATGCATGGGCCATCAGTTCATTGCTTTTCTTTGTGGCGGCGTATAGCGAAACAGGGCTATCCACCTTGTCATCAGTCGAATATGGCACTTTTTTGTTGCTGCCATATACGCTTGACGAGGAGGCATATACCAAATGTTCGACCTCATGATGGCGACAGGCCTCCAATATGTTATAGAAGCCAATCAGGTTACTCTCAATGTAAGCATCAGGGTTGGTAATAGAATAGCGTACTCCCGCCTGTGCCGCAAGGTTTACAACCACTTGCGGCTTATATTCTGCAAAGAGGCTGTCAACGGTCTGCTTATCGGCAATGCTGTCCTTTACAAAAACGAGCCTATTGCCATAGGCATACAGTTCTTCCAAACGCTCATACTTCAAACGCACATCGTAATAGTCTGTAAGGCTGTCTATACCTATAACCTTAATACTCTCGAAATCACTCAGCAGCCGCTTGACCAAGTTCGCGCCGATAAAGCCAGCTGCTCCTGTTACGAGGACGACCTTGTCATTGAGATTTACATTATATGTTACCATAGGGCCTTAATCTCTTTGGAAAATATCACGTGTATAAACCTTCTCTTTCACATCGTCAAGCGAGGAATCGTACCGGTTGGCGTAATACCAAGGACTTGTAACAGGACTCGAGCTGTATAGAGCCTGACAATCATAATGACTGCCATGCGAATATAAAGATATATCGTATTCTTTGCGATACGTTTATTGTCTTCTGACGGCATAGTTGTTGTCGGTCGCGGGTATAGACTTTGGGGACCGCGTCGTTGCGGTGGGACAAAAGTCGACGTAGGTCGCTTGTCGTATGATTGTCGGAGAGTTGTTACGCTTTGATAGATATAGCCTGGCAGATGCGCGTATGCAGAGCATGGGCATCGGCAATCAGCGTCGCACCTTGTTCGGCAGTGAGAGAAAACGTATTCTGATAGTCGGCTTTTTCTCTCATGGTCTGTAGTCGGCTGTAGAGTACGCCGTCTTCGCGGCTGAACTTTCCGGTCAGTACGTCTCGCAGTTCAGAGTTCATTGGCATAGCTTTATGGCTTCGGCGAGTACGTTGCTGTAAAATGCAGAGCCTTGTTCGGCATTCCACTCGCTGCGCGTGAAGTGAACGGGGGTAATCTGTTCTCCGAAACGCCATCCCAGCTCAGCATAGGGGAAAGCGAAACGCAGGAAATCGTCATCGGTAGCTATCGAGTCGTCGGTGATGACAAGTATATCCCAGTCGGAACGGAGCGAACTGTTGCCACGGGCCTGTGAGCCGTAAAGATACACCGTACCGCTACCATTGCTGAACATCAGCCTGGCGAGGCGCGTAAGCTCGTGTATGATTATACTCTGTTTGCTTGTCATATCGGCAAAGATAATGATTATTATTTATAGCCTAACATTTTAGGCGACAAATTTGTTGCACCGACCATCGGCTCAGTCACGGGAGAAAATGTCGCGGGTATATACTTTGGCATCCACGTCTTTCAATTCCTCCGAATAGCGGTTGGCAAGAATAGCCTTGGAAAGGCGTTTGAATTCGGCGAGGTCGTTGACCACTCGCGAGCCGAAGAATGTTGAGCCGTTCTCGAGGGTAGGCTCATAGATAATGACGGTGGCACCCTTGGCCTTGATGCGTTTCATCACACCTTGAATGGATGATTGGCGGAAGTTGTCGCTGTTCGATTTCATCGTGAGTCGGTAAACGCCGATGACACACGCCTCACCCCGCCCCTCCCCACAAGGGAGGGAGGCTGGATATGTATTGGTTTGGGAGTAGTCATACCAGCCCGCCATACGCAGCACTTGGTCGGCAATGAAATCCTTGCGGGTGCGGTTGCTCTCCACAATTGCCGACATCATGTTCTGCGGCACATCGGCGTAGTTGGCGAGGAGCTGCTTGGTATCTTTGGGCAGACAATAACCTCCGTAGCCGAAAGAGGGATTATTGTAATGTGTGCCAATACGCGGGTCGAGGCCAACGCCTTCGATGATTGCTTGCGAGTCGAGTCCTTTGACTTCGGCGTAGGTATCAAGTTCGTTAAAGTAACTGACACGCAGGGCAAGATAGGTATTGGCAAAGAGTTTCACGGCTTCCGCCTCCTTTATGCCCATATATAGTACCGGAATATCCTCTTTGATTGCACCTTGTTGAAGCAGACTGACGAACGTATGCGCTGCCCTGTTCAGTTTTTCAATATCAGTGACAGCATGGATGGCTGCATTCTCCTCGGCAAACTCCGGCTTGTCGATAATCTTGGGGACACCGGCGATGATACGAGAGGGGTAAAGGTTATCGTACAGTGCCTTGCTCTCGCGCAGAAACTCCGGGAAAAAGAGCAGGTTGAACGACTTGACACCTTTGGCGGCATACTTCACGTAGAGATTGCGGCAGTAACCGACGGGAATGGTCGATTTGATGACCATAACGGCATCGGGATTGACACTCAGCACAAGGTCAATGACATCCTCGATACAATGGGTATCGAAGAAGTTCTTTACCGGGTCGTAGTTTGTTGGGGCGGCAATTACCACAAAATCCGCATCCTTATATGCCACTGCGCCGTCAAGCGTAGCCGTCAGATCAAGCTCCTTTTCGGCAAGATACTTCTCGATATACTCATCTTGAATAGGAGAAATCCGTTTGTTGATTTTCTCCACCTTTTCTGGAATCACATCGACTGCAACAACGCGGTTGTGTTGCGCCAGTAAGGTCGCTATGCTTAAGCCGACATATCCGGTGCCGGCAACTGCTATCCTCATAAAATTTGATTTAATTCTCCAATAACCTCTTCCTAATCTCCATCCCTAATCGTATCACATATTACTTAGAGCAACGAGGAGAGAGACTTTTATAGACATTCAATGTAAGCAGTCACTATAGACCCGTTAAGGAGCTAAAGAGGCTATTTCTATTAAGTTTTAAAAATCAAGAATTAAGTTTGATCTGAACATCCGATTACATGGTCAGAGGTTGCCATTTGTGTGGCTGACCAACTCCTCGGTTAGGGAAGAGTGACTTTCCAAATCTATCAAATCACACCCGGAACCTCGCTATCGTCATCTCCATCCTCGGGTTTGCCGCCGACCCAGATCTGCGTGCTCATGCTACGGGGCGTTTTGTGCATCCAAAAGATTTATTGCTTCAACGCTTCAATCAAATCGGCAAAGTCTGTGAAGGTGGATTTCAATTTACCTGTATCAAGTAATGGAAATAAACAGGTGAAATCACGCACTTTATGATAATTACGTCCATTATCTTTATAAATTCTCCCCACAAGGTCGCTGGGGTTGGGAATGCGGGTCAAATCAGTCCGATTATACGACAGATTCTTCAAACCCTCTTTCTTCAAAACATCAGGCTGAGACAAAATCCAAGCTTCTGCTTCTTGAATCATAAAAAATGTATTAGCGGAAACGCTATTCGTCACGCGATTAGGCTTTGAAGCGTTAAATTCGCCATATTCTTTTCTCTCATTTTTCACCGGCATTTCACTGTCCGAGTCAACAAGCAGGAAACGGACTTCATTATTGTCCATGGGTGTAGTGAGAAACTTATCCACCGTCTGTTGTTTCCCTTTTCCCATGACAATACGTGGCATATTGCCTTCCAATTCCTTGGCAAGAAGGGTATTAAACGCCTTTCGCAAATCACCATTTTCCAAATTGGGAGAACCCTCCACATACAATGTTTTTCGCACCATAGCCACTCAACTGTTAGTAACGGTTTCCTCCCAAATCACCCTCTCTCCAAAGTGTGCCCGTAGAATACTGTGAAGCCCATTCTACGTATTGCAGGCTTTGAAACGAATTGACCCCAGAGTTGTTCGATTCATTCTTTTCAAAAACAAGCACCTTATCAACAGATACACAATCAAGCAAATGCGGGCTGTGAGTGGCCAGCACATATTGCGTTTGGTCGGATGTCTCCCCCAGCATTTCCATCAGCTCGGATATCATATCGGGATGAAGCCCGCTTTCGGGTTCATCGATACATACCAATCCACCACGCTTCCTATTGCAAAAAACAGCAAGCAGGCAGAGAAACTTCAACGTACCATCACTGATGTTGGAAGCATGCACAGAGCGTTCCAGACCTCGTTCGTCAAGCAACAATTCAATATTGTTCCCTATAAAATTGAAATCAAATCCTTTAATCATGGGATTGATATTGACAAACGATTTCACCAAACGAGAATAATCGGTTTTGGAGTTAATCTTAATGGCGTTTATTAACTGTGCCAAATTAACTCCGTCCGTAGCCAACTTTTGTACACTGCCCGGCAACGATGGTTTGCGAATAGCACTCGGAGCAGTGGTATCGAATCCCGTATAAACCATTATGTCGCGCAATGCCTCGCGCAAGGTGTGTATCTGATAAAAACGGTCCTTGTCCACCAACTGGGTCAAGATGGATTCCGAAGCATTTTCAAATGTGTATTCCACCCGCTGTTGGTCATCGGTCTTACCTTCGCGCACATATCCGCGGCCATTGTTCATCTTCAGATAAACATACCGTGGCTTCCCGTCAGGATTCTTTGTGTACAGGCTCTCACATACGTAATAATTTTGAGTGGAACCCATTTTGCGGAATTTAATGCGATAGAAAACCGGCTCTTGAAACTTGTAACCATACCGACCCAGCACAACAGGATCAAATTCATATTCTATCACTATCTGCGGTTTCGATTGCGACGGCGCGGCAAAACATACAGCATCAAAACCTCCCCAGCGGTCAACGATAAGACGAGAAAGTTCCCCTTCCGCAACAACCGCCCGCAACACCTGAAAAGCTTTCAAGAAATTGGTCTTGCCGGAACCATTGATTCCTACCAACACATTCACATCCCGCAAAGCCACTGTTTGGGATGAGAAACTGAAAAAGTTTGTGAAAGATATGCTTTTTATCATATACTATTCTTGCTATATTTCCAACGCCTTTTTACAGATAAACGCATAACTTATGCGCACATCTTGACGCAAAGATAGCCAATTCCTCTTTAACACAAACATTTCCCTTGAAATATTCGTAAACCACCACTACAGCGTACTCTTGTCAATCAATAAGTTACGTCCATGATAAAATAAAAAAACTTCTTGATTTCATGTTTTGCCCTGTCAGGCGGCTTTCTCCTGTCCCTGTTTTGGACGGGGAACGTATTTATTGGGAAGGAAAGACGCATCCGCTTTCTCACCCTTCATCAGCCGGGTGAGTATATCCTCGATGTACTCCCCGAAATTTACAGCGTTGAGTTTGCAGCTTTCAAGCAACGAATACATGAAAGCTATGTTTTCGGCCGCGAAGTGGCTGCCGGTATGCAACCAGTTGCGCCTGCCGATGGCGATGTGCCGGAACATACGCTCTATGGCGTTGTTGTGCATCTCGATGCGGCCATCCAGAAGAAACTTCTGTGAATCAGGCAACTTTAAAGAGTTAAAAAAGTTATCAATTATCTGATCCACAAATATTTATACCGTAATTGGATTTCAGGTCTTCTTTCAACGCGGCAACCTGTTTCCTTAACTCGGAGGCTTCCTTCTCCTTGCGCTCACACTCCAACGCGAGACTGTCCGCATAGGCATTCACTTGGGCTGTATAACGCTCAATCGCGGCAACAAGGGCTTTCAACCGTTCTATCTCTGATCGTGCATCCATATCAAATGATTAGTTTATGTGTAAACCACCAATAGAGCGTACCCACTGTTTATCAATGGGACAACCATATAGGCTGGTATTTAATAAAATACAGATTTTACTTCCTTTAACTATCAGGCGACAGTCTGGGTTAGTTTTGATATGTCGGCATCCATGCCGCTTTCTTAACGACGGACCAAAGTCTCGTATAAAAAGTATCTTAGATCCATCCCCCAAGTATCTTAGATCCATCCCCCAAGTATCTTAGGTGCGTTGGCAAAGTATCTTAGGTGCGTGGCGCAAGTCTCCTAACATATCTTTTTTGCTCAGCCTTCGTCGCATTGGGGAACTGCAATGCACTGTGATACCGGAGCAGGTCTTGAAGCGGACTTTGAACGGCCGTTCATTCCTCAATCTTCCACCCTTCGATCGTACGCTTCTCCGTACTGAAATTGATAGCCACCTTCACCACCGGAAGGCCGCAGAGGGCGAAGCGTTCGGGATACTCCTTCAGGTCGATCTGCTCCATGGCCGCATCGGCGCTTTGGTCCAGTTTCAACTCGATCACGTAAAGCGTGGAAGGCGTGCGGAGCACCATGTCCACACGGCCCTTTGGTGTACGGACCTCCACATCCACATAATTGCCGAGCAGCGTGAAAATCACATAAAGCAGCTGCTGGTAATGGCCCTCGTAATGCGTGTTATCGCAATAGGGGATCGTGGAGAGGACCGTGCGCATCAAACGCAACGCGCCCTCCATGTCACCGTTGTAGATCTTCTCCGCCATCTTGGCTACCAGCGTGTTCAGTTCTGCGGGACGTTGTACGTAGTTGGGTAGCAGGCTACGCATCAAACCGATCCGCACCTCCCTGTTCGGAATGTCCAACTGATACAGGTCGGAAAAACGGGAATAGCCCTTGATCGTGATATAGCCGCTTTGGTACAGTAACGGCGTGATGCTCGTCATCCGTTCCGTTGGCGCGTCAAAGTCGGCCGCCACACATTCCCGATTACCGATCTCCTGCGGGATCACGTGGAACTTACGCAGCATCTCGATCAGGTAAGTAGGAGTCCCGCTACCGAACCAGTAGGAGTCGATCCGCCCCTTGTGAAGGGCCGTCAGCAGGCTGAACGGATTGTAAATATCGGGCGATGGCCATGTGAAATGATAGCCGTCATAATTCTGCTTCAGCGCGTCAAAAGCCTCCTGGGAGGATATTCCCAGCCGCTTACCGAACTGAGCGATATCCTCGCCCATCTGGCTCCGGATCTCCTCCTCCGTGATACCGCACAGAGATGCGTACGCCTCGTCCATGCTGATATTCTCGATATTATTCAGCTCGCTGAAGATGCTCAATTGGGAGAATTTCGTGATGCCGGTCAGGAAGACGAAACGCAAGTAAGGATCGCACGCCTTCAACGGACTGTAGAAGTTACGCATCACGTTACGAAGCTTCGGCAACTCTCTCTCCTCATGCACCACGTCCAGGAGCGGAGCGTCGTACTCGTCGATCAAGACCACTACCTTTTGACCCGTCTGCTCGTAAGCGCATCTAATTAAATTCGTCAAGCGTAAATTCGCATCTTCCGAATCCATATTCAAGCCATACCTCCTCTCCATATCCGCCAATTGGAACAAGAGATAGCGATTCAGCCCCTCTTTGTCCAGGTGCTTGCCAAGGCTCATGTCGAAATGAAGCACCGGATGGCGTGTCCATTCCTTCTCCAGGCGCTCGATGGCCAACCCATCGAACAGTTCCTTGCGACCCTCGAAGTAGCTACGGAGCGTAGAGGTTAGCAGGGACTTGCCGAAGCGGCGGGGACGGCTCAAGAAGATATAGCTCGATGCACCGTGTACTAACCGATAGATCAAATCGGTCTTATCGATATATACATAATTACCCTCCCGCAATTTCGAGAAAGTCTGGATTCCTATCGGATATAATCGACTGTCTTTCATGACCCTCATTGAATTGTATTACACCCATCTTCTATCTTCCACCCCTCGATCGTACGCTTCTCCGTACTGAAATTGATGCCTACCTTCACCACCGGCAGGCCGCAGAGGGCGAAGCGTTCGGGATACTCCTTCAGATCGATCTGCTCCATGGCAGCCTCGGCGCCTTGGTCCAGCTTCAACTCGATCACGTAAAGCGTGGAAGGCGTGCGGAGCACCATGTCCACACGCCCCTTCGGCGTACGGACCTCCACATCCACATAATTGCCGAGCAGCGTGAAAATCACATAAAGCAGCTGCTGGTAATGGCCCTCGTAATGCGTGTTATCGCAATAGGGGATCGTGGAGAGGACCGTGCGCATCAAACGCAACGCGCCCTCCATGTCACCGTTGTAGATCTTCTCCGCCATCTTGGCCACCAGCGTGTTCAGTTCTGCGGGACGTTGCACATAGTTGGGTAGCAGGCTACGCATCAGACCGACCCGCACCTCCCTGTTCGGTATGTCCAACTGATACAGGTCGGAAAAATGGGAATAACTCTTGATCGTGATATAGCCGCTTTGGTACAGCAACGGCGTGATGCTTGTCATCCGTTCCGTTGGCGCGTCAAAGTCGGCCGCCACGCATTCCCGATTACCGATCTCCTGCGGGATCACGTGGAACTTACGTAGCATCTCGATCAGGTAAGTAGGAGTCCCGCTACCGAACCAGTAGGAGTCGATCCGCCCCTTGTGAAGGGCGGTCAGCAGACTGAACGGGTTGTAAATATCGGGCGATGGCCATGTGAAATGATAGCCGTCATAATTCTGCTTCAGTGCGTCAAAGGCCTCCTGGGAGGATATTCCCAGTCGCTTACCGAACTGAGCGATATCCTCGCCCATCTGGCTCCGGATCTCCTCTTCCGTGATGCCGCACAGAGATGCGTACGCCTCGTCCATGCTGATATTCTCGATATTATTCAGCTCGCTAAAGATGCTCAACTGGGAGAATTTCGTGATGCCGGTCAGGAAGACGAAACGCAAATAGGGATCGCACGCCTTCAACGGACTGTAGAAGTTACGCATCACGTTACGAAGCTTCGGCAACTCTCTCTCCTCATGTACCACGTCCAAGAGCGGAGCGTCGTACTCATCGATCAAGACCACTACTTTCTGCCCCGTCTGCTCGTAAGCACGCTTGATAAGACTCTCCAAGCGGTCGTTCACCATAAGCGCATTCTCATCACGCCCATAAATGGCTTCCCACTCAGACAAACGACGCCCCAAATAATGTTCCAGCTCCTCCCTGTCTAAATGCTTGCCAAGGCTCATGTCGAAATGAAGCACCGGATGGCGTGTCCATTCCTTCTCCAGGCGCTCGATGGCCAACCCCTCGAACAGTTCCTTACGACCCTCGAAGTAGCTACGGAGCGTAGAGGTTAGCAAGGACTTGCCGAAGCGGCGGGGACGGCTCAAGAAGATATAGTTCGATGCACCGCATACTAACCGATAGATCAAATCGGTCTTATCGATATATACATAATTACCCTCCCGCAATTTCGAGAAAGTCTGGATTCCTATCGGATATAATCGACTGTCTTTCATGACCCTCATTGAATTGTATTACACCCATCTTCAATCTTCCATTCCTCGATCGTACGCTTCTCCGTACTGAAATTGATGCCTACCTTCACCACCGGAAGGCCGCAGAGGGCGAAGCGTTCGGGATACTCCTTCAGATCGATCTGGCCCATGGCGGCATCGGCGCTTTGGTCCAG
>NZ_JAAKDT010000026.1 GCF_011038785.1 Parabacteroides sp. ZJ-118
TTTAATGTGTGGTCGAATATCATTAAAGATACTGAAATTCAGCTACTTGACCTATTTTATTGAGCTAAACTTTGTTAACTAACTCATTTATTTTCAACGGATTGAATAAAAATTTAACGAAGTATTAGTGGATACATACCTCAATAAAAATTTATATCAATGAGAAAGTTGTTGAATACTTTGTATGTGACGACACCGGAAGCGTATCTTAGTAAGGACGGGCTGAATGTTGTCGTGTCTGTTAAACAAGAGGAGGTGTTCCGTATTCCTGCTATAAACATAGAAGGTATAGTGACGTTTGGCTATATGGGTGCAAGTCCGGGCGTGATGAAGTTGTGTAATGACAATGGCATATCGCTCACATTTCTTTCTCCGAATGGTAGGTTCATTAGCAGAGTACAAGGTGCAACGAAAGGGAATGTGCTGTTGCGTAAGAAACAGTATCAATTATCAGACGATGAATTGTGGTCATTACATGTGGCGCGGCTGATGATTGGCGGTAAGATTCAAAACTATCGTAATATATTAAAGAGGTATATCCGTGATTATGGTGAGGATGAAGGAATCAACCATGCGGTACATGTACTGGAACATGCTAAGCGTGATGCGTTAGAAGCTCAAGATAAAACAATGCTGATAGGCTATGAGGGTATAGCTTCGAATGCTTATTTTGAAGTGCTGCCTGTTTTGATACTTAATCAAAAGGCTAATTTCCCGTTTCATGGTCGCAATCGACGTCCTCCTAAAGATGCGGTGAATGCCATGTTATCTTTTGCTTATACTTTGATTGCTAACGACATTTCTTCAGCACTCGAAACAATAGGTCTTGATCCATATGTGGGATTTCTTCATACACTTCGTCCGGGACGTACTTCTTTAGCGTTGGATATGATGGAGGAATTGCGTGCTTATCTTGGTGATCGTTTTGTTTTGTCGTTGATTAATAAAAGACAGATAACATCTAAGGAATTTTTGTTTCAAGGTGATAATGGAGTTGTTATGACAGATAAAGGGAAAAAGACATTTATTTCTGCATGGCAGGCAAGGAAAAGGGAGGTGATAGTGCATCCTTATCTTAATGAAAGAATAGAGATAGGGCTTCTGCCTTATGTGCAAGCTATGTTGATGGCTAGGTATATTAGGCGAGATATTGATGACTATCCGGTATTTCTGATAAGATGACTTAGATTATGTACATTCTTGTGACTTATGACGTGGATACAACAAGCAAAGATGGGGCTCGTCGTTTACGGTGTGTGGCTAAGGCTTGTATGGATTATGGACAGAGGGTGCAGAATTCTGTCTTTGAGTGTGAAGTGACAGATGCTCAATATTGTTACTTAAAGGAACGAATTAAGGGTTTTATTGATAACTCTCTTGATAGTATCCGATTTTATATTCTCAGTAAGAACGAAAATAGAAGAGTAGAAGTAATAGGGATTGAAACAGCCTATAAAGTTAATGATACTCTTATTATATAATGACGTTTGCGAGTATGGAGTATTACAAAAAAAGTAGTATTTTCGCAACTCATAATAATCAATAGATTAGTTTGTTTATAAAGCGATTGTTATCATGGAAGTGAAATAAAAAAACTGATTCGCATATTGATAAATCTAATTTATTGATCTATAATATATAAATATGTATACAGTCGCACCCCACACGGGTGCGTGGATTGAAACTCGTTATATTGAACAGATCTTATCTCATTTTGGCGTCGCACCCCACACGGGTGCGTGGATTGAAACTCAACTACCTTAGTGGTATACCTTGAAGAAATTTCGTCGCACCCCACACGGGTGCGTGGATTGAAACATGTGCAAGCCGGTTGTACCAGGCGATAAGTTTGTCGCACCCCACACGGGTGCGTGGATTGAAACTTGAGTCAAATCTTGATTTGTTCGATGGTGACGAGTCGCACCCCACACGGGTGCGTGGATTGAAACGTCTCGTTAAGAGCAACCGTAACGTATGACAGGCGTCGCACCCCACACGGGTGCGTGGATTGAAACTTTTCGTATCCTACTGATACACCTGAGTATATCGTCGCACCCCACACGGGTGCGTGGATTGAAACAGTGCTCCCTGCCGGGATCGAACCGGCGACCTCCGTCGCACCCCACACGGGTGCGTGGATTGAAACATTATTTTATCACTTTAATTATATCGACCTTGCAGTCGCACCCCACACGGGTGCGTGGATTGAAACCTCTTAACGGTGTTGGTGCTCCTTTTGGATATAAGTCGCACCCCACACGGGTGCGTGGATTGAAACGTAATCCAGCAGCGGAACACGCTCTCCGGAACTCGTCGCACCCCACACGGGTGCGTGGATTGAAACACTCATTTCTTCTTTGTACCTAATCGCCTGTTATGGTCGCACCCCACACGGGTGCGTGGATTGAAACTTAAAGACACTGACGTCACCAAGGCTTTGGCTGAGTCGCACCCCACACGGGTGCGTGGATTGAAACTTGGGCTATTGCTTCACGAGAGCTAACATCCGGAGGTCGCACCCCACACGGGTGCGTGGATTGAAACTTTTACACACACACTACCAAGACCTACCGCCGCGAGTCGCACCCCACACGGGTGCGTGGATTGAAACGAGGACAAGGGAGTCGAGGTATCCGTGATAGCGTGTCGCACCCCACACGGGTGCGTGGATTGAAACCTCCTCAGCGTCAAAGCACGGGCACATCTTAATCGTCGCACCCCACACGGGTGCGTGGATTGAAACTTAACACTGACCCGAAGCCCGCACCCTGTCGTATGTCGCACCCCACACGGGTGCGTGGATTGAAACATATCAGAGTACACGATGCCGAAAGATTTCAGGAGTCGCACCCCACACGGGTGCGTGGATTGAAACATACCCATAAAGTTTTTATATGATAACATAGCAGTCGCACCCCACACGGGTGCGTGGATTGAAACCCTTTCCGAGGTCGCGAGGGCTCTGATCTTTTGGGTCGCACCCCACACGGGTGCGTGGATTGAAACATTGAATATTTATACTCAGAATATCGAGGCGTAGTCGCACCCCACACGGGTGCGTGGATTGAAACCAAGATAAGAGACATATAGCATGAAACAGAAGATGTCGCACCCCACACGGGTGCGTGGATTGAAACGTTGACGGTAACATCTCATCCGCTACCAAGCTGCAGTCGCACCCCACACGGGTGCTGAAAACGGAGGATATCCACCCACCCAAAACGGGGATATCCGTTCACTTTTCATGCTCTTTACCCTAATGGCGATGCGAAATTAGTCATTTTCTGGAAAAACCGGAGCAGACTGGGACAGTGCGCCGGAGGTAGCGGGTCTGAGCGGATAGTGATGGAACTGTTGACGCAAAGCCTCCGAGACGGTCATGTTTAGTCTGAACGACACGATGCGCTACTTCCTGTGTCCCGGCAGGACGGATATGCGCAAGGGTATCAGTTCGCTGTGCGGACTGGTACATGAGAAGATGAAGAGCGAAGTGAAGAACGGCGATGTGTTCATCTTCATCGGGTCCAGCCGTAAACTCATGAAGCTGCTTCATGCGGAAGACGGTGGCATGGTGATGTACGTCAAACGCCTGGAGGCAGGGCGCTTCAAACTGCCGGAATATGACCCCGGATCCAACAGCTATCCCATGGAATGGCGTGATCTTCTGCCACCAACAAAAATCAAGCGGAGCAGATTAAAAAACTGCGGGAACGCATCAAAGAGTTGACGGCTCAGGTCGCGTGGCTGAACCGCCAACTCTTTGGGGATCAGTAGAAAATTAGTGGGGGCTACCTTTTGAGAAGGTCATGCTTACCAACACGCCCCAATGCGACGAAGGCTGATCAAAAAGTAGGTTAGGAGACTTGCGCCACGCACCTAAGATACTTTGCCAACGCACCTAAGATACTTGAGGGATGGACCTAAGATGCTTTTTATACGAAACAAAGCCTAATCGCATGACGGATATCGTTTCCTCCTATACATTTTTTATGATTCAAGAAGCAGAAACTTGGATTTTGTCTCAGCCTGATGTCTTGAAGAAAGTGGGCTAGAGGTCCTTTGTCCAAGTGCTGGGACAGTACACTCCCAAGGCATGGGAGTTATCAGTCCCAATGCTTGGGACGGTACTCTTTCGCCGTATTAAGAAAACGGCAAAAGAAGAGCTGGTCAATTTGTTGCCACATTTACGCTCCCTGTGACGGGAAACTTCTATACCCTTAGATCCAACTCGAAGCCATGTAGCACCACTACAAGAAGCCACATCATTCCCGTGGGTTGCCCGCTATAAAATAGTACCCTCTCCGAAAGAACGAGGCAGTTTTAAATGAAAGAGCCGTGTTCAGTCCGTATTCTTCCTGTTTGCGGTATAATGTTGCCTGCCTATGTCAATCCGCTCGGCGGGGTGACCTTACGGTTCCCATTCACCTGCCCCAACGTGTGTAAAATCCGTTCCTTATCTTCTCTGCATCGTTGCGTAAGGCAAAGCTGACAAGCGAGGTCGCTACTTCATCTATAAACAGTACAACCCTCTGTCTCATGAACATAGTTTTTTTGACGCTGTCAGCTTCCCCACATATCCACGGTCAATATTCCAGCTCGTCAAGCCATGCACGGATGGATTGCTCGTCGGTGTGGTTGAGCAGACGCCCCTCTTTCCAGTTCAGTGCGGGATAGGTTTTCTTCAATGAAGTCGCACTTTCTGCGAGCGTGCTGCCCCCGGATGTGGCGAACGGAGTGACTGTCTTGCCCTTCAGGTCATGGCTTTCGATGAAAGTGTTGATGATCCGCGGCGCCAGGTTCCACCAGATGGGATAGCCGATGAAAACCACATCGTAATCGGCGATGTTCTCTTTTCTGCCTTTCAAAGCCGGACGTGCCTTCGAATCGTTCATCTCCACCGAGCTGCGCGACTGCTCGTCGTGCCAGTCGAGGTCGGCACTGGTGTACGGTTGGGCAGGCGTAATCGCATAAAGCTCGCCACCTGTAACGTCTGCCAGTTTCTTTGCGGCACGGGCTGTCGTACCGGTCGCCGAGAAATAGGCGACCAGTATTTTAGGGTTTGATTGTTCTTTTTTCATATTTTCTTGCCTTTGTTGTGCACAGGAGGCGGTCACCATGCCGACCACCGACAACAATATCAATACAAATTTATACATCGGTTTATTATTTAAGTTTGTTATACTCTTCGTCTGTGACGGGCTCCAACCATTCATTGGACGTATTCTCGCCGGAAACCTCGAACGCAAGATGTGCGAACCAACTGTCGGCCGCCGCACCGTGCCAGTGCTTCACGCCTGCGGGAATGTGGATGACCGTGCCGGGCAGAATCTCCACGGCAGGTTTTCCTTCTTCCCGATACCAGCCTCGTCCGGCCACACCGATGAGCATCTGACCGCCGCCTTTCGTCGCTTTATGGATATGCCAATTGTTGCGGCAACCGGGCTCAAAGGTGACATTGGAGATGTTTACCTGCTCCCGTGAGATCGGCGCGAGGTAACTGTTACCTATGAAATATCGGGCGTATGCCGTGTTGGGTTCGCCGATGGGGAAGATCATTTCACGTTGGAAAGTTGCTTTCGCATCCTCTCCGGTCGTCTCTTCCGCCCATACATCTTTGGCGAGGCGGAATGCCGCCCAAGCCTTGGGCCAACCCGCATAGAAAGCGATATGGGTGATAATCTCGGCTATTTCAGCGCGAGTGATTCCGTTGTTCTTCGCTG
This sequence comes from Parabacteroides sp. ZJ-118, assembly GCF_011038785.1. Classification (GTDB taxonomy): domain Bacteria; phylum Bacteroidota; class Bacteroidia; order Bacteroidales; family Tannerellaceae; genus Parabacteroides. The sequence goes on from NZ_JAAKDT010000026.1 coordinate 5,721, forward strand.
ACTGCAAATGGTAGATCAGCGAGCTGTCCGTAATGCCCTGACTGATGAGCGAAGTAATCGTCACCAAACTGCGGTCGCGAAGACCGAGGCGGTCGGTGCGGCTCCACACCTCGCCGAAAAGGACATCGTCGTTGAGTTCCGCGAACTTGGGAGCGAACCCGCCTAACTGGTCGCGCCCGGCCGTCTGTACTATCTTTTCTTGTGCCATAACATGGAATGTTAAAAGAGTGAATACTGTAATAAAAATGATTCTGTTCATGATTTCTTATTGAATAAAGTTATTGATTCTATTTGCGGGGTTGAGCGGTGTCTGGTCGGACAGCACCAGCGACTTGACCATGTGCAACGTCCCCTGCTTGTATTTTTGGAAATGTGCTGACGCGATATGCGATTTGTAAGCCTCCTGGCTCGCGTAGGTTTCCAGAATAGTGATATGGCAAGGATTCTCCTTCTCGCCGACAGCGTACATCGTCAGTACGCCCGGTTCTGTACGCAGGGAGACTTCGCCCACTTCGGTCGCATATTTCATATACTCGTCGAGGTGCTGCGGGTAGACCTCTATCTTCGACAGCCGCCTCCACATCGGGCAGGGGCAGCGAGGCGCAGAAAAGGAACTTGTCGGGGTGATCGGCTTTCAGTTTGGCGCAGGCTTCGTTGTATAGGCGCACCATCTTCCGGCACTCCGCTGTGTCGCCGAAATAGGGCTGCGGCGCAGGCATGGAGAGCAGGCTCGTGCGGATGCCGGCCGCTTCCATAAATTTCAAATAAGAGGCTACATCCCAGTCGGGCAGTGGGAAAGTCTCTTCCAATGCGGCGTCGTGCCGGTCGAGCAACGCCTTGAACTCCGGCAATACATTGTGGCAATGCACGTCAAAGGCGTGTTGCGCCGTGACGGTATGAAAAAACTGTAATAGACGATAAGGGGTCTTGCCCGTTCCCGGATTCGGATTGTCCGGATTTTCGGGCGTCCCCATCGGAGGTTCGTCCACCGGGTCATCAGCGGTGGAACAGGCATTTAGTCCGAGTGTGACGGACAGTGCAAAGAACAGATACAATAACTTTTTCATATTCATGTTTTCTGCAAATTTAGCTGCCTTTTATATAGCGGCTATGATGAGAATTACAGATATTTATACCGATTTCTTCGATTTATATGATGGCACGTTTTCGATATGTTCCGGGAAAAATATAAATTTGCCATAGGTTGCACAAAGTTCTGCCGATTCATGTATGAGAAATATTCTGAAAGTAAAGAGTGTCAGTGATTACAGCCGGTACGTAGGAGCATCGGACAGCCATCCGTTGGTCAGCATCATCGACTATGCCGAGGTGTCGCCCATCCGTTACAGCCTGAATGATTATAGTGTTTACGGGCTGTTTTTACGCGACGACTCTTCCATCGATTTGACTTATGGTTGTGGAAAATATGATTACAGGGAAGGAACGCTTTTATGCGTCGCTCCCGGACAGATAGGCGGCAAGGAGGATGACGGGGAGCGGGTTTCGATTTCCGGTTGGGCCCTGCTCTTTCATCCGGACCTGCTGCATGGCACTCAATTGGAGAAAAAGATAAAGGAGTATTCATTTTTCGATTACCGGGTGAACGAAGCCTTGCACATGACGGAGGAGGAGCGCGAAACCATTGTCGCTTTGCTGCGCCAAATACAAAATGAATTGCAAAAGGGGCACGACGCGTTCCAAAATAGCATTCTTGTCGGTTATATCGAGCTGATATTGAATTTCTGCCTGCGCTTTTACAACCGGCAGTTCCTCACCCGGTCTTTGGAAAACTCGGATACGTTGATGAAGTTCAACACCCTTTTGCATGGCTATTTCGAAAAGGGAGAGCAGCTGTTATACGGGCTGCCCACGGTACAGTATTGTGCGGACCGGCTCTGTTTGTCGCCCAATTATTTCAGCGACCTGATAAAACGTACCACCAACGACACGGCGGGCAACTACATCCGCCGGTACGTGATACAACAGGCGAAGAACGAACTTGCCACAGGAGCTTCCGTTGCACAAGTCGCTTACAATTTGGGATTTGAATATCCCCAGCATCTCAGCCGTATGTTCAAAAAACAGACCGGAATGACCCCTTCGGAATATTGTGCAAGCATTCAGAAATGAAATTAAGTGGCGCACCCCTTCTTAGAGGCAAGCATAGGAGATTTCTACCCGAAACATTGCTTATTTGTCGATGAAGGCATTTTATATGATATCCAGTATACGTGCGTACGTTAGTAGATAATCCCTATTATCGATAAGACACAAAAATCGCCATCTACCTTTCTTTATGATTCTTTTTATAGGCAAATCATGACAGCGACATTCCCAAGATCAGCCCAACCAGAAGCCAAGAGGAGCCATAAAACGCTCTTTTAGATGGGAATATTACCATTTTCGGTCACGAAAGGAGGCGAAAACCTACACATATAGTCGCGTTGGGCAATGCCAATGCCTGCCGTTGGGCATTGTAAACTGTCATGGATAGGGTTGTAAACAGCCGTGAATAGGCATTGTAACCTCGTTAGAACCCAGTCGTAAGCCTATGAAATCGCCCTAAGAAGTCAATAAATATGAATTCGGATGAATGATTTTCGCTAGAATGAAAGGGCATTTTTCGGTATACATCTAAGGATAAACTGATTAAATATATTTTAACATGGAATTGAAGAGGACTTGTCCTTGGGCCCGGAATAATCGATTCTCCGGGACTTCCGTTTACAAAATGTCAAATTGTCAAATCGCCATACGAAACATACCGGCAAGAAAATCCCGGATATTTCGCGAGAAAGAGCCGTGAAATCTCGCTCAGTTATTCCTGCAAAATCATTCATTCATATATGAACAAGTTTCGTATATTCGCGACGTTATAACAGTTTAAATATGGCAGAGGAACTACGGATTAAAAACGGGGATAAACAGGAGATGTATGAGATGTTACTCCCTCAAATCGGCTCATTGATAGGTAACGAGACCGATTGGATCGCTAACATGGCGAACGTCGCCGCGGCACTCAAGCAGACTTTCGGTTTCTTTTGGGTAGGTTTCTACCGGGTCATAGACAATCAATTGGTCTTGGCACCTTTCCAAGGCCCTATCGCCTGTACACGAATCAAATACGGGAAAGGAGTATGCGGCACAGCCTGGAAGGAAGCTCATACGATCATCGTACCGGACGTAGACGCTTTCCCGGGACATATCGCTTGTAACTCGGCGTCGCGCTCTGAGATCGTAGTTCCCGTTATATGGGAGGGTGAGGTAATTGCCGTTCTCGATATAGACAGTGATCAGCCGGACAGTTTCGATGAGACCGATCAGATCTTTTTGGAAAAGATAGTGGAGTTGCTTCCTCATCAAAGTGCTACTTACCGCAGATACCCTTAAATGGACAATAAGAGCAAGCCTTCCCCGTAGGGGTTTGCGTAAAGGGTATTTCCGGATTGAAGATCTCGTCCAAGCAGCCCCGAAGCCCCTCCTCGAACGCCTGGGCATAACCGGAAAAATCCGCGACCTTCTCCGATTTTCCCCGTTCGATACGGTGGTAGACAGATGGGTCGAACGGATCGGTGAAGAGGGAACGGACGTAATAAATACCCGGTTGTATCGTCTTTCCCTTACTCTCGGTGAGATGAGCGTACATCCGGCAATACATAAGTACCTGCATCACGGCTTTCGCACGATCTTTCTCCTCCTTATTAAAAAGGCTCTCGATGCCGCTAAAAAACGTGGTTCCGCTACCACTCTTGTAATCGATGATACGGATGGAGCCGCGAACCTCGTCCACACGATCGATAAAACCTTTCAACCGGATCTCGGAATGGTCGGAAAGGCTGATCAGACCGTTTATCTTACGCTCTGACTCGATGTAGACGAATGGGGTCAGCTTGCCGTCACGCTCCAAGATCTTCTCCACGTATTTGCGGATCATCTCGCCGATCAGGTAGTTTTGTCCGGTAAGGGAGCGAACCGCGTCTGTCTTGAAAAACTCACTGGCGAAGGCCCGGGCGATAGCTCCGGTAAGCAAGGACGTATCCTTACGGACCGCTTTCAGCAAATCCACGGTAACCATCTTCCCCCGGAACGGGTTGTAAAGCTCCTCCATCACCTTATGCAGGATGCTTCCGAATACATCGCTCTCGATCGTCTCGCTCACCTCCTCTTCCTCTTGGATGCCTTCCACGACGGAAAAGTAGAACTTCAACGGGCAATCCAGATATGTATTGATAGCGCTTGCCGAGATCGCCTTGCTCCCCCCCTTCCGGTAAGCGTCTAAACGGCGCATGATATCCTCCCTTTTCGACACGGCCAATGGCGGGGTCTTGGAGGAAGATACGTTATAGACCACCAATTTATCTCGCATCGGTACCTCGTAATGATAATGCAGCTGGTGGACAAAGCGACTTACCTCTCCCGTCTGCAATCCGTTGCTGCGGGTATCGTATAAAAGGCTCACGTGGCTGGCTCGCTCTATCAAACGATAGAAATGGTAGGCCCATACGCTATCTTGATGCTCGTAGGTAGGCAGCCCGAACCCCCTGCGTAGGTTATAAGGGATAAAGGAGTTCGCCGCTTTCCGCCGCGGGAAGATACCCTCGTTCATGGATAAGATAATCAGACGGTCGAAATCCAAGGCACGGGTCTCGAGCACACCCATAATCTGGAGGCCGGAAAGCGGCTCACCATGGAAAGGGATCGTGATCGTGTCGGTCACCCGCTTCAACAGGCGGAAGAAGGTATCTATTCTCATCTCTACACAAGCGTCTTTCATTACCTCTTTCACGCGGTTTATCGTGGCGAAATAATGGAAGATAAACTCTTGCTCCAAATCGTTCGCCCGTTGGGTAGCGTCCTCCTCTTCCTCATCGGAGAGAGCGGACATAACCTTGTTCAGCTCTTCCAATACCTTGATCAGATAGTCCGAGAAGGCATCCACCCCGGTCACCGGCGTGAACAGGATTTCTAGCAAAGGCGTTTTCTCTAATTCCGTATGTGAGATATAGATCCTGTTGTTCTCCGTGATCTCTTTCACCAAGGAGGAAATAATCTCCGGTGAGGTGGAGAGGATATAGCGATGGTTCAATACCGGCAGCACGTCACGGAAATAGAACAACGGATTCCGGTCCATGTAGCGTACGTTCTTCTGCAACGCCAAGATATACTCGATCAACGAGGCGACCGGGGTTCCCGCCAAAGGATAACCCATCGTGACGTTGATACGCCGGATTTGCTCCGGTATGGCGTTCAGTACCGGGATCAGCAGATGTTCATCGGGCAAGATCACCGCCGTACGCAGGGCTTCTTCCGAACTCATCTCCGCTTCCTTGCACCAATCGCTCAACAGGGTGTAGACATGCTTGGCCTGCCCGATACCGGAAGGAATACCGATCACCTCGATCTCGGTCTTTACCTTCTGCTCGAGGGGTAATCTCATCGAGGGAGGGAAGCTCTTCAAGTTACGGGAGACAAAATAAGAGGCCTTATTGTCCGGATCGGTTACCTTATCGGATACATAATCCCAATAGAAATCCGCGATCTCCCGCTTCTGCAACTGGGCTAAGAAACGTTCTTCCGATACGGACAAGGCGTTCAAGCCGACAAAGACAACTTGCTCGTAAGGTAAATCCGGGGAATCGCCCCGTTCCATGCTTTCCACGACCTCCCGGAAGATCATGCCCTCGTAACCTTTTCCCTCGGCGGCCAAGGTCGCACGGAATTCCTCATAGAGATCGTATAGCACCTGCCAGACGGCCAAGAACTGTTGCTGGTTCGGCGTATTGCCCCGGGGATAAAAACTGGACCAGAAACCGCGAATGGCGGCGATCTGCTCATCACTTAAGAAATCGAAATCATTCTCTATCTCCCGTAGGTCCGTCACGTTGCTGAATAGCATGCGGGCATTTACCATGTACTTATCGATATCGTCGAAGTCGTTGAGCAACATCTCTCCCCAATACAGGAATTCATCGAAGGTCTCGGAGGAACCGCTTTGGCGGATGTAGATGTCGTACAAGGTAAAAAGCATACTGATCCGGTCGGCGGATTGTTTTCCGCTCAACTGGATAAAGAGATCGTTGATCGTAAGGATTGTCGGAGAGAAAAGGGGGATATCGGCTACCTCCGAGAGATATTTCTGGAAGAAAAGTCCCGTACGCCGGTTTGGGAAAACAAAGGCCAGACGACCGACCTCCGCCCCCCATTTCTCGTAAAAAAGAGACGCTACTTGATATAAGAACGGTTTCATTTATTCTAAAACTTATACAAGGTTGGAGACGGGGCACACCCCGTCTTCACAATCGGATACGATTCCCGTTATGTTAAGATGTTCTCTATCTCCTGCAATTCTTCCTCGGAAAAAGAGATATTATCTAACGTCTTCAGGTTATCCATTAATTGGGCGACCGAGCTAGCGCCAATTAATACGCTAGTTACCCGTTCGTCCTTTAATAGCCAAGCGAGCGCCATCTCCGCCAAGGTCTGTCCACGGCGGGCAGCTACCTCGTTTAGCTTACGGGCCTTTTCCACGACCTCCGGGGTTACTTGAGAGGTCTGCAAATGACCGGTTGATTTCGCCGCACGGGAATTTTCCGGGATCCCACGCAAATACTTATCCGTGAGCAAACCTTGCGCCAATGGCGAGAACGCTATCATACCCACACCCTCTTCCTTCAATACAGGCAATAAACCCGGCTCCGTCCAACGATCGAACATCGAATAGCGGGCTTGATGAATCAAGCAAGGCACCTTATGTTCTTTCAGTACAGCCAAGGCCTTACGGGTCTGGTCTGCGTCATAATTGGAGATACCTACATACAAAGCCTTCCCTTGCCGGACGATATCGGCCAAGGCTCCCATTGTCTCCTCGATCGGAGTCTCCGGATCCGGACGATGGGAGTAAAAGATATCCACATATTCCAGTCCCATCCGTTTCAAGCTCTGGTCCAAGCTAGCCATTAAATATTTACGGCTCCCCCAGTTTCCATACGGTCCCGGCCACATATCGTAGCCCGCCTTCGTAGAAATAATCATCTCATCCCGATAAGCGCCCAAGCCCTTCTTCAATATCCGGCCGAAATTCTCCTCCGCCGATCCGTAGGCCGGGCCATAATTATTCGCCAAGTCGAAATGAGTCACACCATGATCGAATGCGGCGTGAGCGATCTGGATAAAATTACCGAACACGTCCACACTACCAAAATTGTGCCACAATCCCAAGGAAACGGCCGGCAATAAGATACCACTCCGTCCGCACCGCCGATATATCATATCCGCGTAGCGATTCTCTTCCGCTTTGTAAAACTCCATATGCTCTTTCTTTTTTAATTATTATACCTCTCATCCGGCCAAGGAACCGGTTTACCTGTCGACTTAAACGACGGACGTTGCCACGCCCACTTGAGCCACGCCGTTATGAAAGCCTTAACGCAAACGATCCAAGGAACGTACCAGCGCCTCATCAGCCCCGATATTACGGATCGCCAGATAATCCAAGATCAGATTGACCAAAGGGAAGGAAAGAGCGATCTTAACACTTACGCTGGCACCTTCCATATCGCCCTTCAAAGAATAGATCAAGAAGGCGAAGAAACCATAAAATCCCAATATCAGCAATGCGTTGAACACGCAAAGACGGATTTGCAGGATTCTTTTCTTATACAAGAAGATCGTCACCAAGGCAATGATAGCGATGCTGGCGGTCAAGGCAAATAAGCCCCACGCCGGGTATAGCAATTCCGGCTCACCGACCATCGTGCTCAATCCGCTAGCATCGAACGAGAAGAGAGCGTCTCCTTGTTGCAGCACGGCCAACGGCAAGAATAAGGTAGCGACCGTAAGCGCCACGATAATTAGCAGGTAAACAGTTTGTATTCTTTGTAACATGGTAATTAGTTCGTTTTAAATGGAAAGGCCGACTCATTTGAGGGTCAGCCTTTCCGATGTTCAAAAATATTTCTTCTTAGAAGTTATTCTTCTCTTTAGCAGGATTCTTGTAATAAACCTTGCCATCCTCATACTCTTGAGCGGCGATCAACGTTGACTTCGGAAGTTTCTCATAGTAGCGTGAAATCTCGATCTGCTCACGGTTTTCAAAGACTTCCTCCAAGTTGTCATTGTAAGAAGCGAACTCTTGAAGTTTCTTTTCCAGATCTTGTTTCATCTCAACACTAATCTGATTCGCCCGTTTTGAAATGATAGCGACTGTCTCATATACGTTGCCCGTTTCTTCACTTAACTTCATCATGTCACGGGTCACCGTATTGGTAGGAGCGTTTGATTTTCTGTAATCCATTTTCGTTTTATTGATTAAATTCGCTTAATATGCATCTGTAATTCGCTTGCTGGCATAGTCGTAGAACTTCGTCACCTGCTTTACGTAGTTACCTTCCGGATACTCGTTCATGTAGTTGTAATACTCGTCAACCACATCCCGGTAACGGCCCTGCAACTTCTCCTCTACGGAGACTAACGCCAACTCGTACTTCGCACGGACGATAAGGAACATGAATTCCTCGCGATACTCGGAATACGGGTAATTCTTCAAAGCGTTCTGCGCCGTAATCACGCAAGACTGGAAGTTATTACCCATATAGGTACCTAAATTGAAATACAAGCGGGTGGCCATCAATTCCTTGTAAGCCAGCTTCTCCTGAAGTTCGAACAGGATGTTCTGCGCTTCCTCGGCCCGTTCACTTTGCGGATAATACTCCAAATAAAGTTGCAACTGCTCGATCGCCTTATACGTCTGCGACTGGTCCAACCTAGGATCCGGAGAGTCCAGATACAAGCCATAACCGGAGTAGAAACGAGACAATTCCGTAAACTCTCCTTTCGGATAGGTCGTATAATAGGTCTCAAAGTATTGCGAAGCCGTCTGATAATCTTTCTGACCGTAGTAACTTTGCGCCAACAAGTACAAAGACTCCTCGGCATGAGCTGTTCCTTTAAAGATTGTAACCAGTTCATCCAGCAGAGTAGCGGATTTCGAGTATTGCTTCGCGTTGAAGTATTTCTTTGCGTACGAATATTTCAATTCGTAATCCGTGCTCTTCAGTATCTTATTATACTCTCCACAAGAGGATAACAATACCGTCATCATCAATAAAAATACAACCTTTTTCATTCACATACTTTTAGCGTGCGAAATTAGTGCTTTTAAGCGAATAAATGAAACCCCAAACGTTAATATTTACAACTTATATAAATCGCTGGCAGCGATCAATTCCAATTTATTCGCCTTTAAGACCTCCGCACACTTATTGATATCGTCCGGACGAATGATCACGTTAGCGGCGTCGCCTTGAGAAAAGGCGTACATATACTCAATGAAGATCCCGGCCGAGGTAATGATATCCATCGCCTTTGCCAAGGCTCCCGGCTGGTTGGGGCAATGCAAGCATACCACGTCGGCCACACTTACGGCGTATAACTTTTCACGAAGCACGGAGATCGCTTTCTCCGTATCAGATACGATCAGGCGAAGGATACCGAAATCGGAATTCTCGGCCACCGTGAAAGCGGACATATTGACCCCTGCCTCTCCTAATATCTTGGCGACTTCCGTAAAACGACCTTTCTTGTTTTCCAGAAAGATTGATAATTGTTTTATTAACATAGTACTTAATCTTTTAGAGGTTATACTAACTTGCGTTTATCGATCACGTGTTTTGCCTTACCCATACTACGTTCGATACTACGCGGCTCCACGATCTTGATGTCCGGTTGCAAACCGATCACGCTCTGCATACGGGCAGCGATCTTCTTTTTCAAGGCGATCATCTTGTTCATCTCGTCCGAGTAGTATTCTTGGCGAACCTCCACCTGTATCTGGAAAATATCGGTATTGTTCATACGATCCACCACGATCAAGTAATGCGCCTCGAACTCCGGCAGCTCCAAAATTACGGATTCTACCTGAGACGGGAAAACATTTACGCCACGAATAATCAACATATCGTCGCTTCTACCTAAAATACGTCCCATACGAACCGCCGTACGTCCACAGGCGCATTTCTCGTAAGTCAGCGAAGTCAAGTCACGTGTACGGTAACGAAGCATCGGCATACCCTCTTTCGTAAGCGTGGTAAAAACCAACTCTCCTACTTGTCCTGGTTCCACCGGTTGTAAGGTGTTCGGATCCACGATCTCCGGAAAGAAATGATCTTCCCACAGGTGGGTACCGTTCTGGCACTCACACTCGCCACCGACGCCCGGCCCGCAGATCTCCGTCAAGCCATAAATATCGTAAGCCTTAATATTTAGTTTTGTCTCTAATTCCTTACGCATATTCTCTGTCCAAGGCTCGGCACCGAACGCTCCGACACGTAGCTGGAATTCCTCCAAGGGAATGCCGGACTGGTGGATGGTCTCCGCCAGATACAAGGCGTAAGAAGGCGTACAAGCCAAGCCTTTCGCCCCGAAATCGTGCATCAACTGGATTTGCTTCTGGGTATTACCGCTACTCATCGGGATCACCGTACCACCGATATTCTCCACTCCGGCATGGGCACCCAAGCCTCCGGTAAACATTCCGTAACCGTAGGATACTTGCACGGAGTCGTTCTTTGTCAAACCATAGGCGGTCAGGCAACGAGCCATCACCTCGGCCCAGATGCCCAAGTCCTTACGGGTATATCCCACTACGATAGGCTTGCCCGTGGTACCGGAAGAGGCATGCAGACGGACGATCTCGGACATCGGCACGGCCATCAAACCGAAAGGATAATTATCACGCAAGTCTTGTTTTACCGTGAATGGTAATTTCGTTATATCATCTATTGTCTGTATATCGCCGGGAGTAATGCCCATCTCCTGCATTTTCTTGCGATAAAACGGGGAGTTATGGTAAGCATGTTCAACAACTCTTTTCAACCGTAGGCTCTGTAGCTTCCGCATTTCCTCACGGTCCATACATTCAATAGTTTCGTTCCAGATCATAGTATTTACCTGTTATCTTTTAAAGTTAGTAGTCTGAATTCGTCGCGAAGTAACAATTTTTTTAAATCGGCGCCCTTTTGTTACGAAAAATCAGTCACGATGCGATCATTTCAACTCCTTTACCTTGATATTGCGGAACGCTACCTCATCCCCATGATCCTGCAAGAGGATGTGTCCTTTCGAAGCCTCGCCGAAAGGACCACCCGAACTGTAAGACGGATCCGCGTATTTACTGCCCTTCACCAAATCACGGAACTCCTTGCTGCCACGCTCGTACTCCAATACCCTCACACCATTCAGCCAGTGCTCCACGTGGTTGTTCGGGAATACCTTCACCACGGCCGTATTCCACTCTCCTACGCCATTGAAGTGGATGTTCTCACTTTTCTTCAGATCATACAGGCTTCCAAGGGTACGGCTACCGGGGAAAGTCGTGTAAAGCTTGGCATCCGGATGCTTAGCGTTATCCAATAGCTGGAACTCCAAGCCATAAGCGGAGCCTTTTTGTTTCTCTTGTTCGGTCACGAAGTATTTAATACCGCTATTGGCTCCTTCGGTGATCTTAAAATCCACGCTAAACTCGAAGGCGGAATATTCACCCTCCGTAACGATATCGCCTCCGTTCGTAGACTCGCTACCGTCGGATTTCTGCACGATTAATTCGCCGTCTTTCACCATCCATCCGTGATCCGGGAAATCATCTTTATGCGCTCCACGCCAGCCTTTCGTTGTCTTACCATCAAAAAGGAGCACCCAGCCCTCGGCTTTCTCTTGCTCGGTTAATTGATTGATCATCGGTTCGGCTACGGCCGTTGTCTCTACTTTAGCTGTTTTTTCCGTACTTTGCGTGTTTTTTCCACCGCAGGCACAGAGAAGCACGGCGCTCATGGCGGTACAAGTTACTAGTGTCTTCATTCTTATTTGTTTTTTAATGTGTATAATCAAGTAATGTGTGCGTCCACAAATATAAACCTTTTTCCATAAATATTTATATACATTATCGGATTCGCTTTCTATTTGTAATACTTTTGCCGTACTTTAGCTCAAAAGTTTTAATTACATATAAAAGCTACACCGATTTCGATTGGTTTGAATACTATTAAGATTAATTTCGCGGCATAAAGTACATAAATAAATATTCTATGAGACAACTAAAGGCCGCCTTATTCGATTTTGACGGTGTAGTAGTAGATACGGAACCTGTTTACGATTTATTCTGGAACGATGCCGCTAAACGTTATGGCTTAGGTATCGATAATTTCGCTGGTATTATAAAAGGTACGACCCTACCGTATATTCTAGAGAAGTATTTTTCCGGATATACGGAGGAGTTCCGCCAAATGGTAATCAAAGAATCTACAGAGTATGAGAAGACGATGCCCTTACCTCCCATGCCTGGTTCCATCGAGTTCATCCGTATGCTAAAAGAACACGGAGTACAGATAGGCTTGGTTACCAGCTCGGATAACGCAAAGGTGAAACGAGCCTTCAGGCTTCTGCATCTGGACAATCTATTCGATACCTTAGTGACCGCCGACCGCATCACACAAGGTAAGCCCGATCCGATGTGTTATCTATTGGCGGCGAAAGACCTGAACGTATCTCCCGAGGATTGTATCGTATTCGAGGATTCTTTCAACGGCATACAATCCGGGAAAGACGCAGGAATGCGTGTCATCGGGTTAAGTACGACGAATCCGGCTGAATCTATAAGAGATGTAGTGTATGAGGTAATCCCCAATTTCGAGAAAGTCACGTTCGAGGATTACTTGAGATGGTAAGCATCGAGAAAAAGGAAATGAAGGAAACGCCCATACCGGCAATGAGCCACACCGGTATCGGAGAGAACCGGAAGCAGTACTGATGTAGCCCCACGGCAGTACTGCCGTGGGGCTGTGACGATATTGGGATCAGAAACTATATCCCACGCGAACACCCAGCATGGCTTGATCGAAATCCTTGATGATATTATACTTCACCTCCAATCCTATCGAAAGATTGTCTGTAGCATAAACCTCACCGCCTAAACCGATATTAGCTCCCAGACGAGTCTCGTTATGAGAAAGGCCATGGCCCGCATCCCAATTCCAAAAGGATAGACTAAGCCCCGCTAATGGATAAAATCCGAACATCTCACTCAACTTCACTACATAATGAGCATTCAAGTCGATCGCCCAAGTGCTGTGATTGTCATTCTTTACGAAATAAGTAAGGGAGGGGCTCAAACGCACCTCATCCGTGATACAATAGCGGTAATCAACTCCTAACGTGGCATTCTTCGAATCGAATCCATAACCGATGTTAAATCCCACGGCAGATTGTCCTTGCTGCGTCTGCGCATAAGCTCCCAGACTAAAGACTGCTAACATCAGCATCATTACAAACTTTTTCATACGCTTTCTTTCGTTTAGTTCAACATTAGATTATTACTGGTATTTATTTTACTTTCAGCCGATCGCCGGCACTCTTCACTATGCTACGGTAATAGTCCTCGTCATATCCGGGGAAATCGGGATAAGCGGGCTGGCCGTATGGATTACGCTTGAACTGTCCGTTCACCTCTTTCTTCACGTTTCCATCGATGTATTTTACCAGCAAATACTCACCCAATCGCTTCCAGCGGGCGGTAGCGGAGTCTGAATTGGTCATGCTATACCACGTTAAGAACCTGACAGCCTCCGCCGGATCCTTGGCATACAACTCCTGAGCCGCCTTATCGATAGCCGGTACGGTCTCTTGATAAGCATTCTCCAACTCCTGCTGTACTTTACGGATATCCTGAATCATGAAGCTATATTTGTGGTAAGCCATATTAGCCACCCAGTTATGAATCCAGAAAGCAGAAGTCCAAGAAAAGTTCAACAAATCACCGTTTCCTACCCGATAACACTCCGGGACATCCGTTACCGACCCATATACCGGAGTGAAGACCGCCATATCAGCGTCATCCACGGCAAACCACAAGATACCACCGATAGCGTCCGGCAACCAGTTACGCATTTGTGGAACAATCACGAAGCCCGTTTGTTGCGTCGCTATAGCACGTTCATTCGTATATTTCTGCCCGTCTACCTCGAATGTCATCGGTCGCCAACGATAAGGAACCTTGTACGAGCCTGCACCGGCATCTTTCGTCATATCCAGATCCGTTCCCTCGTAATGGTCGCGCATACCATTCTGCACATCCTGCACGGAAAGCTTACGATTCGGCTTCACATACAAAGGCATCGGCTCCTTGGAGGGATCCCCTTTGATGAAATCCGTATACTGATCCATCGTGGCGTTATATTTGCGGAAGAAAGACCATACACGAGCCTCGCATCCACGCAAGGCGCTGAAATCATACGGGCAATAAGCCTTGGCAAAACTAAAGTCAGCGTCCTTCCCCTTGAAATATCCTTTCTCACGCGCAAAGGAAACCACATCCGGCGCATACATGCAATTCTCCTTGTCGTCGAAGGGAATCTGTTGGATACGCGACTGGTTGGCATGCGCCGAGATGCAATCGTCCGGAATACGGATCGCGACCCAAACGGCACCTTTGCTGCCCGGCCCCTTACCGATCATCTCCATCACCCAAGCCTCGTTCTTATCGGCGATAGAGAACGTCTCGCCACTGCTGTAATAGCCATATTCCTTTACCAAGTCCGTCATAACCTTGATTGCCTCGCGGGCTGACTTGGAACGTTGCAAAGCAATATAGATCAAGCTACCGTAATCCATGACACCCATCGTATCCACTAATTCATGGCGTCCGCCGAACGTACTCTCCGTGATAGCCACCTGATACTCGTTCATGTTGCCCACTACGGAATAGGTCTTCTCCACTTGGGCGATCTTGCCCAGCGGTTTACCCGTATCCCATTCCTTCACTTCCAGCATGGCGCCCTTCGGCCATGTAGCGGCGGGCCAATGATACATCTCCCCATACAGGGAATGCGAGTCTGCGGCATAACTAATCATCACCGAGCCGTCTGTCGAAGCCTTCTTGCCCACCAGCAAACCGGTACAGGCGATAGCCTCCACCCCGGATAACAGGGCGGCACAAGCGGTTAATAAAGTCCAACTCTTCTTCATATAAATAAAGTTTTAAGCAAATAAAAGCATATATACACCGGCACCACTGCAATAGCCGATCAGCGCCAAGATAGAGAACCGTTTCGTATAATACATGAAATCGATCTTCTCCAATCCCATTACCGTAACACCCGTAGCCGAACCAATGATCAAGATGCTACCACCCGTCACGGCACAATAAGCCAAGAAGGTCCAGAAACCACCGTCCGATACGAAGAACTGGGCGTAAGTCGATAAATCGGCCACCTGCTCCACGATCGGGTACATACCCATCGTAGCGGCTACCAAGGCTACATTATCCACGCAGGAGGACAACGCTCCGATCACGAAGCTGATCAGATACGGCTCATGCACATGCTCATCCAAGAAAGCGGACATGATCCCTAACTGTCCGGAAGTCTCCAATGCTCCCACGGCCATCAAGATCCCCAAGAAAAAGAAGACCGTAGCCAAATCGATATTCGGTAATAGCTGGGAGATACGGAGTTTCTGAGACTCATGCATGTGCAGCTTGCTATACATCAAATCCGTATAGAACCAGAGAATCACCAATCCCAACAAGACACCCACAAACGGAGGCAAGTTCGTCGCCACCTGGAAAACAGGCACCAACGCCAAGGAAAGCACGCCGATCACGAAGATCATCCGGCGTGAGCGATTCGGTATTTCCGGCATGTACTCGTCGCCTTGCTCCTCCTCGCCCAACACACGCAAGGTAGATCCTTTCTTGAACAACCAGAAATGGGCGATCGTCAACGGCACCAACATATTGACCAAAGCGGGGATAAATACGTGGGAGATCTGGTGCATCGCCGAAATATTCTTTCCGACCCAAAGCAAGATGGTCGTCACGTCACCGATCGGCGACCATGAGCCACCGGCATTCGCCGCTACAATCACCATACAGGCATATTTCAAACGATCCGTACGATCCGGAACTAGCTTACGCAACACCGCCATGATCACGATAGCGGCCGCCAAATTATCCAATAAGGCAGAGAAGAAAAAAGTAGCGAAACTTATAGACCACAATAGTTTACGTTTATTCGACGTACAGATATATCCGGTAACAGCCCTGAAACCACCATGCTTATCCACGATATCCACGATCAACATGGAACACATCACGAAGAAAAGCGTCTCGGAGACGTTTCCTAAATGATAAACAATCGCACGATTAGATATAAAATTAATAAATTGTTCATGCGGGGGCAGGCTGGCCATCTCCGGGTTCCGGGTCAAGAACTCCTGAAAAATCGTACTGGAGCGTTCGACGAAGATATCGTAAGCGTCGAACATCAATATCATCCACATAGAGACAGCCATGAACAACGCAATGGCCGACTTATTAATCTTGATCTTATCCTCCAAGGCAATAGCAAGGATTCCTAAGACAAAAACGACAGGCATTAAAATGAACATATGATCAGGATTTTAATTGTTTATACAGAAGTTGTATCTCCTCCTCCCAAAGCGCCTCGTCCGGGGTCTCTAGGATTAAGGGCATATTGTCAAAACGGGGATCCACCATGATCATGCGGAAAGTATCAAGACCCATCAAGCCTTTACCAATACTCTCGTGTCGGTCCACACGCGATCCCAGATCCTTCTTGGAATCGTTCAAGTGCATACCCCTTAAATAAGAAAATCCGACCACCTCGTCGAAATGACGGAATGCCTCGGTAAATCCCTCCGGTGTCTTTATATCATAACCGGCGGCAAGCATGTGCGCCGTATCGAGACACACTCCCACCCGGCTCTTATCCTCTACCTCATTTATAATATAGGCGATCTGCTCGAAGGTATATCCCAAGTTCGAACCTTGCCCCGCCGTATTTTCTATCACGGCACATACGTCATTCGTCTGAGCCAACGCGATATTGATCGACTCGGCGATGCGGGATAGGCAGGCATCCACATCCATCTTCCCCAAATGGCTTCCGGGATGGAAATTCAGCATGTTCAATCCCAGTTGCTCGCAACGTGTCATCTCATCCAGAAAAGCGTCACGGGATTTCTGCAATCCCTCAGCGTCCGGGTTCCCCAGATTGATCAAATAGCTATCGTGCGGCAAGATACATCCCGGATCGTAGCCGTACTCCTCACACCGTTCCTTAAATAAACGGATACTGTCCGCCTTCAACGGCTGCGACTTCCATTGCCTCTGATTCCGGGTGAAAAGGGCAAAAGCCTTCGCACCGATCTCATGGGCATTAACGGGGGCATTCTCAACCCCACCGACCGCACTCACGTGAGCCCCAACATACTTCATAATAACCTGACTTTTTTATTTATATAATGTTCATCCTCTGTCTTACACCCACAGCAACCAAACTCCTCCATCACACGCTCTTGCAGGGTGATGAGTCGGCCGGGGCTCGTCCGTAAAGATACTCTTCATATCTCAAAAACAACATTTATATGCTTTTTATTGTTCAAAGTTAACAAAAAAGCCGGCTCTTGAAAGGAACCGACTCTATAAATATCACAAAAAAATACTCAACACGACTTATTCCTCGATCTCCGGCTGAAGAAAATCCACGAAGCAAAGGGCGGCCAACGCCGTTCCATAGCGTTTCTCGATCGTGATTCCCTCGGTGATAAAGTTAAGCTCTCCAAGATAGTACTTACCATACGTCTTCTGATGAAGATCGTTGATAACACGGATCAGACGAGACTCAAGCTCCTCGATGCGGTAACGTCCGCTGACCTCACACACAAGACCACCGACCTTCTCATCGAAATTCTCATCCTTATACATCCACGCGTAAACCACACCAGCAGACACGAACTCATCCTGATACCCATGGGATACAGCCATGATCGTTTTCATTTCTGAACCAAATGGAGGAAGGTCTAACTCATCCATGGTTGCCAAATGTGCCGTAGCGGGTATCACTGACGAATACGTCATGATATTGAAATCAGAGATACCGGCGTCATAAAGAGCCATGTGGTAAGAACCGGCGTGTTTCTCCAAGTCTGATTCACCACTTCCTTTTGTAATAAAAAAGGTGTTTGGAATTAAATTCCCAACTTTCTTTACCATCTACAAATATGTTTTACTAATTAATAAAAGCTTAAGAGCGCACAAAAGTAGAAACTTTCGCGATATATAGCGTATAGTTTTCCCTATAAAACTCTAGCCGCAAACATATTTTCACTAAAAATCATCGCCAGACCTAAAACTTTCATTTCCCCGGCTCTGTTTATATAGCAAATCAACATCAAAAACCAAAAGACAATGCTTACACTCTGTTTAAGTTTATTATTAATGATCACAAACAGTCAAACAACAGTTAAAAAAGAAGAAGTTATGAAATTTGAGTTAATCCGGTTACCGTACGCAAACGACGGTTTAGAACCAGTTATCAGCAAACAAACAATTGATTTCCATTACGGAAAACATTTATCAAACTATGTAAATACCCTTAATAAGCTGATTGAGGGTACGAAATTCGAGAACGCTCCGTTGGAGCAGATCGTCCGTGAGTCTGACGGAGCCATTTTCAATAATGCCGGCCAAGTGTTGAATCACAATCTATATTTCACCCAATTCTCCCCGAACGGAGGTGGCGAGCCTACGGATAAGCTAGCCGAGGCTATCAAATCTACGTGGGGATCGTTCGAGAACTTCCAGAAAGAGTTCGTGGCTGCCGGTACAGGCTTGTTCGGATCAGGATGGGTATGGTTGGCTAAAGACAAAGACGGCAAACTTTCAATTACCAAAGAGCCCAACGGTAGTAACCCGATCGTTAAGGGATTGACTCCGATCCTGGGATTCGATGTATGGGAGCATTCTTACTATTTGGATTACCAGAACCGCCGTGCAGATCATCTGAACGCATTGTGGGGGATTATCGACTGGGAAACCGTTGGTAAGAGATATTGATTTAATTTGATGTAAGTTACGTGTAGAGAAGAGCCGCCCGGAAACTTTCCCGGACGGCTTTTTCGTCCCCTTTTGAAAAAACGCCTCCAGCTATTGCTTTGTAAAACATTATTACTACCCTCACATCCGCAAACGATCTCCTTACTTCACAGCGAAATTATACTCGAAAGTATATTTATAAGAGCTTTCGGTTCCTCCGTCATTCTCATCGATAGTCATACCCGTTATGTAATCCCCCACGGTAGTATAGGTGTATTTGTACTCAGCTTTCACCTCGCTCTGGTTAGGAATCGTATACGTGTAGGCACGGATCGGAAGATTCCGGTTCTGGACACCGTATAACAAGTTCAGAGGGGTTACGGACTCAAAGCCAACTGGCGAGAAAGAACCGATCACTCGCAGAGGAAAGTTCTTAGGAGCCTCCACCACACTATACTCGTACCTCATCTCCCGGCTATCCAATGATTGGGCATATAGAATCACATTGCCATCCTCCCATGTATATTTCTCGTACTCCGGATAACTTCTCTCCTCATATCCCGTCCCAAACTCTTTCGGCCAACGTGCATTCCAAGAAGTCAACACCCAATTCGAGCCCGAATAACGATAGAAATACTCATCGCTTACATAGATCTCATTACTGGCGTATGAATTCTCTTGAGTGATTCTCTTACTTGTGATTACATTTCCGCTTAAGGTATACTCCTCTATGATCTCACCCGAATGAATGCCTGTGACAGATAATTTACCCTCCGAATAAATAAACAATAACTTATCCACTCCCAAATTTATATTTGAGATCTTACCATCGCTCATATAATTGATATCAGCGGTAAAAAGCGGGCTTGAAGATCCGTCTTTATAACAAGAAACTTTCGTTAGCTTATTCAATTCTGGAACAACGGGATCGTCATCATCTCCGCAGGCCGTCAGACCAGCAGCCCCTATTAGTAACAAAAATAGATACCTCTTCATCATTCTCTCATGTTTTAATCTGTTACGGCAAAAATAGAGCTTTTAAATGAATAACCACGAAAGTAACCTATTTTAAGTATTCCTGTTTGAAAAAAAGCTTCTAAAATCGTAGTTTTGCACCAGCAATATCAAAGATAACAATCTATCTCAAAATAGTTTACAATAAGTAATAATGTAAGACAAACAATATCTAAAATTTAATAACATGAAAATGAAACAACTGACAGTAGCGGTGATCACCCTCCTACTCACCGCCTCTTGTAGTGAAAAACAACAAGATTACCCTTTCCGTAATCCAGATCTTCCCTTGGAGGAACGTATTGACGACCTATTATCCCGGCTGACACCGGAAGAGAAAATCGGCCAAATGATGAACGTAACCCCCGCTATCGAGCGTCTGGGAATCCCGGCCTACGACTGGTGGAATGAGGCTCTTCACGGTGTGGCTCGTGCCGGACGTGCGACCGTATTTCCACAAGCGATCGCTATGGCGGCTACCTTCGATGATAACGCCGTTCACGAGACCTTCACGATGGTCAGCGATGAGGCCCGTGCCAAATACCATCAATACCAAAAAGACAAGGAGTACGACCGTTACAAAGGTCTTACTTTCTGGACCCCGAATATCAACATCTTCCGTGACCCTCGTTGGGGACGGGGTATGGAGACCTATGGAGAGGACCCTTACTTGACCGAGAAGATGGGTGTAGCCGTAACCCGTGGCTTGCAAGGTGATGATCCTAATTATTACAAGACACACGCTTGCGCCAAGCATTACGCCGTACACAGTGGTCCAGAATGGAACCGCCACGAATTCAACGCAGAAGCTACCCCTCGTGACTTGTACGAGACCTATCTTCCGGCTTTCGAGGCATTGGTTAAGGAGGGCGATGTACAAGAGGTCATGTGTGCCTATAACCGTTTCGAGGGTAAACCTTGCTGTAGCAGCGACAAATTACTGATCGATATCCTGCGTAACAGTTGGGGGTACGACAATATCATCCTGTCTGACTGCGGCGCTATCGATGATTTCTGGAGGAAAGACAAAAATACACCTCGCCATGAGACACACCCAGACGCCGAGAGCGCATCCGCCGACGCCGTATTGAACGGCACCGATCTGGAATGTGGTGGTAGCTACCGTGCGTTAAACAAAGCCTTGACCGATGGCAAGATCTCGGAGAAAGACTTGGACGTATCCTTACGCCGCCTACTGAAAGGCCGTTTCGAGCTAGGTATGTTCGATCCGGACGAGCGGGTTCCTTATTCTAAGATACCTTACAGCGTAGTCGAGAGCCCGGAGCATATCGCCAAGGCACTGGATATGGCACGTAAAAGTATCGTTTTGTTGAAAAACAAGAATAATACACTTCCCTTGGACAAGAATATCAAGAAGATCGCCGTAGTCGGACCGAACGCAGCAGACTCTACCATGTTATGGGCCAACTACAATGGCTTCCCGACCAAGACCGTCACGATCGTGGAAGGTATCCGTAATAAAGTCCCGAACGCAGAGGTTATCTACGAGCTGGGTTGTAACCATACCGCCGATTTTGTCGTGACAGACCTAGGTAGCCACATGTCTTCCACGGCGGGACAGGGTTTCGCCTCCGAATTCTTCAACAATACCGAGTTCGAGGGTGCTCCCGTCTACAAAGGATTAGCGAAAGAACTTCATTATACCACCGGAGGCAACACCCAATTCGCTCCAAACGTAAACTTGACGAACTTCACGGCTCGCTTCACGGGCGAGTTCGAGTCTCCGATGGATGGTCCTGTCGAGTTCAAACTATCCGGAAATGACGCTTTCCGGCTGTATATCGGTACGGAGAAGGTTGCCGAGGTATGGGAAAACGAATATGGAGCGGAAAGACTCTATACGCTAAACGCTAAGAAAGGAGAGAAATATCCCGTGAAGATCGAATATATGCAACGCACGGGTAGTGCGGACCTGAACTTTACAGTAGGCGTACGCACACCCGTAGATTTCCAAGCTACGGCCGACAAGGTTAAAGACGCTGAAGTCATCGTATTTGTAGGTGGTATCTCTCCACGTCTGGAAGGTGAGGAAATGCCGGTAGACGCTGAAGGTTTCCGAAAGGGCGACCGCACGAATATCGAGATCCCAGCCGTACAAAGGGAGATGGCCAAAGCCTTGGTAGCCACCGGAAAGCCTGTGGTATACGTGGTATGTACGGGTAGTGCGTTGGCGTTGAATTGGGAGAACGATCATGTAAACGCTATCCTGAACGCTTGGTACGGCGGACAAGAAGGTGGAACAGCCGTGGCCGACGTCTTATTCGGAGACTATAATCCGGCAGGACGCTTGCCGATCACGTTCTATAAATCCATAGATCAGCTTCCGGACTTCCAAGATTACAGCATGAAGGGCCGTACCTATCGTTACATGACGCAAACTCCGCTTTATCCGTTCGGTTACGGCTTGAGCTATACGACATTTGATTATAAGAACGCCAAGTTATCAAAGGATAAGATTGCTTCCAACGAATCGGTTACCCTCTCCTTCGATATCGCCAATACAGGCAAGATGGATGGTGACGAGGTCGCTCAGATCTACATCAAGAATCCGAACGATCCCGCCGGACCGTTAAAAGCGATGAAAGCATTCAAACGTGTCAACGTGAAGGCTAACAGCGAACAATCGGTTAGTATCCAGTTGGAACCGAAAGCTTTCCAATCTTTCAATGACAATACACAAACCATGGAAGTTCGCCCGGGTAAATACCAAATCCTATATGGAGGTTCATCAGACGATAAAACACTGAAAAAGGTCCATTTAGAGATTGAATAAAAAACACTGTTATCTTCATGGCTGAACACTACTGTGTTCAGCCATGAAGATAATGATCAAAATTCTTTAATCAGGAAAGACGGATTGACACGCATGTAAACCCCTGCCGTAAAACTCGTGGCACTTCCCATCGGTTGTTTTACTCCATCCGCATCATTCATATCTCCGGAGAGATGGTGAAAAACATCCACATCCACTCCTATCGAGAAGCCTTTCGCCAGTTGCCGGGAATATTCCATCCCCAGGTAGATCATCCGCGGATGGTCGAACGTAGCCCTCTTGTCTATCATCGAAGCTGCCCCGAAAAACGGGCTACCAAACATAGAGATGAAATCCTTGCAAGTCCAATACGATGTCTTCACCCGAAAATCATATATATCCGCAGAAGCACGGGCATACAAGCCATATCCGCTATCAAAAGGCCAGATCTCTCCCGCCTGCTGATAATAACCGGTAGCATCCAGTTCCACGTTCACGCTCCTGAAAATACGATGACCTGTATTCCATACACCTCCGATACCGATCGCCCCATTCATCAAGGTTTGCACGGAATTGTTGAAGATCGTGTCAATCTCGCCTCCTCTGTGCTGCACCAATCCTTGCACCGGCGTATAGAAATGGAAACGGGAAGTCGGTTCGTTGTACTTTGCCCGTGAAGAGATCCCGACGGTAAACACCTCTTGATGCACATCCTCCCGGAAAATAAAGCTCTGCCAATTCACCCACACATCCAAGTCGAAAGCCTTCGAGTCATATAACAACTGCAAGCCAGCCTCAGGATCGCAAGTCAAATTTAATTCCGGATTATAAAGGGGATCTATCAAATTATGGTTAGAAGCGCCGTAAATATTTCCCAGCACGATGTTCACATGATCCGAGAGAGTCATCTGCGCCCGGAAATAGGGCAACACATGTACCCCTTTTTGGTATTGGTTTCCCTTCCAATAGGCAATATCCTGATAAGCCATGCTCGGATATTTATTCGCCCCATGGTAGATCAACAGATGGACACCCGCCTCCAATTTGATATTCCGCAAGGGATAATAAACCGCTTTACCCTGTACCCAGAGCCCTGGCAACGAATACCCTTTGGTAAATTGACCTGTATATTCGTTATCCTTGAAGAAGCTGATATTATCCAACTCCACGGACAACTCCCGGGCCTTCTCCGGGTCGATATGATAATCTGTCTTATAGACATGATCCACGATCTGCGCTTTTAGCGAAGGAGGCACGTCCCCCAACCCCATCAAGCAAAGACCCACAATGAGGCTCCTGACTCCTATATTTTTCATCTCTCTTAAAATTTCTCGCGAACATAAGCAAAATACGCACAAAAAAGAAAGCGAGGAAACGGAAGTTTTCACCTCGTTTCCTCGCTTTTTCGTCTTATTTTAAAAATTTCTTCCTTCTAAAATTCAACGTCTGGGAATCGCTTCTTTAACAACCATCTGACGACCTTCGTACTCAGCTTGATTCAACTCCTCGATAGCTTTTTGAGCCTCGACAGCGTTAGGCATCTCAGCGAAAGCGAAGCCCTTAGAACGTTTTGTGTCACGATCAACAATGATTTTAACTGAGTCTACGACACCATACTCTTCCAGAATCTGTTGCAAGTCCGATTCTCTTACCCGATAATTCAGGTTTCCAATGTAAATATTCATACGAAAATGATATAAAAAATAAAGATTAATAATAAAACAAGGATGGTTGGTGAAGTCAATCTCTAAAAGAAAGTATCATCATCGCTGATGAATAAATGCTAAAAGATAAAAGAGCTATACAAACTATCTTTTGTTCATGACACAAAGGAAAGCATTCTATTTGAATTAGCAACTATAAAACGATATTTATTTTCAAAAAAACATTCAGGCTCTTTATGACCTCTTTGTTTTTCTAACCAGACAGTCCCGATTTATAGAAATTTTGACCAATTATATCAACTATATAGCCTAAAACTATCTCAGAAATCTCGTAACTTTGCAAAATTATTATCAAGAGATAAATAAAGGTTATGGATTATGCGATCATTGCCGCCGGCGAAGGATCCCGCTTGGCGCAAGAAGGTGTTAAATGGCCAAAGCCTCTGGTTAGGCTCAACGGTGTCACTCTGATAGATCGGTTGATAAATGTTTTTTTGAAAAATAACGCTACCTCTATCCGTATCATCATAAACGAGGAGATGACCGAGGTGCAGGATTACCTGAAGAACCGGCGACTGCCTGTACCCTTTTACCTATTGGTAAAATCCACCCCGAGCTCTATGCACAGCTTCTACGAGCTGAGTCATTATCTGGACGGCGATAAGATTTGTTTAACTACCGTAGATACAATCTTCAAGGAAGAAGAGTTCAGCGGCTACATCCAACAGTTCATTCAAGAGGATGAACTGGACGGACTGATGGCCGTCACCGATTTTATTGATGACGAGAAGCCCTTATATGTAGAAACAGAGAACGGACTTTACATCCGGAATTTCCTAGACCAGGCAGACGGTGATTGCCGTTACATATCGGGAGGTATCTATTGTTTGAGGCGTCCGGCTTTGGGGGTATTGAACAACGCCATCTCGCAGGGAATGTCGAGAATGCGCAATTATCAACGGCAGCTCATCGCCGAGGGGTTGAGGCTAAAGGCCTATCCTTTCAGCAAGATCATCGACGTGGATCACGCCGAAGACATTTTGAAAGCCGAATCATTTTTAACGTCATAAAGAATACTGTCTAACAATGAGTAAATTAATTTTAGCAGGTATCCGCAGAGGAAATCAATTCTCCCCCAATCATATCGGAAACGACGCAGCGATCTTCGCCTTGACAGCCGAGCATTTACGAAAATTGGGATGCGATGTAAACGAATATATCGAATCGGATCTGCTGCTACAAGACCCGAAAGAAAAGGGTATCTTTAATATGGTGAGAGACTGGAAGTCCATCCATAGGCTGCAAGAACTAGAGGCTAAAAATTATTTCGTGGTGAACTCGGGTTATGGGATCGAGAATTGTACCCGTGAGAAAATGACTCGCCTCTTATTAACCAACCACATCTCCCATCCGGAAAGCTTAATCCTACGGACAGATGAGGATCCGACAGAAGCCCTTGAGAAAGCCGGTTTCTTTAATTGCTGGATCAAACGGGGAGATTTCCACGCCATCCACCGGGAAGACGTCACCTACGTGAGAAACCCGGAAGAGGCGAGAAGCATATTGAAGGAATACGCCATCCGCGGCATCCCGTCGGCGGTAATCAATGAGCATCTGGTAGGCGACTTAGTGAAATTTTATGGGGTAGCTGGAACCGATTTCTTTTATTGGTTCTATCCGTCGAACATGCATCATAGTAAATTTGGTTTAGAGGCTATCAATGGAACAGCGAAGGGGATCCCCTTCGACGAAGCGCAGCTTCGTCTGCTCTGCCACAAGGCCGCGGAGGTATTGAACGTGCATATATACGGGGGAGATTGTATCGTCTCCGAGGATGGTGTCATGCGCATTATCGATTTCAACGATTGGCCTAGTTTTGCCCCTTGCCGAGAAGAAGCGGCGGCAAACATCGCACGTCGCATCTGGGATCTTATGCGAGAACACGTCTAAAATCATTTTAACAAAATCAATCATGAGTAAGACTAAGTCTACTCCCAGTCTAGAGTCAACCTTAAAATCTTTGGACACCGAGGAGTTTATCGATATTCATTTCTATCGTCCCATTGGCTACCAATGGGCTTTGTTCTTCAATAGATTAGGGGTATCGCCCAATAGCATCACGATCGCCAGCATCTTTATCGGTATAACGGCAGGTATCTGTTTCTATTACCAGAGCCTCGCCATCAACGTGATCGGCATGCTGCTGTTAATCTGGGCAAATTCGTATGATAGCGCGGATGGGCAATTGGCCCGTATGACCGGACAGAAAAGTGCCTTGGGACGTATCTTGGACGGTACCGCCGGCGATTTCTGGTTTATCGCTATCTATGCAGCGATTTGTTTGCGCCTCACGCCAGAATGGGGAATATGGATTTGGCTATTGGCGGCTACGACGGGATTCTTCCATAGCAAGCAAGCAGCCATGGCAGATTATTATCGTAATATTCACTTGTTGTTCTTGAAAGGTAAATCGGGTAGCGAGCTCTCCCACTCTCCCCAATTGAAGGAGAATTATAAGAAGATGAGTTGGAAGCATGACTTTATCTATAAATTGTTTGAGGCCTTCTACATCAATTATACGGTAGGTCAAGAGGCGTGGACTCCTAAATTCCAACACATGATGAACATCATCCGTGAGAAATACGATGGACAAGCGCCGGAATGGTTCCGTAAGGCTTTCCGTACGAAGAGCTTGCCATTGATGAAATATACGAACATGCTATCATTCAATACCCGGGTGATCGCTCTGTTTGTCAGCATTTTCATCGACATGCCTTGGCTGTATTTCGTATTCGAGCTGACCGTATTAAACTCGATGTTGCTCTATATGACCAAAAAGCATGAGTATATTTGTGAAGGTTTCAGCAAGCAATTATAACGTTTTTTATCCCATTCGATTATGTTCAATTTAGACAAAGTAAAAGGAATCCTCTTTGATTACGGCGGAACGATAGATAGTAACGGCATGCACTGGGCAGAGGTGATCTGGATGGCATATGAGGCCTCGAAGGTTCCCGTATCCAAAGCGGTTTTCCGGGATGCCTATGTACATGGAGAAAGAACGCTTGGAAGGAATCCGATCGTAGAGCCTCATCATACGTTTCTGGATATGTTGCGCTTGAAAAGCGATTTACAAATCCAATGGATGAAAGACAGCGGGCATTTGTCTGCCGAGGTGATTACCCCGGAACTATCGGAACAATTAGCGGATTGGTGTTACGAATACGCCCGGAAGGCAATTGATAACGCCCGGCCCATACTGGAGCGATTGAAGGAACGATACCCATTAATATTGGTGTCGAACTTCTATGGGAACATAGAATCTGTGTTGAAAGATTTCGGTTTGGATCATTTATTCGGCGCCATCGTGGAATCGGCAGTCGTAGGTATCCGTAAGCCGGACCCGGCAATCTTCCAATTAGGGGTGGATAGACTGGGATTTCCCCCTGACGAGATTGTTGTCGTAGGTGATTCCTATGATAAGGATATCGTCCCCGCCACCCGGATCGGATGCCAGACAATCTGGCTAAAAAGTATCGGTTGGAGCGCCTACAGAGGGGATGAGACAGCCGATATCGTATTATCCGACTTCACGGAGATAAAGCAAGTGTTCGCTTTATAAAATAAACAAGAGGGGACTATCCGGTAAAGAGACAGTCCCCAAATTCATATACTATAACCTGCTCGATTCTGGCAGGAATAGCTTAAAAAATACTTATCGAAGCGTTCCTTGTTGAGCCTCTTGGATCATCTTCTGATTGGCCAAGATCACGATCTCAACACGACGGTTCAACGATCGACCCTCGGGAGTGTCATTGCTAGCCACGGGATCGTGTATACCCTTGCCCTCATAAACCATACGATCCGTGCTTACACCCTGCATCATCAGATAATCGTAAACGCTCTTCGCACGTTTCTCGGACAAGGTCTGGTTATAATCCACCTTACCGGTGTTATCCGTAAAACCGATGATTCGGATATCCGTATCCGGATTGGCCTTCAAACTGGTAGCGAAGTTGCGCAAGGCACTCTTAGAAGCGTCGCTCAACGTACTCGAGTTCGTGGCGAACAAGATTCCGGAGTCAAAAGTAACCTTCAAAGCCTCACCATTGTTCACGCTCTCGATCTTCGTGTCCTCAGGCAGAGTAGCTTCTAACTCCTTCTTCTGCTTATCCATTTTCTTACCGATTAACGCACCGGCCGTACCACCCACGGCCGCACCAACCACGGCACCCAATGCAGTATTTCCAGCCAAGGCTCCAACGCCAGCTCCAACAGCGGCACCCCCGCCTACACCGATCGCTGTACCCTTCGCCGTGTTATTCCACGTTCCGCAACTCGTAAACACTACTGCCACACATAGCAGTAAAACAGACAATAATTTAATGCTCCTCATTCCTCTTCTACAATTTCACTTAAAACAATTTATAATACTTCGTTAAGATTTCATTCAATCCGTTGAAAACAAACAAGTTAATCAACAAAGTTTAGCATAATAAAATTGATCAAGTAGCTGATTTGTTTTATATACGTATGACAAATATCAATCAAACATGTTAATCGAATCGCAATATTCAAGTTCTCCTTGTACTATAAAAGTGATTTCCTCCTGTTCAAATTTACCTACTCCATCTTTTTGGGCGTTCTTAATCACGTAATTTACAACCTCTTCTTCATCGATCTCGATCTCATCGTCGCCATCATCATCCAGCATACCGTTAGATTCATAGAAGTCGTAAATCAAGTCTACGATATAGTTGATATCGTCATTACTGAACTTACCTTTCAATTCTTGGGGAAGATAATTCTGGATAAATTTTACGGAATCATCCTCATCGTAAAGTAACTCGTCATTGTTCGTGCTCATGATTAATCTCGTTTAATTGATTTGAATAACGGCAAATGTACGGAAATATTTTTATATCCCAAAAACAAATCAATCTGATAGCACTCTCTCAATTCTTAAATTCCAAACCATCGTCTTTCCTATCGATCACGATCGGACGGTTACGGTCTACCGTTCCACCCAGCAAAGCCTTGGACAGCTCGTTCAAAACGCATTTTTGAATGACACGTTTTACCGGACGGGCACCGAATTGAGGATCGAACCCCTTGTCGGCGATAAAGTCCACGGCCTCGTTCGTAAAGTCCAAGGCGACACCGTTCGTAACCAACATCTTCTTCACGCCGTTCAACTGCAAGGATACGATCTCACGGATCTCCTCCTCGTTTAGCGGAGTAAACATGATGATATCGTCGATACGGTTCAAGAATTCCGGACGGATCGTCTTCTTCAACAATTCCAGCACTTGGATCCTCGTCCCGTCTACTACCTTGTCATGCGTGGCGGGAGTCATATTCTCGAAATTCTCACGGATCAAGGAAGAGCCTAAGTTACTTGTCATGATAATGATCGTGTTCTTGAAATTGACGACACGACCTTTGTTATCCGTCAACCGTCCATCATCCAAGACTTGCAACAAGATGTTGAATACATCCGGATGCGCCTTTTCGATCTCATCAAACAAAACAACCGAGTAAGGTTTCCGGCGAATCGCCTCAGTCAACTGTCCACCCTCATCGTAACCCACATATCCCGGAGGCGCACCGATCAAACGAGTCGCACTGAATTTCTCTTGGTACTCACTCATATCGATACGAGTCATCATATTCTCGTCGTCGAACAGATACTCAGCCAACGCTTTAGCCAACTCTGTCTTACCCACACCGGTAGTACCGAGGAAGATAAAAGAGCCAATCGGTCGTTTTGGGTCTTGCAGGCCGGAACGACTACGGCGTACCGCATCGGCGATAGCGTTGATCGCCTCTTCCTGACCGATCACACGGGTATGAAGCTCGGACTCCAGACGTAATAACTTATCTTTCTCACTCTGCATCATCTTGCTGACCGGGATCCCAGTCCAACGGGATACCACGTCGGCGATATCGTCGCTATCCACTTCCTCCTTGATCATAGCCGCAGCACCTTGCATCGTCTTCAGCTTAGCCTGTACCTCCCTGATCTCCTCTTCCTTTTGCTTGATCTTACCGTAACGGATCTCGGCGACCTTGCCGTAATCACCCTCACGTTCCGCCTTATCAGCCTCAAACTTCAGGTTCTCAATATCGATCTTATTTTGCTGGATCTTATTGATCTGCTCCTTCTCGCTTTGCCACTGAGCCTTTTGCTTAGTCTCCTCCTCCTTCAAGTCGGCGATCTCCTTGTTGAGCTGCTCCAACTTCGATGTATCGTTCTCACGCTTGATCGCCTCACGCTCGATCTCCAACTGTTTGATACGACGAGAAACCTCATCCAACGACTCCGGTACGGAATCAATCTGCAAACGCAGACGGGCGGCGGCCTCATCCATCAAATCGATCGCCTTGTCCGGCAAGAAACGATCCGTGATATAACGGGTAGACAACTGTACGGCGGAGATAATGGCGTCATCCTTGATACGCACCTTATGGTGATTCTCATATTTCTCCTTCAAACCACGAAGGATGGAGATCGTATCCAACTCGCTCGGCTCATCTACGATAACGGTCTGGAACCGTCGCTCAAGAGCCTTGTCTTTCTCAAAATACTTCTGGTACTCATCCAACGTCGTGGCTCCGATCGAACGTAACTCACCGCGAGCCAAGGCCGGTTTCAAGATGTTAGCGGCATCCATAGCCCCCTCGCCTTTACCGGCTCCTACCAAGGTGTGGATTTCATCGATAAAAAGGATGATCTCGCCTTCAGATTTCGTAACCTCGTTCACCACCGCTTTCAAACGTTCCTCAAACTCACCCTTGTATTTAGCCCCAGCGATCAACGCACCCATATCCAAGGAGAAGATCTGTTTAGACTTCAGGTTCTCTGGAACATCACCCCGAACGATGCGATGAGCCAACCCCTCAGCGATAGCGGTCTTACCTACACCCGGCTCACCGATCAAGATCGGATTGTTCTTCGTACGGCGACTCAAGATTTGCAAGACACGGCGGATCTCTTCGTCACGTCCGATCACGGGATCCAGTTTACCACTACGGGCACGCTCGTTCAAATTGATGGCATATTTTCCTAAGGCATCGTAGGTCTCCTCAGCAGATTGGCTTGTTACCCTATTCCCTTTACGCAATTCCTCGATCGCTTGACGTAACTCTTTTTCTGTCACGCCGGCATCTTTCAATATCTGTGAAGCGGTGCTCTTTTCCGTGAACAACGCCAAGAGGATCGGCTCCAACGATACATATTGATCCCCCATTTTAGAGGAATAATCGATCGCCTTCTGTAAGACTGCGTTCGACTCGCTAGAGAGATACGGTTCGCCTCCCGAAACCTTGGGATAAGATTCGATTTGGCGATCCAGTACCATATTCAGGTTTTGAGCGTTTACCCCTAATTTCTGAAAGATAAAATTAGTAACACTTTCACCCGTCATAATGACAGCCATCAACAAGTGAACAGGTTCAATAACCTGTTGGTTGTTTTTGGAAACCAACTGTATAGCTTGTTGAACAGCTTCCTGCGCTTTGATTGTAAAATTGTTTATATTCATATATTTAAACTCCTTTCTTATATTCTTTTCCAATTTGTTCTATACCTGTATCCCCACAAAAGAAATACCAAAATAAAATTATGACATTTTGTCTTAATAATAAAAATAGACTAGAGAACTCCCCGTCAAACCGTCCATTTTGAATGTCATTAGGGCATATGTCCCTGCAAGCGATACTCGCCTATACCCATGTCGTATTCAACATTCCCTTTCACCGTATGGATGTCCTTTTCCGAGGTCTGAAAGGAGGGAATGCCCGTGTACGTTCATTTGTAAACACTTATATACCAGCACTTTCAGGCATTCATGAAAGGATGAATGTAAAATCCGGCAAGCACATCCATAGCATGATTTTCATATGAAGGTATGAACGGTAAAGCATGAAAGGGCGGTAGTTTCACCCATGCAGTTTGGCCTCCGGGAATGCCACACCTTAGCCCTCTCCAAGTGTGGCATTTTACCCCGCGAAGTATGGTGTTTCACCCTGCGAAGTATGGCATTTCACCTCTCCAAGTGTGGCATTGGAATCGGTTTCTCCGGCACATCTGCGCCCTTACATTTGGCTCTGCCCGGGTGCAGTGTTCCGAGACCTTGACCCCGGGAGCAGCAGGTACGACAACCGGGCGTATGCGGAAGATTAGAATCAAGGTGCTATTGGGGGTTAGTCCATGCCACGGACTTTTGCAAATGTTCCCAGGTGGCTTATCCAATAAAATCAGATGACCTACGTTTTATAAGAGTAATTCGTAAAAATCATACAAAGGGTTATCCTTCTTTAATTTACCGGTGATATGAAAAGAGCCTTTACCTATTTATTACTACTTGTTCTATTGGTTTGCGGAAAGCAAGCCTATAACCTGTTAATCACGAATGAACCGATCCGGAGCAACCTTACCGGAGCCTTGTCTGACATCGCGGATGAGGTAGTCGCCATTCCATTACAGGACTCAGGGACGCATTCGATCAAGGAAGCCAAGTATATCCGTCAAGAGGGAGACAACCTATTCCTTATCAGCAATGAGACGCTTTACCGTTTCAATCGCAAGGGGGAATTTATCTGTCGCATTACCCATCCGGATGACATACGGGTAGCGGGATATGTAGTGAACCCGACCAACCAGCAGCTGATCGTACTTGGAAACACGGACGATATTTTCTATTACTCGTTCAATGGCGATCTTCTTATCCGCAAAAAACTAAAATTCGACCTTCCTGAAAACAGACATATGTTATCCATATCCATGCATAATAACCGGATACTTACCACCGAGGAATATGTTCATGGAGATACGGCAAGGCAGACTGCCACGATTGAGAGGCAAATCGTTGAATACGATTCCTCTTTCCATAAATTGCAATCTCACACGATCCGTCCGGTCGATCTGGAACGTTCCGCATGCCCGATCAGTTATCTCGCCCCGGAAGTAGCGGTGGAGCCCGGAAGTGGAACGGTTTATGCCTATGCCCCCTCCTACCAACCCGAGAACTTATTACGGGACACTTTATATATTAAGCAAAAGCGACAAAGCCTAGCCTTGAAGAACTTTGCCGGGAATAATACGCTCCCCTTGCTTCCAATCCGCATGGGTAGCCGTTTCTGGGTATCTACATACTATAACGCAGAGGATGAGTCCAAAAATTACACCTTCTGTTATGATACGGAGAAAGAACGGTGCTGGCAGGTAAAGGAAGGATTAAAAGATAACTTCTACCAAACCGGCAACATCCGGCGAATGGAGCCAATCGACCCTTATTGCCACGCCTATTGCTTCAGCAAATCCGGAGAGGAACTGCGAAAGGCCTTCCCCTCGGAGGCCCAAGGGGAAGGAGTAGTATTATTTATCGTGAAGTTGAAGGGATATCTTCCACAATATATTGCCCGCTAAACGTATGAAGCCGTTTTACATCCGTTCGGAATCCCCGCGCCCCACGGGCGCAGGGATGATTCTTTCCCAGGCGACACGGCTATCAGAAGGGAACCTCGTTACCGCTACCTTGACTCAGGAAGTCGGCTCCTGCCGGCGGGATCGGGGGGGGCATCGGGTCTCCACCGTTCATGGTCGAGGAGAATTCCTTCACCGCTATGTCTTCCTCTACGTTCATAAACTTAGCAAACTCGCTCTTAAATCGCAGCCGGACATCCCCCACGGCACCGTTACGATGCTTGGCGATAATGATCTCGGCCAGGCCGATCAGGGAATTACCCCGCTCGTCTTCCGTAATCTTGTAATATTCGGGACGGTGAATGAAGCATACCATATCGGCATCCTGCTCGATAGCCCCGGACTCGCGCAAGTCGGCCAGCTGCGGACGCTTACCTTCCACGCCTTGACGGGCTTCCACACCGCGGTTCAGCTGCGACAAGGCGATGATCGGGATATTCAATTCCTTCGCTAGTCCCTTCAACGAACGGGAGATCGTACTCACCTCCTGCTCCCTGCTTCCAAAGCTCATACCGCTGGCATTCATCAACTGGAGGTAGTCGATAATGATACATTTAATGCCATGCTCGCGCACCAGACGACGGGCTTTTGTCCGCAGCTCGAAGACGGACAGGCTCGGAGTATCGTCCACGAAGATCGGGGCGTGGTAAAGATCCTTGAGCTTAAAGTCCAGCTGCTCCCACTCGTAGCTCTCCAAGCGTCCGCTCTTGATCTTCTCGCCCGGTATCTCGCAGACATTCACGATCAGACGGTTTACCAACTGCACGTTACTCATCTCCAGAGAGAACAGAGCGACAGGCGTATTGAAATTCACCGCCATATTCTTCGCCATGGAGAGGACGAAGGCCGTCTTTCCCATGGCCGGACGGGCGGCGATAATGATAAGGTCGGAATTCTGCCAACCGGAAGTCAACTTATCCAACCCCTCGAAGCCCGTGCGCAATCCACTCAATCCCTCCTTCCGGAGGGCCGCCTTTTGCAACATATCCACGGCCTCCCTGATGACCGGATCGATCTGGGTGACATCCTTCTTCATGTTACGCTGCGAGATCTCAAACAACTTACCCTCCGCCTCTTGCATCAAGTCTTCCACATCGAGCGTCTCATCGAACGCTTTTCCCTGGATCATCGCCGTGAAAGAGATCAACTCCCTCGCTAGATATTTCTGGGCGATGATGCGGGCATGATACTCGATATGGGCGCTGCTGGCCACCTTTCCGGTAAGTTGAGAGATGTAGAACGGTCCTCCTACCTCATCCAGCTCTCCTCGCTTCCTCAACTGTTCCGTTACGGTAAGCATATCCACGGGGCGCTGGCTCAACGCCAAGTCTACGATAGCGGCATAGATCTTCTCGTGCGCTTTCTCATAGAAACATTCCGGCTTCAAGATCTCGCTGACGATCGAGTACGCATCTTTCTCCAGCATCAACGCACCCAACACGGCCTCCTCCAGCTCACGGGCCTGCGGTTGAAGACGCCCCATGTCAGGGAGCATCTCCGCGGGCTTTCGCCTTCCTCTTCCTGTATTTCTTGTTCCTTCTGCCATCATTCTTTCCATTTGAGGAGTCAAACTTACTTATGCGTATCCTCGAGGATATAGCGTAAGGTTCCGGCATTCACCAATTCCGCGTGCGAAAGGGTGCGGCCCTTCAGCTTCTTATCGCCGGCGAAAACGTCCTTGATGTAGATCGCTCCCGGATTGCTATGCTCAGACTCGATTACCAATTCGCCTTTAGGGTAGAATTTCTTGTCGAGCCGGATCGTAACTTTATCGAAAGTCGGAGAGGTCAACACATAGCTCGCATCGCCCGGACAAACCGGATAGAAGCCCATCATGGAGAAAATAGCCCAAGCGGACATCGTGCCTGTATCCTCGTTACCCGGTACGCCGTTCGGTGCGTTATGATAGCAATCATTCAACAACTGGCGGACCAGTTTCTGAGTACGCCAATCCTCTCCCTTGAAATAACTAAACAGGTATGGATAAGCGATATCCGGTTCGTTGGCGGGATCATAATTGCCGTCGTCGAATACCTTCTGCAGATTATCGACGAACTTTTTATCACCTCCCATCAATCGGGCCAGTCCCTTGATATCGTGAGGAACATAAAACGTATAATTCCATGCGTTTCCTTCATGGAAACCGGGACTAGGCTCGAAGTTCTCGCCCTGTTTCGGATCGAACGGAGCGTAGAAGGAGCCGTCCGGCAAGATCGGACGCAGCGTCCCGAACTCCTTGCTATAGTACTTTTTATAGCCTAAAGAACGGTCGCGGAACAGCTGGGCATCCTCTTTCTTACCCAAGGCCTGGGCGAAATTGGCCAAGTTCCAGTCGGCGATATAATATTCCAGTGCGTGAGATACGGAGTTATCGTATTGCTCGCGCAAAGGGACATAGCCCTTACTGAAATAATCGTTCGCGTCCGGACGAAGCAGATTGAACTCTCCCGGAGTAGTAGCGCCTTTACGCATCGCCTCATATGCGGTTTGCTCGTCAAAGCCGCGCAAGCCGCGCATCCATGCGTCTACGATATATGGGATCGATGGATCGCCCTCCATCGTAAAGGTCTCGCGTCCGTAAAGCTCCCATTTCGGCAACCAACCGTTTTCCCGATACATATCCAACATCGTGCGGATAATATCCAGCTGACGCTCCGGATAAAGCAAGGTCATCAGGGTACTTACATTACGGTAGGTATCCCACAAGGAGAAGACCGTATAACGGTTGTACGCGGGATCGATTTTCCCCACCTCCAAGTTCTCCATCTTCGGATACTCCCCGTTCCAGTCTTGCAAGATATTCGGATGGATCAACAGGTGATAAAGACCGGTATAGAAGATCTTCTTCTCATCGTTTGTCCCCCCCTCCACTTGTACGAGCGACAAGTCATTGTTCCACATCGCACGAGCCGACGCTTGTGCCTGATCAAACGGGAAACCACTCATCTCCTGCTCCATGTTCTCCCGGGCATTCTCGACGCTTACGTAAGAGATACCCATCTTCACGGAGATCTGCTCGCCCTCGTCTGTATCATAGTCGAACCATACGCCGATATCGTCTCCACTCATCTCGCGGGTATAGCCGGTATATAATTTATACTTGCCGGAGTAAATATCCCATTCGGCCTCCACTCCCTTCATCTCGCGTTGTTTCTTCCAGTAACCCATCTTCTTCGGGGTCTTACTTACCCGCATCACGAAGTAAACCGGGAATACGGCCTGCGGATTATAGCAGAAGGTACCCATCAACTTGCTGCCCTCGATCTCCGTATCATTCACGATACGAACCGTAGCACCAGTCTCGTTCGTCAAGCCCTCGCCCAGGTTCAAGAGGATGTGGCTCTCCCCTTTCGGGAAAGTGAAACGGCTCAAGCCCGTGCGCATGCTGGCTGTAGCCTCCGCCTTGATATTATACTTGGTTAGGGTATTGCTATAGTAACCGGGGTGAGCCACCTCGTCCTTGTACTCACTGCCGTAAGCCTTACAGTCCACATTCAACGCACCCGTTGTCGGCATCAATAGCAAACCTCCCAACTCAGGGCATCCCACGCCGCTCAGGCTGCCGTGGGCGAATCCCGTAAAGAATTTATTGTCTGCCGAGTAAGGAGTAGACCACCATTGGCTATCCTTGTCAAAACGGTTCTTCTCCGACCCCATGACGTTGAAAGGAACCACGCTCATCATACCTTGCGGACAGATCGCGCCGGGATTCGTCGTGCCGTAATTACTCGTACCGATGAAGGGGTTCACATAATCTACCGGTTGCTGTGCCGTAGCAAACAGGCTGCCACACAACAGGAAGGTCATTAGCTGTTTCTTCATTTGATAAATCTATTTTAGTTGATAATTAATGATTCATACTTACCAGATCACGATTTCATCCGTGAAGATGAAACCCTTATTCGTTTCTTTTGCCTTGATACGGATATAGCGTGCTTTCCAATCGCCGTTAAACGTATATTCCTGAAAAGAGAGGTCTTTATCCGTATTAGCTACCGTGGTAGGGATAACATCTTGCGAAATATAGCTCACTCCGTCTTCCGATGTCAGCAGCTCCACCGCTCCCGGTTGGAACACGCCCGGGCCGATCAACTGCATAAAGCGGGCCGATACCTTATGGATATCCGTTATCTCTCCCATATCCACCGCACAGTCCAAGTCATTCAAATACCCCTGCCAACGACCGTCCAGGTAGGTCAAGCCTCCCCTGTAGCCGTCCAGCAAGGCGTTCATGCCACCGGCCATATAACCACTATACAGCTTGCTGTTATAATGTATAGGCTTGTTGATACCCCGATGATAATCCACCTTCTTCCCGGTAGGCGTTCCTTGAAGCTGCCCGTCGCGGAAGATAGCGGCTTTGATATCAACGGAGTCCTTCACTACGATCGGGCCGTTATAGACCCGGGAAGAGACGGTGGGAACGGAGCCGTCCAGGGTATAACGTATCTCCGCCGGACATTTCTCCGCATCCAGCATAACCTTGATCTCTCGCCGCGAGGTATCTACTTCCATCGTGGTCTCGATCTCATCTGAGAGCGTGAACGTATGGATACCCATCCGTTGCAGGACCGGTATATTTGCGTTCATACGAGGCTTAAAGTCCTCCCAACTACGCTCCTCTTGCGGAGTCCATCCGATCTCGGCGACCGCCAAGGCACGCGGGAACATCATATACTCCAGATGCTTCTCATCCTGGATATACTCCGTCCATGTATTTGCCTGTACCCCTAGGATATGTTTACTTTCCTCGGCAGTCAACGAATTCATAGGAACCGGATTATAACTGTACACCCGTTTGATCGGCGTATAACCACCGATGGCATACGGCTGTGTCTTTGGATCAGCTTGATAGAAATCGAAATACATATAACCACTCGGTGTCATGACCACGTCGTGTCCCATGCGGGCGGACTTGATTCCCCCTTCCTCGCCCCGCCAAGACATCACCGTAGCCTCCGGAGCCAAGCCTCCTTCCAGAATCTCATCCCAACCGATCAATTTCCGGCCTTTAGAGATCAGGAATTCCTCCGCACGGTGAATCATATAGCTCTGCAACTCATCCACGTCCTTCATCCCATTCCGGCGCATCAAGTCTTGACACTTCGGGCAGGTCTTCCAAGCTTCCTTTCCGGCCTCGTCTCCCCCGATATGGATATATTCGGAAGGAAATAACTCGATCACCTCGGACAATACATCCTCCATGAACGTAAACGTTTTTTCGTTGCCGATGCAGAAATCGCCCGTCGTATAAGGTTTGCCGGCACAACTCAACTCCGGATACGCCACGAACACCTCGTCCGAATGCCCCGGGAATTCGATCTCAGGTATTATATGAATATGCCGAGCCATAGCGTAATCCACGATCTCACGGATATCCTCCTTTGTAAAATAACCGCCATACGCCCCCGGAGTTCCTTCCGGCAGATACTTCCGATCCTTTCCATCCCACCATTTCAGCCAATCGGATTCCGTACGAAAAGCCACATCCGTAGTCAGTTTCGGATATTTATCTATCTGGATACGCCAACCACCGGCATCCGTCAAATGCAGATGAAGCGTATTCAACTTATAATAAGACATGACGTTCAATAACTTCATCACCTCCTCTTTCGGAAAGAAATGACGGGAGACATCCAAATGCAAGCCGCGATACGGGAAACGAGGATTGTCCTGGATCAATACACAAGGAATCCCTTTCGGCGTATACAGCTGACGCAAGGTTTGTTCCCCATAAAACCATCCGGATTTAGAGGCGGCTCTCAACTCGATCCCCTTCTTGGTCACGCTCAACGCATATCCTTCCGGACTTCCGCCGTTGAAAGATTCATCGACCACGTAACGGATCGTACCCGATTGATCAGTCCCGAATACGAGATTACTATCTACCTTGAAATAACCGCCGGTCACCTCCATATGAGCCGGCTTAGGGATTAAATTTACCTGCGGAACCTCCTTGGGAGCACAGGAAAAAAGTAACGAGGAACAAGCAAGAACAAGTCCGGTTACTTTCATGCAAAACCGTTCTGGCAACGTCATAATACTATTATTTTTTAGTTACATTATTCTTGGTGCGTAAATATACGACAATAATAGACAATAAATCGAGTAGGTGGGGAAACAAAATAAGTTTTCCTGCCTATTTTGTTTCCTTTCCTCTCACACCACCGTACGTGCCGTCCGGCATACGGCGGTTTAATTTGTTTTCAAAGAGTGTCTAATCGTGTAGTAATCAAGGCAGCCCCCTTATGGACCTTCACCACAGATGTATGACATCATGCCCGTCAATCGAGTAGGTAGGGAAACAAAATAAGTTTTCCTGCCTATTTTGTTTCCTTCCCTCTCACACCACCGTACGTGCCGTTCGGCATACGGCGGTTTCGTGCTGTCCTTGCCTTTTGTAGATGCCACATT
>NZ_JAAKDT010000027.1 GCF_011038785.1 Parabacteroides sp. ZJ-118
GCGCAACTGGTTGCATACCGGCAGCCACTTCGCGGCCGAAAACATAGCTTTCATGTATTCGTTGCTTGAAAGCTGCAAACTCAACGCTGTAAATTTCGGAGAGTACATCGAGGATATACTCACCCGGTTGATGAAGGGTGAGAAAGCGGATGCGTCTTTCCTTCCCAATAAATACGTTCCCCGTCCAAAACAGGGACAGGAGAAAGCCGCCTGACAGGGCAAAACATGAAATCAAGAAGTTTTTTTATTTTATCATGGACGTAACTTGTTGGTTGACAAGAGTACGCTGTAGTGGTGGTTTACCGTTTATCTGGTAACCTGCCCTAGAAAAGCAGTGGATAGTGTAGGCTTCACGTTCCGTTCCTTGGTCTGCATTCAAAACTTTATAAGCACATGGGTCTGCGAACAACATTTTTGCGCCAGTGCTACGGGCTTTCATGTCATTGGGGTACCTTACTATTTTCAATAGATCTACACTTTCCATCACAAAGAGTAGTTGATAGAGTTTTTCCGCTCCTATTCCCCAATCAGAACATAAAGAGGTGACTTGCACACGAGGTATTGATGAGTTTGCCAGTGTGCCGATAATGGCTCGCATCACACGTAGGTTGTTTTCGGAAATGCTAGGCAGGAAGAATGGTATGTCGTTATTGAGAATCTTGTCGATGACAGCCATGTAACGTGCTTCGAAATCTTTCTCTTGGTAGAAAGGACGTGTACCGTAACTACGATAATTGAGGAAATGGTTCAACAGTTCCGCATCAGGTTGTGTAGGTAATATTGTGTCTCCCAGTTTATACTTGGGGTATGCTTGCCCAGTTTCAAGATAAAGAAATTCTCTGAACGACATTAAAGGCATCTGTATCGCTACATAACGTCTTGACAAGTCGGCCTTACCATCACGGAGTACTAACGATGAGGAATCTGAAATCCAGATGATTTTTCCTGGATAGTCATCATACAAGGCCTTCAGATGTATGCTCCAGTTTGATGCGTAGTGAATTCGCCGATAATAACACCTTCATAACCAAGCATGAATATGCTACTGACTAAGTCATAGAGCGGTTCGCCAATAATCTTCGGATTATCGGCGGAAAAGTATAATAAGCGCTTGCCTTGTGAATGATGGAGTAGAAATGTAGATTTGCCACATCCTCTGGCACCGGTTAGCATCAGGTTTTTAGGAAGCTCACCAAACTCCGTGGTGAATGGTCGCAATCTCTGCGGAAGAGCCGCTAATCGGCGTTGCATGGCCGTTACCAGTGTTTGGAGTATATTTG
Organism: Parabacteroides sp. ZJ-118; assembly: GCF_011038785.1. GTDB lineage: Bacteria > Bacteroidota > Bacteroidia > Bacteroidales > Tannerellaceae > Parabacteroides. Next base: position 1,281 of record NZ_JAAKDT010000027.1, read on the forward strand.
TATTCATTCTATGGGAATTGTATTTACGTGTAAAATTACCGAATTATTTCTACAATAGAAAGAATTTGTGCAAGAATGTTTCTGTGTCAGAAAGAATATAGGCGTGAGGAGAGCAAGAAGATTATCTTCGTCCCGTCGAAACTGTCCGTGTCCACATAAAAAGAAAGAGACCAACCCCGATGGATCAGTCTCTTTTTTATCGCTTCAATAGAATTTCAAATTAAAGTGCACCTACTTCTCTCAAAGCCTCGTTAGTCTTGTGAACAGCGGCAGCGCTCTTAGCGAACAGCTCTTTCTCCTCTGCGTTCAATTCCAATTCAACGATCTTCTCGATACCGTTCTTGCCAAGGATAACGGGAACACCGATGCAAAGATCAGATTCACCGTACTCGCCTTCCAAATAAACAGAGCAAGGAACCATTTTGCCTTGGTTGCGGATGATAGACTCAACAACGAACGCTCCGGCGGCACCTGGTGCATACCAAGCTGAGGTTCCTAATAATTTAGTCAATGTAGCGCCACCAACCATTGTGGAAGCAACAGCCTCTTGCAATTTCTCTGCGCTTAACAATTTGCTAACAGGGATACCTTTGTAAGTAGCCAAGCGAGCCAACGGAATCATTGTAGTGTCACCGTGACCACCGATTACCATACCCTCAACCTCATTCGCGTTGCAACCTAGAGCCTGAGACAAGAAATATTTGAAACGAGAGCTATCCAACGCTCCACCCATACCGATGATACGGTTCTTCGGCAAGCCTAAAGACTTCAATGACAAATAAGTCATTGTATCCATCGGGTTGGAGATAACTACCAAGATTGCGTTCGGAGAGTATTTCAAGATGTTTTGAGCTACGCTCTTAACGATACCAGCGTTAACACCGATCAATTCCTCGCGAGTCATACCCGGTTTACGGGGAATACCGGAAGTGATAACCACAACGTCTGAGTTAGCTGTCTTCTCATAATCGTTCGTGCAACCTACAACCTTAGTATCGAAACCTAGCAATTGAGCGGTCTGCATCATATCCATCGCCTTACCCTCGGATACGCCCTCCTTTACATCTAGCATTACAACTTCGTCTGCCACTTCATTGAAGGCAAGAACATTTGCGCAAGTAGCACCTACATTACCGGCACCAACAACTGTTACTTTTGACATAATAAATAAGTTTTAGTATGTTATTACTTAATAATACGCTATGTTTTCTAACGATGGCAAAGGTACAATCTATTACGGAATAAAGAAATATTTCCGTATATATTTTTTTGAGGGGGCGAACAAAACTTAACCGAGGAAGGTTTTCTTACTCTACATACAATACCAATCCTTTCAGATATTCCCCTTCCGGATGGTAGATATTCACCGGATGGTCTGCGGGTTGGGTCAATTGATGTAAGATTCGGACACTACGGCCGGATTGGGCGGCCGCGCTAAATACGGCTAGGCGGAAATTCTCTTTACTAACTACTTGAGAGCAAGAGAAGGTAAATAAGATTCCTCCCGGCTTGATCTTCTCGAAAGCAATTGCGTTTAATTTGCGATACCCTTGTAAGGCGTTACGTAGTACATTTTTATGTTTAGCGAACGCAGGAGGGTCCAATATGATTAAGTCATAATTACTCCCCATCTTTTCCAAATATTTAAACGCATCTTCCGCATAGGCCTCATGACGGGGATCTCCCGGGAAATTCAACTCGACATTCTTTTTCGTCAAAGAAATCGCTTTCGCCGAACTATCTACGGAATGAACTACCTTAGCGCCTCCTCTCATCGCATAGAAAGAGAAACCGCCTGTATAACAGAACATATTCAATACGGAGCGATCTTTCGCGTAATGCTCCAATAAAGAACGATTCTCCCGTTGATCCACGAAGAAACCTGTCTTTTGGCCTTTCTGCCAGTCTACACAGAATTTTAGTCCGTTTTCTACGGCGATATCCTCCACTTCTCCACCGAATAAGTAACCATCCTCGCTACCTAAATTCGCTTTGTAAGGCAAAGTCGCATCCGATTTATAGTAGATGTTTTGTAAAGTATCGCCCAATACCGCTTTCAAAGCCTCCGCTATCTGATGACGGGCATAATGCATGCCTACCGAATGCGCTTGCATAACCGCCGTACGCGCATACATATCGATCACCAATCCCGGTAAGTTATCGCCTTCGCCGTGAATCAGGCGGAACGTATTATTCGTTTCTACACCGGCCAGCCGCAAGGTCTTTCTGAGTTCGTAAGCGGTACGGATACGTTCAACCCAAAAAGCATCGTCGATGGCGATTGAGGTGAAAGATAACACACGTACGGCGATACTGCCGATTTGGTAATGGCCGATCGCCAAAAAACGCCGGTTCGCTCCGTATACCTCTACCAAGTCACCCTCTTCCGGTTCGCCTTCAACAGATTGGATCGCTCCGGAAAACACCCATGGATGGAAACGCAATAGCGATTCTTCTTTCTTGGGCTTGAGAAAAACTTTACAATACTCCATTTATGCTTGATTCAATAAATTATATATTCTTAGGCAGGCCCAAGCATCGAGGGCCGCGTATTTCTTTTGTGAGTCCGTTAATACATCTGCCTCCCAATTCGTGAGGCGTTGTCCTTTTGATATCTTTTTTCGGAAGAGTATCGCATAGATCTTTTGCAGGCTGGCATCCTCGATGCCGAACTGACCCACGTAATTCTGTAAATCAAGGAAATTAGCGGGTTCTATATCTGAACGCTTCCGTATCGCCCCGAAATCATCCCGTAAAGATAACCCGATCTTCAAGGTTGAGCTGCTTTTCAGGAATTTCTCCAGAGATTCCGGTATGCCGATATGATTCAAGCGGAACAAGAAACAGGTATCATCCGTTGATATCTGCATCAATGAGATTTTGTAACGCTGCCCCTTCTTAAAGCTGGGACGGGTCTCCGTGTCAAAACCAACGATCGGAAAACGCAGCAAGTACTCTACGGCCTTGTCCGCCTCCTCTTTACTAAGGATCGTAATGATACGCCCCTTGAACTCCTCTACGGTAAGTTTCGCTATTTCCTCTTTAGTAATTGTATGTATAAATTGTTGTATCATCCTTTGTCACCATTCTTTTCCCAATCCTCATCACCACTGTAACGCACGGCGTGCAACGCTTTCAAGGCATTCAATAATTGCTGTCCCCAGTATTCTTGGAAGTTCGTGCGGCACAAAGCGATGGCCTCTAGCATAACTTCCTCGTTCCCTTGACGGAATAAAGACACGAAATTCCCCATATCCTGATAGACATCTGCCAAATTCTCGGAAATAAACGCTGCGATAGGAGTATCACTATACCGCATATCCGCGTGAAATGTTTCCAGATAGGAATCTCGTTCGCCAAGCAAACCGGCTATCCGTGAACGAACCGACTCATACATATCTTCTGAAACGGAAAGCTCGAGGGCGGTTTCCTCTTCAGACTCTACCTCGGGCAACAAGCTGGCCTTTAAGTATAACAGAGGCAGGAGTTTTGTCGCCTTGTCTACGAAGTCGAAAAGTCCGGTATTTCCGGCAGCCTCTACAAAGGTACAATATTCCAGCGCTACCGTGACAAACTCTAACGTGTTACGCTCGTATATCGGATTTTCTTCTTTTCCCATGTGCCTGTTCGTCTAACTATCCCTAATAACAATTCGCGAAAGTACAACAAAAATCTGTTTTTTTGCGATGAAGTCCCGAATATTCTTTTTTAGTTGAGGCTTAGATATTTTCTGTTTTATTAATTTTGTGCGATTAATGGAAGGAGTGTTGAATGATAGACTAATGTTGGATATACTAATAGGATAAAAAACGATCGAGTTATGAGTTCATGTGGAAAGAATGAGAACCCTCAAGAAATGAATCGCCGTAAATTCTTGAAGGTGTTTGGGGGTGGGGCTGTCGCCTCTTCGGCGGCGCTTTGCGGTTGCGCTCCCAAGAATGAGCCGGGTGCGGCAGTGGTGTTGGGTGAGGTCCCTACCGATAAAATGACCTATCGCCAACATCCTACGAATGGCGATAAGGTTTCTATTTTAGGATATGGTTGTATGCGTTGGCCCTTGAAAAAAGGGTCGGACGGTAAAGACCAGATTGATCAAGAAGCCGTGAATCGTTTAGTGGATTATGCGATAGAGCATGGGGTGAATTATTTTGATACTTCCCCGGTTTATGTACAAGGTATGTCCGAGAAGGCGACCGGTATAGCGCTGGCCCGTCATCCGAGGAACTCTTATTACCTGGCCACCAAATTGTCAAACTTCCAGAACTATACGAGAGAAAACTCGTTGGCGATGTATCGGCAGTCTTTCCGTGATTTACAAACCGATTATCTGGATTACTATTTGCTTCACTCTATTGGTGGGGGTAATGGTATCGAGCTTTTCAATGACCGCTATATAAATAATGGAATGCTCGATTTCTTGGTGAAGGAACGGGAAGCGGGACGTGTCCGTAACCTTGGTTGGTCTTTTCATGGGGATGTAAAAGTGTTTGATTATGTGTTGGATATGGGCATAAAATGGGATTTTGTTCAGATCCAGCTGAATTATCTGGATTGGAAACATGCCTCGGGGCGTAACGTAAACGCAGAATATCTGTATGGCGAATTAGCGAAGCGAGGTGTTCCGGCGGTTATCATGGAACCGCTATTGGGAGGTCGTTTATCGAATGTTCCGGATCATATCGTCGCTCGTTTGAAACAGCAACGCCCTGAGAATAGCGTGGCTTCATGGGCTTTTCGTTTCGCGGGTTCTCCGGATGGGGTCTTGACGGTGTTAAGTGGCATGACTTACATGGAGCATTTGCAAGATAATATCCGTACTTATTCCCCGCTTATTCCGGTAACGGACGAGGAGAAGGCCTTTTTGGAAGAGACGGCTCAGCTTATGATGAAATATCCGACAATACCTTGCAATGATTGTAAATATTGTATGCCTTGTCCATATGCGTTGGATATTCCGGGTATTCTCCTACACTATAATAAATGTGTGAATGAAGGAAATGTCCCGAAAAGCGCTCAAGACGAAAATTACGCGAAAGCTCGTCGTGCCTTCTTGGTCGGTTATGACCGGAGTGTCCCAAAGTTGCGTCAAGCGAACCATTGTACAGGGTGTGAGCAATGTAATCCTCATTGTCCGCAGGGTATCGATATTCCCAAAGAGATGCAGCGTATAGATAAATTCGTGGAAGAGTTGAAAGTGAATGGTTAACCTTTAAACAAACAGAAAATTATGTTACGAAAAATAAGAATATTCGCCGCTACCTGTTGTTTTGTGCTGATAACCCTGTTATTTCTTGATTTCACGGGTACGATTCACGCTTGGTTCGGATGGTTGGCAAAGATACAGTTTTGGCCCGCGTTGTTGGCTTTGAATGTCGGTGTTGTAGTAGGGTTGGTAATCTTGACTCTTTTATTGGGGCGTGTATATTGCTCCGTTATCTGCCCGTTAGGGGTATTGCAGGATATCATTTCGTGGCTTGCCGGTAAACGGAAGAAATACCGCTTTACTTATTCTCCCGCATTGAAGTGGGTACGTTATGGTACCTTGGTTGTTTTTATATTGGCTTGTATCGCTGGTATCGGTTCTTTGGTGGCGTTGATCTCGCCTTATAGCGCTTATGGGCGTATCGCTTCTAATTTATTTGCGCCAATCTATCAAGAGGGCAACAATTTATTGGCCTATTTCGCGGAACGTATGGATAGTTACGCATTCTATCCGGTGGACGTATGGGTACGTAGTCTGGCTACGATGGGAATCGCTATCCTGAGCTTTGTCATATTGGCGATTTTAGCTTGGAGAAATGGACGTACGTATTGCAATACGATCTGTCCGGTAGGTACGGTTCTCGGTTTTTTGTCGAAGTATGCTTTACTCAAACCTCGCATTGATACCGATAAATGTAATGGTTGCGGATTATGCGCGCGCAAATGCAAGGCTTCTTGTATCGATTCTAAGAATCATGTGATCGATTATAGCCGTTGCGTGACTTGTATGGACTGTTTGGATAATTGCCGTCAGGGCGCGATTTCGTATACGAGGGTATGCAAGGCTGATAAAACTACGTCGGTAAAAGAATCCTCAACGAAGGACACTGCGGATGTTTCCCGCCGTCGGGCCTTGTCAGCGACGGCATGGGTAGCCATGTCTTCTGTTTTGCATGCTCAGCAGAAAAAGCTGGAGGATTATGTGGAGATGAAGAAGGACGGAGGCTTCGCACCGATTAAAGAACGTAAAGAGCCGAATCGTTTGGCGCCATTGGTTCCTCCCGGAGCTTTGAGTATCGGGAATCTGGCGCGACATTGTACGGGATGCCAGCTTTGTGTTTCTGTCTGCGAGAACCATGTCCTGCGTCCGTCTACGGATCTGATGAAACTGATGCAGCCGGAGATGGTATTCGATAAAGGATATTGCCGCCCGGAATGTGTGAAATGTTCGGAGGTTTGCCCGACGGGGGCGATCAAACCGATTACGAAAGAAGACAAATCCGCTATACAGATCGGCCATGCCGTATGGGTAAAAGATCTTTGTATTGTCAATACGGACGGTATGAGTTGCGGTAATTGTGAACGCCATTGCCCGACAAAATCGATCCAGATGGTAGCGAAAGATCCGGCAGATCCGAAGTCGCTAAAGATCCCGGTGATCAATACGGAAACTTGCATTGGTTGTGGCGCTTGCGAGCACCTTTGTCCATCTCGCCCTCAAAGCGCGATCTATGTGGAAGGGCATGAGATGCATAGGACTATCTGATATCTTTACAGTACCGTATAAGTGTTGCGGCGTTACTGCATAGGCGTTGCAGTGGCGCCGCATTCGCTTTGCAGTAGTACCGCGACCCGCATTGCGGTAAACATCTCACTGAGGTATGTGTCTCTGAAAAATATGTCTCTTTTGCATAGAAGCTTCGTCAGACTCATTTTTTCTATGTACATTTGCGTACTATAAGAGAATTATTGAGAGACTATTTTATGGCAAAGAAGACAATAACAGCGAAGCAAAATCATACAGAACCGAATGGGTTCGCAGCCTTGAAGACTTTTTTCACAAATGAACGGACCCGTTTTATTACAGGTTTGATCATCTCTATACTAACCATTTACGTAGGGCTTGCCTTGATTTCGTTTTTCTTTACAGGAGCCGCCGATCAAAGCAAAATAGAAAATGTCCCTTTAGGTGATTTGTTGACCAATCGAGGATCGGTAGAGAATTGGACGGGCGTACGCGGGGCGTATTTGTCTGATTTGTTGATGAATCGTTGGTTTGGCATCTCTTCTTTTATGATCCTCTTTTTCTTGGGATCGGTTGGGGCGAAACTCATGAGCTTAAATAAAGTATCCTTGTTGAGACGTTTCTTGTTCAGCGCTTCGGCGTTGATCTGGGGATCTGTGTTTTTTGCGTTCCTATTTATCAAGGGATATGAGGATACGTTTATTTATCTAGGCGGTCAACACGGATATTACATCTCGGAGATGTTTATTGCCAATATCGGAATCCCCGGAACGGTCTTGCTCTTATTAGGTTCATTCTTAATCATCGCCATTTTTACCAGTAAGAAGACAATCCCGCTCTTGCAGCGTATGTTCTCTTTAGGTTGGGTGAGAAATCGTTTGAGACGAGAAGGCCGAGAAGACGTAGAGCAACCGGATGAACAACCGGAAATGGATGATTACGAAGCGTTTGATACGGAGGCTGAATTGTTGAGTGTCGAAAAGAGAGAAAACCGTAAAACAGTACCGGAATATGAGGGGGAAGAGGTCGCTGCTGCTGATGATTTAGTCGTCACGATCGCGAGAGGCGACGATGATCCGATAAACGAAAAGGTAGAGGAGATAAATACCCCGGAATCAGGGGATGAGGAGGATACCGGATTCACGGTGGAAGTTGCCGCCGGTAATGATGAAACCTACGATGCTTCAGCCTTGGGTACGTATGATCCCCGTTTGGATCTTTCCCGTTATGTGTTTCCTACCTTGGACTTACTGAAAGCGTATGATAGTGGGAACATGGAGATTAATCGGGACGAATTGGCGGAAAACCAACGCTTGATCAAGCAAGCCTTGGAACATTTCAATATAAAGATCGCCTCGATCAAAGCGACAGTCGGACCTACGGTTACGCTTTATGAGATTGTACCCGAGGCGGGTGTCCGTATTTCTAAGATCAAAAACTTGGAGGATGATATCGCTTTGAGTCTATCCGCTTTGCAGATCCGTATTATTGCTCCGATGCCCGGAAAGGGGACGATCGGTATCGAGGTGCCGAATAAGAATCCTCAGACGGTATCGATGCAATCTGTTATCGCCTCACGCCGATTCGTTGAGGGTAAGTATGAGTTGCCCGTGGCGATGGGTAAGACAATTACGAACGAGGTGTTCATGTTCGATCTTTGTAAGACACCGCATTTATTGGTAGCCGGTGCTACGGGACAAGGTAAGTCTGTCGGTCTAAATGCGATCATCACTTCCTTATTATACAAGAAGCATCCATCGGAATTGAAATTCGTGATGGTTGACCCGAAGATGGTTGAGTTTAGTATCTATTCCAAGATAGAGCGTCATTATCTGGCGAAACTTCCGAACGCGGAGAAACCGATTGTTACGGAGCCGGCCGACGCTGTCGCTACATTGAACTCGTTGGTGATCGAAATGGAAGACCGATACCGTTTACTGGTGAATGCGAATGTTCGTAATATAAAGGAATACAACGCCAAGTTTATCGAACGGCGGTTGAACCCGCAGAAGGGACATCGCTTTTTACCCTATATCGTGGCGGTAGTGGATGAGTTTGCCGACTTGATCGCAGTCGCCGGACGTGAGATCGAGTTGCCTATCTCTCGTATCGCGGCAAAGGCTCGTGCGGTGGGTATCCATATGATCTTGGCTACGCAACGTCCGGATACAAAGGTGATTACCGGTACGATCAAGAGTAATTTCCCGAGTCGTATCGCCTTTAAGGTCGCTTCTATGATCGATTCACGTACGATTCTGGATGCTCCGGGCGCTAACCGTTTGATCGGACGGGGTGACATGTTGATTGTTGTAGCGGGACAAGAGCCGGTTCGTGTGCAATGCGCTTTCGTAGATACGCCCGAGGTGGAGGATATCGTGGATTATATCGGTGAGCAGGCAGGTTTCCAAACCGCTTATCTGCTTCCGGACTATGTGCCGGAAGGGGGAGAGGCGTCGACTTCGGGAGCGGTCGATTTATCCGATCGAGACCCCTTATTTGACGAGGCGGCTCGTTTGATCGTGATTCAGCAACAAGGTTCTACCTCTTTGATCCAGCGTAAATTCGCGATCGGTTATAACCGTGCCGGACGTTTGATGGATCAATTGGAAGCTGCCGGTATTGTCGGCCCGTTTGAGGGAAGTAAGGCCCGTCAGGTATTGGTGCAAGATGAGTATTCGTTGGAGCAAGTATTAAATGCTTTGAAATAGATATGAGAAGAGAACATAAAATAAGCGTGTGGCGATGTATCGCATTTGTCGGGTTATCCTTGTGCTTTCTGTTGGGGCTAGGAGTGGGGGCGCATGCCCAGGATGCGAATGATATCTTGGGGAAGGCTGCCGCTGCTTATGAGAATTCAAATGGGATAAGCGCTTCTTTTATGATGTTTACCCGTTCTGCCGGTCAGAATGCGGGAGAAAGTTTTGAGGGAACCATCCAAATGAAAGGTGATAAGTTTACATTAGTTACGCCGGAGGCGCTTACTTGGTTTAATGGTACGACACAATGGACGTATGTGGAACGGAACGAAGAGGTGAACGTGACGAATCCTACGGGAGAGGAGTTGCAATTTACGAATCCCGCTCTTTTATTAAATAGCTATAAGAAAGGATTCACGGCAGCTTATAAAGGCGAGAGTACAGCTCCGAACGGAAAAACCGCTTACGATGTGGAATTGATACCGAAGAAAAAAGGGAATATCGTGAAAGTGGAGTTGCAAATCGAGAAATATTCAAATTTTCCGACTCGTATCACGGTTACTTCTAAAAATGGCGTTAGCAGTACGATCCGGATCAGTCACCTGAAAACAGGTGTAAACCAACCGGATCGTTTTTTTGTTTTTAACGAAGGGGACTATCCGGATGTGGAGGTGATAGATCTTCGATAATAGAGAATTGAAAATTGATAATTAATACTTAGATACTATGAGCGATTCAGTGAATGAGAAAGTACGTTGCCTGATTATAGGCTCGGGTCCGGCAGGTTATACGGCAGCAATTTACGCTTCCCGTGCGAATTTATCTCCGGTGCTTTATGAAGGCATACAGCCGGGGGGGCAATTAACGACAACTACGGAGGTGGAGAATTTCCCGGGCTATCCGGACGGTATAACCGGTCCTGAGTTAATGGAAGATTTAAAAAAACAAGCCGTCCGCTTTGGTGCGGATATCCGTTTCGGTATCGCTACAGCCGCTGATTTGGGTGAGGCTCCTTACAAAATTACGATTGATGGCGAGAAAGTGATCGAGGCGGAGACCTTGATTATCGCTACGGGTGCTTCCGCGAAGTATCTGGGTCTTCCGGATGAGCATAAATACGCGGGTATGGGTGTATCCGCTTGCGCTACTTGCGATGGCTTTTTCTATCGTAAAAAGAGGGTAGCGGTAGTAGGTGGCGGAGATACGGCCTGCGAGGAAGCGATTTACTTGGCTGGTTTGGCGAAGCAGGTTTACTTGATCGTGCGTAAACCCTATTTACGTGCTTCAAAAGTAATGCAAGAACGTGTCTTCAAGACTTCGAATATCACGGTACTTTTCGAGCATAATACCTTAGGTCTATTTGGTGAGAATGGGGTGGAGGGTGCTCATTTGGTAAAACGTATGGGAGAGCCGGATGAGGAGAAAGTGGATATCGCCATCGATGGTTTCTTCTTGGCGATTGGTCATAAACCCAATTCGGACATCTTCAAGCCATGGGTAGATACGGATGAGGTCGGTTATATCGAGACGGTTCCGGGAACTCCCCGCACGAAAGTTCCGGGTGTATTTGCCGCCGGAGATGTCGCTGATCCTCATTATCGTCAAGCGATTACCGCCGCTGGAAGTGGCTGTAAGGCGGCTATCGAGGCCGAACGTTATTTATCAGAGATCGGAAAATAATCCTTCTGAGATAATCCTCGGTTGTAGAGACGTAGCGCATGCGTGCGATGTCTTTACAGCCGGTTGAAATCTTGTTTTTTATTTGTATTAACAATTTATATACTATGAATCTAAAATCTACTCTTCTTTTACTGTTCTGTTTGATGATGGCGGGAATGATCGCCGCGAAAGACCATACGAAAGTGGTCGCCCATCGGGGATATTGGAAAACGGAGGGCTCTGCCCAGAACTCTATCCGCTCTTTGGAACGTACTAGCGAGATTGATGCCTATGGCTCGGAATTCGACGTGCATCTTACGGCGGACAATGTGTTGGTCGTCTACCACGACAATGATATCCAGGGAAAACACATTCAATCTTGTACGTACGATGAATTGAAGGATTTGAGACTGAGTAACGGAGAGAAACTTCCTACTTTGGAACAATATTTGAAACGTGCGAAGAAATTGAAGAATATCCGGTTGATATTTGAATTGAAACCTCATGATACTCCCGAACGTAACCGAGAAGCCGCGAGACTGTCTGTGGAAATGGTAAAACGTATGAAATTAGCGAAACGTACGGATTACATATCTTTTAATCTGGACGCTTGTAAAGAATTCATCCGCCTATGTCCGAAATCAGAGGTCTCTTATCTGAATGGAGAATTATCTCCGATGGAATTGAAAGAGCTTGGTTTTACGGGATTAGACTATCATTATAAAGTCTTGCAATCTCATCCGGATTGGGTGAAGGAGTGCAAAGTACTTGGCATGACTTCGAATGTCTGGACTGTAAATGACCCTAAATTGATGGAAGAGATGATCGATATGGGAGTTGATTTTATTACGACCGATTTGCCGGAAGAGATTCAGCGTATCCTTCGCTCTCGATAGATGTGCAAGAAAACTTTGGCTGTTGTTAAATTAAATAATACAAGGTTGATTGTTTATTTGTCGAGCAAAAAGTTGAAGAGTATTGATTATACGAAGTGTACTTGTTACATGTTTTGTATAATCAATATTTTTTTGAGTTGTTTTGTCTTCGATTCCTTTACGAAGTGTCAAAGACTCATTAGGAATGGAATATCAGACTTCCCCACGAGGGATTCGAATAGGTAGTTATAATAAGCTTAATTTAGAGAAGGATGAGGAGTCTTTGGGTATTATTTATAGGGATCGTGCATTTGTCGATGCTTTACGCGGTAGAGCCTCCCAAAAAGGAAATTCGTGCGGTTTGGTTGACTACGGTTTATGGCCTGGATTGGCCCCATAAGCCGGCTACTACCGAGGCGGGACGAAAAGCCCAGCGACAGGCATTGCTTGATATCTTGGATCGGCTTCAAGAAGCGAATTTTAATATGGTTTTCATTCAGGCTCGCTTGCGGGGAGACGTGATATATCGTTCGGCTATCGAACCGGCCAGTAAGACATTCTCCGGTAAGTATGGCGAATTACCGGGATATGATCCGCTCGCTTTTGCCGTGGACGAGTGCCATAAGCGGGGAATGGAATGCCATGCGTGGTTTGTAACTTTCCCGCTAGGAACGGAAAAAAGCGTGAAGGAGCAAGGAAAGCTTTCCGTGGTTAAAAAGAGGCCAAAACTCTGTAAACGGCATAATGGGGAGTGGTATTTGGATCCCGGCGTACCGGAGACCGCCGATTATATCTTATCCCTGGTCAAGGAGATCGTGGATGGCTACGATATAGATGGCATCCATTTTGATTATATCCGCTATCCGGAAGAGGCGAAAACATTCCCGGATAAAGCACTGTATAATAAATCCGGTAAGAAAAAGTCTCTGGCGGACTGGCGTAGGGAGAATATCAACCGGATGGTTTACCGTATTTACGATTGGGTAAAGCAAACGAAGCCTTGGGTGCAGGTGAGTAGTTCGCCTCTCGGGAAATACAATCGCATCGAGCAGGTACCCGATGCGGGTTGGACCGCTTATGAAAGTGTCTTCCAAGATCCGAAGGGGTGGATGCAACAGGGTAAGCAAGATATGATTGTTCCGATGATGTATTACCTGCATAAGAATTTCTTTCCTTTCGTGGATAATTGGGTGGATAATTGCAACGGGCGTTTGGTCGTACCCGGTCTGGGAGCTTATCGGATGGACAAGAGCGAGGCGGATTGGGCCGTGAATGATATAACGGACCAGATCGATTATAGCCGTTATTACGGAGGAGCAGGCTGTGCGTTCTTTCGTTGTGGAAATGTCCTGTATAATGACAAGGGACTTTATAAAGAGTTGAGAGACAATTACTATAAATATCCGGCCCAATTGCCGCCATTGACTTGGCTGAATGATTCGGTACCTGCCGCACCTGAGGGAATCAAAGTGGAACGTTTGGATGATGAGTTGCATTTAACTTGGGAGAAACCCGTGTCGGAAAAGCAAGACTTAACTTATACCGTTTATTATTCATTGACAGGTTCGATCGACACGGCTTCGGCAAAATCCATACTAGCTACGAATATTTATGGCAATGAGCTTTTTCTTCCGATCGATGTGGAGTCTGAACGAGGGTATACATTTTCCGTGACGGCCTCCACCCGTTACCGGGTAGAGAGCGAGCCTTCTCCGGATACCTATTATTACCTGTCTGAGTTTATTAAATAACAATGTACGCACGTACATTAATGTACTATAAAATATCTCCATCAACAGATAAGCAATGTCTCGGGTAGAAATCTCCTATTTTTGCCTCTTGAAATGAATAACTAGCGGCTTGGGAAGTGATTAGTTATTTACTTCTAAGGGCCGTCTCTAGCTGTCGATTCCGCAAAAAACCGTTTTATAAAGTCATCGATAAAGACCTATTACAGTCTTTTTGAACGATATCAAAGCTATTGAAAGGCGGTGTGTTTATAACACGCCGCCTTTTTGGGAGGACTTACTACTGGATACCCCGCTCTCTCAAACGTTTTTGCCAGTTCCACGCAGATTGCAAGGTGTCGGCTAAAGTTTCCTTGGCGGTCCAGCCTAATACCTTATTCGCATGCTCCGGATTCGCCCATACTTTCTCGATGTCACCTTCACGGCGGCCCACGATCTTGTGCGGAACCTTAACGCCGGTTGTCTGCTCGAAGGTGTTGATCAGTTCAAGGACAGAGACGCCGTTTCCGGTGCCAAGGTTGAATATCTCGATAGGCTCATCAGACTTATTCTCAAGCATACGATCCATCGCGATCACATGTGCTTTCGCCAAGTCTACGACATTGATATAGTCACGGATGCAAGAACCGTCTGCTGTATTATAATCATCGCCGAATACGCTTAATTCCTCGCGGATACCCATAGCCGTCTGCGTTAAGTACGGGATCAGGTTCTGGGGAACACCATTGGGCAACTCGCCGATCTCCGCGCTTGGGTGAGCGCCTATCGGGTTGAAGTAGCGCAAGATGATACTCTTGAATGGCGCTCCCGCGTAGATCGTATCCCGGATAATCTCCTCGTTGATCTGCTTCGTGTTTCCATAAGGAGATATGGCGGGTTTGATCGGGGCGTTCTCGGTCACCGGCAAGTTTTCCGGGTCCGGTTGCCCGTATACCGTACAAGAAGAAGAGAATACGATACCCTCGATATTGAATTCCGGCATCATCTCCAACAGGTTCACCAGCGTGACAATATTATTGCGATAATACTTCAAAGGCTGCTGTACGGATTCTCCTACCGCCTTGCTGGCGGCGAACAAGATAATGCCTTTGATACCCGGGTGAGCTTCCAGGGCCTTGCGAGTACCTTCCTTATCCTTTAGATCCAATTGGACAAACTCCGGGCGGACGCCCGTGATTTTCTCGATACCATCAAGTACCTCGATATTCGAGTTTGACAAATCGTCAATAATGACTACCTCATATCCGGCGTTCTGCAATTCTACCGTGGTGTGTGAACCGATATAACCGGTTCCGCCCGCTACTAAAATCTTCTTTTTCATTCTAGTGTTCATTTAGATAAAGTTTGTTATACGATACCCGAGAATCCCATAAAAGCCATGGCCAGTAAACCTGCCGTGATCAAGGCGATCGGAGTACCCTTCATGCCTTCCGGAACGTGTGTCATGGCTAGCTGTTCCCGAATACCCGCGAAGATAATCAAAGCTAGCGCAAATCCAATAGCGGTCGAAATAGCGTATACCACAGATTCTAATAAATTATACTCTTTTTGGATTACAAGGATCGCCACACCCAAGATACAGCAGTTCGTGGTGATCAGCGGAAGGAATACACCCAACGCTTGATAAAGGGCGGGAGAAACCTTCTTCAATATGATTTCCACCATCTGTACCAAGGCGGCGATAATCAGGATAAAACTGATCGTTTGCATGAACCCTAGTCCGAAAGCGTCCAATATATATTTTTGCACGAGGAAGGTAACAATCGTGGCGATCGTAAGCACGAACGTAACGGCGGCTCCCATACCTGCGGCGGTCTCCACTTTCTTAGATACCCCCAAGAACGGACAAATTCCCAAGAACTGTGCCAGTACAACGTTATTAACGAATACGGCGGCGATAAATATCAATATATATTCCATATGATCCGTTTATTATGCTTTACGCAGTTTGTTTACTATTGCTACCAAATAACCCAAGGCGATAAACGCTCCCGGAGCCAATACGAAGATCAGCGAACCGTATTCCTCGGGTACCAAGGTTACGTTGAATAACTTACCTGTTCCCAAGAACTCGCGGCAAGCGCCTAGCAGCGTAAGAGCCATCGTGAAACCCAGTCCCATTCCGATGCCATCAAGAGCCGACGGGATGATTCCGTTCTTCGCGCCGAAAGCCTCGGCGCGTCCGAGAACGATACAGTTTACCACGATCAACGGGATAAATAATCCCAAGCTAGCGTATAAAGCCGGGACGAACGCTTCCATGCACATCTGCACTACGGTTACGAACGTCGCGATCACAACGATATATCCCGGGATACGCACCAAGTCGGGGATTACGTTTTTCAAGGCGGAGATCACGATATTCGAGCAAATCAACACGAACATCGTAGCCAGTCCCATACTCATGCCGTTGATGGCTGAAGAGGTCGTTCCCAAGGTCGGACACATACCTAACAGTAATACGAATGTCGGGTTCTCCGTGATGATGCCATTCATCAATATTTTTAGATTACTCATTGTTCTGTCCTCCCTTTTTATTTGTTGTGTCGGTTGAAGTGGCGCTCGTTAGTCCGTCTACGCCGGCGAATGCGCTATACGCACGGTTCACGGCATCGAGGAACGCACGGCTGGAGATTGTAGCTGCCGTGATAGCGTCCACGTCGCCACCCTCTTTGGTTACTTTTAAGCCTCCGTCCGGAATCGTACGTCCCAAGATACTTTGCTTGTTCTTGTCCGCACGGAACCATTCTTGCATCTTGGCTCCCAAGCCCGGAGTCTCGGCGTGTTGCAATACGGAATAGTTCAAGATCTTGCCATCCATGTCGAAACCTACGATAACCCGTATCTCGCCGCTAAAGCCTTTTTTCGTGTTACTCTCTACGGCTCCGCCAACGACTTGTCCGCCTTTCTTGGCCGGATAGATCTTGAGGGAATCGCCATCGGAGGTGACGCCCATATAGACATCCTCGGTCGGTTTGTTGTCGAACTCGGGAGCAACGGCTTTAATCGCTTCCTCCAAGGCAGTCGCTTTGGCTACCGCTATAGGGCCGGCGGTGAACTGGTTCACTCCGGCCAGGATCGCCCCTGCTACCAAGCAAATGCCTGTTAGTGAAAGGAGCATATTGGGTAATGTTGATTTTAATTTTGCCATGCTTACTTTCCTCCGAAATGTTTAGGTTTGATATAGCTGTTGATTAGCGGAGTAAATGCGTTCATGATCAGGATGGCGAACGACATACCTTCCGGGTAAGACCCGAACAAACGGATCACCGTGGTAAGGATTCCGATTCCCACGCCGTAGACAAGCATTCCGTTCTTGCTCATCGGCGAGGTTACGTAGTCGGTCGCCATAAAGATGGAGCCTAATAACAAACCTCCGGATAGTAAATGAACGAACGGGCTGGCGTATTGTACCGGATTCACCAAGTGCATGATGCCCGTGAATACGAATACGGTAGCCAAGATGGATACCGGAATCTGCCAAGTGATGATCTTTTTCCATAGCATGAATAAAAGACCGAGGATCAAGGCTACGGCACTCACTTCTCCGAGACTACCTCCCATAGCTCCTACAAGCATATTCCCGTAAGACGGAAGCTCGGTCACGCCTTCGTTCATCAACGACAGTACCGTCGCGCCGGTCTGGGCATCCGTATAAGTCATCGGGAAAACGTTCGAGGCATCTACTACCGGCCAAGTCGTCATCTGCGCCGGGAAGGAGATCAATAAGAATACACGTCCGACTAGGGCCGGGTTGAAAATATTATTACCTAATCCGCCGAAAGACATCTTGCCGATGCCGATCGCCGCCAATGCTCCGGTAATAATGATCCAGATCGGAAGGTTGGAAGGTAAGTTGAAGGCCAGCAATACACCCGTCAGGATAGCGGAGCCATCGCAAAGGGTCGGTTCCTTTTTCATTAAGAATCGCTGGATCAAATACTCGAATATCATACAGGACAGAACCGATACGACCGTAACGATCAACGCTCCCAGACCGAAGAAATAAAGGGATACCAAGAAAGCCGGGATAAGGGCAATCAGTACACCATACATATTTTTGCTTATGCTGTCGCCACCATGGATGTGGGGCGAGGGCGATACGTATAAATTATTTTCCATGTTGCTCTTGTTTTATGACTTTCTAGACCGGATAATACCCATAACTTTTCCTTTACCCAACCGGATCTGATCCAGCAACGGGCGGTTGGCCGGACAGGTGTAACTACAAGACCCGCACTCGATGCAGTCGGTGATATAGTTCTTCTCCGCCAATTCCCAATTCTGGAATTCCGTGGCGCTCATCAATAGGGTAGGGTTTAATCCCATCGGGCAGACACCTACGCATTTGGCGCAGCGGATACAATCTCGGATCGGCTTGCGGACAGACTCCTCTTTCGTCAGTAATAAAACGCCGGAGCTTCCTTTGCAAACCGGCACCTCGGCGCTGATCAACGCTTTACCCATCATCGGTCCGCCACCGATAATCTTACCCGTATTCTCGGGCAGGCCCCCTGCGGCCTCGATCAAGCAGCTGATCGGAGTTCCCATACGAACCAAGAAATTGGAAGGGGTAGCTACCGCCTTACCCGTGATCGTCACCACACGTTCGAACAACGGTTTGTTCTTTTGTACCGCCTCGTAAACGGCATAAGCGGTTCCAACGTTCTGTACCACGGCACCCGCTGAGATAGGGAGCGCGCCACTTTTTACCTGACGCTGCGTAACGGCGTCGATCAATTGCTTCTCGCCTCCTTGTGGATATTGTACCTTAAGCGGCATGATCTCTATACCTTTATAGTTTACCGCTAGCTTTCGCAGATGGGCGATAGCGTCCGGCTTGTTGTTCTCGATACCGATCACAGCCTTGTTCACGTTGACCGCTTTCATCAGGATCGTGACACCGACTAGGATTTGCTCGCCCTTCTCCAGCATCAACGAATGGTCAGAAGTAAGATAAGGCTCACACTCCACGGCGTTGATGATTACGATCTCTGCCTTGTTTCCGGGAGGCGGCATCAATTTTACCTGCGTAGGGAAGGTCGCTCCACCCAGACCGACGATACCGGAAGCGGCGATCTTATCCACGATTTCCTTGGAAGACAGCGAGCATTCCTTTACTAAGGCCTCGCTGCGGTCGATCGTCTCTTCCCATTCATCACCCTCCACGTCTATATAGATGGCGGGACGTTTGTATCCGCTAGCGTCGAGGGCGTTATCTATCTTGTTCACTTTGCCGGATACGGAAGAGTGGATGTTCGCTGATACGAAACCACCCGCCTTGGCCAGCAATGTACCCACCTTTACCAGATCTCCTTTCTTCACCACGGCCTGCGCCGGGGCGCCGATATGCTGGCTAAGGGGGATAATCACCTGTTTAGGCGTAGCGAGAGCCGTAATTTTCTTACCGGCAGACAGTTTATTCTCGGGGGGATGTATACCTCCGATTCGAAATGTCCTTAGCATACTATTAGATTTTAATTTAGATTTGTTTTTTCTTCACTTGTAGCTTTCGGAGCGGGAGCGGCCTCCTTGCGAGGAGGGAAATTTAGCTCATGAATAGCTCCTGTCGGACATACAGCCACGCATTTGCGGCATAAACGACACTTCGTATAATCGATATAAGCTACGTTATTTGTTACGGTGATCGCCTCGAACGGACATTCCTTGGCGCATTTGCCACAGCCGATACAAGCGTTGGCACAAGCCTTGCGAGCGGCGGCTCCCTTGTCCTTACTTACGCAAGATACGTAAACCCGGCGTGATTTAGGTCCTTTCTTTCTCAGCTCGATGATACTCTTCGGGCAAGCCTTCACGCAAGCACCACAGGAAGTACATTTTTCCTCGTCCACCTCGGCGATTCTCGTGGCCGGGTTGATGTGGATCGCGTCGAAAGCACAGGCGTTCACGCAGTCGCCATAACCTAGGCAACCGAACGAACAATTCGTCTCGCCTCCGTAAAGGGTAGAGGCGATGGCGCAACTTTTCGTTCCATCGTAAGAGTTTGTACGTGGGCGGGCCTGACACGTACCGTTGCAACGAACAACGGCCACCATTGGGTCGGCTGTACCCGCCTCTTTACCCAGTATCGTAGCGACCTTGGCCATAACCGGGCCACCGCCAACGGGACAGAGCAATCCGTCTAATGAGTCGGCTTTTACGCAAGCGCCCGCGAATCCGGCGCAACCCGGATAACCGCAACCTCCGCAGTTGGCCCCAGGGAGGACTTCCTGTACTTGCGCGATGCGAGGATCTTCATAGACTTCAAATTTCTTGGAAGCGGCGTAGAGGAAAACCGCTCCGACCGCCCCGATTGCTCCTAATGAAATAACGGCAATTAAAATCATGATATATTATCAATTAAGTTTTTTCAAAGTAAATATAAATCGTCTTTTCAGTTTGTCACGCATTAAGTATAATATACAGTAATAGGGTAGCAAAAGCGATAAACCGGTTAACCCGCTCGTGGTCTCATCCCATTGTAGATCCGTACCGATCACGACAGCTCCCACGACTATCACCAAAGGAATGACAAACGCCAGCAGCACGGCCTGAAGCCCCATGGAGTTTTGTCCGCATACCATCACTTCCTCGTTTACGTGGAACCGCCCCGACCGATCGGGTATCTCGATGATCTTATCCTTTCTCTCGGATGCCGAGCACATAGATTGCGCATGGCATCCCGAGCATGCGGATTGTTGGGTAATACGGACGAAGACGGCGTCACCATCGATCTTCTCTACAAATCCTGTATGATTTATACTTTCGCTCATATTTGTAATCTCGACATTGCAAAATCAGGGCAAAAGTACGTATAATTTAGAAACTATGTCACGATTAACAAAGTTTATTATTCGAAATCTTAAAACCTTGCTTACCATTTGTAATTGAAACCGAAACTTAGCAGCTCATTAAGCTGGAAATAGCTCTTGTTATCCCCCGTTTTTTCCACTCCATCGTCGTATCTAAGATGAAAATAGATACGTGTGGAGAAAAAGCGACTGATGGCCAGGGTCAAGGTGTTCTCGAACTCCCCGATGGTATGATCGCCATAAGTGGTAAAGAAATAAAAACGGGACTGCCAGCTTACGTTTCGGTTGAAATCGAAGGCGAGGTCTGCTCGGATCGTGGAACCTATTTGGCTTAGCTTATTATTGAACTCACCGGTTTCCTCATTTTTCTTGAAACCGTGACGACTATAATCGATCTCTTGCGTCGTGTACATATACGTGTAGGAGATCGGCGCCAAGTTGGTGCTGAATTTAATCTTCTTATGCTTGTCGGTAAATCGTTTTTCCAACTCGTATTTCATACCGAGACCGAGGTTGATAGAGAACGGGGCTAGGAACGCGGCCTGTTTGATCTGTTCATTCTCTTTGTAATTGGTGAAGAATTGGGTTTTGAACTCAGCGTCGAACGTATAATACCATTTGTTGAACGCTTGGTAACCGACGTTGCTGTGTATACGGAATACGTCGTCACCGATCTTATAGTTCCTTAAGGTATCCTTCGGTGCCGTGTATACGCTGGCTTTGAATTCCAGCTCGTTCGTTACTTGTACCTTGTCTTTCTTATAGTCGTATTTTAAATGGTTCTTGGTGAACAGGTTCAAGTTGCTACTTCCACCCTTGTACCAGTTCTCCGAAACGTAATTCTGGGAGAATTGGATGGCGCTCTCGAAGGCCGATACCCAGTATTTCCGCTCCGGGATAAAGCGGGCGGGAGCGTCTACATCCTCAAAATTGGCATCAGCCTCCACCTTGATCGGCAAGTCCTCATAAATATTCTTCTTGATGAATTTAGGTTTGATCACCTCATTGGGCAGATCCCTCTCGGAGTAGCGGAAATAAGTCGGGTAATTGTTCTGCACATATTTGTAAGCCATCTCCTCGAACTGTTTGTTTCGCTTCAGATCTTTGAAAATGGAATCAGTCTGGTATAAGTTATCATAGGGGGTCTTCTCCTTCAATGAATCGAAGTTGTAGAATATCAAGTTCTCGGGTAGGTAATCTCCCCGGAAAACGATCGGCATGAACAAAGGGTTTACGATCACGGTATCTCGGAAGGTCATCGTATTGTCAAAAACCGTGGAGGCGTCTCGTACCAGACGGGCCCAATACATTGCCTCGTCCGAGATCTCCAGTTCGTCTTTTTTCAAAAAACGCAGTAAATTCGTACTGGGGGGCAAGGGTGCCGAGTAAGTCTTGTTTTGCTTCTCGAATTGCTTACGAATGTCTACAATATTGTCTAATTCCTCTTCGTCAAGATTGATCGCAGGAATCGTATCATCCAATGCGACCTGCTGTGCGGGACGTTGAATTATCGTTCTGGTAACTAGTTGGTTCTCTTGACCGTATGCAGAACCGACAATTAGTGAAAGTAATAATAGCGCATACACACCATGCCTCTTCATCATCATAATACCTTATTTACATCTATTGGTTGTAGTGGTCGCAAAATTAGCTAAAAAGAATAATATACGACATACAATTCGATATTTATCTGGGTAAAAGTTACGATCACCGAGGTAAAGAAACGAAGACCGGAGGTGTCTCTCGCGAGACTTTCCGCAAGAAATAAAAACATGAAATTTGGCACGTCTCGATGAAAATCGCTAACTTTGCGATTTCGAAATGCAGGTGTGCAATTAAAAAGATAACTAAAATATTACTATCGTGGCAGATACAAAGTACATTTTCGTTACAGGCGGCGTGGTCTCTTCCCTGGGTAAGGGTATTATTTCCGCTTCTTTAGGTAAGCTCCTTCAAGCAAGAGGTTACAAGGTTACCATCCAAAAATTTGATCCTTACATCAACATCGACCCGGGTACGTTGAACCCTTATGAGCATGGGGAATGTTACGTGACTGTCGATGGACATGAGGCTGACTTGGACTTGGGCCATTATGAGCGTTTCCTGAATGTCCAGACTACCCGTGCGAATAATATCACTACCGGACGTATCTATCAAAGCGTGATCAACAAGGAGCGTAGGGGGGATTATCTGGGCAAGACGGTACAGGTGGTGCCTCATATCACGGATGAGATCAAGCGTAACGTGAAATTATTGGGTAGCAAGTATAAATTTGATTTCGTGATCACCGAGATCGGTGGTACGGTGGGTGATATCGAGTCTCTGCCTTTCATTGAGAGCGTTCGCCAGTTGAAATGGGAGCTGGGTAAGAACTGCCTTTGCGTGCATCTTACTTACGTGCCTTATATCGCCGCGGCGAAAGAGTATAAGACGAAGCCTACGCAACATTCCGTGAAGCAATTGCAGGAGTTAGGTATCCAGCCGGATGTGTTGGTATTACGTACGGAGCATGAGTTGAACGCGAATTTGTTACGCAAGGTGGCGTTGTTCTGTAACGTGGCCGAGGATTCCGTGATCCAGTCGATCGACGTGCCGACGATCTACGAGGTTCCTTTGGTATTGCAACGTCAGAAGATGGACGAGGTGGTCTTGCGTAAGGTCGGTATGGAAGTCGGGCCGACTCCGGAGTTGAGGCCTTGGAAGGAATTCCTGGCCTTGAAGAGCACGGCTACGGATACGGTGAAGATTGGTTTGGTCGGTAAATACGTGGAATTGCAAGACGCTTATAAGTCGATCGACGAGTCTTTGTTGCAAGCCGCTATTTACAACCATCATAAACTGGATTTGCATTTGTTCCATTCCGAGAAATTGAATGACGGGAACGCAGCCGAGCGACTGAAGGATATGGACGGTATCTTGATCGCCCCCGGATTCGGGCAGAGAGGTATCGAGGGCAAGTTTGCCGCTATCAAATACGCTCGTGAGCATGATGTCCCTTGCTTGGGCATCTGCTTGGGTATGCAGTGCATGGTGATCGAGTTCGCCCGTGACGTATTAGGTTTGACGGATGCCAACTCTACGGAAATGGAGCCGAATACGACCCATAAGGTGATCGACTTGATGGAAGAGCAGAAGAACGTTACCAATATGGGGGGATCCATGCGTCTGGGTGCTTACGATTGTACGCTGAAAAAGGGCTCCAAGGTATTAGAGGCGTATGGCAAGGAGCATATCCAAGAGCGTCATCGTCATCGTTTCGAGTTCAACAACGAGTATAAGAAGCAATACGAGGCTGCCGGTATGATGTGTACGGGTGAGAATCCGGAGACAAATCTGGTAGAGGTGGTAGAGATCCCCGCCTTGAAATGGTTCGTGGGCGTTCAATATCATCCGGAGTACAATAGTACCGTGGTGAATCCGAATCCCCTTTTCCTTTGCTTCGTGAAAGCAGCTATCGAAAATAAAAAATAATTGGTGATAAATGGATAAAAATACATTAATAGGTTTTCTGCTGATCGGTGTCGTGTTGTTTACGTTTAGCTGGTTCAACCGGCCAACGCCTGAGCAGTTGGAGGCGCAACGTCGTTACCAAGATTCAATCGCGAAGATTGAGTATGCCCGGCAATTGGAATTGCAGAAACAAAAGAACAGGAATGCTTTAGTAGAGGATTCGTTGGAGAACCTGCCGGACTCGGTGCGGGTGCGGCGTTTGCAGCAGAGCTTCGGTGTATTCGGCGACGCTATGGTGGGCACGGAAGATTACACGACCCTGCAAAATGACGTGGTTGAGCTTCGTATCAGCAATAAGGGCGGGCGTATTTGTTACGCACGCCTGAAGGAGTATGATGCCTATAATGACGAGCCTCTCGTTTTGTTTGATGAGAAAGCGTCTAATTTTAATTTCACGTTGGTCACGGCTACGAACCGCGTCGTGAATACGAGCGATTTGTATTTTACCCCGGTTAAAGGTAATGATCCGAATTCCGTGATCATGCGCTTGAACATCGGCGAGGGTAGTCATCTGGATTTTACCTATACCCTGAGACCGGATGATTATATGGTGCAATACCAGATTCTGGGTACGGGACTGAACGGAGTCTTGGCCCCGAGCACGAATACCTTGGACTTATTGTGGGAGCAGGATATCCGCCAACAGGAAAAAGGGCGTAAGTTTGAGGATCGTTACGTGACCTTGAGCTACAAGTTCTTGGCGGACGACGTGGAGCACTTGAGCGAGTCGAAGAGTGACAGCAAGCAGATCCCGAACCGCTTGAAATGGATCGGCTATAAGGATATGTTCTTCTCTACCGTATTGATCTCGCGAGAGGGCTTTGAGGCGACTGCCTTAGACTCGAAAGCGATTCCGGAGGGGAATATATTGAAACAATTCAAGACGACCACTTCCGTACCTTTCGACTTGCAGGGCAAGGAGGCAACGAACCTCTCCTTTTATTTCGGGCCGAATAAGTTCGCCTTGTTGAAGTCCTTCGATAAAGGAGTCGTTGCCGAGCAGCGACTGGATCTGGAGAAGTTGGTTCCGCTGGGTTGGGGTATCTTCCGTTGGGTGAACCAATATTTCGTGATCCCTTTGTTCGACTTCTTGGGTAAGTTTATCCATAATTACGGTATCTTGATCCTTTTGATGACTATCATCGTGAAGACCATCCTTTTCCCGTTGACATATAAGTCTTATATCTCGTCCGCTAAGATGCGTGTATTACGTCCGCAAGTAGAGGAGATCAACGCTAAGTATCCCGGACAGGATAAGGCTATGGAACGGCAGAAAGCGACGATGGAGCTATATAGCCGTGCGGGGGCGAGCCCGATGAGCGGTTGCTTGCCGATGTTGCTGCAGATGCCGATCTTGATCGCTTTATTCATGTTCTTCCCGTCGGCGATCGAGTTACGTCACCAAAGTTTCCTTTGGGCGCACGACTTGTCTACTTACGACGCTATCTTTAGTTGGGATCAATACATTCCGATCATCACTCCGTATTTCGGGAATCACATCAGCTTGTTCTGTTTATTGATGACGATCACGAATATTTTTTATACCAAGTATAATATGGAGATGACGAATACCGGGCAGCAGCAGATGCCGGGCATGAAGGCCATGATGTACATGATGCCGTTGATGTTCTTGGTATTCTTCAACCAGTATGCTTCCGGTTTGACGTATTACTATTTCATCTCCACGTTGATCACGATCGTGCAGACTTTGTTTTTCCGCTATACCATCGATGAGGAAAAATTGTTGGCTAAGTTGGAGGCGAACAAACGTAAGCCGATGAAGAAATCCGGTTTCATGAAACGTCTGGAGGAGGCTCAACGCGCACAGCAGGAGGCATTGCGTAAACAACAAGAGGCGAGGAAAAAGCGATAGGATAATAATAGTAATTGTTATCCTTGAAAAAGGTCTCTTTATCTGCTTATTGGCAGATGAAGGGACTTTTTTTTGTGTTTATTCAAAACTTTTTGTCCGTTAGCATTGTTCTGTACTCAAAAGATTGATGAGGAAATCGATTTTTTCTATATTGAGAAAATAGGAAGGTTATAAATAAGAGATTTTGTCAATGGAAAAAAATGAACGATCGCTTCAGTGGGTAATAGCGGGAATATTCTTTGTAGTATGCTTTGCTTTTTTTCAATGGATTTACCCAAACCATTTGTTCTTCAAAGAGCAGATGAGGATTTTTTTGTATACCATCGATTATTTTATCTCGTTCTGGGATGAGCCGGCTTGGTTGAGCTGTTATGTGGGAAACTTCTTGATACAGTTCTTCCATTTGACGGTGATAGGTCCGTTGATCGTGACATGCGTGTTATTGCTTCTATGGTACTTCTCTATGCGAGTTCTACGCAAGTTCGGAGGAGGTAATATGGTCTCCATATATGCGTTGTTCCCGGTAGCGTTAGAGTGGGGATTGATTTGCCGGTTGTCGTATAGTATAGCGTCTACGCTTACGTTGATTTTCGTGTTATGGCTCTTCTTGGAATACATCCGGATCAAGAGTGAGCGGATATCTGTTTGGGTGGCTTTTATACTTCTTCCCATAATTTATAGCATGGTTGGTAGCCGGCTGTTTATTTTTTCCTTGATGGTGATATTCTACGAGGGAGCCAAGAACAGGAAACGGTGGTGGTTCTGGTTTTCTCTTTTGTTATCGAGTTATTTATATCCGTTGTTCATGCGTCATTTTTATGGATTGAGCGTTGAGGAGGCTTATAAATATTCCCATGAGGATGGCTTGAGCGTATATTTTCCCGCCACGGTGTTGATCTTGGAGATATTCGCTCTGGGGATTAACAGTATACGTAGGGTGCGCTTAAACCGGCATAGCTTGCTTATTACCTTCTTGGTCGTATGTGGAGTCTTTTCATTTGTTATAGCGGGTACGAACCTGAGGCAGGAGAGGCAGCTGGCAGTAGACCAAGCAGTCTATAGGGGGGATTGGGAGCGAGTCTTGGATTTGTCTGCCGGATTTGATTCTCCGGATATCCTGATAAGTTATTATAGGAATATCGCCTTCTCCCAGAAGAACGAGTTGCCCCAGAATTTGATGGATTATTATCAACGAGGGTCGGACGCCTTGTTCTTACCGATCGATTTGAAATCTTCTATACTTCCCGTGTTTTTCAGTAATGAGGTGTATTATCAATTGGGAGATATGGATATGGCCCGTCATCGTGCGATCGAAGGGATCCTGTTCAGCCCTAAACAAAGAAGCGTACGGCAGATCAAGCGGTTGGCGGAGATTGGTATGCGGCGAGGGGATGTAGAGGAGGCTAGAAAATACCTGAACCTATTGGGCGCGACGTTGTTTTACCAATCATGGGCAAGGTCGAAGGAGAAATTGCTGAAGGGGGAGGAAACCTTGTCGATGAAGAAACGTTTGCCGAGGAAGAGTGATTGGGAACGAGAGCACGACATCCTATTGTCCATATCGGATTATCCGGGCGTACTGTCGAATTTGGTGGAGGAGCATCCGGAAAATAAACAGGCATTGGATTATTTGTTGTGCCATTATCTACTGGACGAGAATTTGGATGGTTTTAAGAATGCGTTCGATACCTATTACAAAGGAAAATATGAGTCTGTACCCCGTTTATACGAGGAGGCTTTGGTACAAATCTTATCGAAAAGCCCGGAAGAGGAGATCGCCGGTTATCAGATACCTCAGGATGTGATCGAGGATTACCAAAATTACCTTCGCCGTAAATCGAGCAGAAAAGCGAAGGAGGAATTACGAGAGCGTTATTCCTCCACCTATTGGTACTATTCGGACTATATTAAATAATCGCGTGTGATCAACGGTTGGCGAGGAGGGCCAAGGCCTTCTTCATGTCCTCCGGTGTATCTATACCGATCGTTTCTTGCTCGGTGATGCCGACCTTGATTTTATATCCGTTTTCCAACCAGCGTAGCTGCTCAAGGCTTTCCGCAAGTTCTAAAGCGGATTGAGGTAATTGGGTGATTTCTTTTAGCACTTGCGCGCGATAGGCATATAACCCGATATGTTTGTAAAAGGTATGGCTCGGCAGCCATTCCGTATAGTTCTTACCCCGGATATAAGGAATGACAGATCGACTGAAATACAGGGCCTCGTTGTTTTTGTTGAGTACGACTTTCGGGGAATTGGGGTTGAATAGGGTACTCTCGAAATCATCGTCCGCATGAAAAGGCTTTACCAATGTCGCTATTTGCGTGTTCGCGTCGGTGAAGCAGGTTTTGATCGTCTGGATTTGCTCGGGATGGATAAAGGGCTCGTCGCCTTGGATATTGACAATCACGTCATACCCTTCGCCTATTTTCCGATAAGCCTCGTAGCAACGATCCGTACCGCTGCGATGTTGATCGGAGGTCATGACGACTTGGCCGCCGAAGACTTTAACCGCATTCTCTATACGGATATCGTCGGTAGCTACGCAAACGGAGTCTAAAACATCCTTTACTCGCTCATATACGCGTTGTATCATGGGCTTTCCGTTCATATCCGCTAATGGCTTTCCCGGGAAGCGGGTAGAGGCGTATCTCGCCGGAATAATTCCTATAAACTTCATCATTCTCTATCGTTTTGTTAACTAGTTACCACTTTTCCATCACTTAACTGGATCAACTTATCCCGTTCGCCCACGATCCATACAATATCACCTTCCTCGAAAACCGTACCGGGAGGTGGATTCTTGATCGAGCTGCTCCCGCGTTCGATACCGATAACCAGACAAGCGGATTTATCACGGATACCGGACTCTATGATGGAACGGCCGATCAATCGGGAACCTTCCGAGATAATGATCTGCTCCATGTTCATCTCTTCCTCTCTCGTGTTCGATTGCTCGGCGTATGATTTCTTGTAGCGCTCCTCCAGATATTTCCTAAAGTGCTCCAGATCATCATCCGCACCGACTACTACCAATTTATCGAACGGATAGAGCCGCTCGTCTCCTCCCGGTATATTGATTCGCTTCTCTCCCCGGATAATCGTTACGATATTTACGTTGCACTTTTGCCTGAAGTTTAACTCTTTCAGGCTTTTTCCCATACTGGGGGAGTTCTGCTTCACCTCGAAATCCGCTAGATGGAGATCTCGTTCCAATAAGTGGTTCGCGAAACGCTGGTTGATCGGGGCTTTTCGCTCTTGTTCCACTTCCCGCGCTACAAGGTTGCTGAAAAAATGCCGTTCCATCAAGATCGACTGCCTCTTTAGCCGTTTGGAGAATATCATTAATACGATGACAGCGGAAGCGACCGCCAGTATAATACCTAACGCGGTATCCAATAACCGTGCGGCAGGAAGCATGACGAGACCGATACAGAGCAAGATCCTGAGGACTACGAGCGAGACGAGGGGACCCCGGTTATACTTATTGTCGTTCCATAATTGCTGGAACTCCGCGGAATGATTCTTTTTCATCATGATCGCCCGCAACATCGGGGAGATCAGAGCTAGGATTAAGATCAGGGAGATTAGATTTCCTCGGATGCCGGGCAAATGTTCGCAGATGAACGGAGTCACGATTTGTAGCCATAAAAAGATAAGTGCCAGGCAGACGACGGTATAAGTACCGACGATGCGGATCAAGGCTTTTAGTAACTTATTCCACGCACTTTTCTGGCGGATCGTATTGGAACCGGATGAATACCGTTCCAAGAACTGTTTCCAATTCTCCGGTATGATCCCTTCTGCCCATTTGCAGGCCGGTTCCGCTAGCCGGATCATATAAGGTGTGAAGAATGTAGTGATCACGGATACGGCGACAACGATTGGATACAGATATTGATCCGTCACGCTTAATGACAATCCCAGGCCTGCGATGATGAAGGCGAATTCTCCGATCTGCGCTAACGAGAAACCGGACTGGATGGCTATTTTTATCGGTTGCCCCGACAGTAATACCCCGAAGCTGGCGAAACAAATCTGTCCGGCCATGACTACGAGCGTGATAATGAAAATCGGGATTTTATACGCCCAGAGCATCTGAGGATCGATTAACATACCCACAGAGACGAAGAAAATCGCTCCAAATAAGTCTTTTACGGGCTTTACCAAATGCTCGATCCGTTCAGCGTCAATAGTCTCTGCCAAAATCGAGCCCATGACAAAAGCTCCGAGAGCCGATGAGAACCCGGCTTTTGTGGCGATCATAACCATACCAAGGCATAGCCCGATGCTCACGATCAACAGGGTCTCCTCATTCAGGAAGCTTTTTGCCTTTTTCAGAAAAGAGGGGATCAAGTAGATCCCGACGACGAAACAAAATAGAAGGAAAATGCCTAATTGGATCACGCTATCCAGCATCTCCATGCCTTTCACGTGTTTACTTACCGCTACGGTAGAAAGCAGCACCATCAATAATACGGCGAACAGATCCTCTACCACCAAGATACCGAATACGACACCGGTGAATCGCTGGTTACGCAATCCCATGTCGTCGAATGCCTTGAAGATGATCGTCGTGGAAGACATCGATAACATACCTCCGAGGAAAAGGCTGTTCATAGGCCCCCATCCCAGTGATAACCCCGTGATGTATCCCGCTGTCATCATACCTATAACAACGGTTATGGCTCCAATGACAGCGGTTCCTCCCACCTTCATCAGCTTCTTGAAACTGAAATCGAGTCCTAAAGCGAATAATAGGAAGATAACGCCTATATCTGCCCAGATGCGGATACTTTCCACGTCTGTAACTGTCGGTATTTGCTCGATGGAAGGCCCTGCGAGTATTCCGGCTACGATATACCCCAATACGACCGGTTGTCTTAACTTTTTGAATAACAGGGTAACCAACCCGGCGGATATGAGTATGACCGCAAGATCTGATATTAGCGCAGGTATCTGAGACATCGTATATTGTTTTTTCGGTTGCCAAAGTTAGGTATTTATTTTAATTTTGCGTCCCTAAACAGAGGCCAAAATGAAGAAGAAACATCCGATTGAAGCGCTTATAGAGCAAGGGGAGCATCAACAACTTGATTTCAAGTTTGAGGTGAGCGACAGCAAGAAGATCGCCCGGACGTTGAGTGCGTTTGCGAATACAGATGGCGGGCGTCTGCTGATTGGAGTGAAGGATAACGGCGCTATTTCCGGTGTGAGAAGTGAGGAAGAGTATTATATGATCGAGGCTGCCTCTAAAATATATACGCATCCCGAGGTGCCGTTTACGGCTAAGCGCTGGGATGTCAACGGGAAGACCGTATTGGAAGTCTATATCGCCCCAAGCGATGAGAAACCGCATACGGCACCTGATAAAGACGGTAAATACAAGGCCTATATCCGGGTCGCGGACGAGAATATATTGGCGAACGAAGTCCTCATGCAAGCATGGAAGAAGCAGAAAATCAAAGAGGGGACATTACTGAAAATAAGCAAGCCCGTCGAGATCCTGTTTTCTTGGCTCGACGAGCATCCGTATATCCGCGTAAAGCAGTTTTGCCGTATCGCTCGTATCAATTATTACTCGGCTCGTAACATCCTAAGCGATTTGATGGCTATGGGAGCGATGGAATATGTCGTGATCGATAAATGCATCGCCTATAAACGAATCGCGTAGATTCGTTTATGGGTTGATTACATAGACTTGCGCGTTCTCGGACCTGACGACTTTAACAGAAGTCCCTTTCTCGATGAAACCGGACTCCGATATGCCGTCGTACAACTTTCCCTCGATAGATACCTTACCCGAAGGACGTAAAACGGTGGCGGCCTTGCCCTCTTTTCCGATCAGTTGTGTCAAATTGGGGCTGGATACCGCTTTTCCCAAATCAGTGTTTAATGCCATTTTCTGTAGCGGCCCTTTCTGTCCTATTTTGTTGGATAGCCATATCACGAGCGTGAATCCGATCCCCAGCCCTATTAGAACCGTCAAAGCGGCTCTGCCCGTATCCATTCCAGATACGTTTTGAAAATCAAAAACAATATTGTTCAGTAAGCTTATCGTAAGTCCGCCGACCACGAGGATAATTCCACTTATTCCCGCCATGCCGAAGCCCGGGATCACGAATACTTCCAACAGTATCAACAGAACACCGAGAATGAATAGCAGGATCTCCCAGTTCTCAGCCAATCCGTCCATATAGAGCGGTGCGAAGTAAAGGATAGCCGCTATTACCGCGGCGGCGGATGGAAAACCAAGCCCCGGAGTTTGCATCTCGAAGTAAATGCCACCGATGATAATAATGATTAGTAAACCCTGTATTACGGGACTCATGAAGAACCCTTTTACATTATCGAACCATGAGGGTTCATAACGTTTAATCTCATAGTCCTTATATCCGATATATTCCGTGATTACTTGTTCAGGACTTTCGGCTATACCATCGCAATAACCCCATTTGATCGCTTCTTGAGAGGTAAGTGTCAATACCTTACCGCTATCCACAAGGTTGGGGACGATCACTCTGTCGTCGACCATCGCTTCGGCGATTAAAGGATCTCTTTTCCATGTATAGATCGTGTCGCCGTTTTGTATAAGCGTATCTTTACCTTGCGCCTCAGCCGTCGAACGGATCAGGGAACGCATATAAGATTGATATTTATCAGGTAGAGCCGTACCCGTTTGGTTGACAACCGTTGCCGCTCCTATATTCGCCCCTTTCCGCATATAGATCTTCTTGCATGCTATGGAAATTAAAGCACCTGCTGAAGCTGCGTTATTATCGATAAATACATATACCGGTATAGGACTATATAAAATAGCCGTTCGCATAGAATCGGCAGATTCTAATAATCCGCCGTATGTGTTCATATGCAATAAAATGGCACCGGCGTTCAATCGCTTGGCCTCTGATAATCCGTTATGGAGGTAAATCCAGGTGGTGTTGTCGATCTCTTTTTTTATATCAATCGTATATATTAAGGACTTCTCTTTAGCCTCTGATTGAAGAGAGATCGCAAGAATGAGTACGATAGCTGTTAATATTGTTGATAAACGTTTCATGTTGTTTGTATTATATTTGTTTTTAATAATTAGTTGAAAAATGTGATCAGCTTGTTGTAAATATTAATTTTTATAACTTGCACAACTTGTAAATAATACTCATTTTCAGTAAGATTTACAATAAAAGTATTAAGTTACGATTTTTAATATTAATATTTATCAAAGAACTGTATATCTCCATTTTTAATTCATATATTTGTTGCATCCTTCAATGTTTGAAGGGTAATACTCATACGGTATTAAACTTTATTTAACTGGCAAAGATATGAATGCGTTGCAATTTCAGAAAAAAT
The DNA here is from genome assembly GCF_011038785.1 of Parabacteroides sp. ZJ-118. GTDB lineage: Bacteria > Bacteroidota > Bacteroidia > Bacteroidales > Tannerellaceae > Parabacteroides. Next base: position 34,532 of record NZ_JAAKDT010000027.1, read on the forward strand.
TATTGAGCATGCAAGAAAACATGATGAATTTTGCGCTTATGCTCACAGCGAACAGGGATGATGCCCAAGATCTGATGCAGGACACAACGCTGAAGGTTTTGGACAATCAAGAAAAATTTGTAGACAATATCAATTTTAAGGGCTGGGTCTTGACGGTAATGCGTAACATTTTCATTAACAATTATCACAAGATCGTTCGTACGCAAACTATCATAGACCAGGGTGTCGACTTGTACAACTTGGATGTCATGAACGATTCCGGTTTTGATTCCCCGGACGGCGCTTATCAAATTCAAGAGATCACGAAAGCAATCGACGGCTTGAGCAATGAGTTGAAGGTCCCATTCTCAATGTTTCTGAGCGGCTATAAGTACAATGAGATCGCTGATAAACTGGATGTCCCTCTGGGAACGGTTAAGAGCCGTATCTTTTTCGCTCGGCAAGAATTACAAAAAGTTTTAAAAGATTTTCGTCAAGGATAAAATTTACTTTACATAAAAGAAGCCGTCTTTCACAAAAGACGGCCTCTTTTTTTATTCAGCCGGTTGGTATAAATATCTCTTGATGCTTCTTTTCGGTGTTTTCTCGAATTCTTCTTGATACAGCTTGAAACAAGTGATTTTACTGTAATTCGGCATCTCCTCGTTTACTTGGTCAATGTTGGCTTGCATTAGCTTCTCGATTTCGGAATGTTGCATGCCGGCCTTGTCCACTTGCTCCCAATCGGGGTAGATGAGGGCGACCAGTTTACCGCCTTGAGAGATGATGAGCGATTCGGCCACATATAGCATATTATTCAAGCGATCCTCGATCTCTTCCGGATAGATATTTTGTCCGTTAGGACCTAGGATCATGGTTTTGCTACGGCCGCGGATGTATAAAAATCCATCTGTATCGAGGGTCCCCAGATCGCCGGTACGCATCCATCCGTCAGGCATCATGACGGCTTTCGTGGCCTCCGGATTCTTGTAATAACCGAGCATCACGTTCATACCCTTCACCCATATTTCTCCCACCCTGTTTTCCGGGTCCTCAGAATCGATGCGGACCTCCATACGGTCGACGATACGTCCTACGGATCCGGGTTTAAACGCATCCCATTGCGCATAGGAGATTAGTGGCCCACATTCGGTCATTCCGTAGCCTACGGTATAGCGGAAATGGATGGAATGAAGAAACGTCTCCACCTCTTTATTGATGGCAGCTCCTCCGACAACGATCTCCCCGAAGTTCCCGCCGAAAGACGCCGTCAACTTAGCGGAAATGGTATCCAGTACTTTCTGATCTATATAGGGAACTTTCAAGAGCAATTTAATCAAAGGCTTCTCCAGTTCGGGGAATACCTTGTTCTTGATGATTTTCTCGATAATCAGAGGAACGGCCAGGATCAGCGCCGGCTTGATCGTCGTGAAAGCTTCCGCTATGATTTTCGGGCTGGGGGTACGCGTGAGGAAGTGTACATGACAGCCCTTATTCACGGAATTCAACACCTCGAAAGCCAATCCGTACATATGGGCCATCGGAAGCATACATACGATATTATCGCCCGGATGGATGAACGGCAAATTATCGTAAGCGAATTGGGTGTTACTCCATAAGCTCCGGTAGGGGATCATAACCCCTTTCGAGAAACTGGTGGTTCCGGAAGTGTAATTAAGTACCGCTAATTCTTCCGGCTTTTCCACGTGATACCGAACGTCGTTCGATGTGAATGAACGAGGGTACTTTTTACCGAAATATTCATTGATCCGCTCTCTTACTACCCCGACTTCTTTGCTTCTGCTGTGAATGATCGAGAAATTATCCAGCATCATGAACAGTTTCACGTCGGGCATCATGCGTTCATTCATATTCTCCCAATTGCTGGAAGCGGCAAGGACTGCCTTTGCCTCGGAATGATTTACGATATGATGTATATTGTCCGGTTTGAATTCATGCAAGATAGGCACGGCCACGGCTCCATAAGCCAAGATCCCGAAGAAACAGATCGCCCAGTTGGAGGAGTTCCGTCCAACTAAAGCCACCTTATCCCCCTTTTTGATACCGGCATGCTCTAGGATAATATGAAATTTCTCGATCCGACGAGCTACATCTTTGTAATGGAAGGTATGTCCATTATAATCGGAGAACGCCGGGAGATCCCAATGTTCCTTGATGCTATTCTCTATGAGTCCTAAAAAACGATTCTCCATACTCATTTATTTATCAAATAACCATATAACGGGGTGGAAAGTTGTCAAAAGCCAAAGATAGTGCTTTTTTTGATGTACTTACGACAAAAGATTATGAATAAGAAAAGTTTTATGGAAGGCATGTTGGCGTATATATCTAAGCTACGTGCGGGTGGTTATTATTCCACGGCGAAGAGTTATCAAGATGCGTTGAACTCGTTCCGGAGGTTTTGCGGCAAGGAGAGGATACCTTACTCTCATATTAACAGGGACACGCTCTCGCGTTACCAGTCCTGGTTGTTGGACAGGGGATGTTCCATGAATACGGTGTCGACCTATATGCGCCGGATCCGTCACATCTACAACTTGGCGGTGGAGGCGGGCGAGGCTCCCTATATCCCTCTTTTGTTCAAGGGGATATTCACGGGCGTGGAGAGCAAGCGTAAGAGGGCGTTGCCTTCGGGAAGTTTGCGCTCGTTGATGGGGACCGCGGAGGTTGAGCCGGAGATGCGGAGAACCCGGCTGGCCTTTAGCCTGATGTTCGCGTTCAGCGGTATGGCGTTCGTGGATTTCGCCCATTTGAGGAAAGAGAACATCAAGGGCGGGGTCTTGTCGTACCACCGACAGAAGAGCGGGTCCCTCATCCGGTTGGAGATCCCCGCCGAGGTACGTCACCTGTTGGACGAGCTGGCGGCTTGCACGGACAAGGGGTCACCTTACCTGTTCCCATTCCTGAGCGGGAAGAAAACGGGCGAGGAGGCCTACGTGGAATACAACAAGGCCCTGTACCGTTTCAACCGCGACTTGAGGTTGTTGGCGGAGACTTGCGGCGTGGACGAGCCGGTCACCTCTTACACGATCCGCCACTCGTTCGCCACGACCTTGCGGGAACAGGAGGTACCGATCGACGTGATCAGCGAGTTGCTGGGGCACACGTCTATCAAGACCACCCAGATCTATTTGAAGAGCTTTTCCTTGGAGCGTCTGTCGGCGGTGAACCGGGCCTGTTTCGGGAGCGTGTACAAACCGGTATCCGGGGCTGGGTAAGGGATTAAGCTACTCGGGAAGTAGCGTATTCTTTCACGGCGCAAATGTAGCAAAAAAAGATAATAGGCAAGCCTTCCAAGGAGAAAACTTTCTTTTTCGTAGGGGCGATTCTGCCTAATTTCATAAAACACATGTGTGATTCTGCCTTTTTTGTTGTCTTATGGACATGACAATCCGGGCAGAAGGGATTCCCCTTTTGCCTTTATTCATCCAAGACCTTGAAGCGGCACGCAGATGATGCGGATGGACGTGGATTTTATAGATAAAAAAATAAATATCCGGTCCATCTGCCCGGTCTGCGCCATCTGTTTCCCCTAATACGAGCTTTTACGCTACTTCCCGAGTAGCTTAATATTCTCGGGCGATGGTAATTTTCAGAGATGCCATAATTGAATACGTAAAGTGTTGTGTGTCAAGGATAAACAGAATTGTCTTGGCAGGGCTTTGAATTGCCGTTCGACTTGGGAGGTCCTGGCATAATCAGGGAGGAAAAGAGAATCATGTCGATAAATGCTTTGAGGAACGATTGCCCGGATAGGGGCATGGCGCAGGTTCGTAAGCGTCAAGACCTGAGAACCGTTCGCTGGTACGTGCTGACGCTCCCTACCGCCGCGGGTGGCAGGCGCGACAGGATCAGCCCCTCGAGGGGGCTGGACGTGGAGCTTTCCCGACGCGAGCGTCGCGGGGAGACGTTGTTCGAGTATTTCGCCCCCTCGTACGTGGAGGTGAGGAAGGTGGGCGGCAAGCTGGTCAACACGAGACGTCCCCTGCTGTTCAACTACGTGTTTATCCGCTCCTCGGTGGAGGAGATCTTCCGGATGAAGCGCACGCTTCCCCTGTACAATTTCCTGCCCCGGATCTCTTCCGGAGACGCGACCCGTTTCCCATACCTGTCGGATAGCGAGATGGAGAATCTGCGTTGGGTGGCGAGATCATATTCCAACGAGCTTCCCGTATATGTCCCGGACAGCGGCCGCCTGCTGGAGGGGGACCGCGTACGCATCACGTCCGGCTATTTCGCCGGGATGGAGGCGGAGGTGGTGATCCAGCCGGGCGGCGGTCATAAGGATGTCATGGCGCGTATCCTCGATTGCATGTGGGTCCCCCTGTTCGAGGTGAAGCCGGGCGAGTATGAGCTGATCGAGCTGAACACCAAGGGCAAGCACGCCTATACCCACCTGGACAACGACCGCCTGCGGGAGGGCTTGCACGATGCCTTGGGGCGTTACCACGCCTCCGGCAGCGTAGCGGAGGAGGATACGCGCTTGGCGCGTGAGGTGTTGAGATCCTACGGTTCGCTCCGCGCGGAGACGGACGTGATGCGTTGCAAGATCTACTCGTCGCTCCTTTCCGCCTACAAGCTGTTGGGCGAGGAGGATGAGTTCGTGCGCTTGCTCGCCACGATGCGCGGCATGCTCCCGGCGGTGAAAGCGCCGCAATCCCGCGCCCTGTTGCTGGTGACGCTCTACGGTTGCACGGACAGCAGCGTCTACCGGCAGATGGCGCACGATTTGGTGGATCCGTGGCGGGTTGAGTCCTCGCCCAAGAAGAGCAAGCAGACTTTAATCCGTCGGTTGGCCGATTACGACCGGTGGCTGAGGCACGGATAGCGTTGACCGCTTAAATCATAAATCAACAATCATAGTCAAAACATGTCTTCCCTTCCTTCCGGCGTCCGTTTGGTGAGGTTGCTGAACGAGCGTTTGGCAGAGATCATGGATCGCGAGCGTGCGAACCGAAACGTGATACACCTCTATTGCACGGGACCCTATTGGGTGGCTTTCGAGCGTTCGGCTTACCAGTTACGCCGCATGTTCCCGGACAGCGAGATCACGCCGATGCGCCTGCTCGGCTACCCCTTCCCGGTGGTGATGGTCTCCGTGACGGATCGCTCGTTCCGTGCGTATGCCCGCAAGCACATCTTGCGAAGAGACGACATGGATTACAAATTATTAACCGCATCCCAACTCTCCCGTGAGGACTACCAAGCATGGCACGCCGGCGAGGTGGAAGGGTTGCTTGCATCTAGGCTTGAATGGTCTGATCAAGCGAAATAAGGAACAATAAAAAAGCGGCCCGAGCATCCTGCTACAGAAACTCGGGCAATCTCGATACTCTTATCCAAAAATAGGATGGAACTCACTCACCACATCAAAGCACGGACAGGCTTTCGACGGATCCAAATCCCGATGTCCGACGACCAGGGCTTTGGGGAATTGCCGACGCAGTTCCCGGAGCAAGTCGTACAAGGCCTGCCGCTGTGCTATTGTCCGGGTATCCATGGGAGTCTTGCCATCGCTGGCGATTCCTCCGATGTAGCATATCCCGATACTGTGCCTGTTGTGGTTCTTGCAGTGGGCACCCACTTGTTCGATGGGTCTGCCCTTCTCGATCGTACCGTCGGTCGGTATGACAAAGTGATAGCCACAACCGTTCCAACCGAGCGAGCGATGCCAGTGGTCGATGTCCGCCATTCGTAAGGCGCTGCCCTGCCTGTTGGCAGAGCAATGCACGATAATCAACGAGACGGTTCTCATCCGATCCAACCGCTAGCGGCTCCACCGGCGGCGCCGGTGATGACCAGTTCAACAATACGGATAATGTAGAGCAACACGCTCTTCCAGTTCGTTTTCATACTTGTTCTTAAATAAATGATTAAAAGTCTCATACAATATTCAAACGTTAAAAGCGGGAATCAACCTTATGATTCGTTAGATCTCATCGGGATTCTCGGAATCGGAGCCCTCTCCCGAGGATGGTTTCTTTTTTGCCGCCTCCAGATCGACCGTGGTCTCTCCCGCACGTTCCGCTTTGTAAGTGGCTTGTTGCGCGGCACGGCTGCTCACGGGGTTGAACATGGCTCGGGAACGCAGGTTCTCGAAATCCTCGCCCGGCGTGAAGAGGATGTTTACATCAGTGATGTTGTCCGCGGTGAACTTCTTGATGTTTTCCGCCCCCTCACAACCCAGCGAGATGGCAAAGGTCCCCAGTTCTCCAAACTGCACCTTGTTGCCATTGAGCAGCTGCTCCACGAGACATTCGCACGTGTCCGACACCACGCCTTTGACCGTACCCCGGGAGAATACCCCGTTGTGGTTTGCGATGTGTCGAACGAACTTGGAAAACGACATCACCTCGTTCACTTGCGCCTTGGCGTAAGCCTTTTCCGGCATTTCCGGCTTAATGGGGTTTCCCATCATGTAAACACTGTAATTAATCATACGATAAATAGTTTTAAAGAGTTAAACATGAATGATTTCCGCCAACCTCTATCGTTGGTTGACAATGCGAATATAGTACCGGGGATGAGGCGAATGCAAATCGGTTGATAACGGTTTACTGTTGGTTGACCAGTGGTTGAGTGTTGGCTGATTAGCTGAGGATATAATAGGCTGGATATGGAGGAAAGGAAGTGATACATGGAGGAGAGAGAGAAGACAAATACCACGATAAACATCTATGGCGGTACCCAGCAAATACTGCCTAATGCCACCCAGGCCGTCCAGAACTTCTACGGGGAGGATTTTTCCCGTGATACCACTCGAGAGGAGGCGTTGGGCAGGCTGGAGCTTTCGCCGGATGCCAAGCGTCTATCCGCTTATGTAAACAGTGTAGAGGAACTGACGGTGTATCTAACCCGCCTGTCCGGTTGTGTCACGGCGGAAGAGTTGGCCCTGGTCGTGGTCAGCATGGTAGAGAGCGGGACCGGAATCAACAAGGAGATGATGGTCAAGGAACGTTTCATCAAATTGCTCCTGCCGCTAGCTCCGGGAATCGCGAGTGGACGATCTATCGATAATATCCGTGCCCGTATCAATGACGCATGGGCGAGAAGAACTAAAAAAAGGACTTAAATCATCAAATAAATAAGAATATGTTTTCACCCATATTAACTCCAACTGCCACATCGGCGCTGTGTTTACTTGTTGCTCGAACCCTAGGCATAGGGCCATTTCCCAACATACATGGAGGGCGGAATGAAGAAATAAAGCGAAAGTTCGTCTCTTCCCCCTCTGTCATAGAGGAGCTAAAAGAGATGAATATGGATCAGCTGGTATCCATATTGATAGAAAAAATAGAGCGACGTTCCCCGGAGGTGATTAAGGCTCTCCAAGGCATAGACAAGGACGCTGCCATCTCGGAGACACTTCACTTGACTTACCTTGACCAGATCGCCTCGGCCCAGACATATCTCAACGAGAACCGTCAAGCGGACCTGTCCCGGGTACAATGCCTTTTGCGCAAGATGCTTCCCGAGCCTTATCACAAGGCGATAGCGGACTTGCGGGAGAATCAAAGTCCGTCGATCATTTATAATATATTCGGGGGAGTCCATCAACACGCCCCCAACGCGACAAAGGTTGAGCAAAAAAGTATGTTAGGAGACTTGCTCCACGCACCTAAGATACTTTACCAACGCACCTAAGATACTTGGGAAATGGACCTAAGATGCTTTTTATACGAAACAAACCCTGCGTGTCAGCTACTTCAGTAAACCACCGTTGTAGCGTAAGGCAGGTTCCTTGATTCTCTCTACTTTCGCCTCCGGATCAAAACACAATTCATATGGAGACGAAGGAATACTTTGAGAAAGTGATGCAAGACTACAATCAGCATCGCAAAGGTCGCAGCCTGAGAAAGTACTGCAAGGATGAAGGGGTTGACTATGCCTGGCTCATCGAGTACATCGAGGATATACTCACCCGGCTGATGAAGGGTGAGAAAGCGGATGCACCTTTCCTTCCCAATAAATATGTTCCCCGTCCAAAACAGGGACAGGAGAAAGCTGCCTGACAGGGCAAAACATGAAATCAAAAAGTTTTTTATTTTATCATGGACGTAACTTGTTGGTTGACAAGAGTACGCTGTAGTGGTGGTTTACTAAGGTTCGCCTGTTCCCGACATAAAGCAATCCGTAGATCTGAACCGGCTGATTGAACGGAGTCGGGAACGGAGAAAGAGCGAACAACCCCGATAAGTAAAGAATTATTATCGAGATAGGTATGGAGGAATCGTAAATGTGATTATCTTTGTTGGGGAGAAGAGGTAACATTTAAAATCCAAAGAGGGTCATGAAAGGACTAAATAGGCGATTATATCCAATAGGGATCCAGACATTCTCGGAAATCCGGGAGGGTAATTATGTGTATGCTGATAAGACGGATTTGGTCTATCGGTTGACGCATTCAGACTCGAAATATATCTTCTTGAGCCGCCCCCGCCGTTTCGGCAAGTCGTTGCTGACCTCCACGCTCCGCAGCTACTTCGAGGGTCGTAAGGAGCTGTTCGAGGGGCTGGCCATCGAGAAATTAGAGAAAGAGTGGACGATCCATCCGGTGCTTCATTTCGACATGAGCCTTGGCAAGCATTTAGACAGGGAGGGGCTGAATCGCTATCTCTTGTTCCAATTGGCGGATATGGAGAGGACGTATGGCTTGAATATGGATTCGGAAGACGCGAATTTACGCTTGACGAATTTAATTAGATGCGCTTACGAGCAGACGGGTCAAAAGGTAGTGGTCTTGATCGATGAGTACGACGCTCCTTTGCTGGATGTGATGCACGAGGATAGGGATCTTCCCGTTCTTCGTAACGTGATGCGTAACTTCTACAGCCCGTTGAAGGCCTGCGATCCCTACTTGCGTTTCGTCTTCCTGACCGGCATTACGAAATTCTCCCAGTTGAGCATCTTCAGCGAGCTGAACAATATATTGAACATCAGCATGTTTCCGGAGTATGCCACGCTCTGCGGCATCACAGAGGAGGAGATGCGGGAACAGATGGGTGAGGGTATTGACCGTTTGGCTGTCAACCTCGGTGTTACCCCGGAAGAGGCTTTGAAGTCATTGAAAAAGAATTACGACGGATACCATTTCGCCTGGCCGTCGCCTGATATCTATAATCCGTTCAGTTTGCTGAACGCGCTGGCAAACGGTCGGATCGACTCCTACTGGTTCGGTAGCGGAACACCTACTTACCTGATCGAGATGCTGCGTAAGTTCCATGTGATCCCGCAGGAGATTGGTAATCGGGAATGTGTGGCGGCCGACTTTGACGCGCCAACGGAACGGATGACAAGCATCACGCCGTTGCTGTACCAAAGCGGCTATATCACGATCAAGGGCTATTCCCATTTCTCCGACCTGTATCAGTTGGATATCCCGAACAGGGAAGTGCGGATCGGGTTGATGCGCAGCCTATTACCCAACTATGTGCAACGTCCCGCCGAGCTGAACACACTGGTAGCCAAGATGGCGGAGAAGATCTACAACGGTGACATGGAGGGTGCATTGCGGTTGATGCGCACGGTTCTTTCCACGATTCCCTATTGCGAGAACACGCATTACGAGGGCCATTACCAACAATTGCTTTATGTGATTTTCACGCTGCTCGGCAATTATGTGGATGTGGAGGTCCGTACGCCGAAGGGCCGTGTGGACATGGTGCTCCGCACGCCTTCCACGCTTTACGTGATCGAGTTGAAGCTGGACCAAAGCGCCGAGGCAGCCATGGAGCAGATCGATCTGAAGGAGTATCCCGAACGTTTCGTCCTCTGCGCTCTTCCGGTGGTGAAGGTCGGCATCAATTTCAGTACGGAGAAGCGTACGATCGAGGGGTGGAAGATAGAAGATGGGTGTATTAAAATTCAATGAAGATCATGAAAGAGCAACGATTATACTCGATAGGGATCCAGACTTTCTCGAAATTGCGGGAGGGTAATTATGTGTATGTGGACAAAACGGAGTTGGTGTACCGTATGACTCATGGTGCGTCGAGTTATATCTTCTTGAGCCGTCCCCGCCGTTTCGGCAAGTC
>NZ_JAAKDT010000028.1 GCF_011038785.1 Parabacteroides sp. ZJ-118
ATGGCACGAGGGATCCACCTCTTCCCATTCCGAACAGAGAAGTTAAGCCTCGTCACGCCGATGGTACTGCGTAACAGTGGGAGAGTAGGTAGCCGCCGTCTTGAGTGAAGGCGATAGCCGGAAGAGAGGGGAGTCAATCCGAAAGGGTTGACTCCCTTTTTGGGTATATATCCTCTCTGTCTTTTTCTATTTTTAAGTGTACTTCGTTGTTCGGATGGATAAGAAATTGTAATTTTGCGCCATTTGTAATAGCTAAGAACCTCATATGGATACTGAAAAGAAAGAGAATAAAGAAGTAAATAAACTTTCGCTGCTTATCGTAGCGGTTGTAGTATTAGTACTGATTATTGCTGGCGCTGGTTATTATATTTATCATCAAAAGCAGCAAATGACTGATTTGGTGGAAGCTTTTGATCTGGAGAAAGAATCTTTGGAGGATGAATATAATGAGTTGTCTCTTCAATATGAAGGTTATAAGTTTAGCGTAGGCAATGATTCTCTCGTCGCTCTATTATCTACGGAGCAAGCGAAGGTGCAGCGTTTATTGGAAGAGTTGCGTACGGTAAAGGCCACGAATGCCAAGGAAATAGCTCGCTTGAAAAAGGAATTGGATACTTTACGTAAAATCATGCGTAACTATGTTGTCCAGATTGATTCCTTGAATCGTGAGAATGAGCAATTGAAGGTTGAGAAGAAGGAAGCTGTCCAGAAATATCAGAGGGCTACTTCACAGGCAGCTACCTTGAAAAAGGAAAAAGAGAAATTGACGGAAAGAGTAACGTTAGCGAGTCGTTTGGATGCGACGGATATTAACGTGACTCCTGTTAACTCCCGTGGTAAATTGGCTAAGCGTATTAAGAAGATGCAGCAATTCGTCGTGACGTTCAAGATCGCGAAGAATATTACCGCCCCTGTCGGTGAAAAGATGGTATATGTACGGATCATGAAACCAGATGACGATATACTGGTGAAAAGCCGTGCGGATGTATTCGCTTTTGAGGGAAAGGAAATCAATTATTCTATGAAGAAAATGATAGAATATGAAGGTGAGGAGGTAGCTGTGACCCTGTACTGGAATATCGAGGAATTCTTATCTCCGGGTACTTACCGCGTGGATATTTTCTCAGACGGTAATTTGATTGGGCAGAAGAAATTCACCTTGGATGATTAACCCTGAAATTATCTCCCTTTGATTTGTACGGGCGAGTCGTGCCGTAAGTTGAGGAAACGCACCCTTTATTGAATGAGTTCAATTTTATAGTTGCTTTAAACCTATACTTTTGTGTGGGTTTTTATATTTTTGTCGCATAGGGAATAGGATGGCAGTATATAGGTAGGTTAAAACGATATAAAGATGAAGAGAACGATCTTACTATTAACATTTGTAGTCACGGTGAGCTGCATGCACGCTCAGCGAATGTTGACCTTGGAAGAGTGTCGGAATCTGGCGATCCGGAACAATAAGGAGCTACAAATCTCTGGCGAAAAGATTAAGATGGCGGATAATGAGAAAAAAGCCGCTTTTACCAAGTACTTTCCCCAATTATCGGCAAACGGTGCCTATATGTGGAACCAGAAGGATATAAACTTACTGGATATGGGCGCTTTATCCTCATCCTTGAGTTCTTCTTTAGGAGGCTTGGCTCAATTACCGATGATCCAACATTTGATGAGTGGGGTGAACGATATGCAACATTTGGATGTACAGAATATCTGGGTGGGCAATATATTGTTGGTACAGCCTGTATTCATGGGAGGGAAGATCGTTAATTATAATCAGATCACGAAGTTCGCCAAGCAGCTAGCGGAGTCAATGAATAATTTGCGGTTGCAGGACCTGATTTATAAGACAGACGAGACTTATTGGCAAGTCATATCTTTGGTGAATAAGAAGAAATTGGCAGATGCTTATGTGGATTTGCTCCGTAAGATGGATAGTGATGTGACCGCTATGATCCAAGAGGGAATCTTAACCGAGGCGGATGGTCTTTCCGTCAAGGTGAAACTGAATGAGGCGGAGATGGCGCAGACTAAGGTTGAGAATGGCCTGGCGTTAACCCGAATGCTTTTAGCGCAAATTTGTGGCTTGTCCTTGGAGGAGGATTTATCGCTCGCGGACGAGAAACTGGATAATTTCCCGGTAGAGACAACACAAGCCTCGGCCGATTTGAATGAGGCCCTCATGAATCGGAATGAACTGAGAAGTCTGGATCTGGCGGCGAAAATCTATAAGCGAAAAGAACGTATCGTTTTGGCGGAAATGTTGCCCAATGTCGCTTTAGCGGCGAATTACTTCGTCACGAATCCGAATGTCTTTAATGGCTTTAAAAATGATTTCGCGGGTATGTTTAATGTTGGAGTTCTGGTAAAGGTCCCCTTGTCCGGTTGGTGGGAAGGTACTTATAAGCGTAACTCGGCGAAAGCGGAAACTCGCATAAAAACATTGGAATGGCAGGATGCCCGTGAGAAGATTGAGTTGCAGGTTCATCAATCCGTTTATAAGGTGAATGAGGCGGGTAAAAAATGGATCGCTTCTTCCCGTAATATGGAAAAAGCGGAAGAGAACTTGCGGCGTGCGAATCTCGGTTTTGAGGAAGGGGTTATTCCGGCTTTGAACTTGATGGAGGCACAGGCTGCGTGGGTCTCTGCTCGCTCTGGTTTGATTGACGCTCAGATCGAGGTGAAATTGGCAGAGGTTTACCTGAGCAAGGCTTTGGGTAAACTGTCCGTGAAAGAGAAAGAGTAATAACAAATAAAAATATACACAGAGATGAACGAGAACAAGAAGTTTTCTATCAGTAACATGATGTTAGCTTTTATCACGGTATTGGTCGTGATCGGATTGGTAGCCTTGGCGGGTTTCTTCCTGCTTACACCGCCGGATGATATTATAATGGGGCAGGCCGAGGCCACCCAAGTTCGTATCTCCGGTAAGGTTCCCGGACGTATCGCTTCCTATCGTTTTGGCGAGGGTGATCGGGTAAAAGCAGGGGATACGTTAGTCTTTTTAGATACGCCCGAGGTCCTGGCGAAACTGAAACAAGCGGAGGCGGCTCGCACGGCGGCGGAAGCACAGAACGCGAAAGCGATTAAAGGTGCCCGTGAGCAGGAAATCACGGCCGCGTATGAGATGTGGCAAAAGGCGCGAGCCGGATTGATTATCGCCAAGAAATCGTTCGATCGTATCCAGAATTTATATGAGAAAGGGGTGATGTCCGCTCAAAAGAGAGACGAGGTGGAGGCCAATTATAATGCGATGGTGGCGACGGAGAAGGCTGCCCGTTCTCAATATGAGATGGCAAAGGAGGGTGCCCGTAAGGAAGATAAGGCCGCTGCGGCCGCTATGGTCCAACGTGCGGAGGGCGCTATCGCCGAAGTGGAGTCGTATGTGGGCGAGAGCGCCTTGGTGGCTCCGATTGACGGGGAGGTCTCCGAAAAGTTTCCGGAAGTCGGCGAGTTGGTGGGTACAGGTGCCCCGATCATGAGTATCTCTGATTTAGATGATATGTGGATAACTTTCAGTATTCGAGAGGATCTGTTGAGAGACATCCGGATTGGCTCGGAAGTGAATGCTTTCATTCCGGCGTTGGGGGATCAACCGGTGAGACTGAAAGTGTATTATATGAAGGATATGGGCTCGTATGCCGCATGGAAGGCGACAAAGACAAACGGGCAATATGACTCGAAAACTTTCGAGGTGCGTGCCCGTCCGTTAGAGAAAGTCGCTGATCTTCGTCCGGGGATGTCTGTGATCTTAAAGAAAAAAGGAAAAGAGATCTATGACCGATAAAGGCAGTTTGCGTAGAATCTGGCTTATTGCGAGGCGTGAGGCGCACCGGCTGGCGGCTCAGCCGATTTACCTCTTTTGTATGCTGATCGCTCCGGCTATCTGTGTCATTTTCTTTGTGTCGTTGATGCGTGAGGGATTGCCGACCGATCTGCCGATCGCGGTGGTAGATAGAGACAACTCCACTGCTTCACGCGATTTGATTCGCCAGCTGGATGCCTTTGAGCAGACGAAGGTATCTATGAAAACCCGTTCGTTTACCGAGGCTCGCCAGGAAATGCAGAAGGGGAATGTATATGGAATCTTTTACATCCCGTCCGATTTCGCCGCGGACGCCACGTCGGGAAAGCAACCTCGGTTGTCTTTCTATACGAATGGTAGCTATTTGATCGCCGCTTCCCTGCTGTTCCGGGATCTGAAAACGATGTCGGTATTGGCGGGAGCCGCCGTGGGTTTACGGACCGGACAAGCGAAAGGATATACCGAGGCGCAGATCATGGGGCAGCTGCAACCGATCGTGATCGATACGCATCCGATTGGCAATCCGTGGTTGAATTACTCGGTTTATTTGAATAATACGCTTTTGCCGGGTATCATCCAGCTGATGGTGTTTTTGGTGACCGTATTCAGTATCGGTACGGAAATTAAGTATTCGACCTCCCGTAAATGGTTGGAGATGGGAGGAAACTCCATCGCTGTCAGTCTGTTGGGAAAGTTATTGCCACAGACGGCTGTTTTTACGGTCGTAGGCTTTATGTATTGCGCGGTGTTGTACGGATTTAATTCTTTCCCATTAAATAGCGGTTGGTTCCCGATGCTTTGGGCGATGTTCTTGCTGATTATCTCCTCCCAGGCGGTAGGCGTATTCATGATTGGCGTATTACCGACGCTCCGTTTGGGGCTTAGCTTCGCCAGCCTGTTCGGGATGATCTCGTTCTCGATTGTCGGATTCTCGTTTCCGGTACAAGGCATGGATCCTACGTTGCGAGCGTTGGCTTGTTTGTTTCCCCTGCGGCATTATTTCTTGATTTATGTCGATCAAGCCTTGAACGGGCGGGCGCTGTTTTATACGTTGGGCGAGTACGCTTGGTTGTCGGGATTCCTGATCTTGCCGTTCCTTATCGGGCGGAACTTGAAGAGGGCGTTGTCGGATTTCGAATATCTACCGTAAAAACTGTGTGTGATGAGAAGAGAACATCGTTTAAGATATATCCTGAAGGAGGGCCTTCCAGATCTGTTTTATATTTGGAGGGATGAGTTGGAAAACGTGTTTAAAGACGCGGGGGTCCTGATTTTCTTTTTCCTGGTGCCTCTTGTCTATCCGTTGCTTTACTCGTTTATATATACGAACGAGGTCGTGCGCGAGGCGAGGATGGTGGTGGTAGACCCCTGTGATTCCTATTTGAGCCGCGAGTTTACCCGACGTGTTAACGCCACGCCGGACGTGGAAGTAGTGGCTGTTTGCCCGGATATGGCGGAAGCCAAGAAGATGCTGGACGAGAAGAGGGCCTATGGAATTTTGCTCTTTCCTCCGGATTATAGCAAGGACTTGCATGAAGGGCGACAGACCACCGTCTCGTTGTATTGCGATATGAGCGCCTTGTTGTTCTATAAGGCTTTCCTTTTGGCGGCGACAGAGGTGTCGTTGGAGATGGGCAAAGAGCTTCGGGTGCGTAATCACCCGTCGTCTACGGATAAAATGGATCAGATCACGGTAGACCCGATCCCGTATGAATCGGTAGCGTTGTTTAATTCCCAGAATGGCTTTGCCGGTTTCTTGGTGCCGGCTATCTTGATCTTGGTATTGCAACAGACCTTGCTATTGGGTATCGGGATGTTGGGCGGAACGGCACGGGAACGGAACCGTTTCCATAGCCTGGTGCCTGTCTGCCGGCGTTTTAACGGGATCTTGCCTATCGTGTTCGGTAAGTCGCTGACCTATCTTTCGCTGTATGCGGTGGTTTGCGTCTGGGTATTGGCGATTGTTCCCCGATTGTTCTCCTTGCCCCAGGTTGGTGAGCCGCTGACCCTTCTAGGGTTCTTGCTGCCTTACCTGTTCGCCTGTATTTTTATGTCTATGACGCTGTCGGGATTTATGACGAGTCGCGAGTCGCCTATGTTGGTGTTCGTTTTCACCTCTGTCGTCTTGTTGTTTATCTCGGGTGTCTCCTGGCCGGAGGCGGCGATTCCTCCGTTTTGGAAAGCGGTAGGTTATTTGTTTCCCTCCACTCCGGGTATCCAGGGATTTATCCGTATCAATACGTCCGGCGCTTCCTTGCGTGAGGTGGCGCATGAATACGGGGTGTTATGGGCGCAAGCGGGCGTCTATTTTATCTTGGCTTGTATCGTATACCGTTATCAGATCCTGCGCAGCCGTAAGATGATCCTGCGGCGATACCGGTCTATGAAGGTGCGCCGGATGTCGCGATAAAGTGGATAACCGCTCTGTTACGGGTGTCGTAACAGAGCGGTTATGCGGAGAGGGTAGACGCATGATCAGATCTTAACCTTCGGTTTGTACATGTCCTCGGCGGTCAGGCCGCATTCTTTCATCATGCGGATACTGTAAGACAGATCGCTGACGTTGGGTGTCACGTTGTTGCTCCCAAACGTGAATTTAACGCCGGCGGCTTTCGCTTTCAGGATGATCGCTTTATTGGGGATATTGTATAGTTCGTTGATCTCCAGTGCTTTCCCGCTTTTTGCCAATGCCTCGACGAAACGATTCATGCGAGCCTCGGTCCAGAACTCATCAAAACGCTTATCCATCGGAGATGGCAAGAAGCAAGGATTTACGTAGATATCTACCGGCTCTTCCAGCACGGAGCAGATACGATCCACGATCATGTCCATATACTGCTCCTCATTCTCGATCCAAGTCTCTTCCGGAATCCATAGGCGGGTACGGCGGCCTTTATGGTCATTGAACGTCAAAGCGTCCGTAAACACATAGTCGAACTCCTTAATTGTCTCGGGAGAGAACGTGCTGAGCCATTCGCGTCCTTCCGCTTGCATACCCAGGATGAAAGGCTGTGAGCGCATCTCGTTCAGGTAATCCATGACTTGACGGTCGTTCGTGATCGGGAAACCGATGCCGCAGTTGGGCGCGATCGTATAATTGATACCGGTCTTGCGTGATTGCTTGGCGGCGACTTCCTTGGTTAACCCACCCTTTAAGTGCACGTGATAATCCAATACAGGGAAATCCGATTGGTGCAATTTAATGATCTCGTCATTTTGCTCATCGTTCGCCTCCGCCAGTTGCGCATTGATATCGATCGCGGATTCCTCGATTACGTTCACGGCGATATGCTTGACCTGGATCTCACCGCTACCCTCACTCTCCAGGGCGAATGTCCCTTCCGATAATAAGGCATGGGCGTTGGCGTCCGTACGATATGGTGCGGCCGGCTGGATATACTCCACGACTGGCTCGCCGTTTATAGTTACGTCGATCTCCTGACCGGCCACCCGGATATTCATCGTGAACCATTGATCTTCTTTCACGAAGCTTTTGGTCAAATTCCGCACGGAGACAAGACTGCCTGTCATTTTCCACCACACCTTATCCGTCCAGTCGTTATTGATAGCGATACGATATCCTTTCTTCAGCGCCGGGTCGGTATGAAACCAGACGGCTCCTTTGCCTCCCGGAGTAGTACGTAGCTCGAGGGCCAAGTCGAAGTTCTTGTATTTACCATTTTTCAGTACGGCCAGCGCGTCCGCACCTTTCAAGGTCATCATCTCCTCTTGAACGGAGACATCGCCGGTCGTTTTCCATTTGTTACTATCTTTGCCATCGAATAAAGTGCCACTGCCGGAAACACTACAGGCTGTGGTCAGGACAAAGAGAAGGCCCATCGCCAGAATTGATAATTTTTTCATGAGATAAATGATTTAAGTAATAATACATCCCCCAAAGATAACGAAAATTAAAATACGATGTTATTTTTGAAGATTTTAACTTCCATGACGATATAAACCTAAGAATATAGTCTTACTTTTGTAAAAATTCTCAATCAAACTTAATTAATAGTATTATGCAGAACAGACGTAATTTTTTGAAGCAAGCCTCTTTGATGCTTGCGGGTGGGTTGGTAGCCCCGCAGTTATTATCCTCTTGTGGCGGTAAGTCAGGACAAGCTGCCGCTGGGACTGAAGCGGCTAAGAAACATATCGGACTTCAGTTATATTCCTTGCGCGATGATATCAATGATTTGGGTATCCAAAAGGTATTGGATATTGTATCAAAGATGGGATATGTAAACTTGGAGACCGCTGGATATAGTGATGACGGAAAGATTTACGGCGTTGATCCTTCTGAGTTCAAGAAGATGTGTAACGACTTGGGTATGAAACCGACAAGTGCTCACCTCTCTCATTTTATGAGCGATGATATGAACAAGGACTTGTCTTGGTGGAATACAGCCATCGAAGCTCATAAGAAAGCGGGTATGAAATATATGGTTATGCCGGTATCTCCGATTAACGAGAAGGCATCCTTGGATGATTTGAAGAAATACTTTGGTGATTATTTCTATCAGATTGGCTTGGCGGCCGCTGGAGCTGGTATCAAGTTTGGCTATCATAACCATGACTATGAGTTCAAGCAGATAGGAGGACAGACTATTTATGACTTGATGTTGGAAAACTCCAGCCCGGATCATGTGATGTTCGAGATGGACGTATATTGGGTAATGCGCGGAGGCCAGAATCCTGTTGAATACTTGAAGAAATATCCGAACCGTTTCCCGATTCTTCATATCAAGGACGAGAAAGCTATCGGCGCGAGCGGCCAAATGGATTTCAAGCCTATCTTCGAGCAGGCTTATGCGAATGGAATGAAAGATTGGTACGTGGAGGTTGAGCGTTATGATGGCACTCCTCAGGAAGATGTCCAAAAGAGCTATGATTTCTTGAATAAGGCTGATTATGTGAAATAATCCGTCCGGTGATAAAAGAGAGAGGCTACTTGATTATCGGGTAGCCTCTCTTTTATTCTCTTAGTCGGCATACTCCTTTAATCGGGTGGATTTCGCGAGCGCCATGATTCGTCTCCAATCGTTCGCCAGGCTTTTCATATCCGGATATAGTAAATCCGCTCCGGCATCCAATAATATCTGATCGGGGAGAGGTCCGGTGTTTACAGCTATCGTAAAGATCTCGGCCGCCACGGCGGCTTCTACTCCCAGGGGAGCGTTTTCCACGACAAAAGCCTCGTTGGGCTTTGCGTCCGCTTTTCGAAGTCCCATCAAATAAGGTTCGGGATGGGGCTTGCCGTATCTCACGTCGAAAGCCGTAACCATCTTCTCCCGGTTGAAATGTCCCGGATAGGTATGGTTTAGCTTATCGATCAAGCTATGTTGGCCGGAACCGGTCACAACCAATCGCCGCAGCTGGGATGCTTCCACTTCTTTTAGCACCTCCGCGGCACCGGTCATAGGGGTACCGTCATTATAGGTGTTGAATAGATCTGCCTTCTCTTTATAGATCGCTTGTCGCTCTTCGACGGTAGCGTCTCGTTGGAGAGTGCGTTGGTAGAGCTCGTTGATCGTACTTTCTCCGGTACGTCCTTCAAACATATAAAAGTCTTCCAGCCGAGAGGTTAGCTGATGGAGGGTGGCTACCTCATACCATGCCTGTGCATGAAAACGCATAGAGTCATATAATACACCATCCATATCAAAAAGAACCGCTTTAGGAGAAAGGGATTCCTGCCTGTGTTTACGCAAATATCGGATAATCGCTTCTTGAATCATGTTATTACCTCCTTAAAAACCAATAACTACTCCGCGTGTCTCGATCTGATACAAGGCCGGGAGCGATTTACTCAAAGAATGAAATGAGTAATAAAAAAACAATTCAAACAAAAAAACGGTTCTCTCGCAATGAGAAAACCGTTCTTTTAGAGATCATACGTATTATAAACGTACTTTGATCGCCTCGCTTTCTTTTTCGTATCCCGGCTTATTCAACAGGGCGAACATATTCTTCTTATAAGCCTCAACACCCGGTTGATTGAAAGGATTCACACCTAGCATATAACCGCTTATACCGCAAGCTTTCTCGAAGAAATAGAACAACTGACCGATATAGAACGCGCTTACTTTCGGCATCGTAACCTTGATATTCGGAACGCCACCGTCCACGTGAGCCAACTGAGTACCTAATTCAGCCATCTTGTTTACCTCGTCTACGTGCTTGCCTGCCAAGAAGTTCAATCCATCCAAATCGGCCTCGTCTGTAGGAACCAACACGCTGTGATCTGTAGCTTCCACGGAGATAACCGTTTCGAAAATCGTACGTTCACCGTCTTGAATCCATTGCCCCATGGAATGCAAATCGGTTGTCAAATCTACGGATGCGGGGAAAATACCCTTACCGTCTTTCCCTTCGCTCTCTCCGTAAAGCTGTTTCCACCATTCCGCGATATAGTGCAACCTCGGATGGAAGTTGGCCAAGATCTCAATCTTTTTACCGCTCTTATATAGCTCATTACGAGTAGCGGCATAGATAGCGGCCATATTGTCAGCGAAAGGAACGCTTGCGTCTGTGGCTTTTTCCATGGAAACTGCTCCGGCAACTAAGTCGCGGATACTGATACCTGCTACGGCGATCGGAAGCAAACCTACCGGGGTCAAGACAGAGAAACGTCCGCCCACGTTATCCGGGATGATGAACGTCTTGTAACCTTCTTGATCTGCCAAGGTACGCAAAGCGCCTCTCTTGGCGTCCGTGATCGCTACGATACGATGTTTCGCCTCTTCCTTGCCAACCGCGTCTTCCAATTGTTTCTTCAAGATACGGAAAGCCAAGGCAGGCTCTGTAGTCGTACCCGACTTGGAGATATTGATAATACCGAATTGCTTACCTTTCAAGACTTCGCTTAGCTCATAAAGATAATCCTCTCCGATATTGTGTCCGGCGTATACCATAACCGGGTTTTTACGGTCGTTTTGCAACCAGTCGAAGCTATTGTTTAACGCCTCTACTACCGCTTTGGTGCCCAAATAGCTACCACCGATACCAATGGCTACGACTACCTCACATGTGGAACGAAGCACATTCGCCGTATTCTCGATGTCGGCCAACTCCGCGTCCGTAATAGAAGAGGGGAGATGCAACCAACCCAAGAAGTCGTTACCTGCTCCGTTACCGTTGTGCAATGTGGCAATACATTCCATTGCCTTGGCCTCTTGAGCGTAAACCTGTTCTTTAGATACAGCGCCCAGTGCCTTGTCGATGTTTAAACTGATGTTTTTCATATGCGATTTTATTTAAACGTTTCCGTTAATTGACGAATGACCGTTATCGGCGATTTTTTCTCGTACAATATATCATAAACAGCGTCCAATATCGGCATGTTCACTTTATAGTTCTCGTTGATCTCGTGCATACACTTGGTCCCATAATATCCCTCGGCGATCATTTCCATCTCCAGTTGCGCTGTCTTCACGGAATATCCCTTACCGATCATGGTTCCGAAGGTACGGTTACGGCTGAACCGGGAATAAGCGGTAACCAGCAGATCGCCCAGATAGACAGAGTCGGTGATATCCCGCTCCAGCCCGTGTACGGCATCCACGAAATTACGCATCTCCTCGATAGCGTTCGAGATAAATACGGCTTGGAAGTTATCGCCATATTTCATTCCATGGCAAATACCGGCGGCGATAGCGTATACGTTCTTCAGTACGGCGGCGTATTCGATACCGGTCACATCCTTACAGAAGGAATTCTTTAAGTATTGATTCTTGAAAACGGGGGATATCGTACGGACCTTCTCAATGTCGGAACAAGCCAACGTAATGTATGAGAGCCGTTCCAGAGCGATCTCTTCCGCATGACAGGGACCCCCGATAACCGCTATGTTTTCTGTCGGGACCTTGTAATACTCCGCGAAGTAATCCGTGATCAACATATTCTCATCCGGTACGATACCCTTGATCGCCGAGATGATAAACTTGCCTTTCAAAGAGGTCTTCACCTTCTTCAAGTGTTGTTTCAAGAAAGGGGAAGGCGTAGCGAAGATCAGGGTATCCGAGTCCTTGATCGCTTGGTTGATATTGGAGTAAAAGTTTATCTTGTTCGTGTCGAATTTCACGGCGGTGAGGTAACACGGGTTGTGTCCCAACTGCTTGAACTCCTCGATACGATCGGGCCTACGCATGTACCAGTTGATACTGTCTTGAGTTGAAAGTACGATCTTGGCCAAGGCGGTAGCCCAGCTACCACCTCCCATTATCGCGATTTTTCCGGGCAAATCCATCGTATCACGCTTTTATTCTCCTACATGGGCTATCCAAGCTTCTATTTCCTGGGCCGTAGGATTTTGCAGTTCCAACTTATATTTCTTATTAAGCTCACAGAGATCTTGTCTTAATTTGTTCGCGTTCGCGTCTTTCAGCGAGTCAACCGTCAGGTAGCCGGCTTTCTGCAAAGCGGGAACCCACTCCTCTGAAATACCCAAGGCTATGTATTTGTCGGCGTTATCTCTCTTTACGGTTTTCTCCGGACGCATTTGCGGGAAAAGCAATACCTCTTGGATCGTTGTCTGTCCGGTCATCAACATAACCAGACGGTCGATACCGATACCGATACCCGACGTAGGAGGCATACCGAATTGAAGGGCGCGTAAGAAATCCTGGTCGATGAACATCGCCTCGTCATCCCCTTTCTCGCTTAAGCGCAATTGCTCCTTGAAACGTTCCTCTTGGTCGATCGGATCGTTCAACTCGCTGTAAGCGTTCGCTAATTCCTTTCCGTTTACCATCAACTCGAAGCGTTCGGTCAGTCCCGGTTTGCTACGGTGCATCTTGGTCAGCGGACTCATCTCAACCGGATAGTCGATGATGAAGGTCGGCTGGATAAACGTACCCTCGCAAAACTCCCCGAAGATCTCGTCGATCAATTTACCTTTACCCATCGTCTCGTCGATCTCCATCTTCAATTCCTCGCAGATCGCACGGATCTCGTCCTCGCTCTTACCTTCCAGATCGTACCCTGTCTTTTCCTTGATCGCCTCTAGGATCGGCAAACGGCGGAAAGGGGCCTTGAAACTGATTGTCTTACCATCGATCGTGCTCTCGCTCGTACCGTTCACGGCGATGCAGATACGTTCCAGCAGTTTTTCGGTGAAGCTCATCATCCAATTATAGTCCTTGTATTGAACATAAAGCTCCATACAGGTGAACTCCGGGTTGTGCGTACGGTCCATACCCTCGTTGCGGAAGTTCTTACCGATCTCGTATACACCCTCGAATCCACCGACGATCAACCGTTTCAGATACAACTCGGTAGCGATACGTAAATACAGATCGATATCCAAGGAGTTATGATGTGTGATGAACGGACGCGCGCTGGCTCCTCCGGCGATAGATTGCAGGATCGGAGTCTCCACCTCCGTGTATCCGGCCTCATCCAAAGCGGTACGCATGGTCTTGATGATAGCCGCACGTTTCATGAAAATATCTTTTACACCCTCGTTGACTATCAAATCCACGTAACGCTGGCGATAGCGAAGCTCCGGGTCATTGAAACCGTCATAAGCGACACCGTCCTTATATTTGACGACCGGTAGCGGACGAAGTGATTTAGACAGAACTGTCAATTCTTGCGCATGAACGGAAATCTCTCCCATCTGAGTACGGAAAACGAATCCCTTGATCCCGACGAAATCACCGATATCCAGTAATTTCTTGAAAACGACATTGTATGTGTCTTTATTCTCGTCCGGACAGATATCGTCACGAGAGATATAGACCTGTATTCTGCCCTCAGAATCCTGCAGCTCCATGAAAGAGGCCTTTCCCATGATACGACGGCTCATGATACGGCCGGCGATACGTACCGGGCGTGGCTCCGCGTCGTCTTTGAATGTCTCTTTTATTTCTTTGGAAAATGCGTTCGTTACATACTCAGCTGCGGGATAAGGCTCTATCCCCATCTGACGCAACTGCTCCATGCTATTACGTCTTATTATTTCCTGTTCACTCAGTTCTAATAGATTCATTATGCTATTATTTTGTATAATACGGCGCAAAACTACAAAATATTTCTGATTTATGCTGACTTATGTGGTAAAAGGTTGAGGCAAGCCATGCAAAAAGGACAACTGAAATATTTTCGAATGAAAGCCGTGAATATTTTTTGAATATTTTGTGATTTTAATTTGGTTTATAAAATAAACTTATCTACATTCGCGACGTGCAAAGAGGAGTGCGCAGCTTCTTTGCTTTTTTTATCCACAGACAGTTTACAAAATAAACTTGTTTGTGATAGTAGTAACAATAAAAGGAGGATACTAAAATGAGACGAGTTCTATTCACATTGTTTTTATTTATGTTGGTATGTGTTGTTTTTATTTATGTTGGTATGTGGTTGCGTAAAGGCACGTACTATTATCGTAGAGGTTGGTAATATACGCAGTAATCAAGGAAATATCCTGGTCATGGCTCAGGCCGGGAAAGATACGAAGCCTGTTTATGGCATGGCGAAGTCTGAGAAAGGGAAGGTCACGATCCGGTTGGAAAACGTGGATTGGGAAAAAATTTGACTTATCCGTATGCCATGACGAGAACGAGAATTGGCAAATGGATATGCTGGAAGGAAGAGGAAGCGACTTTCAAATTAAAGCTGCATTATCATCCGGTAAATCAATAGAGCCACGGTACGGGTTTTACTACCACCGCTTTGGATTTTGGCGATAGGCTGGGGTAGTATCCAAAAGATATCGGGACAAACGGTCGTCTATAAAGCCCATGTTTCCGATGCGGGAGGAAATATCTGGATATTTTCCCGAGATAAGTAAATATAACAAATAAATAATTAAGTTTATGGAAGACAAGAATTTAACAGAGAAGGAGAGTCTGGAGCTTATAGCCCGGATGATTAAGGAGACGCAAAATAACGTGGCCCGCTATGCGGCGTATCCGCTTTTGATATGGGGATATCTGACAACGTTTATCGCTGTAGTCGTTTGGTTCGCTATTTTTAAATACGAATTTTATCAAATACAATATTTGTGGTGGTCACTGCCGGTCATCGCTTTTCCGTTAACCATTTATTTCAGCAGGAAGAGCGGAAAGAGAGGGGCACAAACGTATATGGATCGGATCACAAATAGGGTTTGGGGCATCTTTGGATGTGTCGGGTTTCTATTATCGTTTTTTGCTTTTTTCCAAGCGGTCGATATCTATTTCTTGATTCCGCTTTTGATGGGAATGGGAGTGGCGATTAGTGGATGTGTAACCAAATACAACCCGATGATCGTATTGGGGATTGTTGGTATTGCCTTGTCCTTTTCGCTTCTGTTTATACACGGTTTGGATCGTTTGTTGATTTTTGCCGCTATCTTTGTGGTCATGATGATTATTCCCGGTCATCTGCTAAATGAAAAAATGAAACAAGAATGTTTAAAGAGCTAGATCCCTTATTGCACTCCCAGCTCCGGTTAGCGGTGATGTCCATTTTACTATCGGTGGAGGAGGCGGAGTTTGTCTATATCAAGGAGAAGACGAACGCTACGGCGGGAAATCTGAGCGTCCAACTGGACAAACTTAGTGAAGCGGGTTATATCGAGATCGAGAAGGGCTTTGTCGGGAAGAAGCCCCGGACGGTTTGCCGGATCACAGACAAAGGATGCTTGGCGATGGAGGAGTATGTGAATACATTAAGGCAATATATCCATATTTAGCTTGTGCCATCGTGATGGCACAAGTCTTCCGCGATCCTATATCCCGGGGGACGGCGAGTAATTCCAATGACTCCAAACCGGCGCTTAAGCCCGGAATTGGATGAGCAACAACCCCAATCCGACAGCGACCCCGGTCGCTATCAATCCCGGCATCATGAAAGAATGGTTCAAGATGTATTTACCGATGCGGGTCGTACCGGTACGGTCGAAGTTGATGGCGGCTACGACGGTCGGGTAGTTGGGGATGAAGAAATAACCGTTTACGGCGGGGAATAAGGCGATCAACATATAGGGCGAGATTCCCAACGCGATCCCTAGCGGCAACAACGAACGAACGGTAGCCGCCTGGCTGAACAATAAAATGGACATTACGAAAAGGGCCAACCCGAATAACCAAGGCATCTGCGTAACCACATGTTCGATCGATCCCTTTAACTCGGTCATATTACCGGAGATAAAAGTATCTCCCATCCAAGCGATACCGAAGATCGCTACCACCGCTTGCATGCCCGCGGAGAAAACAGAACCCTGCGCGGCCTTGATTCCATCCGTTTTGGTGAATAATAGGATGAAAGCGGAGGCTGTCAACATCAAGGCCTCGATGATATGTGACATCTGCATCGGTACCTTTTCCATGTTGACGTCAAAGACCGGACGTAGGGACTCCATCGAACCAAAAATAACGATCGCTATCGTGGCGAGAACAAATATAGCGACCGACAAAGCCGCTTTCACTTGGTTTTCCACGCCTTTTGCCTCGTAATGCTTCGTGCCGAACTCACGGCTCTCGATCCGCTTTAAATACTCCGGATCTTGATCCAATTCTTTACCGACCCTTAACGAATAGATCGCTCCCGCCAATACCCCCGATAAGGTACAAGGAACAGCTATCATAAGGATATCCATCAAGGAAATATGATATCCGGATAACATACTGAGCATCGCTACCGTAGCCGCCGATATCGGACTGGCCGTAATCGCTTGCTGGGAAGCGATCACGGCGATCGCCATCGGACGTTCGGGGCGGATCCTCGTCTCCGTAGCTACCTCGGCGATTACCGGAAGTACCGAGTAAGCCACATGCCCCGTTCCGGCTATGAAGGTAAACAGATAAGTGACGAACGGGCTTAACAGGGTGATTCGTTGGGGATGCTTGCGAAGCAATTTCTCCGCCCACTTAATCATCAGATCAAGTCCGCCGGCGGCTTGCATACAACTGGCCGCCGCTATTACGGCAACGATCATAAGCATGACATCGATAGGAGGGGAAGTGGGCTGGAGCCCGAATCCAAAAGTGAGTATACCGAGTCCGAGACCTCCCAACACGCCCAATCCGATACCCCCGATACGGGCACCTATAATGATGGCGATTAAAACGAACGCTAATTGTAACAACATGCCGCGCGATTCTTTTGATTTAGTTTGTATTGGGAGCAAAAATACTTATTTTTGTTCCGCTATGAATAACAAAAACGCAAAAAACGAATGAAAAGAACAAGTATCTCTATTTTGATCGGTTTGTTTTGCCTTTTCCCCGCATTGTTTTCTCAAGTACGCGGAGAGTTCCTGCTGGAAAAGAATTGGAAGTTCACCCGGGAAGACAGCCCGGAGTTTATCAATCCCGGTTTTGACGACAGCCAATGGCAATCCGTGACCGTTCCGCATGATTGGGCGATTTACGGCCCGTTCAGCGCGCAGAATGATAAGCAAGAGGTCGCCATCGCCCAAGACGGACAAACGGAGGCGATGGAACATGCCGGCCGGACCGGAGGTCTGCCTTTCGTGGGAGTCGGCTGGTACCGGACCGAGTTTGAGGTTCCTCTATTTACGGAGGGGAAGCGTGCCGCGATCCTGTTTGACGGCGCGATGAGCCATGCCCGGGTCTACGTGAACGGGCAGGAGGTGGGTTATTGGCCGTATGGCTATAACGCGTTCCATTTCGATATCACGAGGCAGCTCATCCCGGGGAAAAAGAACACCTTGGCGGTCCGCCTCGAGAACCTGCCGGAATCCTCCCGCTGGTATCCGGGGGCGGGACTCTATCGGAACGTACATGTAATCGTGACGGAAAGCGCCTATATCCCGGTCTGGGGAACTTACGTTACGACCCCGACCGCCACGAAGGCGTTCGCGAAAGTCGACGTACGGACGAAAATCGTACTGCCGGAAGGCGCCGATGCCGGCAAGTATAGCGTGAAAACCAGTGTGTGGAACCCCAACGGGCAAAAGTTGACGGAGCAGACTACGTCCCTCTCGCAGATCAAGTACAATGACAATAGCCTCTCTCAATCGTTTGTCATCCGGACCCCGACGTTATGGTCGCCGGATACGCCCGCCCTGTATTCCGCCGAGACTCGCCTGTATGAGGGCGATCGGCTGAAAGATATCTATACGACCCCGTTCGGTATCCGTTCGATCGAGATCATCCCGGATAAAGGCTTCTTCCTGAATGGTGAGAAGACGGTATTCAAGGGCGTCTGCAATCACCACGACCTGGGCCCGCTGGGCGCCGCCGTCAACGACGCCGCTATCCGCCGTCAGATCCGGATCTTGAAGGATATGGGATGCAACGCGATCCGTACCTCTCATAATATGCCGGCTCCCGAGTTGGTAAAGGCCTGCGACGAGATGGGGATGATGTTGATGGCGGAGAGCTTCGACGAATGGAACAAGGCGAAATGCGCGAACGGCTATCACCTGATTTTCGACGAATGGGTGGAGAAAGACCTCGTGAACCTGATACACCATTACCGGAATAACCCGAGCGTCGTGATGTGGTGCGTCGGTAACGAGGTGCCGAACCAATGGGATGAGAGCGGTTGCAAGATCTCCAAGTCCCTGCAGGATATCTGCCATCGGGAGGACCCGACTCGTCCGGTGACGCAAGGCATGGATGCCCCGGATGCCGTCGTCAATAACAATATGGCGGCGGTCATGGATGTGGCGGGGTTCAATTATCGCCCGTTCCGTTATCAAGTGAATTACAAGAAACTGCCTCAGCGGATAATCCTGGGAAGCGAGACGGCTTCCACGGTCAGCTCGCGCGGGGTGTATAAATTCCCGGTAGAGCGTAAGGCGATGGCCGTCTACGCGGATCACCAAAGCTCCTCGTACGACGTGGAGCATTGCAACTGGTCCAATCTGCCGGAAGATGATTTTATCCAGCATGAGGATCTCCCGTATTGTATCGGGGAATTCGTATGGACAGGCTTTGATTACCTGGGCGAGCCTACTCCTTATTATACGAACTGGCCCAGCCATAGCTCCCTGTTCGGGATTGTCGACCTGGCGGGTATCCCCAAGGATCGTTATTACCTATACCGTAGCCATTGGAACAAAAGCGCCGAGACCTTGCATATCCTGCCGCATTGGACATGGCCGGGACGCGAGGGCGAGGTGACCCCCGTATTCGTCTACACCAATTATCCCTCCGCCGAGTTGTTTATCAACGGAAAGAGCCAGGGCAAACGTACGAAAGACCTGAGCGTCGGCATCGACAGCAGCTATACCGAAGCGGCCCGGAAGCGTTTCGAGCGGCAGAAGCGCTATCGCCTGATGTGGATGGATACCAAATACGAACCGGGGACCTTGAAGGTGATCGCTTACGATGAGGCGGGCAACGCCGTGGCCGAGAAAGAGGTACATACGGCCGGGAAGCCGCATCACATCGAGCTATCCGCCGATCGTAGCCAATTGGCGGCAGACGGGAAAGACCTTTCCTTCATCCAGGTCAGGGTGGTCGACAAGAACGGTAACCTTTGTCCGGACGACACCCGACAGATCCGGTTTCAGGTACGCGGTGCCGGAACCTACCGCGCGGCGGCAAATGGAAACAGCGCCAGTTTGGAGCTCTTCCATCTTCCGGAAATGAAACTGTTTAGCGGCCGACTCACCGCGATCGTGCAGACCGCCGAGGAGCCGGGAACGATCTATTTCGAGGCTTCCGCGCCGGGAGTGAAAGGGGCGACCCTTGAATTGATCAGCAAGTAAGCTCGATGATCCATATAACGCAAGCTGCGCGATTCAAGTCCGGAGACGGCTGCGAATCGCGCGGCCTTTTTTATGCCCGCGAGAGATTCGCCTCGCTGATGCCCTTGTTCTCGCACGAAAACGGACACCGTGTCCGAAATCGGACAGCGCTGGGGGATAGATATTTCCTGAGAATCAGTTGCTTGTATTTTTGGCACGGGGTTTGCCTTTTGGAGGGTAGAGAAATAAAAGCAAACGAAATATGGATAGAGAGATATCGAAAGAGGTCCGGCGGAAGGAGCGGCGGAGGCGGTTGTTGAAGTGGGGGGCGGGGATCGGTATCGCCGTTGTCTTGATAGGCGGGGCGATCGGTTCCATGCAGACCAGCCTGCAACGGAAGGAGCTGGTTTTTTCAACGGTGGATAAAGGGGTGATCGAGGTCTCCGTCAGCGCGTCCGGCAAGGTGGTTCCCGCTTTCGAGGAGATCATCAACTCGCCGATTCACTCCCGTATCGTCGAGGTTTATAAAAAGGGAGGCGATTCCGTGGAGGTAGGTACCCCGATCTTGAAACTGGACTTGCTGAGCGCCGAGACGGATTACAAGAAGCTGCTGGACGAGGAGCAAATGAAACGCCTCCAATTGGATCAACTCCGTATCCGGAACCGCAATAAGCTTTCCGAGATGGAGATGCAATTGAAGGTCTCCCGCATGGAGCTGAGCCGGAAGGAGGTGGAGCTGCGCAACGAGCGTTATCTGGACAGCCTGGGGGCCGGGACGACCGACAAGGTCCGGCAAGTGGAACTGGACTATCGCGTCAGCCTCTTGAAACTGAAAGAGGATGAGCAGAAATATGAGAACGAGAAGTCCCTGACCGCCGCCGATTACAAGGTGAGAGAGCTCGACCTGAACATCTTCCGCAAGAGCCTGGCCGAGACGAGGCGTACCCTGGAAGAGGCCCGGATACGCTCTCCCCGAAAGGCGATCCTGACCTACGTGAACAACGAGGTAGGCGCCCGGGTCTCTCAAGGCAGCCGTGTCGCGATCGTCTCCGACCTCTCCCGTTTCAAGGTAGCGGGAGAGATCGCCGATACGTATGCCGACCGCGTCGCCGCCGGCAGCAAGGCGGTCGTGAAGATCGGCAACGACAAGCTGGACGGGGTGGTCAGCGATGTCACCCCCTTGTCGAAGAACGGCGTGATCTCCTTCACGGTACAATTGGAGGAGGACAACCACCGCCGCCTGCGCTCCGGCCTGAAGACCGACGTATACGTGACGAACGCCGTGAAGGACGACGTGCTGCGCATCGCCAACGCCTCGTTCTACGTCGGGAGAGGCGCGTATGAGCTGTTTGTCGTCGACGGCGACCGGCTGGTCAAGCGGAAGGTGCGGCTGGGCGACAGCAACTTTGAGTACGTGGAGGCCGTCGAGGGCCTGGAGGCGGGCGACGAGGTGGTCGTCTCCGACATGACAAGCTTCAAGGAAAAGAATACACTGAAATTGAGATGAGCTATGTTCAAGCAATATGTTAAGCAAGCCCTCCATACGCTGGGAGAGAACCGTCTGACAAGCGCGGTCTCCATCTTGGGCACGATGCTGTCGGTAGCCATGATCTTGGTCGTCGTGCTACAGTTCCAAATCAACCTGGTCGGTTATAGCCCCGTGTCGAGGCGAGACCGGATGCTCTATCTCTACTCCGTGCACACGCGGTCGAAGGATGGGGGCGAGGATAACAACACGGGCCTTTCCGCCGAGGCGGTACGCGCGTGCCTCTACTCGCTGAAGACACCCGAGGCCGTGACCGCGACGGCGTGGAACAGCCACGTGATCTCCATCCCGGGCAGGCGATTGTTCGAGGAATATACCGTCTGTTACACCGATCCCGCCTTCTGGGAGGTGTTTGACTTCCGGTTCCTGTCCGGCCGGCCTTTTACGGAGGCCGATCTCAACTCCGGCCTGCCCCGCGCGGTCATCTCCGATCAGTTGGCGGGGATCCTGTTCGGCAGCCGGGAGGTGGTCGGTCGCGATATCCTGGTGAACAACGTGATGCCCTGCACGATCGCGGGCGTGGTGGAGCGACCGTCGAGAGCGGCCGGCGAGGCGTTCGCCGATGTATGGATGCCTTATACGGCGAATGCCCTGTACACCCGTTGGGGCGGTTGCGACGGGATCTGCGGCCCTTTCGGGGCGACGATCTTGGCGCGTGAGCGCTCCGACGTCGATGCCCTGTACGCGGAGATCCGGCAAGCGGTAGCCCGCTACAACGCCGGCAAGGCGGATTACCGCCTGACGCCTCCCCGGCCCTTCACCCACCTGGAGCGGGCCTTGGGCTCCGGCAGCCACCGGGTCGGCTGGGGCGAGTACCTGCGAACGACCGGCTGGGTGCTCCTGTTCCTGCTGCTGTTGCCGACCTTGAACCTGACCGGGATCGTGCAGTCCGCCGTACAGAAGCGGCGGGCGGAGATGGGGCTTCGCAAGGCGTTCGGCGCCACCGGCGGGCGCCTGTTCGCGCAGGTGGTCTGCGAGAACCTGATCATCACGTGGATAGGAGGCCTGCTGGGCATCGGCCTGTCGGTCGTGCTGCTCTACGCGGGCCGGTCGTTCTTGCTGACGAGCGATACGGTGATCACGCCGGGCATGCTTTTCCGCCCCTTGCTGTTCGCGGCGGCCCTGTTCTTCACGTTGGTGTTGAACCTGCTGAGCGCGGGATTGCCCGCGCTCCGGATCGCGAGGGAGCGGATCGTGGAATCGCTGAGAGACGCGGATGAGTGAGAACTAACGATTGAAAGGGAATGATATGATTAAGCATCTATTGAGAATCTTATGGAACCAGCGCCGGAGTAACGGCTGGATATTCGCGGAGTTGCTGGTGGTAGCCGGTGTCTTCTGGCTGATGGCCGACCGGTTTTACGTGGATCTGCGGACCTATCGCTCGCCGCTCGGGTTCGATATCGCGAACGTATGGCGTTTCAAGCTGAGCGAGTCGGAAGGGCTCCGCGCCGACTCGCTTCCCGGGCTATCCGGGCCGGAGAAGCTGACCCGCCTGATGACGCGGATACGCGAGTGGCCCGAGGTGGAGGAGGTCTGCGCCACGTATTACTCCTGCCCCTACTCGCGGGGGAATTCCTGGCGGGAGATCGTGCCGCTGGACGGCGACACGAGCCTGACCGCCGGGACGCATTTCCAGATCCGGAACGTCACCCCGGAGTATTTCAGGCTTTTCCGGATCCGGACGCCGGAGGGCCGGCCCGTCGCGGACGAGATCGCCGGCCAGCGCGCCGCGCTGGTCTTGTCCGAGGGGATGGCGGAGCTGTTGTATCACGGCCGGCCGGCCCGCGGGCGGGAGGTGCGGCATAGCCAGATGGCGCGTACCTTCACGGTCGCCTCCGTGTCGACCGCCATCCGCGCCAGCGAGTATGAGGCTCCGGAGCCCTGTTTCTTCCAGTGCCTGGAGGGGGAGTTGTTCAACGAGACGGTCGACCGGCACGGGGCCCGGAACGCGGAGCTTTGCGTCCGGATGAAGAGGCGCTATACGCGAGACGACATGAACCGCTTCCTGAACGAGATGGGAGACCGCCTGGCGGTGGACGGCCTGTTTGTCTATGGCATCAGCGACATCCGCGACTTCCGGGATCACCTCCTGGAGGGCAAGCGGCGCGAGATGAGCCGTACGTCCGCCCTGATGGCCTTCATGCTGGCGAACGTCTTCTTCGGCGTCATCGGCACGTTCTGGCTCCGCGCGCGGAACCGCCGGGGCGAGATCGGCCTGCGGATGGCGCTGGGCGCCTCCGCCGCCGCGACGCGGCGGCACCTCTACCTGGAGGGCCTCTGCCTGTTGGCGCTGACCCTCCCCTGGGTGGCCCTCCTGGCGGTCAACGTGGCGGCGGCCGACCTGCTGGATACCTATCGCCTGCCGCTTACGGCGGGGCGCCTGGCCATCGCCTTCGGCGCGACCTATGCCACGCTGGGCGGCATGATCTGCCTCGGCATCTGGCTGCCGGTGCGCGCCGCGGCGCGGATGTCCCCGGCGGAGGCGTTGCGTTACGAGTAATCAAACAATCAGGCAATCAAACAATCAAACGAATAGAGTCATGATCAAGCTAACGAATTTACAGAAGATCTACCGCACGCGGGAGATCGAGACCGTCGCGCTGGAGAACGTGAACCTGGAGGTGCGGCGCGGCGAGTTCCTCAGCGTCATGGGCCCCTCCGGTTGCGGGAAGTCCACCCTGCTGAACCTCATGGGCCTGCTGGACCTGCCCACCTCCGGCACGGTCGAGATCGACGGGGTGAACACGGCGGGCATGCGCGACAAGGAGCTGGCCGCCTTCCGGAACCGGCGGCTGGGCTTCGTCTTCCAGAGCTTCCACCTGATCAGTTCCCTGAACGTGCTGGACAACGTGGAGCTGCCCCTGCTCTACCGCAAGGTCTCCGCCTCGGAGCGCAGGAAGCGGGCCGAGGCCGTGCTGGAGCAGGTGGGCCTCTCGCACCGCGCGCGCCACTTCCCGACGCAGCTCTCCGGCGGCCAGTGCCAGCGCGTGGCCATCGCCCGCGCCATCGCGGGCGACCCGGAGATCCTCCTCGCCGACGAGCCGACCGGCAACCTGGATTCCAAGATGGGCATCGAGATCATGGAGCTGCTCCACCGCCTCAACCGAGAGGAGGGCCGCACCATCGTGATGGTGACCCACAACGAGGCGCAAGCCCGGCAGACCAGCCGCGTCGTGCGCTTCTTCGACGGCAGGCAGGTACAGTAGGCGGGGATGGGGGAGGGCCCCGCCTCTTGGCATACGCATCATAGCTATGAGGTGTTACTCCTCATAGCTACGATGTGTTACTCCTCATAGCTACGAGGTGTTGCTCCTCATAGCTATGATGCGTGTGCCCGGAGGCGGCGTGTCGCCTTAGGTCGATACCGTGAAGCCGAGCGTGCCGTAGCGGGGCGTCTTGTAATGATGGCCGCTCGGGTTGTATTGCGTCACCACCTCCGCCACCCACTCGCCGGCGGTGAAGGCGAAGCCGGGCGTGAGGCAGAGGCGCTTGCCGGTATTGACGATCACCTCGGAGGGCGGGTAGAAGCGGCTCTCCGAGCCGTCGGGGCGGCGCAGGTAGAGGCCCACGCGGGGGTCGTCGCCCGCCAGCTTCAGCCGCTCGCCGTAGAGGGAGATGGAGTGGTGCTCGCCCGGCGGGAGCTGGTTGTAGGGCTCGTCGCTGTCGGGCGTGCGCGGCACGATGCGGAGGCTCACGTAGGCGGGGTGGGGCTGGGCGCCGCGGTCCAGCTGGAAGGTCTCGTTCTCGGCCCTGAGGTTGGCCACACGCTGCCTCAGCCGCGGCGAGGGGCGCAGGCGCGGGGCGAGGGTGTGTCGCCTGGGGTCGAACTTCTCGTAGAGGCTCTCGAAGGGGCCGTTCACGGTCAGCTCCGTGCGGCCGAAGCCGAAGTCCACGTTATAGCCCTCCTCGATGGCGTCGTAGATCTCCCGCTTGAGGAGGTTGAAGGTGGTGACGAGCGTCTCGGGGCGGTACTCGCACCGTTTCTCCACCACGCGGCGGGCGATGTCGTCGATGTCGAGCGTGCGCTGCCACACGACGCTGCCCTTGCAGCTCTTGTTGCCGGGCAGGTGGCTCTCGTTGACGCGGATGCTTAGCTTGCGGAGCGGCCGGGGCAGTTCCGACTTCGGTAATTCTTTATCCATGGTCTTCTGTCTTTCTTTATGTCTCTTTACTTGAAAAGGGCCATGATCTTGGGCAGGAAGATCATCGACCCGACGATCGCCGCCGTTATCGCCGTCAGCAACACGGCGCCCGCCGCCAGGTCTTTCGTTCGCTTGATCGCCTCGTCGTATCCCGGCGAGACGCGGTCCGCCAGGGCCTCGATCGAGCTGTTCACGGCCTCGGCGGCCAATACCGCCCCGCTCACGATCGCGACGGCGATCCACTCCGCGCGGGAAAGCCCGAGCGCCCCCCCGGCGATAAGCACGCAGACCGCCGCGAGGCAGTGGATCCGCGCGTTAGGCTCCCCCGCGATCAATAGCTTGATCCCGTTGAGCGCGAATTTAAAGCTCTCGGCCCTCCCCCGAGATGTGAAACCCTTCTTCTTCATCTGTTTTGCATAGTCTTGTGATATCTCTTGTCGAGGGGGCAAATATAGCGATTTCCCGCCAATATCCGAAAACGGACACCCTGTCCGTTATCGGACAGGGCGGGCAACGCTATGCGTCGGATTATCAGGTGGATAGGTTTTTGGCATGCCTTTTGCCCGAGGCCGGGTAAACAAACGCATACCGAAATGAGAAGGATCTATATGGCGATAGGCTGCCTGTGGGCGGTCGTCTCGGGCGTATCCGCCCAAGCAGGCACGGACAAGGTCCGCGTCACCCTGCGGGAGGCGATCCGGATCGCCCGGCTTCAATCCGTAGACGCGGCCGTGGCGCTCAATGAGCTGCGCACGGCCTATTGGGAGTATCGTACGCACCGGGCGGATCAGCTGCCGGAGGTGATACTTACGGGGGCCCTGCCCTCCTACAGCAAGCGATACACGAAGTACCAGCAACCGGACGGCTCCTATACCTACGTGCCGGACAACGCCCTGGGCCTGCGAGGCGCGATCTCCATCACCCAGAACATCGCCCTGACCGGAGGCAAGATCGCCCTCAACACCTCCCTGGATTTTACCCGTCAGCTGGGCCGTGGCGCCTACAACGCGTTCATGAGCGTGCCGGTCAGCCTGACGTTGACGCAGCCGATCTTCGGCGTGAACGAGCAGAAATGGAGGCGCCGCGTCGAGCCGGTCCGCTACCAAGAGGCCAAAGCCGCCTATATGGAGCGCGTGGAGGAGGTGACGATCGCTACCATCGCGAACTACTTCGACCTGCTGCTGGCGGAGGATCGCCGCGACATCTGCCGCCAGAACCTGCTGAACGCCCGCAAGCTCTACGACATAGCGGTCGCGAAGCGCGCGATCGGGCACATCTCGGAGAGCGAGCTGATGCGCCTGAGGCAGTCGGCCCTGCAGGCGAAAGGCAAGCTGACCGAGGCTCAGTCCGATTACAACGCGATGATGTTCAAGCTCCGCTCCTTCCTGGGGATGAGCGAGCGGGAGGTGATCGAGCCGGTCCTTCCCGAGGCGCTGGAAGGGATCCGTATGGATTACCGGGCGGTGTTGGAGAAGGCCCTGGAGAACAACTCGTTCTCCAAGAATATCGCGCGCCGCCGGTTGGAAGCGGACCAGGAGGTGGCGACCGCCAAGGGAAACCGCCGCAGCGTGAACCTGTTCGCCTCCGTGGGGTATACCGGCAAGGGCCCCTCCGCGCGAGGCGCCTACCACCCGTTGAAAGACAACCAGATCGTGGAGGTCGGGCTTTCGATCCCTCTCCTGGACTGGGGGAAACGGAAAGGGAAGGTGAAAGTAGCCGAGTCGAACCGGGATGTCGTGCTTTCCAAGATCCGCCGGGAGCAGATGGACTTTAACCAAGATATCTTCCTCTTGGTGGAGCGATTCAATAACCAAGCCGCGCAATTGGAGATAGCCGCCGAGGTGGACGCGTTGGCGGAGAAGCGCTACCGGGCCTCGATCGAGACCTTCATGATCGGGAAGATCGATATCCTGGACCTGAACGACGCCCAGAGCTCGAAGGACGACGCGAGGCAAAAGCATATCCGGGAGCTCTATTACTATTGGCGTTATTTTTACGACATCCGTAGCGTAACGTTGTATGATTTCTTGAATAATCGTACATTAGACGCCGATTTCGAGGAAATCGTGAAACGATAAATGGAGAGAGGTTATATGATACTGATAATCGATGACGACGCGGCGGTCCGTTCCTCGCTTACGTTCCTGCTCAAACGCGCGGGCTTCCGGCCGGAGGCGGTCCCGGGGCCGAGGGAGGCCCTGGCGGTGGTCCGCGCCGCGGCGCCGGAGCTGATCCTGATGGATATGAACTTCACGCGGACCACCGCGGGCGAGGAGGGGATCCAATTGTTGAGGCAGGTGAAGATCTTCCGCCCCGATATCCCCGTGATCCTGATGACCGCCTGGGGATCGATCGCCCTGGCCGTGCAGGGGATGCGGGCCGGCGCCTTCGATTTCATCACGAAGCCTTGGAATAACCTGGTGCTGTTGAAGTCGATCCGGACCGCCTTGGAACTGAGCGAGCAGAGGCGGGAGGCAAACGCGCCCTTGAACCGTTCGGATGCCGACCGCAAATTCCATTTTGACAAGATCGTGGGGCAGAGCGCCGCTTTGATGGAGGTGCTGGGGACGGTCTCGCGTATCGCCCCGACAAACGCCTCGGTCTTGATTACCGGCGAGAGCGGCACGGGTAAGGAGCTGGTCGCGGAAGCGATCCACGCGAACAGTCCCCGGTCGGGAGAGGCTTTCGTGAAGGTAAACCTGGGCGGACTTTCCCAGAGCCTTTTCGAGAGCGAGATGTTCGGGCACAGGAAGGGGGCCTTCACGGACGCGTACATGGATCGGACAGGACGTTTCGAGATGGCGGACAAAGGTACCGTCTTCTTGGATGAGATCGGCGATCTGGAACTCTCCTGCCAGGTAAAGCTGCTTCGGGTGCTGCAAGACCAGACCTTTGAGGTCTTGGGGGATAGCCGCCCCCGGAAGGTGGATGTACGGGTCGTGAGCGCCACGAACCGGGATTTACGCGCGATGGTGGCGGACCGCACGTTCCGCGAGGATCTGTTTTACCGGATCAATCTGATCACGGTGCATCTGCCCGCCCTGCGCGAGCGAAGGGAGGATATCCCGTCGCTGGCCCGGTATTTCGCGGACAGGCAATCGGAGATCAACGGGCTCGCGCGGGTTGAGTTCTCTTCGGATGCCCGGACCTATTTGAGCCGTCTCCCTTTCCCCGGCAATATCCGCGAGTTGAAGAACTTGGTGGAGCGGACGATCCTCGTATCGGGCAAGAGGTTTCTGGATGCCGCCGACTTCGAGGCGCATCGCATGGATACGTCTGCCCCCGGACCGGCGATCCCGCCCTCTTTGGAGGGCCTCACCTTGGATGAACTGGAGAAACGAACCATCTTACGCGCCCTGGAGGCGCATGGGGGTAACTTGTCGCGTGTAGCCGCGGCGCTGGGGATCAGCCGCGCCGCGTTGTACCGGAGGCTGGAGAAATACGGAATCCCGGTCGATAAATAAGAAGAGGCAGGGATGAGGCTGAAAGGACTGTTCTGGATATTGACGACGCTGCTGCTGACGCTATGGGCGGTGGTGACTTACTGGGTCTTCTATACCTCTTCCCTCCGGATGTTTTTCGCGGTAGAGGCCTTGGTCTTGCTTACGGTCATCTATTTGTTTGCCTTTTACCGCCGTATCATGAAGCCCTTGCATATCATCGGCAACGGCATGGAGCTATTGAGGGAGCAAGACTTTGGTTCCCGCCTGGGAAAGGTCGGGCAAGCGGAGGCGGACCGGGTGGTCGACGTGTTTAACAAAATGATGGAGCAGTTGAAGAATGAGCGTTTGCGCCTCCGGGAACAGAATCATTTCCTGGACCTGCTGGTCAACGCCTCCCCGATGGGAGTGATCATCTTGAACCTGGACGAGGAGATCCTGTCCGTGAACCCGGCCGCCTGCAAATTGTTTGGCGCGCGAAGCCCGGAGGATCTGGTGGGGAAACGTTTTCTCCAGCTGGATTCTCCCTTGGCGGAAGAATTGGTGCGGCTCCCGATGTATCAGGCGCAGACCGTCCGGCTGAACGACGCCACCATTTACAAATGTACGCATTCCTCATTCGTGGACCGCGGCTTTCACCACCCGTTTTATTTGATAGAGACATTGACCCAAGAGGTGTTCAAGGCCGAGAAGAAAGCGTACGAGAAGGTGATACGCATGATCTCTCATGAGGTGAATAATACGACCGCGGGTATCACCTCTACCTTGGATACGCTGGAATCCGCTTTCGGCGGGATGGAGGGTATGGAGGAGGTCCGCGAGGTCTTGCGGGTCTCCATGGAACGCTGCTATAGCATGAGCCGGTTTATCACCCATTTCGCCGACGTGGTGCGTATACCCGAACCTCAAAGCCGTCCATGCGAGTTGAACCAAGTGGTGTTCGCCTGCAAACGCTTTATGGAGACGGTCTGCCGGAACCGGGATATCGAGATCGTCATGGATCTGAGCGAGGAATCCCCGGTCGTGAACTTGGATAGTTCCCTGTTCGAGCAGGTCTTGGTCAATATAATCAAGAATGCCGCCGAATCCATCGATCGGGATGGGAAGATCTATATCCGGACGACCGTGCGTCCCACCTGCCTGGAGATCGCCGATACGGGCAAGGGCATCGACAAGGAAACGGAGACGAAGCTGTTCAGCCCGTTCTTCTCCACGAAACCGAACGGGCAGGGCATCGGCCTGATCTTTGTCCGTGAAGTGCTGTTAAAACAGGGTTGCCGATTCTCTCTTCGCTCTTATCCGGATGGATTGACAAGGTTTAAGATTTGGTTCGCTTGAACGTTTCCCCGTTCCCTCGGTCGCTTTATATCATAACCATTGATTCATGAACTCATCCATCTCCCCCGCGTGGGCTTCCAGGCTTTGAAGCAGCTTGAACTGGGCTTTCGTACGGATCAAGTTATGTTTCGGGCTATGGATCTTGTAATAGGTATCGCCGTTGATATAATCGGTTAAGAACCGGACGGTCTGCATATAAGTCAACAGACGGCCGCCGTAAGGCAGCAACTTGATCTCGGTAGGCGTCAAGAACGCCTTGGCCTTTTCCATGTATCCGCGGGTATAGGCTTTGAAGATTTCCATATCGACGTTTACGTTATCCAGGTTCTCATCGTCCTCGGCGCCCGTATTGGCCCCGGTTCGGATAAAGTCGCCGATATCGGAAAGGACGAAGCCCGGCATGACGGTATCCAGGTCGATCACGCAAAGCACCTTGCCGCTGTCAGCGTCGAACATCATATTATTTACTTTCGTATCGCAGTGGTTCGTGCGTTTCTTCAATCGACCTTCCCGGTATAGGCGCTCTTGGACGCACATCGCCTCGGCCCGTTTCTCGATCTCCTCGACCAAATCTTTCACCTCTTCCAACCGGCCTGCCGGATTGGCGGCTACAGCCTCATGGAATTGTCGCAGGCGAAACTCCATATTGTGGAAATCCGGGATGGTCTCGCCCAGCGTACCCTCGGGTATATCGGACAACAGGGTCTGGAAATCACCGAACGCCTTGCCGGCCTCATAAGAAAGCGCAGGGGTCACCTCCTCATAGCTTTTGCTGCGAGGGATGAACAGGCATACCCGCCAATAGCTATCTCCGTCGAAATAATATTTTTTCCCGTCTTTAGTCGGCAGGAAGGTCAGTACCTTACGGTCGATATCCGTTTCCCCTCTTTCCTCCAGCTTCCTGCGGATATGGGTGGTAACCACATGGATGTTATTTTGCAGCATCTCCACATTGGTGAAGATCAAATGGTTGATACGCTGCAGCACGTATTTGATCTCCCCCTTCTCGTTGGTCACCTTCAATGTATCATTAATGTGTCCGTTTCCGAATGGTTCGGCGGAAACTACTTTCTCGTCCAACTGGAATCGATCCAAGATGTTTAGTAATTGTTCGTTCGTTTTTGCCATGATATTTCGTTACGTTAACTCCCGCGAAGATACAAAAAAAGGCCACGACACACATCGCGACCTTTTTTTATTTCTTAAAGAGAGAATGCTTACTTCTTGTTACGGTTACCATAACGGCTCATGAACTTATCAACGCGTCCGGCTGTATCGACCAGCTTGGCCTTACCGGTGTAGAACGGGTGAGACGTGTTGGAGATCTCGACCTTTACCAACGGATAAGTTACGCCGTCAATCTCGATCGTCTCTTTCGCGCTAATGGTAGAACGAGTGATGAATACATCATCGTTTGACATGTCCTTAAATACTACAGGACGATAGTTTCCAGGATGAATACCTTTTTTCATTGTTTTATTATCTATTTTAATTTATACTCTGTATATATTGGGTAACCGGTATTTTGGCTTGCAAAGGTAAGGGTTTGCCACAAACAAACAAACAAAATCGTATTATTTTTTTCAAGCGCGTTGATTTTGTGTTATTTTATATGCTTTGAAGCGTCGTTTGTCGTGAATCTTGATTATCTTTGCGCAAGTTTTTAATCATTAACGTAATAACATAATAACGACTATGGTAAATTACAAAGATTTGGGCTTGGTGAACACAAAGGAAATGTTTGCCAAGGCTATCAAGGGCGGGTATGCTATCCCTGCTTTCAACTTCAATAACATGGAGCAGATGCAGGCTATCATCAAGGCTGCTGTAGAGACGAAATCTCCGGTTATTTTGCAAGTTTCCAAGGGCGCTCGCCAGTACGCAAACGCTACTTTGCTTCGTTACATGGCACAGGGTGCCGTTGAATATGCTAAGGAATTGGGTTGCCCGAATCCTCAGATCGTTCTTCACTTAGACCATGGCGATACGTTTGAGACTTGCAAGAGCTGTATCGACTCCGGCTTCTCTTCCGTAATGATCGACGGTTCTCACCTTCCTTACGAGGAGAACATCGCCTTGACGAAGAAAGTTGTTGAGTACGCCCATCAGTTCGATGTAACTGTGGAAGGCGAGCTGGGTGTATTGGCAGGTGTTGAGGATGAGGTTTCCTCAGACCATCACACGTATACCAATCCTGAGGAAGTTATCGACTTCGCTACTCGTACGGGCTGCGATTCTTTGGCTATCTCGATCGGTACCTCTCACGGCGCTTATAAGTTCACTCCGGCGCAATGTACGATCGACCCGGTTACAGGCAAGATGGTTCCTCCTCCATTGGCATTCGACGTTCTGGACGCTGTTATGGAGAAACTTCCGGGATTCCCCATCGTTCTTCACGGTTCTTCTTCTGTTCCTCAGGAAGAGGTTGAGACTATCAACCAATATGGTGGCGCTTTGAAGGCGGCTATCGGTATTCCTGAAGAGTGGTTGCGTAAGGCAGCTGAGTCTTCTGTATGTAAGATCAATATCGACTCAGACTCTCGCTTGGCGATGACTGCCGCTATCCGCAAGACTTTCGTTGAGAAACCGGCTGAGTTCGATCCTCGCAAATATCTGGGCCCGGCTCGTGATAACATGGAGAAACTTTACAAACACAAGATCATCAACGTTCTTGGTTCTAACGACAAGTTGTAATCGGAACATAAATCTCTGTTTCTATAAAAGAAGGCCATCTCGGGAACGGGATGGCCTTCCTTGCGGTTAGGGGGGAGTCATTGTTAATCTTTTTTGCCTTTCCTCGCGGGCTCAACGCTTTTTGACGCGGATAAATTACTGAAGTTCTTGAGCAGCGTATCCTTTTCCTTTTTAGGAAGAGATTGATATACGATATCGTAGGATTGTTTTACAAGCTCTTTGATCTTGTTGTCGGGTACATCTTGATTAAAGTGAACACTAATCCAGTACTTTTTGTTCATATGCCAACCGGGTGTTATGCCGGAGTATCGAGCCCGTAACTCTCCCGACTCATTGGGGTCGCATTTAATACAACAAAAATCAAATACTTCGATATTCACGAAGCAAAACCATTTACTTCCTACATAAAAGCAAAGAATGTCCCGGCTATATTTATCCGGGATATTTGTAAAGGGCATCTTTTCATAGACACCCTTCAGCGAAAGGCAATAGTCTCTAAATTCTTCAATATTCATGACTTGCGTATGTATGGTCGGTTATAACGATATCCGATAGACGAAGAAACTCAATGGTTGGACGGAGACTTCAGCAACGGGAGCCTCCAGTTCCACCGCTGATTCAATGGGCCTGACTGTTTCCGGTTTGCCCAATGTATTCTTCGCTTCTAAGTCTGAGGCATGTAAGACTGTCAACTTTCCTTTATGCCTTCCGGATGAGATTCCGTTTAGGCTTAACTTGATCTGTTTGCTCTGGATGCCGGTATTGACGATTTTGATGATGAGCTCGTTTGTGCCTTTGTCGAAAGCGGCTGTAGCGAATAGCTCACTTTGCCCGGTAACGGCTTCCTTGTTCATCGTCAGGGGCAGTACGTTTGTTCCGGCATTGTGCCCGTATAATTGTTGTACATAGTAGTTGGGCGTTCTCACGATGTCTAGGTTGTCGAACCAGATTAAGTCCGGACGCCATTGCCACGCATCGACGTGTGCGAGTAAAGGGGCGTATGTGCATAATTCGACCACGTCGGCATTCCGCTCGAGACCGGTCATAAACGCAGCCTCGCATAACGCGGCCAGGAAGCTGTTCTCCCGGTTAGTCGGGTGGCAAGCATATTCTCCGGCGAATACTTTGGGGCCTTGCCGATCATACGAATCATATCGTTTGGCACTATTTAGGAACCATTCCGGCGAGCGATAGAAATGTTCATCCACCAGATCTACCTTTAAGCGTTTCATCTCCGGCCATAGATATTCGAAATCTTTTCCTTCCGAGTTAGGTCCGGAGCTGCCGATGATTTTGATCTCCGGATATCTGGCTCGGATGGCTTTCACGAACGGTTCGAGGCGTTCGGGATATAACGGTCCCCATTGCTCGTTACCGATAGCGATAAATTTCAGGTTAAAAGAAGCCGGATGCCCCATATCTGCACGTACTTTGCCCCATTGGGAGGTAACCGGGCCATTGGCGAATTCGATTAAGTCCAAGGCATCGTCTATATAGGGTTGTAATTTATCTACCGGTACATGTTGGTCCATCCCCTCATTCTCAAACTGGCATGACAGTCCGCAATTCAATACGGGCAGGGGCTCGGCTCCGATATCTTCGCTTAATTGGAAATACTCAAAGAAT
Organism: Parabacteroides sp. ZJ-118; assembly: GCF_011038785.1. Lineage (GTDB taxonomy): Bacteria > Bacteroidota > Bacteroidia > Bacteroidales > Tannerellaceae > Parabacteroides. Next base: position 34,241 of record NZ_JAAKDT010000028.1, read on the forward strand.
CCCAAACCGTAAGATTGATAATAGTCAGGGAATTTCTTGTAAGGAAATGTATAATTCCACCGGTTGATATTGATCGGCCGGTTTTCTACGGGGCCTACCGTGTTTTTCCATTGGTAGCGTGTGGCGATGGTTGTCCCTTCAACGATACATCCCCCCGGGAAACGAAAAAAACCCGGCTTTAGATCTTTCAACGCTTGTGCCAGATCGCGGCGTAGGCCGTTCGTGCGATTGTTGAATGTCTTTTCCGGAAAAAGGGAGATATGTTCCAGGTCCAAGGTGCCTGCCGTTTCCATCGTGATGCGTAGGCGTGATTGAGCCTCGGTAGCTTTGGGAGACAAGATAACGGAATATTTCTTCCAGTCTTTTCCGGTTATCTCCAGGTGCCGTGTCTCATAAATATCGTTGTCTCTATTTACCAATTCGATACGTAATTTGATCGGGTTATGGGTCTCGGTACGGGCATATAAGGAAAAGTCGTAATTTTCATCAGCCTTTATACCGATACCTTTGAAGCCTTCGTTCTCCAGACCGGTTCCGGTGATTTGCCCGGCATAAGTCAGGCGCGCGTAATGGGGGTTCTTGTCGAAACAGGGATTCTTTTCAACTATACTTACATCGCCGAAAGGTTCCCAACCTCCCCATGGATTCTCAAACTCGAAGGAGCGGTTCTTGATTAGCTCCGCGTACAATCCTCCATCTGCCCCGAAATTGATATCCTCGAAGAAGATTCCATACATGGTTGACTGGATAGGCGAACCTATTTTCTGTACATCGATGTCAAACTCATGGACAGGTACGATGTCTTGCGCGGCCATACAATTTACTCCTGCACTGAAGAGGAATAAAGCCGCGGTTTTTTTCAGGTTCCTTCTTTTCATAATTCTGCTTTTCAGTAAATAAAGATTTAAACAATCAAATTCGCTATCATCTGTATAAACAAGATCAGGAATACCATCGCTATCGGATAAACTGTCGCGTAAGCCACGCTTGGGGCCGGGCTGTCTGTCATGGAATCCGCGGCGGCAAGTCCCGGAGTACTGGTCATACCGCCGGCGATTGTCCCGACTAAATCAAGAATGTTGATCTTAAAGAAATAATATCCGGCTGACACAGCTACGATCATAGGGATTATCGTTATAGCGATACCGACTCCGAATAAAGTTAAACCGCTCGATTGGAAAGTGGAAACTAGGTTTACACCGGCCGATGTCCCTACCTCGGAGAGGAATAGCAATAATCCCAATTGGCGAAGTAAGTTATTGGCGGAACCGGACATAGACCAGATGATCGGGCCTGTTTTCCCGATGGCGCTTAATACCAAGGCAACGATAAGGATACCGCCGGTCAGTCCCGGAGAGAATGAGAAGGAATCCGAGAAGGATATATTTAATTTCCCAAACAATACGCCTAATACGATACCCATGGCGATCGGGAGAAAGTCCGTATCCGAAAGACGTTTCTCATCATTGCCGATGAATTGGGCGAGTTCGTTTACGCTTTCTTTCTCGCCGGCGACCATCAATTTATCTCCAAACTTCAACACTAAATTAGGCTCCGGGGAAAGGTCGATTCCGCTTCGGCGTACACGGGTTACCGTACAGCCGAAAGTTCCTTGTAAATTTAAATGTCCCAGCGATTTATTGATAATGCCCTTATTGGTCAGTAACAAGGATTGCAAAGTCTGTCCGCCACTTAACGGCAAATCGCCCTCGATACGCTCTCCCAACAATAATGTCAGTTGCTCCAGGGCCTTGTCATTACCCACGGCCTTCAATAAATCACCCTCGTGAAGCGTGGTATGGGGAGTCGGCATAGAAATGAGATTATCGTGCTTGATACGGGAGACTACCGCCCCGGTCATGGCCCGTACCTGCAATTGTGCCAAACTCTTTCCGCAGATATTTTTATTCGTGATTTTAAACGCGGCGGTATGTAACGTGGGATATTGGCTTTTCCGTTGGACTTCCAGTGTTTTAGCCTCAGTTATCAGATCCTTGCGAAGCATCTTGGGCAATAGTTTCACGAAAAGGATCACGCCGATTACGCCGAACGGATAAGCGATACCATAGGCGATGGATGCGGCGGAGGATTGCGTGGAGTCGATCGCTACCGCCAAACCGGGCGTACTCGTCAATGCCCCGGCGATCAGACCGACGATACTCGGGGTATCGATATCCAAGATATACTTGAATAAGACGCCTGTCAGGCATGCCGAACCGACAATTAATAACGTCAGGATAATGAGCGTCTTGCCTTTGGAACGGAAGGAATCGAAAAATCCGGGACCCGCCTGGATACCAATGGTGAAGATAAATAATACCAGCCCCATATTTCCTAATTCCTTCGGTATGATAACCCCGAAATGGCCGAATAGCAAGGCGATGAAAATAACTGCCGATACGTCTAGCGAAAGGCCCTTGATCTGTATCCGGCCTAGCATGAATCCAAATGCTATGATCAGAAACAGGGCAAAATAAGAAGACTGAAGTAATGTCTCAAACATGTTAGATCGTTTTGATGTGAAGTTACCGGAAGCGCGAAGTTAAACTTTTTAGTCCATTCGGGCAATGGCTTGGCCGGATTTCTGTACCTTTGTGCCGCATTTTAGAAAAAAGATAAAACAAAGCGTATAAGCGTGAGACGATATTTTATATATCTGGGATATAACGGAAAGAATTTTCAAGGTTGGCAGATCCAGCCGAATGGTATGACGGTGCAGCAATCGGTGGAGGAGGCCTTAGCCATCTTGATGCGTAAGCCTGTGCCTATCGTGGGGGCTGGCCGTACCGATTCCGGGGTGCATGCCCGCTTAATGATCGCCCACTTTGATTGGGAGGAACCGATTGAGGATTTGGCTTTCCTCACGGAGAAATTAAATAGGCTTCTACCGAAGGATATCGCGGTCTATAAGATCGTGCCGGTCGTACCGGAAGCGCATGCTCGTTTCGACGCCACTTCACGGACCTATAAGTATTATATCACGACAAAGAAAGACCCGTTTAATTATGAGTTGGTCTATAAGATTCCCGGTCGTCTGGATTTCGAAGCGATGAACGAGGCGTGTAAGGTTTTATTCGATTATATTGATTTTACGAGTTTCAGTAAGTTGCATACGGATGTAAAGACGAATAATTGCCAGATCCAACATGCGGGTTGGACGCAAGAAGGGGAGGTCTGGGTGTTTACGATCCGTGCCGACCGTTTCTTGCGCAATATGGTACGTGCGATCGTGGGTACTTTACTGGAAGTAGGAAAAGGACGTTTGACGATAGACGGCTTCCGAGACGTGATTGAGGCAAAGGATCGTTGCAAGGCCGGAACCTCCGTGCCGGGACACGCCCTCTTCTTGGTAGATGTTACCTATCCGGAGGAACTTTTCCGGATTCTTCCATGAAAAAAACTTAAAGAACAAGTTGATCGATTTATCCCTTGTGTTGTTAGGAATGATATTCCTATATTTGGGGGCGAAATAGAAAATTAGAGAATGAGACGAGTTATAGTTACGTTGTTGATCTGTGTCTTCGCGTTGGGAATGAACGCGCAGGATATGGCAAATGTGTTCACGGCGATGCCGGACCAATACATCCCTCAATTGGAGCACGCTTGGCGAAAGGATTTGGTGGATCTTTATACTTCGGGAAAAGAATCCCGGCTGAAAAATACGATGAATGGCTTCTCTACCTTGCAAAAGCTAACGAACGATTACCTTTTGCTACAGACTACGGAGCGTAGCACGGTAGAGATGAAATTACTCCCTTTAGTGAACAATACCTACGTGGTTTGTATGATCTCTACGGTAAACGGCCCGGTTCCGGATAGCCGCATCGAGTTTTTTACGACCGATTGGGAGCCTTTGGAAACATCCGATCTGTTCACGCGGCCAACATCCGATTGGTACATCAAGCAAGGAATGGATAAGAAAGACGAAGCCTATCAAGAGGCCGTCTCACATTTGGATATGGATTTAATTCAATATCGATTGAGTCCGGACGATCAGACTTTGACCGCCATTTATACGACTCCTCAATACCTGAGCCAAGAGGCTCGCGAGAAAATAGCGCCGTACCTCAGCGAGCCGAAAGTCTATACGTGGCAGAAATATCATTTTCAGTAATTCTTTCCTGATCCATCCATTCCGATAGTTCATAAGGTAGTACCGCAACCGGCTTTGCGGTATCACTGTGAAGAATCGTTCTATCTCGCTCTCCTTGCCCCAGCTCGATTCATAGACTCGCTTGTTAGTCTCACAAAGCTAACTGTAACATTCTAAGTCTTCCATTACAAATAAGCGGGTGGCGGATAAAGCTTTTTCCAAATAAGTTAATTCTCCATGATATGTTTTTCATCCTTTGTCGTCTTGATTATAGAAATGGAACTTGAGACGTTTAAAAAAACCGTACTACCCCTCCGGCAGAAGATGTTGAAATTCTCCCGGAGACTGGTTGAGGACACAGCCGAAGCTGAGGATGTGGTGCAAGAGGCATTCATAAAGCTTTGGTATATCCGGGAAAAACTGGATGCCTACCAGAGTGTGGAGGCGCTGGCTATGCAGGTCACGAAAAATCTCTCATTGGATAAGATAAAGTCGCGAAAGCCGCAGGGATCGGAGTTGGAGAGCGTTACATTGGTATCGGACGTGGTCAGCCCAGACGAACGACTGGAGCAAAGGGATGCCGTCGAGTGCATACGACGCTTGATCGCCCAGTTGCCCACTTTGCAGCAAACCATTATTCGGATGAAGGATGTGGAGGGCTATGAGTTAGCCGAGATCGCGGAGATTACGGCTACACCGGTCGAGAATGTCCGGGTGAATCTCTCAAGGGCTCGGAAAAAGATACGGGAACAGTTTTTACAATTAAATAAGCAAGAAAAATGGACATAGACGAGTTATTAAACCGATATTTTGAAGGAGAGACCTCTTCGGAAGAGGAGCGGGAACTTCGAGCCTTCTTTACTTCGGGGAATGTCCCGGACAGATGGGCGGTCTATACGCCTATGTTTGCCTATTTGGAGAGAGAGAGTCGGAAAAAGCGACAGCCGGATGAGGCATTGATCCCGATTGATGAGGATATCCTTTCTATGCCGGATGCGGAAGAGGTGGAGGAGAAGAAGGCGTTCACCTTACGATCCGTATTGTATCTGGTATCCGGTATCGCCGCCGGTTTCTTGCTGCTTTTGGGGCTTAATCACCTGTTGAATCCGGTAGATCCCTGTTTTTGCTCGGATAATTATGTCGTTATAAACGGTCGTTGTTATACGGATATTCATAAAGTCCGTTCCATGGCGATGGAAGCTTTGCAGGAGGTGGCCACTCCTGCCGGCGAGTATTTCCCGGAAGCGGATCGTGACGAGACCGACCGTGTGCTTATAGATAACCAACTGGACGAGCTTCGTTCTTTATTTGATGATAATGAATAATAAAAACACTGTGAATATGAGACGGTTCAAATACATGTTATGGCTGCTGGTGGCGGTATTTTGCCTAATGCCTTGTGGAGTCTCGGCTGCCGAGGCACAGAGAGACTTGAGGATTCAGGAAGTCTTTCAACGATACGGCAAAAAACGTAATGTCACGATGGTGGAGTTGTCCAACGAGATGTTGGAGACGTATGGCATGACTCATTACAAGAGTATTACGATCAAGAATGATCCGGAAGCCCTGCGGTTTACCCGTCAATGTCTGGAAGCGGACCAAAAAGGGGCTCGGAAGATCAAGGAGGTGACAGACGATGGAGGGGTAGTCTCCGCTTATTACCAGTTGAAGGGGGTGGAAGCTGATATCAACCGCTTTGTCCTTTTTAAAGTCAGTAAGAAGGGGGTAATAACCTTGGTGTACATCGAGGGAGATTTGGATAGTGATGATTTGATCACGCTATTATTTACGAAGAAAGATTTATAAACAAACAAAACAGATAGAAAGATGAAAAGAATGCTTTTGGTCTTAATGGCTTGCTTCCCGGCAATAGGGTTGATGGCCGCTGAGGTTGAGTCTTTGACAAGGGATACGATTATCACCCTTGAGAAAAAGCGTATTGAGGTGAAAGATAATGGCGATCGCGTGAAAGTCAGGGTGTATGAGGTAGATGAGGATGGAGATTCCGTGGATGACGAGTTGATCTTCGAAGGACATTACCGGAACGGACAAAGCTATGAGCGCCGTAAACACGTGAAGTCTATTCATATCCCCGTGCCTACTTGGGATAAAGACCTCAATCCGCATTGGGCCGGTTTTGGAATGGGCTTCGCGAACTTCGCGGATGGGAGTTTGCATGTAAATGATGTAGACGGAGTCTCCCTTCGTAGTGGGAACTCATTGGAATATAATTTGAATGTATTGGAAAAAGCGTTCCCGTTCTCCCGGTATCGTTGGGCGGTGGTGATCGGTGCCGGCATGCGTTGGAGCCGTTACCGCATAGATACGAATGAGTATTTCAAGGAGATAGACGGTGTTACGGCTTTGCGTCCGGCTCCTGAGGGTGTTACGTTGAAAGCGAGTAAGTTGAATATCACGAGTCTGACTCTTCCGTTGTTGTTGGAATGGCAGCCTAAAAAGCGTTCGAGTGAATTCTTTTTGTCCGCGGGTGTAGTCGGTGTGGTCAAGACTTGCTCATCCTCGAAGATCGTTTATGATGATGCTTCCGGTAAGAAACATAAGGAGAAGATGGACTCTGGCATGAATATCCGTCCGGTAACCTTGGATTTCTTATTTCAAGCCGGTTGGGACTGGATCGGCCTGTACGCCAAGTATTCGCCGATCGATCTCTTTGAAAATGGCAAAGGCCCGAAAGTACATCCGGTTTCTATCGGTTTACAATTGCATTTGTAGATCGTTGAGGTTTCGCGGGATTAAAAATGTTGTAGATTAAAGAATGTGTGTTATTTCTTCATTTTGATGTGTAATTTTTCTACGCTACTTGTTATCTTTGTAAAAGCTGATTGAATAGGATTCGTTTATGGACACAAGAAAGATAGAGGATGTCCCTTTCGAGGAAGTACATGAGATACAAAGATATGGGACTTATTTCTCGGAGAAGAGCTTCTGGAAGAAGATAGAGCGAGTAGCGAAGAAAGTGGGGGCGACGGTATTGCGTCCTGTCTTCACGCTGTATTATATATTGCAGGATGGAGAGGTGCCACTTCAACATAAGGCTTATATAGTCGGGGCTTTAGGGTACTTTATACTGCCTTTCGACTTGATCCCGGAGAGCCTATTGCCCCTTATCGGCTTCACGGACGATGTGGCGGTAATGACTTTTGTACTGAAAATGGTAAAGGATTGCGTCACGCCGGAGATCCGGAGAAAAGCGGATCAGAAAATACTGGATCTATTCCCTGATCCGGCTTGATGGGGCGTTAAAGCAACGGTCGAATATCAGGGAGTTCCTCGCTTCCCCTTGTCATTTCCGGAAGGAGGATTAAGGGGGTCTCCGGGAATTTGGCCTTCAGATACTCCAAGGTATTCGCCTCGATCAATGGGTCGATGCTCGGATATTGGTTGTAGACAATGGCTTTTACCTCGATGCCGTACCGCTCGCAAGCGTACAAGCTAAGCAAAGTATGATTGATACTTCCCAGCTTGCCGGACGTGACTAGTATCAAGGGATACGCCTGTTCCTTCACATAATCGATCGTAAGGGATTCCATGTCGTTCGGAACCATTAGGCCTCCGGCTCCTTCCAGTAGTACATACTCATAGGTCTCTCGCAATCGCCGGGTGGCTTGGGTGATCGTGTCTAAATCGATACGTCTTCCATCTTTCGCCGCCGCCATATGCGGAGAGCAGGGATAGGTGAAGATATAAGGGCAAGTCAGCCCTTGCGCATCCTCGTCGGTAAAGGGGATTCCTTGGATTTGGCGGTGTGCCTCGATATCCTCCGATACGTTCTCGCATCCGGTCTGTATCATCTTCTGGGTGATCACTCTCTTTCCGGCTTTCGCCAAAGCCTTGGCGATCATACCGGTGGCCACGGTCTTTCCGACGTTCGTGTCTATGCCGGAGATAAATAAGACGTTTTCTTTCGTTTGATTACTCATTGTTCTGTTGTTAAAATAGTTAGTTGAATTGGTTTACACCTTTCTTGCGGCCATGCCGGAGAGGTTTACGCTTTCTCCCATTCCATACTGTTCCGCTTGACATCTCGGTAGGATGGGGCAGCAGGAATCCGGTCTCGCCGTCCGGCACGGCACATGGCAAAGATATTCCATTATTTCCATTGTTGCGCACCTTTTTTAGGATAAACCCTCTTCTTCCACATCTTTTTCATCAGAAGCATTTCACCTGCTTCCGTAAACCGGGGCGTTTCGGCACACCGCGGTATCTTACACAGATCGAAATTGGGGCGAGAACAGGCGAATATCCCCTGCGACTCTCACAACTCGCCGAGCGACCAAATAACGTGATTACGGAATCAGAAAACCAACTTGCCCATAATTGGGTAGGTTGGCTTTTGTTGTTAGTCATAGTCTCAAATGGCTATTCCCATGTGAAAGTATAAACTATTGTTTCCGTTTCATTATAAGGAGGAACTCTATATGTATCTCCCACAGTACAGCTTTTCACATAGCCATCATCATCAAATGTATATGTAAAATTAGTGACACCTTCACCTTCAAAAGTTTCGCGATATTGTTTATCAGGCAATTGATTAGTATTTATGCCTACTAACTCAGGATGAGCATAAAATATCCAACCCTCTTCGTAGCCTGCGACCCTCTCCCAAACTTCATTGTGCGCAACGGGGCACCACCCTTTACATGTCTTTCCACTATATACGTATTTATATGTTTCAGACGATGATTGCAAATTTGTCAACTGTCCCTCTTTCCAAAAGAATGAATTCTGCCTCAACAGTGTCAATAGACCGGAATCATTGTATTCATAGGTACAAGAAGAGGTGGAAGAGTAGTTAAAAGAAGAGGTCTTGACATGCTTGTTTGCAAAAACATGCTTTACTGTACCATCCTCTCCCATCGCGATAAGGTTACCATCACCCCAAGAGTAGTTGGTGTGGTAAAGAGTTTCTCCATTTTCTTTAATCTCATAAGTAGAAATAACTCTTCCTTTACTATCGTATTCAAATTTAATCGCTTCAATGTCTCCATCATCTTCTTTTATTTTGATTTCCACCAATTTTCGAGTGTTGGTTAAAATACCAATATCATCTTTTGTTTCATCATCATCACTACAAGAAATAAAGTTCACACACATTACCACAGCCAACAAAGCCATTCCGATTAATCTAAATGTTTTCATTAATTAACGATCTATATATGCTTTCCAAATTCCCCGAAGAAAGTAGATTAATAAAATAAGGTGTGGGAACTATATTAGTTTTATCCTGTTTCTTTGGCTTCTCGCATTGCCTTTGGTACGGATAAAACAATAGCAACCCACACCAATATTGACAATATCTAAGAGCCTTATGCATATAAGGTAGGTATATGTCAAAAAGTGTGGTGCTACTGCTATCATCTTCATTCCAATTATACAAATTTGCGAGATTTGATAACAGAAGATAATCTCAATAACACCTTTCGTTAATATGTCCTTCCAGAGTATCTAAATCCCCAGAATTGCTGCAAACTTAGCAAATTTATTTGAATAGTGACATAAAAATGCTGAAAATTGCGGTTCTAAGTGTTCCAAAACATATCTGTAGTAGATAATTAGTATCGATTTCTCTTCTTCGCAACTACGAGGATCCCCAATTACTCAATATAGATGGGACAATGCAGGTAGTTCTTGTTAATCTTATAGATAAAGATCAGTTTCGGGTACCTGCCCAATA